>JAUNJE010000018.1:36492-47684 GCA_030533415.1 Eubacteriales bacterium | reverse complement strand
GTGGCCATCATGGTCATGATGGTGCTCATGATCGTGGTCATGTTCGTGCTCCTCGTGGTCATGATCGTGGCAGCAGTGGCCGTCGTGGTCATGATGGTGCTCATGATCGTGGTCATGCTCATGCTCGCCATGGTCATGATCGTGGCAGCCGCAGGTGCAGTCTTCTTCCTCAGCCGCCAGACGCTCCAGCTCCAGCCGGGCAAGCTCGGCGGCAACGGAGGCTTTGCCTTCCATGGCTTCGATCAGCTGTGCCCCCGTCAGATCATTCCAGGGCGTTGTGACAACGGTTGCCACCTGGTTGTGCTCCCGGAGCAGGGCCACGGCAGCATCCAGTTTGGCCTGGGGAATGGAATCGGTACGGGACAGGATGATGGTGGAAGCCGTTTCGATCTGGTTGTTGTAAAACTCGCCAAAGTTCTTCATATAGACCTTGACCTTGCCCGCGTCGGCCACGGCAACGGTATAGCCAAGGGTCACGGATTCATTCGTGACCTTATTCACGGCCCCAATGACGTCGGACAGCTTGCCCACGCCGGAAGGCTCAATGATGATCCGGTCCGGGTGATACTGCTCGATGACCTGGGTCAGGGCCTTGCCGAAATCCCCCACCAGGCTGCAGCAAATACAGCCGGAGTTCATCTCGGTGATATTGATGCCGGCATCCTGCAGGAAGCCGCCGTCAATGCCGATCTCACCAAATTCATTCTCAATGAGCACCAGGTTCTGGCCCTTGTAGGCCTCGGCGATCATTTTCTTGATGAGTGTCGTCTTGCCCGCTCCCAGGAAGCCGGAAAAAATGTCGATCTTTGTCATAAAATACACCTTCTGTAAAAAATTTTTCTACAGATTATTATACCACCGCTTGTCAACCGTTACAAGGAAAAAATAGGGAACTTTTCGACACATTTCCCTTGCTTTCGCCAGGGGCATCGGAGTAAGCTGTTTCCAGGCAGGCCATCCCCCGAAACGCGACAGCCTGTCAGCCGCCGTCCCGGCTCTCCCCCGGGACGGCCGGTTTTTGCGCCGGAATAAAGCGCTGTTCTCCCAAAACATCCGGGGAAACAGCGCTTTTTTTGCATGGGCTTATGGGGCGGGGTTCCTGCTCCGCCCCATAAGTCCCGTTAAGATACCGGAATCAAAAGCATCTGATTGGGCGACGGTTCCTCCTGCAGGTTATTGGCCTTGCGGATGGCATCCATGGTGGAGCCGCTGTCCTTGGCAATATCCCACAGCCGCTTATCCCCCGCCCGGCGGAGAATCAGAGAGGGCCTGCCTGGGTCTAACTGGCGCGCTTCGCCTACCTCCACCCCCGTCACCATGGAGATGCCCTGGTGCGCCGCTGTGGTTATTTCCAACGGCAGCTCCGTTTTCGCGAGAATGCTTCCGTTTCCGGCGGATGCCTGGGCCTGGACCGGAATGGGGACCGCGGTGATCTGACAGTTCATGTCCGCATTCAGACTCTGCCTGCCCTCCCAGTGGGCCGCTCCGGAATGAAGGCCGCCGTCCTCCCCATAATAGAGCACCTGGAAGGTGCCCGGAAGCTCCATTTCCACCCCGTTTTCAGTTCTGTGCTGCCGGGGGAAATCCGGTAGGAAATTGACATCGGCAGCAACGTTGGCTTCTCCGGAAATACTTTGCTCACCATAGATATTTTCCCGGCGGTTTTCCAGCACGGCAGGAATTTCCAGAGTCTCCGTCTGGATATCTACTTCCCGGCCCGGACTGTAGGCATCCTCAATCAGTTCCAGCATCTGCTTGTCTGTAATCAGGTACTGGGCCACAATGCCGCATTTTAAGCGCAGGTGGCTTTCGTCGTCCATCTCCAATTCCAGACTGGTCGGACTCAGCAGGATGTCCGCCAGGGCATCGCTGCCATGCTCCCCGTTTAAGTCGGCATACTGGGAGAAGGGCACCTCATAATCCCAGCTGTGCAGCTGCCCCTCCTCGGAGCGGTAGAGCACATGCAGGTTGGTATTTCCCCGGAATACCACCTTGTTGGAAAGAACCTTTTTGTCGGTGATTCTGGGATTTAGCTGGTAATAGATCAGCTGTTCCGGCTGGGGCGCGGAATCAGGCAGCGTCAAGTCCTCATCCTGCAAAAAGCTCTTTTCTCCCACCTCCATGGGAAGGCGAACAGGATAGACGCTTCGCAGCAGCTCCACCCCCTGTGGGATCTCCTCCGGGGCATAGATTTCCACGGATCTGGACGCCAGCGCCGTGGCCATAACCGCGACTCCCGCGCGGACCATGATCTTCCGGGCAGACACGGACCGGGCATCCACAAACCGGGGAAGGCATTGAATCCGGATGTCCCCCTCCGGTGTTCCGGCGGGCAGATCCCACTTCATCTGGAAGGGAATCCAGGCGTCAATGCAGCGCTCCGGACCGCCGTCCTCCGGGGCATAAAGCACCCAGACCATGATCCCACCGGAAAAGGCGATGCTGTCGTTGCGCCACTCCTTGCTCCGCAGAATCACCTGTCCCCAGGCGGAGAGGATATGCCCGATATCCGGCATACCGTCGGGCAGCTTGATCTCCTGGGTCTGCTCGCTGTTTTGAATCTCCTGCACCGCCGTGTCCAGACAGGAGAGAATTGTTTTTTCAAAATTCAGTTCCAAGTTAGGATCACTCCTTATCCCACATTAGTTGGTAAACTATATTCGGGCCGGGACAAGTTTATGCCCATTATTTTTGTTTCATGACGCACAGTCCAAGCACAATCAGCCCCACGCCGCCGCAGCAGCACAGAAACCAGTTTTCCAGGCAGTGACCCACGATCAGCCCCAGACCAAAGGCCAGGATACACCAGCCGTGCAGGTGATTTTTGCGGCACATAAAAACACCCCCTGCTAATCCTATGCAGGGGGTGTCCACCATATGAATTTATCCAAATATTGCGTTGCTCAGCCGCCAAGGTATGCTTTCTTGACCGCATCGGAGCTGGCAAGCTCCGCGCCGGTGCCGCTTAAGGTAATGCTTCCGGTTTCCAGAACATAGGCCCGGTCGGCAATCTGCAGCGCCTTACGGGCGTTCTGCTCCACCAGCAATATGGTGGTTCCGGCCGCATGCAGCTGCTTGATGATGGCAAAAATCTGGTCAACCAGAATGGGTGCCAGGCCCATGGAAGGCTCATCCAGCATCATCAGCTTGGGATGGCTCATCAAGGCACGGGACATGGCCAGCATCTGCTGCTCGCCGCCGGAAAGGGTACCCGCGATCTGCTTGCGGCGCTCCTTCAGCCGGGGGAAGTAACCGAAAACCGTTTCCAGGTCGGCCTGGGATACCTCCTTATTAATATAGGCGCCCATTTCCAGATTCTCCTGGACGGTCATCTGCAGGAAAATGCGGCGTCCCTCGGGAACGTGGGCCAGGCCGGTTCGCAGGAGCTTGTAGGCCTCGGCATGGGCAATATCCTGGCCGCAGAAGGTAATGGAACCGCTGCGGGGGTGCATCAGGCCGGAGACGGTCTTCAAAATGGTGCTTTTTCCCGCGCCGTTGGCACCGATCAGGGCAACGATCTCCCCTTCGCCCACCTCAAAGGAAACCCCCTTGATGGCATGGATGGCGCCGTAATATACATGCATATCCTCGATCTTCAGCATCAGGGATTCCCCTCCTCTCTGCCAAGATAGGCTTCAATAACCGCGGGATTCTGCCGGATGTCATCCGGGGTGCCCTTGGCAATGATACGGCCGTAGTTCACCACGGCAATGGCCTCACAGACATTCATGACCAGGTTCATATCATGCTCGATCAGGAAAACGGCAATATGAAAGGTATCCCGGATGCGGCGGATCTGGTGCATCAGCTCCGTGGTTTCACTGGGGTTCATGCCGGCGGCAGGTTCATCCAGCAGAATGATGGACGGACTGGTGGCCAGTGCCCGGACAATTTCCAGGCGGCGCTGGACACCATAGGGCAGGCTGCCCGCCTTCTGGTCGGCAACTTCCGTCAAGCCCATGAAATCCAGCAGCTCCATGGCCTTTTCATTGGCCTGCTTTTCCGCCTTAAAGTGGGAGGGCAGACGCAGCACAGAGGATGCGAAAGAACATTTGATGCCGTTGTGCATGCCCACCTTGACATTGTCCAGGGCCGTCATGTCTGTAAACAGGCGGATGTTCTGAAAGGTGCGGGCGATGCCCAGCTTGTTGACCTTGTGGGTGGTCATGCCCTTGGTGTCGATTCCGTTGAGCAGGATGCTGCCCCGGGTGGGCTGGTATACGGAGGTCAGCAGGTTGAAAATCGTGGTCTTGCCCGCGCCGTTCGGCCCGATCAGGCCAGAGATCTCGGTGGGTCCGATGGTAATGTTAAAGCCGTCCACAGCGGTCAGGCCGCCAAAGTCGATGCCCAGGTTCCGCACATCCAGGACGGGCAGCTTATGCAAGTCCCGTTCCGGCACAATGGCCTGGGAGGGAAAGGGTACCATTTTGGTATTGAATTTGTGCTTGACTTCCTCACTCATGGTGCGCCCCCTCCTTTCCCGTCTTATTTTCCGGACCATCTTTGCGCTGCTTCTGCTCTTTATCCCGGAATCTGTCGAAGAAGCCCCGGACAGACGTACTGTTGGTCACCAGCATCACGGCAATCAGCACAACCGCATAGACCAGCATCCGGTAGTCCGAAAAGCGCCGCAGCTCCTCAGGCAGGACGTACAGCACGGTCGCCGCAATGATGGAGCCGGTGATATTTCCGATGCCGCCCAGCACAACGTACACCAGAATCAGAATGGAAGCATTGAAGGAGAAATTCGAAGGGGCCAGCGTGGAATAGTTCAGGCCAAACAGCGCGCCGCCCATACCCGCCAGAACGGCAGAGGTGACGAATGCCATCATCCGGTATTCCGTTACGTCGATACCTACGGACTCCGCCGCGATCCGGTTGTCCCGGATGGCCATGATCGCTCTGCCGGAGCGGGAGTGGATCAGATTCAGAACCACAAACAATGTAACCAGCACCAGCAGGAACCCGGCCGTGAAAGTGGCGATCCGGGTGACGCCAGTGGCGCCTGTAGGCCCCCGGAACAGAAGCTTTCCGTCGATGTTCATATTATTGAACGCAAAGTGCAGCTTCTTTCCGTCCAGGGAAATATAAATACAGTTGAGTACATTGCGGATGATCTCACCGAAGGCCAGGGTCACGATGGCCAGATAATCGCCATGGAGCCGGAGCACCGGGATGCCGATCAGCGTGCCCATGATCCCGGCAAGCACGCCGCCTGCCACGATGGCCAGCAGCAGCTGCACCCATTCCGGAGCGGAAAAAACGGAACCGGTGTATTCCGCAACCACAATGCCCGTAAAGGCCCCAATGGCCATAAATCCCGCATGTCCCAGGCTCAGTTCTCCGGAGATTCCCACCGTCAGGTTCAGGGACACTGCCATGACGATGTAGACACATACCGGAATCAGCAGGGATTTTGTGGTTCTGGGCATAGTCCCCGTGGAGATCAGGGACTGGCAGATCAGAAAAGCGGCGGTTACCAGCACATAGGGAAAATACCGGCGGATATATTTGGTCAGTTTTGTTGTCTTCATACCCACACCTTACACTTTCTCCCGAACGGCTTTTCCCAGCAGGCCGGTGGGCTTGATCAGCAGCACAAGGATCAGAACCGCGAATACGAAAGCGTCCCCCAGCTCAGAGGAAACATAGGCCCTGCCCAAAATCTCGATGATTCCCAGCAGAATGCCTCCCAGCATGGCGCCGGGAATGGAGCCGATGCCGCCAAACACCGCCGCGGTGAATGCCTTGATACCGGGCATGGAACCGGTGGTGGGCTTTAGTGTCGGATAGGCCGAGCACATCAGAACGCCGGCCACAGCCGCCAGGGCCGAGCCAATGGCGAATGTCACGGAAATCGTCATGTTCACATTGACGCCCATGAGCTGGGCCGCGCCCTTATCCTCCGAGACACAGCGCATGGCCTTGCCCATTTTGGTACGGCTCACGAAAGTGGACAGCGCCGCCATGACTACCAGCGACGCGGCAATGGTGACAATGGATACATAGGAAATCTTCAGCTGTCCATTCATCAGGTTGACGCTTCCGGCAGGGATCACGGTCTGGAAGCTCTTGGGATTGGCTCCCCAGATCAGCTGGGCCAGGTTCTGAAGGAAATAGCTCATGCCGATGGCAGTGATCAGCACGGACAGGGAGGTAGCCTGGCGCAAAGGCTTATATGCCAGGCGCTCGATCAGGATTCCCAGCAGTGTGCACACCACCATGGAGGCCAGAACACCCAGCGCCGGATGCAGCCCCAGGTCAAACAGGCAGCAGAAGCAGATATACGCTCCCACCATAATCACATCGCCATGGGCAAAGTTCAGCATCTTGGCGATACCATACACCATGGTATACCCCAGGGCGATGATGGCATAGACGCTGCCCAGGCTGATCCCGTTAATCAGATTGGACAAGAATGCGGTCATAATTTCTTCCTTCCCTTCTTTTTTCAGTATAAACCGAGGTGACAAGCCCTGGCTGCTCTGAGGGGCAGGTACGGCTTGTCATCCCGGGCCGGGAAAACCGGGTGGGGCCGATGGACCCCGCCCGGTACACTCCGTTATTCCCGAGGATCAGTCCACAGAAACGTACTGACCGCCCTCAATGACATAGGCCGTGGCGACCTTACTGACGCAGCCGTCAGCAGCCCAGACCATGTTCTCACCGGTCAGGCCGGTGTAGCTGTAGCTCTGCATCCAGGGGATCATAGCCTCGCAGATCTCCTGAGGCGTCGTCTCAGAGGTAAAGCCCAGATCCTGGCAGGCATCATAGAAGATGTACATGGCATCGTAAGCGTCGGCAGCGAACTGGTTGGGAGTTTCACCAAACTTCGCGACATAGCTGGACACGAAGGAGGACGTCAGATCGTCGGTCTTGTTCGCGTCGAAGGGAGTCAGCATGTAGGAGCCTTCCGCCAGAGCCGTATCGAAGCCGGAGATGTCCAGCAAGCCGTCCATGCCGTCCACGCCAAAGAACTTGAAGTTATAGTCGGCGGCACCGGCCTGCTGCATGATGGCAGCAACGGGGGTGTAGTAAATGGGCAGGAACACCAGATCCGCGCCTGCATTGGCGGCTGCCTGGAGCTGCACGGAGAAGTCGGCGTTGCTGTCGTCGGAGAAGGTGGAATCGGCGACAACCTCCAGGCCGATCTCCTCAGCCTTTTCCATAAAGGACTGGTAGATGCCGGTGGAGTAGTCCTGGGCGTTGTTCCAGATCACGGCGATCTTCTCACCCAGGCCCAGGCTCTTGATGGTCTGCGCGGCGGATGCGCCCTGGTTGGGGTCGGTGAAGCAAACTTGGTACACATTGTCCCGGCCCTCGTTGACCGTGGGGCTGGAGGCGGAGGGCGTCAGCATGAACACCCGCTCCTCATTGGCCACGTCCGCCACGGCGGCGCAGGCGCCGGAGGTCACGGTGCCCAGCAGGACCTGCATGCCGTCCTGCATTTCCACGTTGTAGGCATTTACAGCCATGGTGGGATCGCCCTGGTCATCTTCGCCCAGCAGCTCGAACTGCAGGCCGCCCTTGGCGTTGATCTCCTCGATGGCCATGGCAATGGCGTTTTCCACGGCCTTGCCGTACTGGGCATAGTCGCCGGTGGTGGGGCCGATGCTGCCAACCTTGATGGTTCCGGCCGGGGTGCCCTCGTCAGCGGGGGCGGCGGCAGCGCCTTCGGTGGCCACAGGGGCCTTGGTTTCTTCGCTCTCGCCGGAGGAGCAGCCCGCAAACAGGGACGCTACCATCACAACAGCAAGCAGCAGTGCAACGAACTTTTTCATAATACATTCTCCTTTTCTCAAACTATAAAAAAGCGGCTACGCCTTGTTGTAACCGCTTCTTCATACCATGTGAATCCCCGGTTACATCATTCCCGCCAATATGCGCAGGCACAGAATGCAAATGGACACTACCAAAAAAGCGGCAGTGTCCAAAATGGGGATAATTCGCGCAGAGGAACAAGCCGCTGCATAACAGCGGGAACCGGTATGACAAGATGCAGACCGTGCAGCCATGGCTATGTACCTCCTCGTTAGAATCTGCAAGTATTGTATCTCACAGAAGGACATTTGTCAACGTAGAAAACACCACAGATTCTATCGGGATTTTGTTGTTTTTTTGTATGCAATGCACAAAGCTGTCATTCCCCGTCCAAAACCGTCTTGCAGGCGGCGAGGACCTTGCTCAAAATCGGCACACAGGTGTGGCTTCCGTAACCGCCGTTTTCCACCACCACAATAAACGCCAGTGGGTATTCCTCGTTCTCCACGAAGCCCGCAAACATGGCGTTGGATTTTTGTCCGCCGCCCAGCTGGCTGGTTCCGGACTTGGCGCAGACAGAAAGGCCCGGGAAATTCCAGTCGCCGTAGACGCTCTGCACATTGTTGCGCATATACTGCCGCACCTTGGCGGCCACCTCCTCGGAAAGGATCCGGCCAGTTTCGGTGGGCTTTGCTTCATAGCTAACTTCTTCGCCGCTGCTTATCTGGGACACAAGATACGGCTCGACCCCCGCACCGCCTGCGGCAATGGTGCCCACGAAGGTCATATACCGGGCCGGGTTCACCAGGTCGTTATACTGGCCGATACAGCTCCAGGCGAAGGACACAGGCGCCGTATCGGAGACATCGTAGTTTCCCTCCCCGGTGGTCAGGCCGTCAAAGGTCAGACTTTGAGTGACCGCGAATTTTTCCACGGATTTTACCATGTTCTGCTTGCCGATCAGCTCCGCGATCTGGGCGAAGGCGCAGTTGCAGGAGTTGGCAAAGGCGGCCTTCAGAGTCTGGGTGCCATGGGCCTTCTCGCAGGTGACTGCCTCCGTGCCGTATTCCAGCTTGCCGTAGCAGGTAAAGGTGCGCTCCTCAATATCCGGCACGCAGTCCAGAGCCGCCGCGGTGGTGACGATCTTAAAAATGGAGCCGGGGACATAGGCGGACTGGATAAACCGGTTCAGATACACGCCCTCATAGGCGCCGCTTTCATCGTTTTCAATGTCGGGAACATTGTCCGGGTCGTAGGTGGGGCTGGTGACAGCGCAGAGGATTTCGCCGGTTTTATAGTTATACACAGCGATGGTGCCCTTGCTGCCCCCCAGGGCTTCCAGGGCGGCATTCTGCACCGTGGCGGAAAGGGTCAGGCTGGCGGTCCCGCCGGTCCCCGTGGCATCATAGACCCCATCGACCAGGTTGAACCCCGCCATTTCCGCCGCATAATGGGAAATGGCCCCGGCGTTTACATAGCCCTTCCGGTCGCCCAGCCAGTGCAGGGTGGATTTTCGGGTGGTCGCGTCGGAGGAATAGGTGCGGCTTTCCGTCAGGTCCAGCAGCACCTCCCCGGAACGGTCCAGGATGGTTCCGCAGCCAATGTTTGCGCTGTTATAGATATGGGGCGATCCGGAAAAGACCACCCAGTTCTGCGCCTGGGTAAAATACTCCCACAAAAACAGGAGCATACCTCCAAGCAGCACCAGAATAAACAGGCTCATAAGCCAGGTTCGTTTCGTAACGCGGTTCATGCAGTCACTCTCCCTTCATCAGCCGCACGGCGAAGCTTGCGTTCTGCCGGGTATCGGCGGCCTTGACGAAGGCCAGCAGTCCCCAGGCGCCCACCATACTGGTGCCGCCGTTGGAAACAAAGGGGAACGTAACGCCGGTAAAGGGCAGAATGTCCAGCGTACCCAGGCAGTTCAATATGGTCTGGATCACCAGCACACTGGCCGCGGTACAGGCGCCGATGGAATAAAAGCTGCTGCGGGCGACCCGGGCAGTCCGGATGGAAAAGAAGCCGAACACCACGACGCACAATACCGTCATCAGGGCCACCAGCAGGCCCCATTCCTCGGAAATGGTGCCAAAGACAATGTCGGAATCCGCCGCGAACACATATTGCAGCAGCCCGCCCTCCGGGCCGAGTCCGAACAAGCCGCCGGAGGCAATGCACATCAAAGCCCGGGTCTGCTGATAGCCGCCCACCAGCGGGTCCTCCCAGACATGCCGCCAGGTGGCAAAGCGCTGCAGGGCATGGGGCGCGATCTTCAGGGCCAGAACGCCGGCAAAGCCCAGGGCGGTGATGGCCAGGGCAATGGTGCCCATGCTGCCGGAACGCAGGTAGGCAATGACCAGGAAGGCACAGAAGAAAATCAGCGCCGTGCCAAAATCGTTCATCAGGGCAAGGCAGCCGCAGATGACGACGGAATAGGCAATGAACAAAATCAAATTCCGCTTGTTCATAATGCGGTCCATGGTAGAGGTTCCCGCGAACACAAAGCATACCTTGCTCAGTTCCGAAGGCTGCAGGGACATATTGCCGATGATGAGCCAGTTTTTCGCGCCGTAATATTCGGTGCCGAATACCAGGGTGATCCCCAGGAAGCCCACACCTGCCGCCACGGCCAGATACCGGAACACCTTCGCCCGCTCCAAGTCCCGCAGCGACCAGCCGATCAGCAGGAACAGCACCACGCCCAGCACCATGGCCAGCAGCTGCTTTACCGTCTCCTCCGGCTTGACGGTGGCAATGACCGCCATGCCCACGGAACACAGGAAAAAGGCCATGGTTTCCAGTTCAAAGGATTTTCTGCGGATGAAGCAGTAAAATATGTACAGCAGCCACTGGCAGAGGACAATGCCCCAAAAGCCCTGGAAAATACTGACAAAATTCTCCCGGTCCGCTTTCAGCAGGAAGCCCAGGAACATCAGCCCCTGCAAAATGGTCAGCAGCATCAGGTTGGTGACGCTGTCCCAGCCGCTGGCGGCCTTGGTCCGCAGCTCCGCCTGACGCTCCTCCTGGCGCTCCGTAATGGGCTGCAGCTGCATTTCCACACCGCCGATGGAAATGCGGTCCTTCGGCTGAAGGGCGCAGATCTGCACCTTTCTGCCGTTGACTACGGTTCCGTCCTTGGAGCCTGCGTCGGTAATGGTCCAGCTACCGTCGTCATAGCGGGTCAGAACCGCATGGTTGCGGGACACCGTGGGAAAATCAATGGTCACATCGCTGCTCTTGCTGCGGCCAATGACATTCTCCCAGTGGGTAATGGGCACCTGGGTACCGTCCGGCATATTCAGCCAGGCCCAGATCTCCGGCTCCCGCCGGAAGGTCAGCAGAGGCAGGGCGCAACGAAGCAGCAAAATAGCCGACAGGACCGGCACGGCATAGCGCAGAAAGCCGATGTATTCCGCCGCCAGGGTATCCTG
>JAUNJE010000018.1:0-36392 GCA_030533415.1 Eubacteriales bacterium | reverse complement strand
CGCTCTTTTCTTTATAAAATGACACACTTTTGCCTATATGTCAAATGAACTTTTTCTTAAGATTCCAGGCTCCGCAGGATTTCGATCTCCTTTTGGTAGCCGGGAAGCGCGTTGGGGGTCTCCAAAATCATGGGTTTGTCCTTCAGCGCCGGGTGGTTTACGATCCGTGCGAAGGTTTCCAGCCCCAGGCTTCCCCGGCCCAGGCATTCATGGCGGTCCTTGTGGCTGGCGAAGGGATTCTTGCTGTCATTGACATGCAGGGCGCAGAGCCTGTCCAGGCCGACCACCCGGTCAAATTCCGCCAGCACTCCATCCAGGTCCTTCACAATGTCATAGCCCCCGTCATACACATGGCAGGTATCCAGGCAAACCCCCACATTTTCGCTGCCAACGGCGTCGATGATCGCCTTCAGTTCTTCGAACCGTCCGCCGATCTCACTGCCCTTCCCCGCCATGGTTTCCAACAGCACCTTCACAGGGTAGTCATGCCGCAGCGCCTGTTTCAGCGCGGCGGAGATGTATTCAATTCCCGCTTCCGTGCCCTGGCCCACATGGCTTCCGGGATGGAAATTGTAGAAATTCCCGGGCAGCGCCGCCATGCGGCGCAGGTCGTCTTCCAGTACCTCCGCCGCGAAGGCCCTGGCTTCCGGAGCGGCAGTGCACAGGTTCATGGTATAGGCGCCATGGGCGACCAATTTCCCAAACCGGTTGTCCCGCAACATCTGCACGGCCCTTGCCGCATCGGCAGGGTCCTCCTTCTTTGCCCTACTGCCCCGGGGATTCCGGGTGAAAAAGGCAAAGGTGTTGGCGCCGATGGACAGCGCCGTCTCCACCATAGCGGTGTAACCGCCGCTTGCGGATAGGTGACAGCCAAAAAACATAAAAATGACCACTCCTTTTTGGGCATTATAACACATTCCGATACAAAATGCAAATTTGCCCTTTCCGCCGGGGGCGCCGCGTGGTATAATGAGAAAAAAACACACAGGAGGGAGCCTTATGCCAAAGTCGGACAATCAGAAGCTGAAGATCTTCTACATTCTGGACTACTTACAAAGAAACTCCCACCGGGAGCATCCGGTGAGAGCGGCGGAGCTGCTTTCCATGCTGGAGCAGCAGCACAATATCGTCTGCGACCGCAAAACCGTCTATTCGGACATCGCGGCGCTGCAGGATTACGGCGTGGACATTGTCTCCCTCCCCGGCAAAAATGGCGGCTATTTCATCGCCTCCCGGAATTTCGAACTGCCGGAATTAAAGCTGCTGATCGACGCCGTACAGTCCAGCCGCTTTCTGACGGAAAAGAAATCCCGGGAACTGATTGAAAAGCTGTGCAGCCAGTGCAGCGTCTACGACGCCAAGCTGATGCGCCGGGATGTGCTGGTCAGCGGCCGGGTCAAGAGCATGAATGAGACCATCTACTATAATGTGGACGCCATTCAGGAGGCCATTGCCCAAAACCGGCAGATCCGCTTCCGCTATTTCGACTGGGGCCTTGACCGGGAGCGGCATTACCGGGACCGGGATTACCAGGCCAGCCCCTACGGCCTATGCCAGGACAACGAAAACTGCTATCTGCTAGCCCACTCCCCCCGCCACGGCGTCACCTCCTACCGGGTGGACAGAATGAGCGAAATCCGGCCAGTGGACCAACCCCGGACTCCCTGCCAGGAGCTGACGGGCAAAGCCCTGGTGGAGCATGCCAACCGGCTGTTTCAGATGTACTCCGGGGAAACCGCCGATGTGAAGCTGCGCTTTGACCGGAGCCTGGTCAATGTGGTCATAGACCGTTTCGGCCGGGACATCCTGCTGATCCCCGACGGGGACAGGCACTTTGTATTCACCGTGAACGTGGCGGTCTCCCCCATGTTTTTAAGCTGGGTCATCGGGTTTGGTTCCAAGGCTAAGATTTTGTATCCCCAGAGCGTCATCGACGCCTGCAAAGCCATGTGCCGGGAGGCAATGGCGCAGTACTAAAGGAGCCGGGAAACGGTCTTTCCTAAACCAGCTGGAAGGAGCCGAACACGTTGCGCCAGCTGATTTGGGAGGTCTCCGTCGTGGCGGCATCCCGGAGGACGGACATGCAGTAGTGGTAATCCCCGTCGTCCAAAATAACGGCCCTGCCCAGCATGTCGCCCTTCTCCCCCGCCGACGCCCAGACAAATTCATAGCGGGTAACATCCTCCCACTGGGTTTCCATGATGGTCAGATCCTCTTTTGCATAGCCGCAGATATTCTGGATGGTGGCGCTGATATCGCCGGAGGGCTGGGTCTCGATCACCAGTTCATAGTCCTCGCACAGGTAGATCTGTCCGCTGTCGCTTTCCAGCACCGGGGCAACGGCGCCATCAGGCAGCTCCACGGCCACCTGCCTGGGCTGGGCCATGACCGGCTGGACGATATCGTCCGCCACCGTTTCAAAGGTCTCCTCCGCGGCACATCCGCAAAGCAGCAGTGCCAATCCCACCAGAATCCAACATTTTTTCAAACGAATCCCTCCCGAAAGGAAATCAATATGGCAGAGTTTCTTCTCCTTTACCTCCTTATAGTCAATGCGCTTGGGTTTGTCCTTATGCTTGTGGACAAGTTCAAAGCAAAGAAAAACCTCTGGCGCATCCCGGAAGCCACCCTGATGATGGTAGCCGCCATCGGCGGCAGTGTGGGAAGCCTGATCGGCATGTATACCGTGCGGCATAAGACAAAGCACCGGAAGTTTACGGTTGGCATTCCCCTGATCCTGGTGGTGCAGGTGGTGCTGGCAGTTTGGATATTGCTGTTATGACGCAAACAGGCGGCAGCATTTGACGCTGCCGCCTGTTTTTACCGGATATTTCTTTCTTTTCACAGAAACAGCAGCAGCGCCATGTTGATGACCATGATTACCGTCAACACGATGACTCCCGAACAGGAGAAGAAGCATTTCAAACACCGCCGGTCCATCCATTCGCTTTGCCGGTACGCCCGAATCTGATTTCGTTTGGTAATCAAAATGACCAACGAGGCCAACGCAAAGCTCCCGAACAGGAGCAAGTTGAGAGATGTTCCCACCATCTCCGGCAGCCGTTCCGTCAGCCGGGACAGAAGGTCCGCCAGCACCAGATTGTTGAACATATGCAGCGCCATGGCCCAGAGCACGGAGTATTCCACCGCCACATACCCCAGCAGCAGCCCCACCAAAAACGCATAAGGCGTCTGCAACAGATTTCCATGGAACAGCCCGAACAGGAAAGCCGAGCCGAAAATGGCAAACCGCTTGCCAAAAGGCCGCAGGGTCCGCAGCACATAGCCCCGGAACAGAATTTCCTCCGCGATGGGGGCCAGCAGTGCGGAATACAGGAACATGCTGAAGGTATCCGACGCCCCTGAGACACTTTCCAGCGTGGCCATAACGGACAGCCCGAATTGGTTCAGGATCAGTTCCAGCAGGCCGATCCACAGGCTGTTGACCATCTGAGCGCCCATAAAAAGACTGAGCAGGGAGAAAAAGACAGCGGGGGTCATATTTCTTTCTTTTGCCAGGATCTCCGTTTTCCAATAGTCCCAGCCCTTCCAGGCATAGAGGATCACCAACCCCACGGCAATGGTGAGGATGTAGCCCCAGGCGTTGCCCGCAATGGCGTCCAAATCCACACCGCCGTCATAACGCCCGGACATAAAGGTGCCGAGCATCTGCCGCGCCGCATCCAGCGCCATGGCCAGCACCGTCAGAATATTCATGATGATATAATACACGATCAGCGTCCAGCCGACTGCGGTAAACCGGCGGCGGAGCCATTTATTGATCTGCTTTTCTTCCATTGGATTCTCCTAAAATCATTTCGGCGGTCATGATACCGTCGATGGCGGCGGACATGATGCCCCCTGCGTAGCCCGCGCCCTCTCCGGCAGGATAAAGGCCGCAGACAACGGATTGGCGGGTATCGTCACGAAGGATGCGGACGGGGGACGAGCTGCGGGTCTCGGGGGCGGTCATTACGGCGTCCGGATGGGCAAAGCCCTTCAGCTTGCCCTCCAGCAGAGGCAGAGCCTGGGCAATGGCCCCCGTGATTTTCGCGGGAAGGACATCGTGCAGATCGCACCAGGTGACACCGGGGCGGTAGGTGGGACTGACCTGTCCCGGTCCCGTGCTTGCCCGGCGGGCCAGGAAATCCCCCACTTTCTGGGCCGGAGCGCGGTAGCCTCCGCCAGCCTGATAGGCTCTCTCTTCAATTTCCCGCTGCCACTGCATTCCCCCAAGGGTGCCTTTGTAGGGGAAGCTTTCGGGGTTTACCGTAACCAGCAGAGCGGCGTTGGCATTTTCCCCGTCCCGGTCGGCATTGCTCATGCCGTTGGTAACCACCCGGCCCTCTTCGGAGGCCGCCGCCACCACATGACCGCCGGGACACATGCAGAAGGTGTAGACCGTGGCGTCCTCCAAGTGCTGCACCAGCTTGTAGTCCGCCGGCGGCAGGGCGGGATTCACCATGCCGTACTGGGCTTCATCGATGGATGCCTGCTTGTGCTCAATGCGGACCCCCATGGCAAAGGGCTTCGGCTCCATGGGAATGCCCATGGCATCCAGCATTTGGAAGGTATCCCGGGCGCTGTGGCCGATGGCCAGCACTGCGGTGTCACAGGGGA
Source organism: Eubacteriales bacterium (assembly GCA_030533415.1). Taxonomy (GTDB): domain Bacteria; phylum Bacillota; class Clostridia; order Oscillospirales; family Oscillospiraceae; genus Faecousia. The sequence goes on along the minus strand of JAUNJE010000018.1, from coordinate 31,772 downwards.
TGATCTCCCCGTCCCCGGTTTTCAGCCCGGTCAGCCTGCTGTCCGCAATGCACAATCCGGTGACCTGGGTGCAAAACCGCACTTCGCCCCCCAAGGAAACGATGCGCCGGCGGAGATTCTGGACCACCGTCAGCAAAACATCCGTGCCCACATGGGGCTTGGCGTCATAGAGGATGTCCTCCCTGGCCCCCGCCTTGACAAACTGCTCCAAAATCCAGCCGATCCGGGGGTTGTTTACCCCGGTGTTCAATTTTCCGTCCGAGAAGGTGCCCGCGCCGCCCTCTCCGAACTGCACATTGCTCCTTACGTCCAATTCGCCGGTTTCGAAAAACCGCTGCACCTTTTCATGACGTCTTTCCGCATCCTCTCCCCGCTCCAGCACCAGGGGCTTCCACCCGGCCAGGGCCAGCACCAGGGCCGCGAACATGCCCGCCGGACCGAAGCCCACCACCACGGGACGCTTTTCCGGCGCCGCTGGTTTCGGCACGGAATAATAGGACACCGGTGCCAGAGAAGCGCGCTTGCAGCCGCTTTGCTTCAGAATTTTCTTTTCGCTGCCGTCCACAGCCACATCCACGGTATAGATGATCTTCACATCCGGCTTTTTCCGGGCATCCACACTGCGGCGGACGATGCGAAGGTGCCGGATCTTGGAATTGGCAATGTGCAGCATCCGGGCCGCCTCAAACTGGAGCTGGTGGGGGTTGTGCTCCGGGGGCAGCTGGATATCCCGTAACCGTATCATATCTCGTTCCTCCCGGCGTGTCCTCCGGCCAGTCTGCCGGAGCTCCACGCCCATTGTAAATTGTAGCCGCCGCAGTCTCCGTCCACATCCAGCACCTCGCCGCAGGCATACAGGCCGGGGACCAGGCGGCTTTCCATGGTCTGCGCGTTAAACTCCTTCGTCAGAATGCCGCCAGCGGTGACCTGTGCGGAATCCATGCCCATAGGCTCCGTCAGGGAAACTTCCAGTCCCTTCACCGCTTTTACGACTTGCCCAATCTCATACTCGGAAAGCCCGGCAACAGCCCGGCTGGCAGAAATACCGGCCTGCTGGGTCAGCACACGGCCAAGGCGGTTGTGCAGGATCCCCGTCAGCAGCTCAGAGGCAGGCAAATGGGTGGTTCTTCTGCGCAGAAGCTCGTTTTTCAGGACCTCTTCGCTGATTTCCGGAAGAAAATCCAAGCGGCAGAGCCATACTCCCCCGCCCTGGCAGGCATCCCGGGAAATTTCAAAAATCACCGGGCCGGACAGGCCGTATTCCGTAAACTGCAGCTCTCCGGTGCTTTCGGAGAAACGCTTCCCATCGTGGAAAACCGCAGCATGGCAGTTTGCCCGGACGCCCTTCAGTCCCGTGACGCCGCCCCAGCCGGATTTCAGCTGCACCAGCGCGGGGCGGAGCCTGGTACAGTGGTGACCCAGGGCGCGCAGCAGCTGATACCCGGACATACCGCCCCCCAGCCTGGTGCCTGCCAGGCCGCCGCAGGCGATGATAAGCCTGTCACATTCTACAGTTTCTTCCCGGGATTCCACCCGGAAACCGCCGGCGTATTTTTTCACTTTTTCCGCTTCAAAGCCCAGCTTCACCGTAATATTCGGCCGGTCCAGGGCAAACCGCAGCACATCCACCACGGAATTTGCCTGGTCGGAATAGGGGTAGACCCGGCCGGAATCCTCCGCCACGGTGAATAGCCCCAGTCCTTGAAACCACGCAAGGGTCTCTTCCGGCCCGAACCGGGCCAGGGCATATTGGGAAAAGGTCCCGTCGTCCCCGTGGTAGCCGCCTTTCCCAGCCCGGAGGTTGGACAGATTGCAGCGGCCGTTGCCCGTGGCCTGAAGCTTGCGGCCTACCCTTGCCTGGCGTTCCATCAGGATGACGCGCACATTTTCATTTTCCGCCGCAGCCAAGGCCGCCGCCATCCCCGAGGCTCCGCCGCCAACGATTCCAATGACCATAACAATTCCTTCCCACATCTTATCATTGTTTTCCATTATACCTCATGAAACCGCTCCGCACAAGAAAAACTTCTTTTCAGCCGGGAAAAGATGTGCTATACTGTTTTTGGTGATGGAATGGAATGCAGTAATATTGACAAAATCGCCCAAAATACCGAGGACAGGCTGCTGCTTGCCAAGCTATGGGACAAAATAAACGCTGGAATGCGGAAAAACATCCCGGCCAACACCTGTTTCCTCTCCCCCCGGGAGCTGGAAATGGCAAACTATCTGTTCGGTTTCCAGGAAGGGCTGCACGCCTTCGGCGGGTACGGCGGTGCGGAGCGGAAAATGCTTATCTATCTGCCGGAATATCTGGAAGAAAGCGCTCTGTGGGAGGCGGACAGCCCCTGTGTCTGCCTGCGTGCCGTCTTTTACCAGGGAGACAGCCCCAGCCACCGGGATTTTCTCGGGGCGCTGATGGGAGCCGGGATCGGCCGGGAAACCGTGGGCGATATCTGTGTGGACAAGGGAAGCTGCGACTTCTTCGTCACGGCGGAGATTGCTCCCTATCTTTTACAGAATTTTACATCCGCCGGCCGGACACGGCTGCATCTGCGGCAAATTCCCCTCCGCTCCGCCAACATCCCGGAGCCGGAGGTTCGGGAAATTCGGGATACGCTGGCATCCCTGCGGTTGGACAGCGTCATCTCCTCGGGATTTCGCATCGGACGCGGCCTGGCCGCCCAATATGTCGGCGCCGGAAAGGCGGCCATTGACGGACTGCCCTGTGAAAAGCCCGACAAGCAGGTATCCGAGGGGATGCACATCTCTGTCCGGGGTCTGGGGAAGCTCAAGCTGGCAAACGTCAACGGACGCACCAAAAAAGATCGAATTTCGGTGGTCATCCACCGCTATGTGTGAGGTAACGCAATGAACATGAACGAAGTCATCGCCCGGATCAACGCGCTGGCGAAGAAAGCCAAAGCAGAAGGCCTGACATCCGCAGAGCTGGCGGAGCGGGACAAGCTGCGCCGAATCTATATTGATTCCGTCAAAGCCAACCTGATCGGCCAGCTGGAAAACACCTACATCCTGGAGCCGGACGGCACAAAGAAAAAGCTGGAGCATAAGGAGCCGAAATAACCATGGAGCTTTTCGCGCAAATCGCCGCCTACACCCCCGTCAACGAGCAGGAAGCCCAGGACAAGCGCCTGCTGCTGTCCTGGCTGGAAAGCGGACTGGACATCTACACCAGAGAAAACGGCACCGCCCATCTGACCGCCTCCGGCTGGGTCGTCAGCCCGGACAGGCGGCAGGTTCTGATGGTCTACCACAACCTTTACGGTTCCTGGTCCTGGATGGGCGGCCATGCGGACGGAGACCGGGACCTGCTCCACGTGGCCAGGAAGGAAATCCAGGAGGAAAGCGGTCTGAAAAGCCTGAAATTGCTGTCCCCGGACATTTTTTCTCTGGAAATCCTGACGGTAGACGGTCACATCAAGCACGGAAAATACGTTTCCTCCCACCTGCATCTCAATGTGACATATCTCTTTGAGGCAGACCCCTGCCAGGCCCTGGCCATCAAACCCGACGAGAACAGCGGGGTTGCCTGGTTTCCCGTTTCGGACATCCCGGAAAGGGTCAGCGAGCCATGGTTCCGGGACCGGGTCTATGCCAAACTCTGTGAAAAGGTGGTTAGGCTGGGGATCTGACGCTTTTTATCTAATACGGTCTTCATATTAATACGTTTCATCCTCCAGATACGCCCTAATTGAATACCAGTACAAAAAAACAGTTTTTCCCGGATTGCATGGCCGCGTGCAATCCGGGGCTTCTTTTTCCCAAAGGTTGAAAGGATCATCCAATGGGAAGGAGGTGAATCGCTGTGAAGCGGGAATTTTGTACCATTCTGGGCATCCTTGGCGGGTCCGTGGCCGCGGCCTTCGGCGGCTGGGACGCGGCGCTTGCGGCACTTTTGGTGTGCGTCTGTGTGGATTACCTGTCCGGCAGCATTGTGGCGCTGGTGTTCCACAACAGCAGCAAGTCGGAAACCGGGGCCTACAACGCTTCCTACGGCTTAAAAGGGCTGTGCAGGAAGGGACTGATGCTGCTGTTCGTTCTGGTGGCCGTGCAGCTTGACCGGCTGCTGGGGACCGCCTATGTGCGGGATACGGTGTGCATCGGGTTTTGCTGCAATGAGGTGCTGTCCATTGTGGAAAACCTTGGGCTGGCCGGTGTGCCCATGCCCCAGGCCGTGGTAAAGGCGCTGGAACAATTGCAGAAGAAATAGCCTTGCGCGCCCATGCTTTTCAACCGCGAAAAGCGTGGGCGCGCTTTTTTATTGCTTCCCTTTTTGCAAAGAATCTGCTATACTGGAGAAAACAGATTCTTTGGAGGTAGGGTATGCCGTTTTTGCCCATCAGCAAACAGGAAATGCTCTCTTACGGCTGGGAACAGTGCGATTTTGTCTATGTCATCGGGGATGCTTATGTGGACCACCCTTCCTTTGGACACGCCATCATCAGCCGGGTTTTGGAGCGCCACGGCTACAGCGTGGGCATCATTTCCCAGCCCGATTGGAAAAATCCCAAATCCATCGATGTGTTTGGCCGCCCCCGGCTGGGCTTTCTGGTGACGGGGGGCAATATGGACTCCATGGTGAACCACTATTCCGTATCGAAGCACCGCCGGAAAACCGACGCCTTTACCCCCGGCGGCGTCATGGGCAAACGGCCGGACTACGCTACCGTCGTATACTGCAACCTGATCCGTCAAACCTATCAGGATATCCCCATTCTGATCGGCGGCATTGAGGCCAGCCTGCGCAGGCTCGCCCACTACGATTACTGGTCCGAGAGCCTGAAGCGTTCCATTCTGCTGGATTCCCAGGCGGACCTGTTGATGTACGGCATGGGAGAAAAAAGCATCGTGGAGATCGCCGACGCCCTGAATTCCGGGTTGGCGGTAAAAGACATCACTTATATTGACGGAACCGTTTTCAGAACCACCGAACTGGATGACAGCCTGCCCACCATTGTACTGCCCGGTTTTGACGAACTGAAAGCGGACAAGCGCAAATACGCCGAGTCCTTCCGAATCCAGTACGGCAACTGCGACCCCTTCACCGCCAAGCGGCTGGCGGAGCCTTACGGCAAAGAATTTGTGGTGCAGAATCCGCCTCAAAAGCCCCTGACCACTGAGGAAATGGACGCGGTTTATGATCTTCCTTATATGCGTACCTGGCATCCCAGCTACGAAAAGGCCGGCGGTGTGCCTGCCATTGAGGAGGTCAAATTCAGCCTGGTTTCCAACCGGGGCTGCTTCGGCGCCTGTTCCTTCTGCGCCCTGACCTTTCATCAGGGGCGCATCGTCCAGACCCGAAGCCATGAATCCATTCTCAAAGAAGCGGAGCAAATGGTGAAGGACAGGGATTTCAAGGGCTATATCCACGACGTAGGCGGCCCCACCGCCAACTTCCGCCATCCCGCCTGTGAAAAACAGCTGACCAAGGGTGCCTGCGGCGGACGGCAATGCCTGTATCCCACCCCCTGCAAAAACATGAAGGCAGACCATTCAGACTACATTGCCCTGCTCCGCAAGCTGCGCAGGCTCCCCGGCGTGAAAAAGGTGTTCGTCCGCAGCGGCATCCGGTTCGACTATCTTTTGGCAGACAAGAAGGATACCTTCTTCAAGGAACTGGTGCAGTACCACATCTCCGGCCAGCTGAAAGTGGCACCGGAGCATGTGTCCGATGCGGTGCTCAGCCGTATGGGCAAGCCCAGGAACGCGGTGTACAACCAATTTGTAGACAAGTATTTTGCCCTGAACAAGCAGTACGGCAAAAAACAGTATCTTGTCCCTTATCTCATGTCCAGCCACCCCGGCTCCACCTTAAAGGAGGCCATCGAACTCGCCGAATACATCCGGGAGATGGGCTATAACCCGGAGCAGGTGCAGGACTTCTACCCCACCCCCTCCACCCTCTCCACGGTGATGTACTATACCGGCCTGGACCCCCGGACCATGGAGAAGGTGTATGTCCCCACAGACCCCCACGAAAAGGCCATGCAGCGGGCACTGATCCAGTACCGCAATCCCAAAAACTACTATCTGGTACGGGAAGCGCTGCTGAAAGCCCACCGGGAGGACCTGATCGGCTCCGGGCCGAAGTGCCTGATCCGGGCGGTGCCGCCGAAGCCCGGCGGAGCCGCCCTGCCTCCCCCCAGGCCGGCAAAAGACAGGCCCACCTCATCCAAGGCGCCGCCCAAGAAGCCGGCCCCCTCCGCCAAACGGAAGCAGACCCGAAAATAAGCACTTGATACGGATATTCCATTAATTCGTCAGAATGGAACTTTTAAGCGGTGCCTTCTTTATAAAAATGATTCATTTTTATAAAGAAACAGTATGAAAGGAGCTTTTCCCATGAAAAACAGACTTGTTTATATCCTGGTCGCCATTCTCGCGTTCATCGCCGGCGGTTATTTGTTTGAGCTGCTTCAAAAGATTTTTTGACCATGGTTCGGAACTTCATTTTGTACCCTTAATATTTTTGGGGGCCGCTTTTATGCGGCCCCCAAAACTGTCAATCCGGATTATTGTAATAATCCGTCTCCAAAATCAGGTTGTTGATTCGAATGAACGCCTGCACCCGTTCCGCCATCTCCGCCCGGAAGTCCGCCGTTACCGTCTGCTGTTCTCCGCTGATGGAGATCACCTTTCCCGTGCTGGCATCGTAGGCCACATCCCCGCTGATCCAGCTGCCGTTGGAGAAGGGGACGAAGCCGTCATAGCTGTCGTCAAACGCGTCATTGCCGATATAGCGGTATTGACTCTCCACCCCCAGCAGATTCAGTACTGTAGGCAGAAGGTCAGATGTGTTCAGCACCTTGTCCACCTCCATAGGCGCCAAATCAGCGCTCCAAATGAAGCAAGGCGTCCGTTCCAGCAACAGGGTATCCTCCACCCCGCTAAGTTCCAGCAGAGACTGTACATCCTTATAACCGTAGGTATAGTGGTCCGTGACGGCGATAATGACCGTGTTTTCCAGCTCCCCCTTTTCCTCCAGCTCCTGCAAAAGCCGGGCAAACAGATCGTCCACCAGCCGGGCTTTCAGGTAGGCGCAGTCGGTCTCCTCATTGCCTGTCAGCCCCCGGTACTGGGGGTATTTTTTCAGGCCCCAATAACTCAGGACCTCGTTATACTTGTAGCTTAAGTGGGCAGACCGGGTGATGATGAAATTCAGCTTCTTTCCCTCCCGGAAAAAGCTGTTGGACAAACTGGGATTGTCAAACAGGAATTGGTCATCGTAAAGGCTGTCCTGCGTCTCCTCAGTCACGTAGTCCTGATAGGAATTGTATACCTGATAGCCCATTGCCCGGGAGAAAACGCCCCGGGAATAAAATGACGGGTCATTGTAGTGATATACCATTGTGGAATACCCCTGTTCCAGCAAAAGGCTCGCCAGGGACTGGTCAAAGCAGTTCGTCACATAGTCGAAGGCGTATCCGCCGCTGGTACTGAGGAAGGAGCCAGTATTGATGCAGAACTCCGAATTAAAGGTGCGGACACCGCCATAGCCCGGGGTATAGAACCGGGTGAAATTCATGCCCTCCGCCATCAGTTTTTGAAGGGTCGGGGTATGCTCCCCGATCATCCAGTCATCCATGGATTCCATCAGCACCAGCACAATGTTCTTTCCCGCGAAAATTCCTGTCATGCCGTTGCTCCCCCCTCCCGTTTTTGCGGAGAGGTAGCTTTCCACCGCCTCTTTCTCCTCCGCCATGGCCCTGGCGTGGGAAGGTGTGATGGGATAGATGTAATGGGTATACACATCCTTTACCGCAGTCTGGAACACGCCGCAAACCTGATAAAGCCGGTGGGCATTGAACATGTTGTCATAGGCCGCTTCCGCCGACTGCGCCCGGCCATAGTCGGAGCCGGCATACTGGATGCCGCTGTCATTGAGGAACACCAGCTTCGGAAGAAACACGGCACCCACCGCCGCCAGAACCGCAGCGGTGCCGGAAACCACACAGCGTTTCCATCCAGCCTTTCCCTTTGGAAATTTCCGGAGCACCACCACCCCCACTGCGATAAGCACCGGGATGCTCAGCCACCAGGAAAGCGGATAGCTCAGCAATACATCCAGATAGTCCGACCCCTCCGAGGCATAGCGGAAGTCCGAGAACCACAGCATTTCGCTGAACATCAGGAAAAAGCCCGTCTGTGCAATGGCATAGATCAGAAACAGAAAATAAAAAATTCCATAGAGGATTCGGCCCGCCTTTCGCGGGAGCATATAGACGATTCCGCTCAGCAGGACCGCCCAGACCACGCCAAAGGCCAGCGGCCAGAGGTTCACTTGCCCCAATTCCTGGGCGGCGTATCCGTTGTATTGAAAGAACAACCAGCGGGATTCCATCCCCGCTGTGGAAAGGAACGCAAACGCAAATCCTTCAATCAGAAAAAAAGACAGCGGAAGCATCAAAAACAGCGGCTTTTTTCCGTCATTTTTCTGTTTTTTGAAATACTTCCCGCAAGTGCTACCCATGATCCTTCTCCTTTTGCTATATGATGACGTATTATAACATAAAACGCTGCCGCTTTACAATTAAGATTTTATTATATTTTTGATAATTTTCACAAAAAACGCTTTTCCCTCTTGTAAATTCTTCCAAACTGGCGTATACTCTATCTATATTTTCCAATTAAGAGAGGGAAGCATTATGGAACTGATTACCGTTCGTGAACTGTTCAGGAACACGGAAAAATATGCCGGCACCGAAATTGAGATCGGCGGCTGGGTGCGAAACCGCCGTCCCAGCAAGCAGTTTGGCTTTATCGTGCTCAACGACGGCACCTATTTCACCCCCGTTCAGGTGGTTTATAATGATTCCATTGCCAATTTCCAGGAGATCTCTAAAATCAACATTGGCGCCGCGCTGATCGTCAAGGGCACCCTGGTGCTGACCCCGGATTCCAAGCAGCCCTTTGAGATCCAGGCCAGTTCCGTCACCGTGGAAGGCCCCTCCACCGGAGACTATCCCCTGCAGCCGAAACGGCACTCCATGGAGTTTTTGCGGACCATCACCCACCTGCGGCCCCGGACCAATACTTTCCAGGCCGTGTTCCGTGTCCGGAGCCTGGCGGCCATGGCCATCCACCAGTTCTTCCAGGACCGGGATTTTGTCTATGTCCACACCCCCCTGATCACCGGCTCTGACTGCGAGGGTGCCGGCGAAATGTTCCAGGTCACCACGCTGGACCTGAACAACGTCCCCAAGACCGGGGACGGTCAGGTGGATTACACCCAGGACTTCTACGGCAAGCCCACCAGCCTGACGGTTTCCGGCCAGCTCAACGGCGAGACCTTCGCCATGGCTTTCCGCAACATCTACACCTTCGGCCCCACCTTCCGGGCAGAAAATTCCAACACCACCCGTCATGCCGCCGAATTCTGGATGATCGAGCCGGAGATCGCCTTTGCCGACCTTACCGACGACATGCGCCTGGCGGAGGACATGATCAAATACATCATCTCCTATGTTCTGGAGCACGCCCCCGAGGAAATGGCGTTCTTCAACCAGTTCGTGGACAAGGGACTGCTGGACCGGCTGAACAACGTCCTGCACAATGATTTTGGCCACATCACCTATACCGACGCCGTGGCTCTGCTGGAGCAGCACAACGACCAGTTCGAGTACCCCGTCCACTGGGGCAGTGACCTGCAGACCGAGCACGAGCGCTACCTCACAGAGCAGGTATTCAAAAAGCCCGTATTCGTCACCGATTACCCAAAGGAGATCAAGGCCTTCTACATGAAGCTGAACCCCGACGGAAAGACCGTGGCCGCCATGGACTGCCTGGTCCCCGGCATTGGCGAAATTATCGGCGGCAGCCAGCGTGAGGATGACTTCGATATTCTGAAAAACCGTATTGAGGAACTGGGCATGAAGCCGGAGGATTACGACTTCTATCTGGATCTGCGCAAGTATGGCTCCGCCCGTCATGCCGGTTTTGGCCTTGGCTTTGAGCGCTGTGTCATGTACCTGACCGGCATGGGCAACATCCGGGACGTGCTGCCCTTCCCCAGAACCGTAGGCAACTGCGACCTGTAAGCCGGGATGCCCCGGCGGGCAATGCGTTACGGACTCTGGTGGTTGGTTTACGCATCCTGATTGTGCTCGACTAGAACTGCATACTGAATAAAAAAGGCGAACCGTTTTGGGCGGTTCGCCTTTCTGCTTGTAAAAAATATTTTATTTCCACTCGCAGGAACTGCTGTGGACGTTCCTTTCTTGTCCAGGCAAGAAAGGAACCGAAAGAATCCGGCTTAAAGGGCGCTGAATGTCGCGCTCCCGCGCGCCAAAGCCGCCCCTTTAAGAAATCCCCGGCGCGCACTTGGTTCGTTCCTCTCTTCACAACCAATGAAATATTATTCTGCGTATGGCCTTACCAAAGCGGGCTGTTCACGACGCCCGCTCTGCTGGAATAGAGGCCAACCTGCCAACTATCGGACTTCCTGCTCCAGAGCGTCAAATTCCGGCGTGGAGAAAAATTCTCCCAATGTGATACCCAGTCCGTCACAGATCATTTTAATGGTCAGCAATTTGGGATTCCGGCTTTTTCCATACAACATGTTCTTGATGCTGGACGGCGGAAGCGCGGACAGGGCCGCAAGCTTGTTGATGCTGATATCCCGCTGGCCGCAGAGAAACAATATGCGGTTATTGACTGCGGATAACGTATCCATACTACTCCTCCCAGTCACTCTTCCTGAAACTCCGCGATATCTTCCAGCCCGCATTCCAGAGCAATACACAGCTTATTCAGCGTCTTGGTCTCTATATTCTCATTGGCTTTCAGCCGCCGAATGGTTTTACGGTCAATTCCGCACTTTTCCCGCAGCCAATAGGTGCTGATGCCTTTCTTTTTCATGGTTTCCCACAATCTATCAAATACGATCATATAAGAAATCCCCGGCGCACACTTCATTGGTTCCTCACTTCGTAATCAGTGAAGCTTCTTCTGCGTACTGCCTTACTGATAGCGGGCCATGAAACGGTGCCCGCTCTGCTGGGGCAGAATTCATCTTGCCGGATACCGGGTTCGTGCCCCGCCTACTCCTAATCTCTTGATTCACATCCTATTGCTTTTTCCATATCTGGTCTGGAAAAACAGACGCTTTGATCAAATCTTCTGGGGCAATTTCCAGGGCATCTGCGATATTGAAAAACACATCCAGGGAAAAGGAACGGACGATACCCGGCGCTTCAATCGCGCTGATGTGAGAGCGGCTTACATTCGCCTTCTCCGCCAGTTTTTCTTGAGACATGCCCCGCATTTTCCGCAGCGCAGCAATGGCGATACCAAGCTGAATGAACCGGTCCCGGTTCTTAAATTCAATATCTTTGCTCATGATCAATACTCTTTTCATGCTTGTATAGAAATATTATACGTTTTATTAAGCATTCAATCAGCATTATATATTGAGCACTTGACTTTTATTTTAAGCAAAGTATAATATATGCAAGCAAAAATACTATTTATCAAGGGATGGATTTATGAAACAACTATCCGCCACCCTTCTGCTGGCACTGTGTATTCTGACTGCCTGCTCTGCTCCTTCGGAACCGAATGAAATAGAACAGATACTCGATAAAGTTGAACAGGGACTGGGAGAAGATTATGAAAAACAAGCGGTGACCAGGGTGTACGACTTCAAGTATGTCAATGAGCAAGGCAATACATTAATTATGTATCTGTGTATAACGACCTACTTCGCAGCAAACCCGGAAACCGTAACCGGGTTGGACAAGGCCGCGCTGTCCGCTGTTTTCGATCCGGAAAGTACCCCGCTGCAAAAGGAATTTACCGTAAGCGGACATTCTGCGGCGATTTACCAGGATGATGGCCACACCTACCTTTGCTGGACAACTTCCCCGGAAGCCAGCGGCATCATGGAATACGCGCCGGGCACGGTCACCGAAGAGGAAGCGCTCCGCATTGTGCGGAGCGTATACGAGGGGCCAAACCCGGAGGAATAAAGGAAACCCTCCGGGGAAATCCTCGGAGGGCTTTTCATATTCAGTGGATTTCTTATACAGCCAGGAAGAATTTCACCAGGAACAGAATGGAAATGGCATAGGTCAGGACAGAGACTTCCTTTGCCTTGCCGCCGAAAATCTTCATGATGGTGTAGGAGATCAGGCCAATGCCGATGGCGTGACCGATGGAGCCGGAAACAGGCATACCGATCAGCATCAGGGCAACGGGAACCATCTGGTCCATGTCTTCAAAGTTCACGTTCTTCAGGCCCTGGAGCATCAGCACGCCGACATAGATCAGGGCAGCGGAGGTGGCAGCTGCGGGAATGATGGCGGCGATGGGTGCAATGAACATGCAGGCCAGGAACAGCAGGCCGGTCACCAGCGCGGTCATGCCGGTACGGCCGCCGGCCTCAACACCGGAAGCGGACTCGACAAAGGTGGTGACGGTGGAAGTACCGGTGCAGGAACCGACGATGGTGCCGATGGCGTCGGACAGCAGCGCTTCCTTCATATTGGGCATATTGCCGTTCTCATCGACCATACCGGCCCGGGAGGCGGTGCCCACCAGGGTGCCGATGGTATCAAACATATCGATGATGCAGAAGGTGATGATCAGAGTAATGGCAGTGAACCAGCCGATCTCCACAAAGCCCTGGAAATTAAACTTGAACAGGGTGACCTCCACCATATCCCCTACAGGAGGCAGGAAGGAAGCGGTGGCCAGAGAAGCAAAGGGGTTGGTGTTCAGGAAAATAAAGGAACCGGCCCAGTAAACAACGGATGCGATCAACATTCCGAACAGGACGGAACCCTTGACGCCCTTCTTGTCCATGGCCACGATGGCGAACAGACCCACAAACATGGTCACGACCGTCAGAACCATGGTGGCGTAGCCGACATCGCCCATGTTGCTCTGCAGCACGCTGGGGGTCAGGGCGCCGAAGAAATCGCGCATGACATAGAAAGGCGTGGTGAAGCCGTTGCCCTCGGCGTAGATGCCCACGTTGGAGCCAAGGCCGATGTTCATCAGCATCAGGCCAATCGCGGGAGAGATGCCCAAGCGGATGCCCAGAGGAATGGACTCCACGATCTTCTCACGGACATTGAAAATGGACAAAACCACGAACACAATGCCCTCTATCAGGATGATTACCAGCGCGGCCTGGAAGGAAGCGACATAGGTCATGCCCGTCATAGCCACAATGTTGCCCACAACCACCGCGAAGAAGCTGTTCAGGCCCATACCGGGAGCCATGGCAAAAGGCTTGTTGGCAAGGAAAGCCATGCAGAACATACCGACGGCAGAAGCAAGGCAAGTAGCCATGAACACGGCGTTCCACAGCTCCGCCCCCGCAGCGCCGAAGCCTGTCAGCAGTTTGGGGTTCAGCGCAATGATGTAGGCCATGGTCATGAAGGTGGTAAGGCCAGCCACAACTTCGGTTTTGACGTTGGTCTTGTTCTCGGAGAGCTTAAACACTTTCTCAAACATAGTATCTACCTTTCTTTCATAAATTCCGGCAGAGCCGGTAAAAAAAGTACAAATCCATTGTAACATTTTGGCCGCAGAAAACAATTAGGAGAGAGACCAAAATTGTGAACAAATTATGACCGCTTTTCGTCGTTTTGACAGGGAAGCGCGTACTTCCGCCCGAACCGGAGCCGCCGAAAAAGCGCAAAAATCCCCGGCCGCAGTTGTCTGCGGCCGGGGCGGCATATTGGCTTATTTTCTTTTGCGGCACAGATAAACGTCCAGCTTTTCTTTCATGTTTTCCGGAATTTCCTTTGCCACGGGGCAGCGCTTTGCGTTTGCCATGCGCCCGGCAAAGGCCACCAGGAAGGCAATATCCTCCACCATCTGCTCCCCCTTCATGACAGCCATGGTATCATAGCTGTTGTGAATGGTAGCCGTATTGTGGGGTGCCTGGCGGGCAAAGGAAACAGCGGGAATTCCCTTGTCCGCGAAGGGGGTGGAATCGCTGGAGTAAACCCCCTGATCCACCTGGATGCCAAAGCCAAGCTCCGCGCCAAGATATTCAATGTAGTGGCACAGCTTTTCTTCCCCGGTAACGCAGGAAATGAACTTGCCCATGATGCAGCCGATCATGTCCAGATTCACATTCAGGACGCAGTTTTTCAGGTTCTCCTCATCCTTGCAGTAGGCCTTGGAGCCAAGCAGTCCCCGCTCCTCGCTGCCGCACCAGATGAACCGCAGGCCATAGCGGTGGGAATTGTGGGCGAAATATTCCGCAATCCCCATTAGGCCCACGGAACCGGACATGTTGTCGTACGCGCCCTGGGACAGGGCGGTGGAATCATAGTGGGCGGTAAAGGCAATGTATTCGCCGGTTTCTCCGGGCATATCCAAAATCACATTGTGGGAATTTCCGGTGTATTCCTCCTGCTTCAAGGTGATCTTTGCCGTGGACACACCTCCGCGGATCAGTGCAATGGCGTCCTTGGCATTGATGTTCACCCCCGGGATCCGCCGGCCGTTGTGGACATAGGAGCGCAGCTCCCGCTGGTCGATGTCCCGGTCACAGTAGTTGGCGTTGCCGTCATAGGTCACGAATCCCACGGCTCCGTTTTCCAGCAGGTCCTGGTAGATCCAATAACCCAGGTAGCCGTCGATCATGACGATTTTTCCTTTGCACTGGCTCAGGGAATAGGGGTCGGTATTGCGCAGGTAGTAAAAAGGCGCCTCCACTTCCCCGCTGCCAGCGCAGAAGTAGCCCTTGCAGGGGATGCTTTTCCCATCCGCCTGAAAAACGGCCTCCTGAATCTCCGCCATAGGGACTTCAAAGGGGACAATGTCCGCCTTCATTCCCATTCCGGCTACCTTTTCCCGAATATATTCTGCAGTTTTCCGCTCCTCCGGGCTGCCGCCTGTGCGGATATAGGCGGTATCCTCGAAAATTTTCATAATTTGCTTGGCGTTCATGATGTACCTCCATTTTGTTTTTCTATAGGATAGCGCATTTCGACGCCTTTTGCAAGCGGGAAAACTATTTTACAAACAGCAGAAACAGCTTTTTGAAAATGGCCAGGTACCAGGGAACCGTTTTGTCCAGGAGACTCCGAACCGTCTCAATATCCCCGGCTGTCAGCTTGTTTACCGTCTCAAACAATGTCCCATCCGCATCCGGACGGCCAATTGCGATGGCGGCCCTTGCCACTTCTCCATAGGCGGCGTATTTTCCGATGGCGGCCGCCCCTACGGAAAAATGTCCGAGGGCAGATGCGCCCAAAGCAAAAACACCCAGGGAAACCGCCCCCAAAGAAAGCACCCCCACCGAGATAGCGCCAATGGCCGCCAATCCCGCGGCAAACGCGCCAATGCCCAAAATCCCCATGCCAAACACCCCCAGAGAGATTACACCTACGGAGCATAACCCTACGGATACAACGCCCACAGACACCCTTCCCACGGCAAAAACGCCCCTGGCTACCCGGCCATAACCGATGTTGATATGCCACAGAGGCAGATTTCCGATTTTTTTCTTACTGGTACGCTCAATATAAATCGCCCTGGGATCCAGCTTGGTCACGATCACCTCCTCGGGCTGCCCGGTCTTCTTTCCACTGGACTCCCCCGGCTCCGGTTCCCGTGGCTCTTCATCCAGCAGCAGATAATCCATGGAACATCCATACAGCCTCCCCAGCCGGATCAGCTTCTCCGTCTCCGGATAGGCCGCATCGGATTCCCACTTGGAAATGGCCTGCCGGGACACCCCTAACAGCTCCGCCAGCTGCTCCTGGGTGAAATTGTTCTCCCTGCGAAGCTTCGCCAGCTTCCCGCCCAATGTCATATGAATCCCCTCCTGACGTTTTTTACATTGTAGCATAACCGGCGGAAAATGCCATACCTTTTCGATTTCTTAATGTAAACTTTGGGTTGCGCCGGTGGAGCTGTCCGCCAAAAGGAAGAAATTCCCGGATTCGGGGAATAAATTGCTTGACACTGAGCCGATTTGGTGCTATAATGCTCTGCGTGGTGACGCGATGCACCCGCGATTTACATGGGCCTTTAGCTCAGTTGGTCAGAGCCTCCGGCTCATAACCGGATAGTCCCGGGTTCGAATCCCTGAAGGCCCACCAAAAATTTCAGGCCTTCGCCTTTTTATACTGATATTCAATTAAAAAGTTTAATTCGTCAGAATTGAACTTTTTAATATGAAGATCATAATAAGACACGTTTTCGTAATTTTCTATCTTGAAAATCACGAAAACAGCAACGCCGTCAGGCGGTGCCTTCTTTATAAAAATGAATCATTTTTATAAAGAAACAGTATTAGATAATATAGGGGTATAGCTCAATTGGTAGAGCGGCGGTCTCCAAAACCGTAGGCTCAGGGTTCAAGTCCTTGTGCCCCTGCCATAACTGGACACCAATTCTGATACAATGGGTATTATGATTGGTGTCCAGTTTTTTATTGCAGAATTTTGAAAATAAAAACAGCACCGCAAACCGGAATTTGATAGAGGTGTTATTGTTGAAGAACATTATTATTAGTGCAGATGGAGATAGAATGGTTTATTCCGTTCCAGATAAGGTAGCGGAAAATCTTACGCAATACTGTACAGATTTTTGTGACAAATGGCTTCCTACCAGCCCTCATGCAAAAAAACACAGGATAAAAGGTGGAATTTGCTATAACGAAGCCGACTTTATTGAATATTTGAATACATGGATTTTTCCCAATGAACCATCTGCTTTTTTAGACAATCTTGGTCCTATCGGTATTGACGAAACACCCATACCTGAAAAATACCAAGATTGCCCAATGTTTAATTTCTAGCCCAATGATAATTTTCCGTTTCTCGAAGGATTTCATTTCTAAACATATTAAGATTAAAGCATTTGGTATTAGAAAAGTCCATTACTTTCATAATTGAAAAACACTTTAGATGCAACCTGCAAAAAGTTAGCTTCTAAAGTGTTTTTCAATTGTTTTACGACTTTTTCAAAACAAAAAGCATACGGTTTGAAGGTGATGGATGCCGATGTCAGGCAGAGAAACCGTGAGCTATCGCAGAAGAAAAAACGTATGCGGTATAGCACAACCAATGCCATACCGCATAATCTAAAATCTAAAAAACATCCTTAAAGAAATCGGATTCGCCGGTCTATGATGGATTTAGCCCTTCACAGCTCCGGCGGTCAGGCCGGTGATAAACTGCCGGTTGGCCAGCAGATATACGATCAATATGGGGATCAGGGCAATGGAGGCCCCGGCGGTCATAATGTGCCACTCTGCGGCAGCGTTGGCGGAATAGCGCAGGTTCGCGACAGCCACACTCAGTGTCTTGAGGTTCGGATTGGACATGGTGAAGACTTGGGCTGTGACAAATTCATTCCACGCGGTGCGGAAGGCGAACAGAGCGATGACCCCCAGGATCGGTTTGATTGCCGGTAAAATGATGGTCCAAAACACCCGGAAGGTGCCTGCACCGTCGATGTACGCCGCCTCGTCCAGTTCCTTGGGGACGCTGCGCACGAAGCCGGAGACCATAAAGATGTTTGCTGCCTGACCGCCGGTGAGAAGCAGTGCAAGACCCACCATACTGTTGGTCAGCCCCAGCTTATGCAGAAGGTTGTAAAGCGGATACAGCGTTACGGAGCCAACGGAGATGAACATACTCAAAAGGTAGGCGGTGGTCAGGATTTTCTTGCCGGGAAACTCCCGCCGGGCGATCACAAAAGCGGCCATGGAGGCTGTGATCAGCGTGAAGACCACAGTGAGCAGTGCCAGAACGATGCTGTTGACGGTGTACTGTCCGAAATTGAGCTTTTGGAAAGCATAGACATAGTTGCTGAACTGCCACTGCTTGGGCAGGAAGCTTCCGCCCAGGGTCAGCTCTGCGTTGGTTTTAAAGGAGCCAAGCAGGGTGTAGATCACAGGGTAGAGGGTGAATACACACATGGCGGCTACAAAAACGAATTTGAGAATGCGGCAGATCCAGCCGATGATGGCATCCTTGCGCTCACTGGGCGTTTTTTCGGACCAGCGCCGATGATATTTCTTTGCCATTTTGATTCCTCCTTAGCCTTCCGTGATCTTGTCCAAACGCTTGGCCAGGATCAAATAGGTGCCTGTGAAGATGCCGACGATTCCGGCCGCAATCAGGCTGGCAGCCGCGCCATAGCCGAATTCCTGGATCACGGTGGAACCGGCGGAGATAGGGAAGAACAGCTGATAAATATATAGGAACATGACGTTGGTGGCGTTCATTGGACCGCCCTCGGTCAGGACCATGATGCTCTGCATATCATAGAAGGATATGACCAGCGCCAGCATGAGGATCATTTTCAGAACCGGGGCCAGCAGGGGCAGGGTGATCCGGAACAGGGTCTGAACGCTGTTTGCCCCATCCAGCCGGGCGCTTTCGTAGACATCCGTGGAAATGCCCGTCAGTCCGGCGATAAAATACACCATGTAGTTACCGACGCCGCCCCATACGGCCAAAATAATGACCGTCACCATGGCCAGCTGAATACCCAGCCAGTTTATATTTTGATCGATGATCCCAAGAGAGACCAGAATGTGATTG
Source organism: Eubacteriales bacterium (assembly GCA_030533415.1). Classification (GTDB taxonomy): domain Bacteria; phylum Bacillota; class Clostridia; order Oscillospirales; family Oscillospiraceae; genus Faecousia. The sequence goes on along the minus strand of JAUNJE010000018.1, from coordinate 13,236 downwards.
ATCTCGCCGTTATAGGTGTTAAACAGCAAATAGAAAATTAGGGCCATAACGGCCTGGGACATGATGGTGGGGGTGAATACGATGGACTGGCTGACGGCGTTGAACCGGGTGTTCTTTTGCAGAAGAAACGCCAGCAGAAACGCGATGGGGATGGTAAAAATCAGCTTGCCGAAGACGTAGATAAAGGTGTTGACCACTGCGTGCCAGAAGACCGTATCCCGGAAGACCCGGGCGAAATTCTCCAGTCCGATAAATACAGGCTCCCCGTATCCCCGATATTCATAAAACATATAGCGCAGGACCCAAAGCAATGGGTAAATGGTGAAAACAGTGAACATGATCACATTGGGCAGCAGCATCAGATAGGAAACCCGTTCTTTTTTAATCCGCTGCCACAGGGTGTGTCTGGGCACGCTCATACAAGCTCTCCTCCTTAATGTGTTGTGTGTGCGGATGGATGCCCCGTCCGCTTTGATATTCATTATATCAGCATCGCTCCTGATGCAGAGAGAAAAATTATCGAAAGATATGTGGAAAATTCAACTGACTTTTACTGCCCCTGGAACCGGGGCTTACTCCTGCTTCAGAAGGGAGGCCTGATATTCGCTGGGGGTCATGTGAAACTGCTTTTTAAAGCAGACGGAGAAATAGCGGGGATCGGCATAGCCGCACTGCTCCGCCACATCGCTGACCCGGATCTTGGGAATGCCCAACAGCATTTTGGCGTGCTGCATACGCTTGGCCGTGAGAAACTCCGTAAAGGTCTGCCCGGTTTCCTGTTTGAACAGCTGGCGCAGATAGTTGGGACTGATATACAGGACGCCCGCCACATTATCCAGGGAAAAATCACTGTTGGACAACTGCGCCAAAACGATCTGCTCGACCCGGTCCGTAAGGGTCCGGCGGGGCGGCACCCGGGCCTCCTGGCGCAGCCAGCGAAGCTGGGCAAAGCTTTCAAACAATGTACGAAGTTCTTTCAGGCTTGTGGCGGCCATAATTTCCATTTGGAAGTTCGTAAACTCATAATAGCTGATGGACTCTTTTTCCCTGGCGCCCCGGAGAATGGCATAGCACAGGCTCACGACGCACATACGCATATAGGTTGCGTCCCGGATCCCCTCGCTGCAAAACCAGGTGAAAAGCTCCTGACAGCCCTGAAAAAAAGCGGCGCGGTTGCCGCAGATCACAGCGGTGGGGATGTCCCGTTCCAGCTGCTCTGGGATCTGTTTGCACGGAAGCAGGGAGCTTTCCAGCACGTCCTCATAGGAGGTCACTGAGGCGGTATTCTCCGGAAACGCATAGTCCCGGGCCACCAGACTCCGGCGGTAGGAATGCTTCAGCATCTCGGGCGTATTGACCATGCTCCCAATGAAAAACTGAACGTCCAATCCGGCCGTCCGCTTGCACTGTACCGCAATGGAGCCTAACATGTGGTTCAGTGTCACGAAAGAGTCGGATTTCTCTCCGGGTGGAGACCAGAAGACGATCCCCAGCTTGGCCGGCAGTTCCAGCTGGAGCAGCAGCTTGTGCATGGACGGAGCCATTCGCTGTTCCAGCAGACCGTTCAGCAGTTCCAGCTGGCCTTGCATGCCCCGGCACAGGACACAACAATAGCTGCTCCCTGCGGCAAGCGCCTGGATGGCGGGGGATAGCTGCGGCAGGTCCGTACCCCGCAGGGCGCTGTGAAAATAACTTTTCAGCTCCAGCAAGCCGGCCGTCTCCGCCCGGCTGGACAAGTACCGGGCCTTTTCCAGCTGCTGAGCTTGGACATCCAGGTCATTGGCAAGGCTGTCCAGCGTGGATACCAGCTTGTCCGTATCCAGGGGCTTGAGCAGGTAGTCACTGACTCCCAGCCGCAGGGCCTGGATGGCGTATTCAAATTGGTCATATCCGCTGAGGATCAAAAGCTTTGCCTCCGGCAAAATGCCGTGGAGGTTCTCCAACAGCTCCAGCCCGTTCATGTGGGGCATGGTGATATCCGTCAGCACCGCGTGGGGCAGGAATACCTGGGCCCGGAGGAGGGCCTCCTTTCCGTCTCTGGATGTGGCGTCCACCTCCCACCTGGGGCAGCGGCGGCGGATCACCTCCGCAATGCCGTTGCGGGTGAGGGCTTCGTCATCCGCGATCAGAATACGATACATACTTATCCACCTCCGATATGGTGATGCAGGGAAGGTTCAGTGTGGCCAACGTGCCTTTTCCCCATTCGCTTTCCAGTATCAGGCCATATTCCGCACCGAAGTACAGCCGGATCCGTTCATTTACGCTGAAAATGCCGTACCCCTCCCGGCTGTCGCTGTAGCCGCTGGCAAGACAGGACTGCAATGTTGCCAGCTGCTTCCGGGGAATCCCCAGACCATCGTCAGCGACCTGCAACTGAAGTGTGGTCCCCACGATCCGGGCGGAAATGCGGATATTGCCGGCACGGGAGTTTTCTTTGATCCCATGATAGATGGCGTTTTCCACCAGTGGCTGCAAAATCAGGTTGACGGTGTACAGCTTCGCTACCTGGGGGTTGATATCCAGAGTATAGCTGATCTGGTCGCTGTAGCGCATTTTTTGGATGGTCAGATAGCTTTCCACGTGGCGGATCTCCTGCTCCAGGGGAATGATTTCTTCCCCCCGGCTCAGCCCGATGCGGAAGAGGGTGGCAAGAGCGGTGACCATTTGGCTGATGTCTGTTGCGCCCGCAGCTTCCGCCTTCCAGCGGATGGAGTCCAGAGTGTTGTAGAGAAAATGGGGATTGATTTGGGCCTGGAGCGCCCGCAGCTGGGCCCGGCGCTTTAGCTCCTGCTCCTCATCTGCCCGGACCCGTTCTGCCTCCAGCTTTTGGATATATTCCTGCTGCTCTTCCAGCAGATGCTGGATATGCTCGGCCATGCTATTGTAGCTCTTGGCCAGGATGCCGATCTCATCGTGGTAGGGATACTGAAAATCCAGCATTTTGTGCTGGTTTTCCGAGGAGCGGATCTGCTGGCACAGCTTCCCCAGCGGGGTAGTCACCGTGTCTACGATGCTGGCCAGGGCGGTTAGGGACAGAAGGAGGATCATCAGTGTGACGGCGGTAAATTCGTAGCGGAGCCGGGAGAGCTGGGAAAGGGCCGCCTGCTTGGATTGCAGATAGATGATGGTCCAGGGGGCGGTTTCCATGGGGCAGGCGCTGACCAGGTAGCTTTCGCCCGCCAGGTCCATGTCCAAAAGGGTCTGCGCGTGAACCGCCTGGTCCATTTTTTGGGAGTCCTCGACAATGGCCGCCACAGCGGAATGGTTTGCCGCAGCGATCACTTCGCCTGATTCGCTGACCACAAGTGTCTGGGAACCGTCGGCGGGAAGGGCCTCCAGCAGATACTGGGTAAATTTCTCCTGGTCCAGATTTGCTACCAAAACGCATTCTTCTCCATACCCATCCACCCGGAATCGATACATAATAGGGATCACCTGACGGCGCATTAAAAAAATCTCGTCCAGCAAGGGTGGAACAAACACCACTTGTCCGCTCTGGGCCTGAAGGGCCTGCCACAATTTGGTGGATTCAAAGGTGTAACCGGCCTGCATGGGCATTCCTTCGCTGGTAAAGGTGCGCTTTGGGGTGTAAAGGAGCAGGGAAGACAGCAAAGGCTCCACCGCTTTGTAAAGCGGCAGAGAGTAAGAGAGCTTGCTCATGGTCACCGCCTCCGTGGAGGTGTCCTCACCCAACAAATAACCGGTCAGATTATCCTGAATGGAGGGGTCCAGCTGCACATAATACAGCCGCTCGATGATGCTGCGCATCCGGGTGTCCATATGGCTGCTGATACTGGCTGTGACAGAGGCGGCGCTGGAGCGCAGATTTTCCCGGATAAAGTCTGCGAGGAAGAAATAGAGGATCCATTGGCTCAGCAGCAAAAGAATCAGCGCAGCCACGATCGGCAGTGACAGCCGAAATTGCAGCCGGGTATTGCGGAATTTGGCGAATAATGGTTTCATGGCGGGCTCCTTATGGGATTGGGGGGGTGGGGCACCAAAGGGATATCTGCTGATACTGTTTAATGGAATATCAGTATAAAAAGCACCTAAAGAGGCCCCCAATTTGAGGGCCTCCTTGGTGGAATGGGGAGATGACCGGCGCAGCTGCCAATACCGGATGGGTCAGCGGGAAGTATCCTGTCCCAGGGGTGTGAAGTTGGGATAGACTACCCGCTCTTCTCCAGCCTGAACAGCCTTGTCATAGGCCGCGTTATAGCGGGTATTCAGGTCCTCAATGGCGGTGTCAATATCGGTCATACCGAAGATGCACTCGACCATGACGGTGTAATAGTCCTTACCCTCGACTACCACAGTGGGCATCACCGGATACTGAACGTCATCGGCGGTGATGGCCAGGGCAGGCATCTGGGAAATAATCTCCGGCGGGGTGGCCTTTTCTACGGCGGAGGGGATCATAACGGTGCCAAGACCTGCAGTGTGGTAGCCGGACATGACCTCGTCACTGTGCAGGAACTGGTAAACCTCCCAGGCCTGCTGGGGATAGGGCGTGTTGGGATTGATGGCAAACTGGTAGCCGCCGAACCACAGTTGCTGCTTGCCGTCCACATTCCCGGAGACAGTAGGAATCTGGGCACAGTTCCAGTTCTGGTCTGTTGGGAACTGGCTGAGATAGACGCCAGGCTCCGCATGGCTCAGTGACATATACATGCCGATCTTACCGGCGGCGAATTGGGTACGCAGGGGATCGATATCCAGAGATTCACAGCCAGGGAACGCCACGCCGGTGGCAAACATAGCCTGGAAGGCCTCCAGCACAGGCTTATAGGTGGAGAAATCAAAGGTGCCGGTGGTGTAGTCAAAACCGCTGCGGTTGCCGCCGCTGCGCACATTGATCATATCAATGGTGCGCGCCACGGCGGAGGCGGCGGACTTGAAATTTCCGGCAAAGCCGTAAATGCCCTCACCGCTCAGCTCATTTGTGATCTTGGTGGCGTCGGCGACCATTTCCTCCAAAGAGGTAGGAGGACCCTCAATGCCCACCCGGTCGAAAATGTCCTGGTTGTAGAACAGACGGACGGCGGATGCGGTGTAGGGGAAGGAGTAGATCCCCTCGCCCAAGGCATTGATGCCCTCTACAAATGCACCTTCGCCAAATCGGGCATAGTCTTCGTCTGTCATGAATTGGGACAGGTCCATTAGCTGCTTTTTCTCATTGACCTGAACCTCCAGAGAATCGGTGCCGGCCATCATGAAGACATCCGGCGCGGAATTGGTGGAGAAAGCCAGATCCAGCATCTGAGTGTAGTTATCGGCGAAGATCTGATAGTCGATGTAGATATCCGGATGCGTGTTGTTGAATTCCTCGATCAGCGGGGTCAGATATTCGGCGTCATGGCGGTTTGTTGTCCAGAAAGCGATAACGGCGCGATCGCCGCTGTCCTCAGGGGCGGCAGCGGGGGCGGTGGAAGGGGCGGAAGCCACGCTCTGAGAGGTGTTGCCGCCGCAGGCCGTCATGGCCGCCGCCATGACCAAAACCAACAGCATGGCGAGGATGCGTTTTGTCTGCTTCATGTTTATCTCTCCTTAATACAAAATTTGCGGAGGTGTCGGTACACTGCTCCTGTATTCATAGTACCCGTTTTTTGAATTTTCCGGGAGGAATAATTTCCGAAAGGGCGTGTAGAATTTTCAGTTTTCTATCGGGACGGCTATTCTTTGCCTTTGTCATCCATTTTCATATCCAAATTATACCACACCATGACCTTCTTATGCGGATACATGATCCCACTGTGCATGGCGTCGGTGCGATGGGTTCCCTCCGCACCGGCAAGAAGTGCCTGAATGGCCTCGATATAGTCCAGGATAAAGCTCTTGTCCGCCTTGTCCAGGGCGTCATGGCCCTGGCAGATGTAGTCAAATTCGTCTCGCCTGGCCCAGAGCTTTTCAAAGGTGTTCAGCGACTGCCTGAGCCCAGCATCCCGGTCTTCACCGCAGACCAGCAGACGGTCGTTGCAGGCATCTCCTGTGAACAGCAGCCGGTTCTTTTTGTCCAGCAGACAGACGGAACCGTCACTATGGCCCGGGGTGTGGATCACCTCTACAGGCCGGCCGCCAAGCTGAAAGACCTGGCCTTCTTCCATAGGCAGAAATTTGGGCAGAGGCGGCAGAGGTTCTTTGGGAATGAGCGCCAGCAGGTCTTCCACCGGTGTTTCCGGGTTGCGGACCGGGCCCCGGCTGCGGACCATGTAGGACGCCATCTGCGCCAGGGGGAACATGGAAGCCCGCGTCTGGTCCAGCGGGTGCAGGTAGGCTTTGTCAAAGCAGCCCGCTGCTGCAATATGGTCGCCGTCTCCATGGGTGGCCACAAAAAGAATGGGCTTTGGGGTCAGCGCCCGGGCGTCCTCTGCCAGATTGCCCACGCCAGCACCGCCGTCGATGAGCATCGCCAGATCGTCGCCCTCCAGCAGATAGCTGTTGACCAGCTTGTATTCGCTGAGCAGCCAGGTCCTGGGAGCAATTGAAACAATGGGCCGTTGGATCGTTTTCATAGTATTCTCCTTTCATATGTGTCGTCAGATGGTTTTTCAATGGGACTAGCCGCCCTGCAGGTCCAGAAACCGCATAAAGTTTTTCCAGTCCCAGGCGGTCAGATCGTGCCCGCCCCGGCGGGTGTGATAGCCAATGGGGCCACTATAGGCAGTCTCTCCGGGACCGGGGCGCGGCCCGGCCAGGGCGGGAAAGCCGAACAGCTTCCAGGCCTCACCGGCGGCCAAGGCGCCCTGCCATTCGGCATCGGGATCGCTCCATTGGTCCAGGCTGCCGCTAGTCACACAGCACAGCCGAGGCGCCACTGCGGCGATCAGCATATGCTGGTCGAAAGGCATCTCCTCTTCCCGCCATCCGAAGCGGCGGTAATTTGGACAAAACCAGTGGGGAAACATAGCGGTGATGGAGGCGACTACTTCTCCCTTTTTGCCCCGGGAAAGCGCGGCACCGCTGCATCCGGAGTTGTTTACCAGCACAGCCCGGATCCGGTCGTCCTGGGCCGCGCACCAAAGAGCCGCTTTGCCGCCCCGGGAGTGCCCGGCCAGAGAGATTTTGGAAGCGTCCACCGAGGGATGCCGTTCCAGAACATCTACCATGCATCTGGCCGCGAAAGCCCACACGCCCAGCGCGCCCCAGCCGTCGTCCGGGCGGGGCGCGGCAGGGTCAGAAAACAGCGCCGTCAGGCCGGAGGGAAAGCGGGTCCGGTCATCGGCTTGGGCCTGGCTGGCGTAGAATGCCGCTGCAGCCCGGCCGGAGGTGACGATTTCGTCCACGGCCCAATAGCCGGTATGGTCGTCCTGGGAAATATCCAGCGGTTCCGGCCCAGGACTGCCGGCCATTCCGGCGAACAGCTTTTTGGTCTGCTCCGCCCAATCCCCAGGAGCGTTCCGCATCAGTGTCTCCAGAGCCTGGACGTCCGGCGGCGCAGCAGGTGCGGGGACCCGGTCATGATTGCTCAGGAGCAGGACCGTGGGGACCGGTGATGTGCTGCGGGGAAGGACCAGAGCCATCTCTAGGGAGGCCGCGCCCCGGCATGTCCGAACAGTCACCTGATACATCTCTCGCCGGGCGGCCCCATCCAGCGCAGGACTGACACCGGTCAGCTCGGCGTCTACCTGGAAGGGCAGCTCCGGCCGCCGGCCAAATTCATATGTCTGAAAAAGCTCCAGCAGGGCCTGGCGCCGCAGGGGCCAATTTTCCCGGGTGGTCCCCGGGGTCACAATGACTGGAAGCATGGCATCCTCCTTTCATAAAGACAGCATGGGAATTTATCTGTTCCCATTATAGCATTTTTTGACTGACAGGCTGAGGAAGAAATTCAGAAATTACGTTGAATAAATTATGAAAGAAGGTGAAATGCTTCACAAGTCCTTTCGGATGCCTTGCAATGAAGCGTTTTTCCGGTATAATGTATTTTATACTGTTTTATAGCGTAAAAAGGCCCTTTTATAGCACCGAAACAGTATCAAATCCTTTGGATTCACACTTCAGGGAGGAAAAGCCGATGAACCTGTTTTTCAATTCGATCTTTCGGGAGGACTCCGCTTTCATGTTGAAGGCATCCCGGGCCGCCGGCTTGGTGGTCCTGAATCTGCTGTGGCTGCTCTGCACGCTGCCGGTCTTCACCGCCGGGCCTGCCACGGCTGCGCTGCACTACTGTATTTTCCAGTTTCATGTCCAGCGGGAGGACCGGGTAGTCAGGCCGTTCTTCCGGGCGTTTCGCAGAGAATTTAAGCAGGGTATCCTTTTAGGACTGCCGGTGAGCTGCCTTTGCGCCCTGCTGGTGTTTAACGGGTTGTTCCTTTATGGTACCTATCCGGACACGGTCCATCCGCTATGGATTCCGCTGGTCATTCTGGTGGCAATGGTGGGGGCTGTAATCGTCTATGGCTTCCCCCTGCTGGCCCGGTATCGGCTGACTCTGCGCCAGATCGTAACAAATTCCCTGGCTTTTCTGCTTCAAAGGCCCCTTTTCACTCTTGGCGCGCTTGGCCTGTACCTTTTGCCGGTGATCCTGCTGCTGACAGTGCCGGGCCTTTTTTACCGGCTCAGCTTTGCCTGGCTCCTGCTGGGGAAAAGTCTGACCGCCTATATTCTCGACAGAAAGCTCCTGAAGCTTTTTGAAACCCAGCAGGAAAAAGAAGAGGATTCCGAATAAGAGCACATACTGATTCCTATTTTTCTATTGTTTCAAAGACGGGGAAATGGTATCGCTTAGGATGAGCAGCTCATCTATAAAGGCCATGTGACTCTGGGGATGGTCGGAGAGTCCTTCCAGAAGATTCGGAAGCTTCCCAAGATAAATTATCCTCCAATGGATGTTCCGGATGGAAATGAAAACGCGGTATGGGTACGGCCCCAACTGGCCTGCACCGTAAAATATATGATGAAAACCGAAAGCGGCGGCCCGCGCCAGCCCTTGCCCAAAGGGCTAAGGACAGACAAGCGGCCGAAGGAATCTCTTGAAGATTAAATGGGAATGCCGAAATACCGGCACTCCCCAAAACATGATATAGAAGAGAAAGCAATGAACATCCGGAAAACAACGCCCACGGGAAAATTTTTCTCGCCATCAAGGATGATTTATGCTATAGTGGGGAACAGAAAAATGAGGCGGATGCCGATGACACCTATCATACGTTTTGCACTGTGAAGGAAGCCCGGCATCGGATTCAAAGACACAAATACCTGTTTTATTCAAAAGGAGGGAACTTTCCGGCGATGGCCCATTATGTTATGTCCGATATCCACGGAGAAGCGGATCGTTTTCATGCGATGCTGGAGAAAATTCAATTTTCTCCGGATGATACACTGTACATACTGGGTGATGTGGTCGACCGGGGACCGGAGGGAATCAGCCTGCTTAAGACAATCATGGGGATGCCCAATGCCGTAATGCTTCTTGGGAACCATGAGTACATGATGCTCCAGTACATGAGCCCCGGCGCCAATGAAACGGATATCCGCAGGTGGAACCGCAACGGCAATGCCCCTACGTTAGCAGGATACCATCGTCTGAAGGATACAGAACAACAGAAGATCCTAAGCTATCTGCGGACATTGCCCACCCACATGGAAGTAATGGTAAACGGAAGAAAGTTTTACTTGGTGCATGGCTTTCCCGGAGAAAATGTCCACGATGAAATATGGAGCAGACCGACTTTGGAAACGCCTAATCCCATCCCAGATTATCAGCTGATCATTGGACACACGCCCGTGCAGTACCTGATCAAAGACGAGCAGGAGCAAATCAATTTTGAAATTGAGATAGAATCCAAGGGGGAGCATCTTCATGTGACGCATGCACCTGGCTTCATCGATATAGACTGCGGCTGCGGGCATAATATGCCGATCAAGGCACTGGCCTGTTTGAAACTTGAGGATATGGAAGAATACTACATATAATAGCTTGATTCTTTTCCGGAAAAATGTTATAATTCTGGCATAGCAGTTGATATAAAGTAGCTTTCTCCCGTCCTTGGTGAAGAAGATAGGTGTACGGCTTTCTTGGGAGAAACGAGTATCGAGTATTGGAATTAGCAAAAAAATCTGTCCAAGCAGTAGCCGTAAAATAAATCAGAAATTTATTGGCTTGCAGCACTGTAATTGCTGTGTAGATTGGATGCGGGATATCGGGTATTTCCAGAGAACGCCAGATATGGTCTTTATCCGTTCTTATAAACAGCATCATTCCCACCCCTATACATAGAAAGGATAGATAACATGACAAGAGGTTTCATCACAATTGCAACCGGAAAAGAAATGTACTATCAATTGGCAAGAAATTTGCTGCAATCCTATAAATTATACTGCGATGCCCCCTATCCTTTTGCAATCATGTGCGACAGAGAAAATGAATACACCAGCTTATTTGATTGTGTAATTGTTCTCGAAAATGCGCAAAAAAATTATTTCGATAAGTTCGAATTACTGATTCATTCACCATATGATGAGACGATTTTTATCGATTCGGATTGTTTAGCATATGCAGATCTGAATCATTACTGGGATTATTTTTCCGGCGCGGATGATTTTTCAGCCGGTGGATATAATTTCCCAATTAACTCACCAGATGGCTTGTTTTGGGCTGATTCAATCGGAGACTACAAAAATCGCATTAAATGGAAACCGTCAATTCACGGTGGATTATATTTTATTCGCCGTGGAAAAAAATGTGATGCCATTTACGCGGAATATCAAAACATTATGCGGCATTACAGCGAATATCAATGGCCTGATTATTGCGTTGATGAACCAATTTTTGGATTAGCAATGGCTGCTCATGATTGTCGTGCGATAGAGGAAGACCCCGCAAATTATATCTACCCCTGGCTGACCATTACATTAAAGTGCGACATACTTTCGGGAAAATGTTCCTATGTGACAAATGAACACATAATCGTTGAGCAAGGCAGAATGATTCATTGGTCAGTTCGCAATTGTCAAAAGCCATTATATCGATTTGAAGTTGAAAAGCTAAACCTAATGCTCAAAAACAACCTTCGTCCTGACAAAAATGGGGTTTCCCTGAATCTTCTTGATACGCTGTTATACAAATATAAGCTCCGCTATGATTACCTATGCCTAAAGGATTTTATGATTCGAGCTGTTCGTAAACTTTTTCGAATCTTGGGTTTCAGAAGGTAAACACACAGTGCCCGCCATCTTTTATTCGGATGGCAGGCGCTTTCTTTTTCCTATTCTGAAATAACGGTTTACATTTTCGTCAAAACATGCTAAAATGGCTTCATTCAATGGGAAATTATCCCCACCAAAAGGAGTCGGCATATGAAAGGCATTATCCTGGCCGGTGGCTCCGGCACGCGGCTGTACCCGCTGACGAAGGTCACCTCCAAGCAGCTGCTCCCCGTTTATGACAAGCCTATGATCTATTATCCCCTGTCTACGCTGATGCTGGCGGGAATCCGGGATATTCTGATCATTTCCACCCCAACGGATACACCAAGGTTCCAGGACCTCCTGGGCGATGGCAGCCACTTTGGTATTCACCTGTCCTACGCCGTGCAGCCGCGTCCGGAAGGACTCGCCCAGGCCTTTCTGATCGGCAGGGAATTTATCGGAAATGACGCCTGTGCCATGATTTTGGGGGATAACATTTTCTATGGCAACGGTTTTTCCCATATCCTCGCCGAAGCCAACCGCAGTGCGGTATCCGGCCGGGCCACGGTTTTTGGCTATTACGTGCCGGATCCCCAGCGGTTTGGCGTCGTGGAATTTGATGAAAACGACCGGGTCATCTCTGTAGAAGAAAAGCCCGCAGAACCCAAAAGCAATTACGCCGTCACCGGCCTCTACTTCTATCCCAGCGGCGTTGCCGAAATGGCAGCGTGTGTGGAAAAATCCGCCAGAGGAGAATTGGAAATCACCACGCTGAACGAAATGTATCTGAAAAAGGAGCTGCTGGATGTAAAGCTGCTGGGCCGGGGCTTTGCCTGGCTGGATACGGGCACCATGGAAAGCCTGCTGGAAGCGGCCGAATTCGTCCACATGGTGGAAAAACGCCAAGGCGTTAAAATTTCCGCGCCGGAAGAAGTTGCCTACCGTTTCGGCTGGATCAGCGCGGAAGCGCTTCTGGAATCCGCAGAAGCCTACGGTAAATCTCCCTATGGCCGTCACCTGCGCCAGGTGGCAGAGGATAAATTCAAAAGTTTCAAGAAAACCGCAAAAGATCGTGAGGCTTGAAGATGAACATAATCGTCACTGGCGGGGCCGGATTTATCGGTTCAAACTTTATTTTCCATATGCTTGCCCAGTATCCCGGTTACCGGATCGTCTGCCTGGATAAGCTGACCTATGCCGGAAACCTCTCTACTCTTGCGTCCGTGATGGACAACCCCCATTTCCGCTTTGTAAAGCTGGATATCTGCAACCGGGAGGGCGTTTACCGGCTGTTTGAGGAAGAGCATCCCGATATGGTGGTCAATTTCGCGGCGGAAACCCATGTCGACCGCTCCATCGAATCCCCCCAAGTGTTTTTGCAGACCAACATCCTGGGTACCCAGGTATTGATGGACGCCTGCCGGAAATACGGCATCCAGCGCTATCACCAGGTTTCTACCGATGAAGTTTACGGCGACCTGCCCCTGGACCGGCCCGATCTTCTCTTCACTGAGAAAACCCCGATTCAAACCAGTTCGCCCTATTCCTCCTCCAAGGCCGGCGCCGACCTGCTGGTGCTGGCCTATCACCGCACCTACAGTCTTCCCGTCACCATCTCCCGCTGCTCCAACAACTACGGTCCCTATCAGTTTCCCGAAAAGCTGATTCCCCTGATGATTGCAAATGCCCTGAGCGATAAGCCTCTGCCTGTCTACGGTCAGGGCCTTAATGTCCGGGACTGGCTGTATGTGGAGGATCACTGCAAGGCCATCGACCTGATTATCCACAAGGGCCGTGTGGGCCAGGTGTACAACATCGGCGGCCACAACGAGGTGCGCAACATTGATATTGTGAAAATTATCTGCAAGGCCCTGGATAAGCCAGAAAGCCTGATCACTTACGTCGCCGACCGCAAGGGACACGACATGCGCTATGCCATTGACCCTGCTAAAATTCATTCAGAATTGGGCTGGCTGCCGGAAACAAAATTTGCAGATGGCATTCAAAAAACGATCCAGTGGTATCTGGATAACCGGCAATGGTGGGAAACCATCGTCTCCGGGGAGTACCAAAACTACTACGAAAAAATGTACGCAAACCGCT
>JAUNJE010000057.1 GCA_030533415.1 Eubacteriales bacterium | reverse complement strand
AATCTGCAGAGTCCACACAATGGACAATCAGAGATAACGTACTATGGCGGCGAAGACAATATCAACGGCTCAGTGTTCGCGGTGGTGCTGAAATATGTCGGCCCTGACAGAGGAAATGCTTCATCAGAGAATCTGGCAAAAGAGGAAAATTGGAAGCCCGTCTACGGCACCGCAGAGAGCGGCTATCAGCTGGCAGATACTTCCGATGACTTTACGCAAGCTGTGAAATATGCGGCGAGTAGGTATACGGAGAGCCAAAATGTATTTAGGCTGGCTTCCAACGGTTCCATGCAGGGCACCCTGAACGGTATGCCCGGCGACATCACCAAGTATTACTATATGCTTGATGATAAGGGAAAGACCGAGTACACTGTCGCTTACTATTGGACACCAAAAGAAATTACGAACACCTCGGACATCGCAGGCCTTGCGGAAATCTACCCAATTAATTCTTACGATACAGCGGGGACTAGCGTCTTCGGCCGCACCTTTGGCGCGACCATCAATGTGCCCAATGTATCCAACCGCGTACTTGTACAGAAGCTGGACGAAAGTGGCAATCCCGTTAACGGCGCAGTCTTCGCTGTCTACGAGGTAGAAGAGAGCGGCGATAATATTTTCTATCAGGCAGATGGTGCCCAAATCCAGTTGGAGAAAGACACGGACGGAGATAACAAAGGCACTGCGAAGATAGGCGAAACGAATAGTACTTATGAGGTAAATCCCCAAACCGGTGTCATTACAGTCCGGGCTGAAAAGACAACAAAAACCATCACCCCGGTTATGACGGGAACCACGCAGTCTGCGGCGCAGAATGGCATGGGGGAGGATGGCATCGTGTCCTTCGCCGGCGCTAAGTTGGTCAGAGGGAAATACTACATCCGCGAAATTTCCGCTCCGGTGGGCTACAAGCTGAACACGCAGGAAATCATGATGCTGATTACGGACACGGCGCTGTATGTCAATGCGGGAACGGAAGACGATGGCATCAGGGTAGGCCGTGGGCCTGGCTTCCTGGTGAATACCATGGAATATGCGGCATCCAATGGCGACATTGACAATACCCTCACCTGGATCTACACCCAGCTAAAGGCCTCTGGGGAAAGCAGCAGCTTCAGCGATGTGACCTATAATAATTATCAGAGCTGGAAATATGTCACAAATCCCGAAGGCACGGAGTTTACCGGGACCCGCAACGGTGCATTGACAGCTTATCTGGAATACAGTGCGCCCAACCATACCGGCGGCTCTGCGGCGAATGATCAAGTGCTCTTAAACTATATACTTAATGAAAAGAGAAAGCCAGAAGGCACGGAACCCGTTTCGTCTAACCGCCGCTTGTATACCGATGTGGGCTGGTCTTACCTGGAAATCTACCAAGACTACGCCTGGGGGATTAAGAATAAGAATTCCTCTGCGAACTATGCAGATTTACGAGAGGAAGGACTCCTAGTTGATAAGGAAACTGGGAAAGCAGACGGCAATATTGCGAATCTCTTCTCCCGCTCTGTTTATGTTCAGGTAACCGATGAGAGAGAATCGTGCATTCTGGAAATCAGCAAGACGGTATCCGGTGCGCCTAAAGATAATTCAGATACGTTCGATTTTACCGTGGAGTTGAAGGATAAAGCCGGCAAATCTTTGGTTGGCAGCTATGTTTACAAGGTTTACAGTGTAGACAAAGATGGCGAACGGACCGAGGTTCCTGACATTGGTGGCACTATTAAAAGCGGAGGTACGATCACCCTGGGAAATGGCCAGATAGCGGTAATCAAGGGCCTCCCCTGTGACGCAGCGTATGAGATTACCGAGACGCTTAACAGCAGCTACTCCACAAAGGTGGTTGAGAAGGTAGAGGGAACAACAGATCAGGAAGGCGTTTATTCCCCCGGTGAGAAAACGCATACCGGAACGTTGTCCGTTAAGGGCAAGCTATACTGGCACACTGACAATGGGAAGCTGGATAATGTGTCCTCAGTCGCCTTTACGAACACCTATTTGGCGGGTTTGAGCATTCGAAAAGTGGCGGAGATGAGCAATGCTCCACTCTCCGGCGCTGAATTTCAGTTTACCAAAAAAGATGCGGACGGAAAAACTTTGTACTATAGCGAAGCTGACATCAACCATTGGGTAAAGGATCAGACAAATCTGACCACCGGTGAAGATGGCTTGATTGTGTTGGAATCCATCGGTGCGGGGACTTACACACTGACGGAGACAAAAGCCCCGGCTGGTTATCTCCAGCTCACATCCTCCATCACCGTCACAGTCGATGCGGACGGTAAAATAACCGGCGCAACAATGGGTAACAAATCGCTTATGGATGAGGTAAGCAAGGGAAAACAACTAACCATCAAGAACAGCACCGGCTATAAACTCCCCGAAACTGGCGGAAAAGGCGTGCAGATATACCGTTGGCCGGGGCTTGCGCTGATGCTGGCGGCCTGCCTGTATGTACTGTGGGGGAAGAAAAAAAGCCGGCACTGCCATAACGTCCGGTAAAGAACCATGGACAGCAAAGTAAAAAAGGTGCCGGCCCCCAAAGCCGGCACCCGCAAAATAAGAATTGGAGGATAAACATGAGAAAGTTCAGTAAGCTCCTTGCCCTGGCGCTGGCGGTCATCATGGTCATGGCTTTGGCGACGACGGCTTTCGCTGAGGGTGACGAAGAGAGTAAAGTTACCATTACGGTAAACAATGCCCTGGCCGGCGGAGAATATAAGGCTTATAAGATTTTCGATGTTACAAAGGCTACAGATACTGATGGTAAAGTAATCAGCTATGCCTACACAATTACTGGTGGCACGGACGATGAACCTAATCCTTTCTTCGAAACTGTGAAAACCTTCGCAGAAACGAATGGTAATGGCCTGACGCTGACTCAGATCGGTACAACGGGTGTATATAATGTGACTTTTACAGATACATTTAACACTCAGAAGGCGGCTAACCTGGCAGAAGCATTGTATACTGCGTATCAGAATATGGAACAGAAACCACAGGCAGATGGAACCGCAATAGGTGAAAAGGAAACAGATAGCGATAGCGTAAAAGCTAAATTCAGTGTGGCTGATGGCTATTATTTTATCTTATCCCCTATTGGCAGCACCTGCATTCTTGATACGACGAATAGCGAAAAAACAATCAATGAAAAGAATGGATTACCCAACATCAAAAAGGAGGTGGATAAGAGTGACGGTGTTCAAACCGAGGTATGGGCAGATACGAACGATGCGGCATTTGGTGATACGGTAAAATTCAAGATAACAGTTAAAGCAGAGGCTGGCGCACAAAATTATGTTGTAACAGATACGCTTCCCAATGGTTTAACACTTAATGCTACTGTCACTAATGGGATTACAGTAACGGGGCCAAAGGATTCACAAACTGGTGTGCCTCTGGAAGAAAATACGGATTACACAGTGAGTGTTAATACATTATCCAATCCGAACAACTTCAGCGTGACTTTTGTTCAAACCTATCTGGATAGTCTCGAAAACGGTGCCGAATTGACCATTACCTATAATGCAACAGTCAGCAACGATATCAGCAAAATAGTGGTAGCTGGCGAGGGAAATGTAAACACTGCAAAACTTACATATGGTTCTGGTCAGGAGAAGAAAGATACAGCAATTACTTATGTTTGGAGTTTTAAGGTATTCAAGTTTATGGCAAATCAAACGCAAAATGAAGTACCCCTGGCCAACGCGAAGTTTGAGTTGTATAAAGAATACGATTCCTCCACAGGAACACTCAACAATAAAGTGTGTTTCACACAAAGTGGTACCGATGCTGTTTATAAGTATGCTACTTCTGGCAATATTACTGAAATAACTACTGGTGACACTGGCGCCTTTACGTTTACTGGTTTGGACTCTGGTACATATTATCTCGTTGAAACAGCAGCTCCTACTGGCTACAATCAGTTGACAAAGCCGATTGAAGTAAAGATTGCGGGAACTGACAGTACTAACCCAGAAAAGGGTAGTGTAACATATAAGGACCTGGCAGATACAGATGCGAATGAGATGACCGCAACAAATAACCAGGTGAAAGTCGAGAACAAAGCCGGCTCCCTCCTTCCCTCTACCGGCGGCATTGGCACCACCATCTTCTATGTGCTGGGCGGCATCCTGGTGGTCGGCGCGGGTGTGCTGCTGATCACCAAGAAGCGCATGAGCAACTCCAAGTGAAATTTGGGCGATTTGCAGCCCTGTAACGAAGCCACGGGGCGGGGTAAGCCCGCCCCGTGGAAACCAATAACTTGCAGCGGCAAGGAGAACCCTGTTCTATGAAAAACAAGCTGTCAACCATTCTTTTGATTTTTGTATTTTTAATAGGGCTGTCCTTACTGCTGTATCCCACTGTCAGCGACTACTGGAATTCCCTGCACCAGACCCGGGCCATCGCCGGCTATGCCCAGGCCGCCGCCCAGGTGGACAATGAAGCGTATGACGCGCTGCTGGCGCAGGCCGCGGAGTACAACCGAACCCTTCCGGGAAAGGAAAATCCGCTGATTATGACGGACCAGGAGCGGGAGGAATATAGCAGCCTGCTGGATATTTCCGGCACGGGCATCATGGGATATATCGAGATCCCGCAGATCAAGATTTCCCTGCCCATTTATCACGGGACCGGAGAATCGGTATTGCAGACGGCGGTGGGGCACATTGAAGGCACGTCATTGCCGGTAGGCGGGGAGAGCACCCACTGCGTCCTGTCCGGCCACCGGGGCCTGCCTTCGGCCAAGCTGTTTACCGATCTGGACGAGTTGACGGCGGGAGACCTGTTCGTGCTGCATGTCCTGGACGAAACGCTGACCTATGAGGTAGACCAGATCCTCATTGTGGAGCCGGAAGATGTGGAAGCCCTGGGCATCCAGGAGGGAAAGGATTACTGTACCCTGGTCACCTGCACGCCCTACGGCATCAACACCCACCGGCTGCTGGTGCGGGGCCACCGGGTGGAAAATCAGAAGGAAACCGTCCGTGTCAGCGCGGATGCCGTGCAAATCAGGCCGGTTGTAGTGGCTCCGATGGTGGCAGTGCCTCTGGTGCTATTTCTGGTTTTGGCAATCATGCTCCGCCACCGCAAGCGGCGGAACAGACAGATAGGAGGGAAACATAGTGAAACTGCATAAGTTTCTGCGGATGCTTTTCGCACTTGTGCTGTGCTTGGGACTGTTTCCCAGCATGGCCGCGACCGCTATGGCCCAGGAGCAGATCGATTTGAACCGCAGCGTGTCGGTGACGGTTTTTTACCGGGAGCAGGATGTTGGAATCCCAGGGGCGGTTTTCTCCATCTACAAGGCCGGCACGGTGACGGAAGATGGAAACGTGTCCCTTACAGGGGCATTTCAGAATTATCCGGTTTCCCTGAATGCGGCGAATGCCACAGAAAAAAAGGCCTTGGCCCAGACCCTGGCGGGGTATGTGCTGCGGGATGGCATTCAGGCCGACCAGTCAGGCACTACGGATGACAACGGCGTCGCAGTGCTGGATGGGGGGTTATTTCCCGGTGTCTACCTGATCCTGGGTGCGGACCACAGCGCGGGAGGAAAAACCTACAGCGCGGAGCCTGTTCTGCTGACACTGCCAAATGACGGTGGGGAGGGGCTGGAATACGACGTATCCATTGCCCCCAAAAGTGAATGGACGGACCAGTCCGTCGAACTGACGGTTGTGAAGATTTGGAGCGATACAGGCTTTGAAAGCAGCCGTCCCTCCCAGATCGAGGTGGAGCTGATCGACGGAACTGACCGGAAGCTCTACGGCACCGCGGCCTTAAGCAGCAAAAATGGCTGGCGCTGCACATGGGATTCGCTGCCTGCGGGGCATAGCTGGTATGTGGTCGAGCAGGTCCCCCAGGGCTATCTCGTTACATCACAGCGCGATGGTGACACCGTGGCACTGACAAACACGTGCATCAAGGTCACGCCTTCTGAACCGGAAGATTCCGGCAAATTGCCCCAGACGGGGATGCTGCAATGGCCCATTCCGGTGTTGGCGGTGTCGGGAATGATCCTGTTCCTGACAGGATGGCTGTGGAGGCGGCGGGATGAGCAGGCTTAAAATACCGAAGAAAAGCACTGTGTGTATGGCATTGGGGCTGCTGCTGATGGCGGCGGCCCTTATGCTTATGCTCTGCAATCAATGGGCCGAGGCCCGTGCCCGGGCTTCAGCCGAAGAGGTGCTGGAGGAATGGCAGAGCAAAGTAGAAAAAACGGAGTATGAGGCATCCTGGCAGCCAACGGAGTACGAAGCTTTTCCAGACCGGGAAATGCCGGTGCTGGAGATTAATGGGCAGCTTTATATCGGCACCCTGGAGATCCCGGCTCTGGAACTGACGCTGCCGGTTATGAGCCAGTGGAGCTACACAAATCTGAACATAGCCCCCTGCCGGTATCAGGGAACGGTGTACAAGGATAATCTTGTGATCGCGGCACACAACTATTGGAGTCATTTCGGCCGGCTAAAAAATCTGCTGGCGGGGGACGAAATTATCTTTACAGACACCGACGGGAACCATTATTCCTATCAGGTGATGGAGCAGGAAACCGTGGAGCCTATGGAGATAGACCGGATGTGTACCGGGGATTGGGATCTGACGCTGTTTACCTGCACCTATGGCGGCCAAACCCGCCTGGCCCTGCGCTGCGGACGCAGTGGGGAATAGGGTCATCAATTAATGGAATATCCGTATAATAGGCTTATGTTTGAAGCGCGTTTCGAATGGTGTCAATGAAATATAGTGTCCCAAAGCACAATACGGCACCGGCTTCGCATAGGTACTGCGCAAGGCGGCATTCATCTTTCGCAGGTCAGCCCTTTCTGGGCGTTTACAATAGGCAGGCCGCTATGTATCCCGCATTGAAAAACGGGCGCTGCAAAAGCTCCGGGCCGAATTGGAAAAATAGGGAACCTCTGAATTATGCGGCAAGCGCCGACAGCGGGAGATTTCGGCACACCGGAAAGTATGAAAAACGGAAGAATACTGGATGTATTTCCCGTTTTTCAAACTGCACTGGCGGGGCAAAAGATCCGCTGCCCGGCCGAAGCCGAATTGTTCAGAGGTTCCATAGAAACATCCCGCCCTTGCCTGTCAGCAGGGGCGGGAAACGGTCACCGGGTCAGGGCTTGCCTGCGGCAGGTGATGAAATAGTATGGCACCTCAAACAGCAGCATCGCCGACCAGCCAATGGCGCAGGAAAACGCGATGCCGGTGATCCCGAGACGGGAAATCAGCAGATAGGTGCATACCGTGCGGATGGAGGCCTGCAGGAAGGTACCCAGCATCATGGTTTTCATCTTTCCAAGGCCCCGGAAAAAGCCCTGAACACCGTTGGTCATGGTGGGGAGCAGATAGAACAGCGCCATCCAGGCAAGGTACTGGCTGCCCAGCCGGATGACCTCCTCAGAGCCTTCTCCGGTGACAAACAGGCTCACCAGCGGTTTTCGCAGAAGGGCCGTCACCGTGCCGATCAGGAGCCAATAGCAAAATTCCAGCCGGATACCCACACGGAAGCCGGGGCGGATGCGCTCATAGTTGCCTGCGCCCCGGTTTTGGGCAATATAAGTCGAAATGGCGGAGGAAATGCTCTGGGCAGGGATGCAGGCGAAATCGTCTGCCCGGGTAACGGCATTGAAAGCCGCTATGGCGCTGACTCCCAGGGTGTTGACCTGCCCCTGGATCAGGACCTTGCACACGGGCTGAATGGTCTGCTGCAATGCGGTGGGACCGCCATAGCGCAGAATTTGCCGCAGCAGCTCCGGTTCGAATTTCCACTGCGTCCGCTTGGGACAGAGGGCGGGGACATGGCGGACGGTGTAGCACAGGCCCAGGCCTGCGCACACCGCTTCGGCAAATACGGTGGTCAGGGCGCTGCACAGAATGCCAAAGCCCAGAATGCCCAGGAATATCAAATCCAAAACCGCGTTCAAAACGGCGGAGAAGGCCAAGAATTTCAGCGGTGTGTCCGCGTCGCCTACACTTTTCAGTCCCGCTGTCAGGGCATTGTAGCAGAAGGTAAAGGGCGCCCCCAGAAAGGTGATGCGAAGATAGGTCGCGGTAATGGTATAAATCTCCTGGGGCACCGCCAGGAAGGTCAAGATCCGGTTCGCCAGCAGGATGCCCGCCAGAGCCAGCAGGCAGCAGACGCCAAAGCCAGCCATCAGGGTATTGGCCAGGATTTTCTGCACCCTGGCATAGTCCTTCCCGCCAAAGGCCTCACTCATCAGGATCCCCGCGCCGATGCACAGGCCTGTGATGGCCAGAATCACCAGATTCATTACCGGGCCGGCGATCCCCTCGGCCGCCAGGGCATCCTGGCCGATGAACCGCCCGGCAATGATGGTATCCACGGCGTTATAGCTTAATTGCAGCCAGTTTCCCAGCAGAAGGGGCAGGGCATGCCGCCAAAGATGGGAGCGGGGCGCGCCAACGGTCATGTCAGTCATAGCATCAGATCCTCTGATTTTCTATTCGGTGATTTCGATTTGATTTCCCTCAATTCCCACAATGCAGCTTTCATAATAGCCGTCGCCGGTGGTTCTGGGGCCGCTTACTACCGGATAACCATCCGCTTTCAGCACATCGGTAAGATTATCCACCGCCGCCCTGCTTCCCATGCGAAACGCGATATGGGCGTATCCGGTTCTTACCGGGGACTTCTTCGAATCCTCCATCCCCGGCCTGCACATAATTTCCAGCCTGGCGCCGCTGTCAAACGACAAAAAATAAGACCGGAAGCCCGTCACCGGGTTGTAATATCCGCCATTGGCCACGGCGCCAAAATACTTCCCGAAAAACGCTTTTGTCCGCTCCAAATCCGTGACATACATGGCAACATGCTCTATTTCCATGGGGGTTCACCTCCGCAGGCCGCTATTTCTCCGCGCAGCCAGTCCATGGCTTCCTTCAAACATTCATAGGGGTCGCGCTGCCAATGCTCCTGCTCCACAAAGGCATAGGAAACGCCCGCATCCAGGCAGGCGCCTACCACGCCCGTCCAAACGGTATCCCCCTGTCCTGCGGGCACCAGACTTTCGCCACGGCTATCCTTAAAGTGCACCATGCACACACGGCCTGCATAGCGGCGGAGAAAGCCCGGCATGTCGCCGCAGCAGCGGTTTAAGTGGTACAGGTCCAGGCAAAGGCTCAGTTCCGGCAGGGCCTCCAGCAGATAATCCACCGCAGGGATACCAGGAACGGCGGTGAAGTCCCCAGTGACGGGATGAAAGCACACTCTCTGTCCGAAGGGATCCAGCTTTCTTTGCATGGCGCGCAGTTCCGCAGCGAAACCGTCCAAGCCCTCCCGGGATTTCAGCCGCTCCGGGATACGGCTGACGCATAGCCATGTGCCGCCGGTAACAGCATTTAAGTTTACATAATATGTAAAGTTCTCCAGCACCGTCTCATAGAAATCCTGCACGGACACGGATTCCATACCGTTCTCCCTGAGCGCACCGGCAATGGCCTCCCGGGGTACGGATGGACCGATCCATTGCAGCTGGACTGTCCGGCAGCCCAGGGCACGCATTTTGGCAAAGGCGTCCTTCACCTGGGATTCCGTCAAAAGCAGGGGCTTCAGGCTGGATACCTGGATGCCAATTTTCATGGAGATTACTCCTTCGCATATATTTTTGTCTCATACAGTGCGGAAGGGGTTAAGTAAGGTCCAGCGTCATTTTGAAGCGCTGCACGATATCCCCGTTGGACATTTCCTCGGTATACACCTGTGCGACTTCAAAACCACATTTGCGGTAACATGCCTGGGCTTTTTGGTTGCACTGGTTTGTATGGAGCGCAATCTCGGAAAAGCCCCGGTTTTTCACGAGCTTTATAGCCTGCCTGACTGCATAGGTGCCAATGCCCTTCCCCTGATATGCGGGCAGCAGGGCCAGCAGTTTCAGATATGCTGTTTTTTCTTCCGACATCAGTCCGTTAATCCCCAGCCAGCCTATCGGCGTACCGCGGTCATAGATGATATAATCCACTTCATCAGGATCGCATTTCCATGCGGATATTGCCTCCGTCCAATCGGCGGTCTGCGTTGGAATTTCATTGAGAGCCGCCAATATGGCGGGATCATTCATAAGGACATATAAAAATTGACTGTGCTTTTCAGACACATCTTCCAGGTGAATGTCCTTCTGCCATTCCCGCGCCTGCCCGGCGTCACCCGCACCGGCCTGCATCCGCGCCATTTGCCTGCGAATGGCCTCCAAGGCCTGGCCGGCATCCTGAATCTCCATCACCGCCGCTTCAAAGGGGCAAGGCCCGGTGCCCTTGCGGTTGATGATGCCGTCTACCAGCGTATCCGTATCCGTGGCAACCCCATGGGCTTTCAGGACCTCGGCAGCCGGACGGCTCATAACCCGGGCATAGACGGCCTCCACTCCCAGCAGGCAGTACAGAAAGGCCGTGGCCCTTCCCACCACCCGGTCAGCGGCAGAGAAGCCTTTCAGCGAAAGGCCGCTGTCCAGCCAGTTCAGCAGAGGCTTGACGCCCCGCTCCGTCGTGGTATGGACAAGACCGTCCCGGCAGGCCACGCAGGTATAACCGCCCGCATCCAGCAGGGAGCGGGCTTTGCTTAAATTTTCCGTCATAATGCCCTCCAATCAAAACACGAATTGCACCAGCAGCATATAACACACCGTGCCAACGCCGATGCTCAGCAGGGTATTGCGCTTCCAAACATGCAGCAGCACCACAATGGCACAGCCAACCGCCTCCGGGATGCCAAAGGGGGCAGCAGAAAGGGTGATATCCTTCAGGCAGTATACCACCAGCATCCCCATGATGGCGTAGGGAAGCACCTGCCCCAGGTAAGTGACCAGCGGCGGTGTTTTTTTGTTCTGCCCGAAAATCAGGAAGGGAAGAAACCGCAGTGCGGCAGTGACCAGCGCCACGACGGCAATCAAAAGGGCGGCATGCAGCTTATCCATGGGACTCCCTCCTTCCGGTTTTCTGGGTAATGGTCAGCAAAACGGCGATCAGCACCATGGAGGGGATCAGAAAGACATCCCTGCCAAAAACCAGCAAACAAACCACCGTAGCCGCCACACCGATTACTGCAGGAACATGATTGCGGGTACTGAGCCACTGCTCCACAAAAATGGTGACGAACAGGGCCGTAAGGACAAATTCGATCCCCTCATAATTGATTGGCAGCAGAGTGCCGGCAAGGCTTCCCAGCACCGAGCCTGCCACCCAGTAAATCTGGTCAAACAGCGACACCAGAAAACAGTAGGTATGCCGCTCCATCCCTTCCGGCACCTGGTTCCGGGATACCAGAGAATAGGTTTCGTCCGTCAGGGCGAAGATCATGTAAGGTTTTTTCCGGCCCGCGTCCTTATAGGCATCCACCATGGAAATACCGTAGAACAAATGCCGGGCATTGACGACAACGGTGGTCAATGCCGCCGTCAGCAGCCCTGCGCCGCCGGCCAGCAGGCTGACAGCCACATACTGCATGGAGCCTGCGTAGATGAACAGGCTCATAGCCGCGGCCCAAAGAACACCATAGCCGCTTTGGTGCAGCAAAATACCGAACCCGAAGCCCAGAAACACATACCCGGTCAAAACGGGGATGGTATCCAGGAAGGCGGTATGGATGGCACTTTTTTTCATGAAGAATCACTCTCTTTTTGGGAATTCCGAAAGCATTTTATACTGTTTCTTAATGGAATATCAGTATAACTGCATTATATTCCCTTCACAGGTGGCTGTCAACAGAAAAGCCGCCCCTTCCCGGTGACAAGAACATACCGCCCCCATAAAAGGCGGACAAGGCCGCTTTTATGGGGGCAGCATTTTTTCGTGCCGGCAGGCCTATCGGTTCTCATTCTCCAGATGACTTTGAATGTATTCGTGCATGGCCTCGGCCACCCGTTTGCTATAGGCCACCGCTTCCACAACCGTGCGCGACCCATTCACCACGTCGCCGGAGGCAAAAATTCCCGGTCGGCTGGTTCGTCCGCAGGTATCGGCGACCAAAAGGCCCCGGTCGTTGGCATCCAGTCCGGTGGTCGTATTTACAATGGCATTCTGGGGGCCCTGGCTGATACAGATGATGACGCTGTCCGTCGGATACAGCTTGTCGCTGCCGGCCACCTCTTCCACGGTGCCGTCCTCCTGCTCCACAAGGTCGCGGAACATAACGCCCTCGTCCACAATTTCCACCGGCTTTTTGTTGTACTCGAATTCCACGCCCTCCAGCTTGGCATAGCTGAATTCATACTGGCTGGCGGCAATTTTCTTCCGCAGGGAGAAGCATGTCACCTGCTGCGCGCCTTTGCGCAGCGCCGTACGGGCCACATCCATGGCCGCGTTTCCCGCGCCGATTACGGTGACCCGCTCCCCCAGCTTATAGCTGTCGGGATTTGCCAGGTAGTTGATGGCATAATGAACATTGCCAAAGGTCTCTCCCTTGATCTGCAAGGTATTCGGCTTCCAAACACCCGTGCCAATGAAGATCGCTTTGTATCCATCCCGGAACAGGTCATCTACGCCAATCGCGTCACCGATGCGGGTATTGGGCCGGATCTTAATCCCCTTTAATTCCAGATGCCGGTATTGGATATCATCCAACACCGACTTGGGCAGACGGAATTCCGGAATACCGTAGCGCAGCATCCCGCCGATCTGCTCCTTGCTCTCAAAGATGGTCACCTGATAGCCATAGCGGGCCATCAGAATGGCGATGGTAATGCCGGCAGGCCCGGAACCGACGATCGCCACCTTCATCCCGTTTGACGGATGGGGTCCTTTCACCATTTTGGAGGCATAGGTGCTGGAAATATAGTTCTCAATCACCGAGAAGTGGACCGGGGTTCCTTTCCTGCCAAGGACGCAGTGTCCTTCGCATTGTTTTTCATGGTTGCAGATCAAGCTGCATACGGTGGTCAGCGGATTATTTTCAAACAGAAGCCAGCCTGCCTCATCAAGCTTGTGGTCCTTCAGCAGACGGATAACCTCTGGGATTGGCGTATTTATGGGGCAGCCTTTTTGACACTGGGGATTTTTGCATCCCAGGCAGCGGTTGGCTTCATCCATAACATGAAGTGCCATGACGATTCCTCCTAATTCTATACGGCTGTTATACTGGCATAATTTTTATGTGCCTACCGGCTGGATACCAAAACGCAAAGGCAGGGGCAAAGCCAATAAGCACATCCAATTTTATGGAGCCGTTGACGCGGCGAACCGCGCCAACGGCAAGGAAGGAAGAAATTTGGAACAATTGAAAGAAAATGGGGCAGTTATCTCTGAATACGGCCGGAACCGTCGCCGCCTGCCAGCTTCTCCACCTCGGGAACCGTGACCATGTTGTAGTCAC
>JAUNJE010000056.1 GCA_030533415.1 Eubacteriales bacterium | reverse complement strand
CAGGAAACCAAGCTGAAAACCAGCAACGCCTACCGCACCATTCTGGTAGATCAGGACATTCTGGAAATGCTCCAGGACATGAAGGACAAACGGGAAATCGGTTCTCCCTATGTGTTCTGCTCCCCAACAGGCGGCATTCTGGAACCCGGCAGTCAACGCAAACGTCTCCAGCGCCTGCTGGAAAGCTGCGGTATGGAGAAAATACGTTTCCACGATCTCAGACATACGTTCGCCACGTTGGCACTGCAAAATGGGGTGGATGTGAAAACCTTGTCCGGTATGCTGGGACACTACTCCGCAGGCTTCACCCTGGACACCTACGGTCACATTTCCACCCAAATGCAGCAGGATGCGGCACAGAAGGTAGGCGGATTCCTGCGGCAGAATCTGCAATAGAGACTACCGCCAGACATAAAGGCAAGCTACCGCTAGACGGCATCTAACAAAACGAAGAAAACAAATAAAGCCCCAAGCGCAGCAGCCCCGGTGCCGAAACAGCACCGGGGGCAATTTTGAAAAAACGGCGTTTTCCAAACATTTTGATTCGGACGCTTTTTCGACGGTTCGTGAACTCACTCCCGTTTGGGTCAAATCTGGGTCAGGCAGGGGAGTGGGGAGGGACTGCCCCAATTCAGGAAGTGATTTATTTGGGACAGTTGGAAGCCATTACAAAAGAAATCCGCCGTTTTTGCAACTTCTTCGCTGCAAAAACGGCGGATATTCTGGTCGGAGTGTCGGGATTCGAACCCGAGGCCTCTTGGACCCGAACCAAGCGCGATACCAAGCTTCGCCACACCCCGAAAGCTAATATATTATATAGGAAAATTTATCATATGTCAACCCAAAATCAATAAAAATTGCAATGAGTCTTGTTGGTGTTACAATGATGTACAGCAAACACAGAAAACGTCCATAAAATTTTTCCATCCAAACAATCCGGTAATATTTTGGTAATCCGGTTTGTTCAAAAGTATGCTAAAATGAAACCAGCAGTAAAAGGAGGCCTGATGATATGGCGGTAAACCGAATTCTGATTGTGGAGGACGATCCGGGGATCGCGGAAGTTGTTGCCCTAAATTTGCGGTATGTGGGCTATGAATACATGATTTTTGATGACGGCAAGGACGCCGCAGAGCATTTGGCGCAAGACCATTCCTTCGATCTTGCGCTTCTGGACATTATGCTTCCCGGTATGGATGGTTTTGCGTTGTTTTCCTGCATGGAGAAATATAATATCCCCGTTATCTACATGACCGCGAAAACAGACAGCGAATCAGAAATCCGGGGACTGCGGGACGGCGCGGAGGACTATATCGTCAAGCCCTTTGAAGTAGTCACCCTTTTGGTGCGCATCGAAAAGGTACTGGCGCGGACCGGGCGGTTGAATCAGGTTTACAGGTTTCAGGATATCACCCTGGACGCACAGAACCGGACAGTTACAAAGGCCGGAACCGATGTCAATTTAACACCATTGGAGTTTGATGTATTCTGTGCCCTTATAAAGAACAAAAACCGCACTGTATCCCGGGACCGGCTTTTGAACGAGATTTGGGGCGAAGACTACTTTGGAGATTTGCGGACGGTGGATGTGCGCGTAGCCAATATACGGAAAAAGCTTGGCTTTACAGATGAAATCCGAACCATTTCCAAAACGGGTTACCGGCTGGAGGAGCGCGGAAAATGAAGCGAAAAATCGTGCTGATTTGCAGCACCGTTCTGATCGTTACCGTCACGGTCTGCTGCTCCGTTTTGCTGAATCAAACGAAAACGGCTATCCTTGCGCTTACATACCGGCAGGCGGCAGAAAAGCAGGCAAGTTTGCGAACGTCCTTCGCGGAAATGTGTGACTATTATACCACAGAAGGCGATTCCCAGGCGGTAAAGCGCTCTCTGATCCATTACTGCTTTACCCGTTTTGCGGATTCCTCCGCTGTGCTGATCCTTGACGGGGAAACCGTCTATTCGGTTTCCCAAATCAAGCCAGAGGAATACATGGAGCTTGATGTCCTGAATTCCCAAAAGCAGTTTACAGGCAAAATCCGGGACAAGCAGTATTTGATCGTAGGCAGCCAAATGCGTTTGGGGGCATTGCCGGGGGCCAATTGCAGTGTGTATGTTGTGGAGGATATCACCTATGTGTATCAGAATATGCACCGGATGATGTGGCAGTTTCTATGGATCAGCAGTATGTGTTCCATCTTTGGGCTTGGCGCAATCATGGTTTTGGTGAAGCGCTCCATGCGGCCCCTTGGAAAATTGCAAAAAGCGGCATCTGACATTGCGGACGGGAATTACCGGCACCGGGCGGATGTGAACTCCCGGGATGAAGTTGGAGCCTTGGCTGTCAGTTTCAACCGGATGGCACAGTCGGTGCAGGACCGTGTGGAGGAATTAACGGAAACCGCACGGCGGCAGCAGCTTTTTATTGGCGGGGTGACCCACGAATTCAAAACACCCCTGACGGCGATCCTCTTAAGTGCCGATACCCTTCAAAATACCTATATGACCGAGGAAGAGCAGATGGATGCCCTGGCGCGCATTGAGGCCCAGGGAAAATGGCTGGAACGGCTGGTTCAGAAAATGTGGAAGCTTCTGACAATAAACCGGGATATTTCACTTCAGACAATCTCCGTTCCGGAGCTGCTGCGCCGGGTCAGGGAAAGTACGTCGGAAACCCTGCGTTCCCGGGATGTTTCCCTGGAGATACATTGTGACCTTCAAAGTTTGCAGGGGGATCCCGATCTGCTGCAGTCCGCCCTGGTGAATCTTGTGGATAACGCAAGCAAAGCGTCCTCTCCCGGTCAAGTGGTACAGCTCCGGGCCTTTGACAATGTGCTGGAAGTCAGTGACAATGGGATCGGCATCCCCAGAGAATCGCTGGAGCATGTTACGGATGCTTTTTATATGGTGGATAAATCCAGAAGCAAGAAGCTTGGCGGTGCCGGATTGGGATTGGCGCTGGTAAAGGAAATTGCTGCGGCCCATGGAGCGGACATGGAAATAGAAAGCGAATTGGGCCATGGGACGACGGTTCGCATTCGGTTTGCGCAGTAATAAAACGGTAACCACCCGGTAACGACTTTTCATGTGGATGCCAGTATCATAAAAGCATCCCAAATGAAATGAGGTACATACAATGAAAAGAAAAATTTGCTTGCTTTTGGCAGCGGCTCTCTTAGTCAGCCTGCTGGCAGGCTGCCGGCAAGCGGCCGAACCGGAAACAGTCACGGAAAAAGATCAGGACAGCATTCTCTCCGCCGTCCAGCCGGGAAGCGGGGATGCTTCTTCGCTGGATCATTTGGAATTGCCGGAGAAATTCACCGGCGACTGGACGGGGCTGGAAGACTGCTTCCATGTCCACGCCGATGCCTCCATCACCCTGCCCGGCGTTTCCCAAATCCCCACCGCCACGGTCACAAGAAAGCCCTTCTCCCAGGAGGACGCGGACAAGCTTATGGAGGTATTTCTCAAGGGAAACACCCTATATCAGGAAGTGAATGCCACAAAGCAGAGCGCAATGGAGGATCTGGAAAAAATGAAAGCTGCCCTGCGGGGAGAAATTCCCCTCAGTGATGTGACGGTAGACCACACCATGGAGGAATTGCCGGGAATGATCGAACGCCGGGAGGAAGAGATCAAAACGCTTCCCGATGAAAGTGAGCTTCCTTTCCCCGCCCCGACCACCTTCCAGCCGGAGACCTGGTGCGACGAAATAATGAAGGGCTATGCCGACGTTGACGGCAAAAAGATGCACATTTTCCTTTACAACGACGCAGATTGGACAGATGAAGCCATTATTTGGCAGGAGGAATATGGCGACACCAATTCTTGTCACGCGCGCTATCTCGAGGAGATGGCGGAAAAAAGGGAGCTCTCCATGTCTCAGGAGGAAGCCCTGAAAATGGGGGATGCCCTGCTGGAAAGCCTGGGCATTGACTATGCGGTATGCGGTTCCAGCAAACCGGTGGTCTACATCCAATACGACGAAAAAAACACGGTGTTTGACACAGGTTATGAACTGGAATATGTGCGCGTGGTGAACGGTTTCCCCATTACCCAAAACCGTCCTTTGCAGCATAACGCGGATGGCAGCACATTTCTATTGCCGGCTGCGCAAGGCACTTCTACTCCCGACGGCGCGTCCGACGGCATCTGGGGCTACGAGCTGCTCACCGTATATGTGACCAAAGACGGCGTTGTCTATTTCGACTGGCGGAATCCCTACACGGAGCTGGTGATTCAGGAGGAAAACACCCAGCTGATGGATTTTTCGGATATTTCCGACATTTTCGCAAAAATGATTTTCGTAAAGAACCATTACTGGCTGGAAGCCAATCAAAAAGGCGGGATCGACTACATCCACGATGTGGATGTGGATAACGTCCGGCTCAACCTGATGCGCATCCGGGACAAGAATTCGCTTTCCGAGGGAACCATCGTCCCCGTCTGGGATTTCTGGGGAGTGTGCTCCATGCGTGCCGCGGATGATGCCTACCGGGATACGGTTTTTGACGGGTCCTACTATGAAATTGTTTTGACCATCAACGCCATTGATGGAACCGTCATTGACCGGGAGCTTGGCTATTAAGATTCCTCATACTTCCAAAAGCAGCAGCCCCAGTTCCACAGAACTGGGGCTGTACGCCATCAGGCGGTGCCTTCTTTATAAACAGGGGGTTCTATTTTTGCACGTTTTCCCCAATATTTTGCCCGTGAATTTTTCTTAGGTCAAAGACATAGTCTTGTCTGAGGTGATGACATGGGCTATCGTGTGGAATACCAGCAGGTGAAAAAGGCAAGGGGAGGGGAGAAGCGGACTTCCAGGCTTGCCGCCCTGACGGTGCTTTGCCTATTTCTGTTTTTGCTGCTGGTGAACGGATTTTGGCCCCGGGGGGCGGAGGCTTTGCGGGACCTGCTGCTGCCGGGAGATGCCGCTGTGACAGTGGCCGCATTGGAGGACCTGGCCCTGGAGCTGCGAACGGGGGAAGAGCTGTCCAGCGCGTTGGAAAACTTCTGCAGGAAGGTGGTTTCGGAGGCGGAGCTTGGTTCGGATTGACCCGTGGGTGTATGTTTTCGGGGCGCTGCTGGTGATGCTCCTGCCCCTGAACTGGCTGGCGGCGGCGCTGGCAGCGGCATTTTTTCATGAGATATGCCATTTGGCCGCGATTTTCCTTCTCGGCGGCAGAATCCTGCAGGTCCGCATTGGCATTGGCGGTGCCGCGATAGAAACGGAGCTTCCCGGCAGGGGAAAGGAGCTTCTGTGTTCGTTGGCGGGACCGGCAGGCAGCTTTTTGCTGGTACTGCTTTGCCATCTGCTTCCCAAACTGGCCATCTGCGCGGGAATCCAGGGGCTATTCAATCTCCTTCCGGTCTATCCCCTGGATGGCGGACGGGCCCTTCGCTGCGGCCTGGCACTGCTTTGGCCGGAAAAGGCGGAAAAAATCGGCGCCCGGATGGAAATCGTGGTGCTGGGAGGTCTTTCGCTCATCATCGTGGCAGGCGTGATTCGGTATTCTCTTGGGATTGCGCCCTTGCTGGCGGGGGTATTGCTGATTTGCAAGGCCATATTGCGAAAAAGGCCTTGCAAACAGAGTCAAATCGGGGTACAATAGGGCTACCATTGATAAAGAGGTAACACTATGACCGATCTGAAACAGCGCATTCTTCCCACGGTGCAGAAGCCGGCGCGTTACACCGGCGGAGAATGGGGCGAGATCAAAAAGGAGTTAAGCGGCGTCCGGGTCCGCGTGGCGTTCTGCTTTCCGGATACTTATGAAATCGGCATGTCCAATGTGGGCATGCGGATTCTTTACGGCGTCATGAACAAAATGGACGGTATTTGGTGCGAGCGGGTTTTTGCCCCCTGGGGCGATATGGAGACGGCCATGCGCGGGAATGATTTGCCGCTCTGGGCGCTGGAGAGCCAGGACCCTGTCCGGGATTTTGACATGATCGCCTTTACCATCGGCTATGAGATGGCCTATTCCAACATTTTGAACATGCTGGATCTGGCGGGAATCCCCCTGCATGCCAGGGACCGCCATGATTTGAAAAATATCGTCTTTGCCGGGGGCGTCTGTGCCTTCAATCCGGAGCCGCTGGCGGATTTCATCGACTTTTTCTCCCTGGGAGAAGGGGAGGACAGCACCGTGGAGATCGTATCCCTCTATGACCGGGCCAAGGCCGGGGGGTGGAGCAAGGATGCCTTCCTTCATGAGGCCGCCAAGATACCGGGGGTCTATGTCCCAAGCTTCTACCGCCATGAATATAACGCTGACGGTACGCTTGCCGCCATCATCCCGCTGGAAGGCGCGCCCAAAGTGGTGACCAAGCGAATCGTTGAGGATTTGGACAGCGCCTATTTCCCCACGGAAATGATCGTTCCCTCCACGGAGATCGTTCACGACCGGGCGAATCTGGAGGTTTTCCGGGGGTGCATCCGGGGCTGCCGGTTCTGTCAGGCGGGCTTTTCCTGCCGTCCCGTGCGGAAAAAAAGTCCCGAGGTCCTGTACAGGCAGGCGGTGAAGACCCTGGAGCATTCCGGTTTTAACGAGATCACCATTTCCAGCCTTTCCACCTCCGACTACCGGGGACTGAAAGCGCTGACGGACGCCCTGATTCCCTACTGCGCAGGCGGCAAGATCAATCTGTCGGTACCGTCCCTGCGGGCGGACAACTTCTCCCGGGAGCTGATGGAGAAGCTGCAAACCGTCCGCAAAAGCGGCCTGACCTTTGCCCCTGAGGCCGGAACCCAGCGGCTCCGGGACGTCATCAACAAGAACCTGACGGAGGACGAGATTTTGAGCACCTGCGCCCAGGCCTTTTCCGGCGGGTGGAGCAATGTGAAGCTTTATTTTATGCTGGGGCTTCCCACGGAGACGGACGAGGATGTTTTGGGTATCGCGGAGCTGGTTTACAAGGTGATCCAAACCTGGAAGGCCAACGCCGTGAACAAGAAACGGGGACTGCGGGTCCATGTGGCTACGGCGTATTTCGTTCCCAAGCCCCATACGCCCTTCCAGTGGGAGAAGCAGATCACGCCCCAGGAGTATCTGCGGCGCTGCCGGCTGCTGAAATCCCATTTTTATTCCAGGTCCATTGAGTATGATTACCACAGCCCGGACCTGAGCCGCCTGGAGGCGGTTTTCGCCCGGGGGGACCGCCGCCTTGGTCCTGTGATCGAAACCGCCGTAAAAAGCGGCGCCCGGCTGGACGGATGGGATGAATATTTCAACTATGCCAAATGGTACGATGCCTTCCGTAAGTGCGGGATCGAAGAGGATTTCTACACCACCCGGGGCTATGGCGAGGAAGAGATTCTTCCCTGGGACACCATTGACGTCGGCGTCACCAAGAAGTTCCTGCAATTGGAGCGCAGGCGGGCCTATCAGGAAGCCGTTACCCCGGACTGCCGCCACGGCTGTGCCGGCTGCGGTGCCAATGGGCTGCTGAAGGAGGTGGCGTGCGATGCTTAGAGCGCTGTTTGAAAAGACGGGGAACGCCATTTATATTTCCCATCTGGATTTGATGCGCGTGTTTCAGCGGGCGTTCAAGCGCGCGGGCCTGCCCCTGACCCATACCCAGGGCTTTAATCCAAGGCCCTCCGTTTCCATTGCGCTGCCGCTAAGCCTTGGCGTGGAAAGCCATTGCGAGCTGCTGGACTTCGAGCTGGAAGGGGAGAGGCTGCCAAACGAGGAGATCCTCGCCCGTCTGAACGCGGCCCTGATCGCGGGCGTGCGGGTCCTGCGCGTTTATGAAGGCGGCAGCAAGCTGAAAAACCTGGCGCTGTTGGACTGCGTGGTCATGCTGGAGTACGACGCCGGGATCCCGGAAGGCGCCCCGGAGCGGATTGCCGCGCTGTTCGCCCGTGAGGAAGTCATCGTGGAAAAAAAGAGTAAAAACGGCATTGCGGAGCAAAATATCATTCCCATGATCCGCAGAATTTCTGTAGCACCCGTGTGTGAAAATGAGCTTGCCCTGCGGGTGCTGGCCAGCTGCCAGAATCCCACCCTGAACCCGATGCAGCTCAGCGCTGCTGTAAACAAATATCTGCCCGGGCTGACGCCGGATTTTGTCCGCTGCTGCCGGGTGGAGGTATATGACACCAATGAAACCGTATTCAGATAAGGAGTAATAAGCGATGGAAGAAATGATTTTGCTGGAAGAGTGCCCCATCTGCCGCGGGGCGGGTATGCTGATGCACGAGGGCGGCTGGAGCGTCCAGGTGGAATGCGTGGATTGCAGCGCCCACACTGTCTATATGGAGTATAACAACGAGGAAGAAAAGCGGGAAGCGGAAAAGGCCGTTGCCCATCTGTGGAACATCGGCAAGGTGGTCAGCAGCGAACGGGGCGAGTGATAGGAAAAAAACGCGGTGCAGCCATGCACCGCGTTTTTTAAGGAATGTACCGGTTGCGAACGGGAGTCTCCGTCTGGCCGGACTTCACGCCGCAATCCACAAATTTTTGCATAAGAAAAAGGCTGAAAACATACTGTTTTCAGCCTTTTTGGTCCGAGTGTCGAGATTCGAACTCGAGGCCTCTTGAACCCCATTCAAGCGCGATACCAAACTTCGCCACACCCGGATATTTTTTGCTGTCTCTCAACAGCCTTGATATATTAACATACTTTGCCGAAAAATGCAAGCATTATTTTTCGCTTTTTTGAAATATTTTTCCTTGGAATTTTTGCAGGAAAAACAGGCCGCTACATCTCCAGAAGCTCTGCCAGCTGGGCGATAAAGACTTTGTTTGTGGGACATTCGGCGAGGTTGGGGAAATAGCTGTGCCAAAGGGATTCATCCCGGATCAGCCACGCGGCGTTGATGGCATCCCGGATGGAACGCTCCACAGCCTCCGCACTGCAGCCAAACCGCTGGGCTATGGCCGGATAAAGCTCCTTGGAGAGCCGCTGGGTCTTGTCCTGGGCGAACAGGGGAATGCCAATGCGCAGCTGCTGAAAACCGTCCGAGGAGATGGAAAGCCGCAGCGCCAGTAAATGGTCACGGATAATGGTCTGCGGATCCGCCTGAAAGGGCGCTTCCAATTTGCGCAGCATATCCGAGATGCGGTTTGTCACAGCCCGGATGGTGCAGGGCTTTGTGATTACAAAGCCGCCGCCCAGGTCGGATACGGCCTGCACGATGTAGGGGCTGATTTGCGGGGTGAGTGCCAGGATCACGGGAGGATGAAGTGTCGTGGTATTTTCCAGAAAGGTAAGCCCGTCCATGCCGGGCAGCAGCAGGTCCAGCACTAAAATATCGGGCCGCTGCTTCAGCAGACGCATTCCGGTTTCCGGGTCGCCGCAGGGAATGACATGATAATCCCGCTGCAAGGCATCTACCAACGCAAGGCGAAAATCCTCCGATTCCAGAACCAGCAAAACCGTAAGCATACCCACACCCCTTTGAAAGATTGATGTCTTTAAGATAACATATAAATGGGGAGAGAAGCAAGAGCAGAGGAATCGGATTTTTTCGACTTTTTTCGAGAGATGCCGTGTATGCAATAAAATGCCTTATTATAGAAAGCAGAGATTGATAACGATGGGAATGAAAAATACTGCCTGGGTGCATCCCCGGCTGGTCCGGATACGGTCCGGGGGGGCGCCGCCTCTATGATTTGGTGTTGCAATTATGAAAAATCATCGTATAATAAGCATGAAAAATACTTGGAACAGGAGAAATGATATGGAAAACGGCGTGGTGATCTTAAAAAAGGGTGAGGGGCGTACCATGAAGGCTGGCGGTCCCTGGATCTACGACAACGAAGTGGACAGATTGGAAGGGGAGCCTGCTGACGGTGATGTGGTGTCCGTTCACGATTACAATGGCTTTTGCCTGGGAAAGGGGTTCCTGAACCGCCGCTCCAAACTCCGGGTACGGATCCTGACCCGGAACCGAAATCAGGAAATTGACGAGGCTTTTCTTCGGATGCGGGTGGAAAACGCCTGGGAATATCGAAAAAAGACAGTGGATACTGGCAGCTGCCGCTGTATTTTTGGCGAGGCAGACTTTCTGCCGGGGCTGGTGGTGGACAAGTTCTCCGATGTGCTGGTGGTGCAGTCTCTGGCGCTGGGGATAGACCGGTATAAGATGTTTATTTTGAAAACACTGCAAGAGCTGATGGCCCGGGACGGCATCACCATTCGCGGCATCTACGAGCGCTCCGATGCGAAGGTGCGGGAGCAGGAAGGACTGCCCCGCATCAAGGGCTTTTTATCGGAGCCGTTTGACACCAAGGTGGAGATCGTGGAAAATGGGGTCAAGTATCTGGTGGATGTGGCGGAGGGGCAGAAAACCGGGTTCTTTCTGGATCAGAAATATAACCGTAAAGCCATCTGGCCCCTGTGTCCCGGCGCTAAGGTGCTGGACTGCTTCACCCACACTGGCTCCTTTGCCCTGAACGCCGGGATTGCCGGAGCCAGCCATGTTCTGGGGGTGGACGCTTCGGAGCTGGGGATTGCCCAGGCCTGGGAAAACGCTGCCCTCAATGGCCTGACGGACAGGGTGGAATTTCTCTGTGCGGATGTATTCGAGCTTCTGCCGGAACTGGAAGCCAAGGGAGAAAAATTTGACTTGGTTATCCTCGACCCTCCCGCCTTCACAAAGTCCCGCGCTTCCGTGAAAAAAGCGGTGACAGGCTACCGGGAAATCAACCTGAGAGCGATGAAACTTATCCGGGACGGCGGCTTCCTTGCCACATGTTCCTGCTCCCATTTTGTAGACTATGAACTGTTCACGCAGACCATCGGACAGGCGGCCCGAAATGTCCACAAGCGGCTGCGGCAGGTAGAATACCGCACTCAGGCGCCGGATCATCCCATTTTGTGGGGCGCGGAGGATTCTTATTACCTGAAATTTTACATTTTTCAGGTTTGTGACGAAAAATAATGGATGTGGTAAACAATCCGCTCTCTTTACATAAGGGAGACTCTGATACATTGCTATTCAGCCTTGCTAATACTGATATTCCATTAAAAAGTTTCATTCGTCAGAATGGAACTTTTTAATATAAAGATACTGTCCTTTTGAATTTCCCTCTATACTGTCCAAATGCAAAAATAAGACACTTATCAATGTGGTTCAGTTAAAAATGGTCAGGTGTAAGTAACGAGTACCAAGCTACCTGTGGTATTACAAAAAATTCTCAAAAAAGAATGCAATGTTTTTAGATTTTCTTCGACTAGTTTTTTGAAGGTCCAAAAATTCAATTAACCGAGGAGGTGTGTGTATGGAAGATAAGCAAATTATAGACCTATATTGGAGACGTTCAGAACAGGCCATTTCTGAAACAGATACAAAATATGGTCCCTATTGCTATAAGATTGCATACAACATATTATCTAACAAAGAAGATTCAGAGGAGAGTGTTTATGATACCTATATGGATGCGTGGAATGCTATGCCTCCCCACAGGCCCACACTTTTTGCCAGTTTCCTTGGTAAAATCACTCGCAGAATTTCCATTGATCGCTGGAGAGGACAAACTGCCGCAAAGCGAGGCGGCAACGAAATAGACCTAGCTTTAGATGAACTGGAATGGTGTGTTTCTGACAGCCGCAGTATAGAAGATGAGATGGATCGGAAAGAACTAATTCGGACCGTGAATCATTTTCTTGGCTCTCTGCCTGTAATAGAACGCAGGGTATTTTTACATCGGTATTGGGCGATGGAATCTATCGAGGACATTGCTGTTACTTATAACTTCTCACAGAGTAAGGTTGCATCTATGCTGCATCGGATAAGGAAGAAACTCCGTAGCACATTGGAAAAGGAGGGATTCAGATGAAATCGATTGAATTACTGGAAGCAATCGGTGAAGCTAGGAACGTATACATTCAAGATATATTAATTACCACCCGCACGACGAAAGATAGTACAAACTCGAAAATCATTCTCGGCGATGCAAAGGATGATTATGGCATTAGCGGCGAAGCATTCCATCGAGAAAAACAAGAGAGGCACTACTCGTCAACAAAGCGCCTTTGGCTGATTGCCGCCGTTATCGCACTGATGCTCCTGTTAGTGGGCTGTGCAGTTGTGTACGTATTGAGCTTACAGGACTTGGTGATAGGTGAACACTCACCCATCACACAAAGCCCCAATATGGAAGGGTCAGATACAATTTCTCTGATTTCCCTGCAAAATATAAATCAACCAGCGCTTGTAGAATGGCGGGATTTTCTGGCAAGCTATGATCCAGATGGTTCTTTAATGGTTGCCAATGATAACAATGAATCAGGAATCCCGGAGCCATATCATCTGGTGTACAACTGTTACACGTGGGATATGGTAGAAAAGCTGGATGAAATCGCAGAAAAGCATAATTTGCGACTTTTGTCACAGTATGTTGACCTTCAGGCATATGCTTACAATGTGTTGTATGAAGCATTAAACTTTGAAAGTGTTATAAAGGAAAATGCCGCTGCTCAGGTGGAATATCTTGACAGCTATTTCTATCTGGAAGGTACATTCGATATCAGCATACTGATTACCTTGCCGAACCATCCGGAGGAAATGCTGATAAGTCTGCGCTATTCAAAAAAGAATTTTTTTGATCCTGTGGTCGGTTCCGTTGGTGATGTTGAAAGTTACGATCAATGGCATTATGTACAAGCAGACGGGATCGATTTGCTGTTGGCTGCGAATGATGAATCTGCCCGCATATATGCCGATTTGTCGGATGCTTTTGTTTCAGTCCAAACGGAAACATTGTCAAAAAATGATCTGGAACAGCTTGCGGAAGTTTTTGATTTTACCATTCAGCCCCAAAGCACAACGATGGAAAAGGCCAATGAACTGCTGCAGATAGCTGAAAGCACCCACAATGATTTGATGGTGCAGCAGCAGGAACGTCTGTATGGAAGCGGATATGCAGAATACGTAACACAGTTGATTGAAAAATATAAGGATTCCCCTCTGAGACCAGAGAATATGACTTATGCCTTATTTGACATCAATGGCGATGGAACAGAGGAACTAATCATGTGCAGTTCCGCAAATTTACTGTTAGAGATCGTATCCATAAAAGACGGGAAAACCTTCCATTATTTCGATTCACGCAATCTTCCTGCATTCAGAATCAATATATGTAAAAACAATATAATCGAAATATATTCTTCTTACGACGATATATTTGATTCTTATGAAGCCGATCACATGCCATGTCACTATTTCTATTTCCATGCGGATATTGATGGTGCTTCCTTTATTACAGGTTTATATAAGGATCAGAACGCTGAATGGAGCCAGTATCTAGAATTTCCCAAACCAGATCCGCGCGCACACAAACTGAAAGCAATCACAGATCATGAAGCGCAGACGATTATGTCGTCTTATGAACAAATAGAACTGGATATGAAACCCATTGCTGATTTTCCATTTTAATCCAAGCTTTTACAGTCAAAAATTATGAGCCAGACGTTGAACGCAGAGCCTGCTTTCCCTAATTTAGAGGCCCTTTGCCGTTATAAGACCTGTGGAGCTGGTACGCTGCCAGCCGCTTGATGACTTCCCAAGGAAAGCCGGGGTGTCGAGGACAAATTGGCTTCTTTTATTCTGGTGAAACTACATAGAAAAGAAGAAAAGAAAAACAAATCCAGACGAAAAGGGCAAAATGAAACCCAAGCCCAAGAGGTCTTGGGCTTGGGTGAATCTGGTGGAGCC
>JAUNJE010000017.1 GCA_030533415.1 Eubacteriales bacterium | reverse complement strand
TTCGCCCATTTCCGCTGGTAATAAAGGAGAAAACCAATGCCTAGACAGTATTCTCTGGAGAATACAAGAAACTTCGGCATCATGGCTCACATCGATGCCGGCAAGACCACCACTACCGAGCGTATCCTGTTCTACACCGGCAAGAACTATAAGATCGGTGAGACCCATGACGGCTCCGCAACCATGGACTGGATGGCCCAGGAGCAGGAGCGTGGTATTACCATCACCTCCGCTGCTACCACCTGTTTCTGGAAGGGATGCCGCCTGAATATCATTGACACCCCGGGCCACGTTGACTTCACTGTTGAGGTCGAGCGTTCCCTGCGTGTTCTGGATGGCGCGGTCACCGTTCTGTGCGCCAAGGGTGGCGTGGAGCCTCAGACCGAGACCGTTTGGCGTCAGGCCGACGAGTACAAGGTCCCCCGTATGATCTACGTCAACAAAATGGACATCATGGGCGCCGATTTCTTCCGGGTCCTGCAGATGATCGACGAGCGCCTGAAGTGCAACGCTGTTGCCATTCAGCTGCCCATCGGTTCTGAGGCGTTCTTCAAGGGCAATGTCGACCTGGTTACCATGAAGGCCAATGTCTTCTATGATGAACTGGGCAAGGATGTCCGTGTGGAAGAGATTCCCGAGGACATGGTTGACCTGGCCAATGAGTACCACGAGAAGCTGATGGATGCCGTCTCCGTCTTTGATGATGACATCGCCATGATGTATCTGGAGGGCGAAGAGGTTCCCGTTGACATGATCAAGAAGGCCATTCGGAAGGCTACCATTGCCAACGAGATGGTTCCCATCGTCTGCGGTACCTCTTACAAGAACAAGGGCGTTCAGGAGGTTCTGGACGCGGTGGTGGATTATATGCCCAGCCCCCTGGATAAGAAGGGCATCAAGGGCGTGAATCCGGAAACGGAGGAAGAGGACTTCCGTCCCGCTTCCGATGAGGCACCGTTCTCCGCCCTGGCCTTTAAGATCGCCACCGACCCCTATGTGGGTAAGCTGTGCTATTTCCGCGTGTACTCCGGTACGCTGGAGAAGGGCACCTCTGTGCTGAACTGCACCAAGGGTGCCAAGGAACGTATGGGCCGCCTGCTGCAGATGCACTCCAATCATCGTGAGGACATCGACAAGGTCTATGCGGGCGATATCGCCGCTGTCGTGGGCGTCAAGAACACTACCACCGGTGATACCTTCTGTGACGAGGAGCATCCCATCATCCTGGAGTCCATGGTGTTCCCCGAGCCTGTTATCGAGGTCGCCATCGAGCCGAAGACCAAGGCCGGCCAGGAGAAGATGGGCATTGCCCTGAGCAAGCTGGCTGAAGAGGACCCCACCTTCCGCACCTACACCAACAAGGAGACCGGGCAGACCATCATCGCCGGCATGGGCGAGCTGCACCTGGAGATCATTGTTGACCGTCTGCTGCGTGAATTCAAGGTTGAGGCCAATGTCGGCGCCCCCCAGGTTTCTTACAAGGAGACCATCCGCAAGAGTGTGGAGCAGGATACCAAGTATGCCCGCCAGTCCGGCGGTAAGGGCCAGTACGGTCATGTCAAGATTCGTGTGGAGCCCAACGAGCCTGGCAAGGGCTACGAGTTCATCAACGCGGTGGTGGGCGGTTCCGTGCCCAAGGAGTATATTCCCGCTGTTGATGCCGGTATTCAGGGCGCAATGGAGGCTGGCGTTTTGGCCGGCTACCCCGTTGTGGATGTTAAGGTTACCCTGTTTGACGGCTCCTACCACGAGGTCGACTCCTCCGAAATGGCCTTTAAGATTGCCGGTTCCATGGCATTCAAGGAAGCCTGCCGGAAAGCCAACCCCACCATCCTGGAGCCTATCATGAAGGTCTCTGTCACGGTGCCTGACGAGTATATGGGTGTCGTCATCGGCGACATCACTGCCCGCCGCGGCAATATTCTGGGCCAGATCACCAGAACCGGTGCTGTCCAGATTGATGCCAACGTGCCGCTGGCCGAGATGTTCGGCTATGCCACCGATCTGCGTTCCAAGACCCAGGGCCGCGGCAACTACTCCATGGAGCCCAGCCACAATGCTGAGCTGCCTAAGTCCAAGACCGAGGAAATCATCAAGGCCCGCGGCCGTGACTGATTCTTAAGATTCATGGCTCAGAAGTCCCGCTTCTGGGCTGTGTACAGAATAATTTAGGGAGAAAATTAAAAATTTCTCTTGTGTTTCCGCTGAATGTGTAGTATGATGTATATGCTGTGCGGAGGCGCACGAACCTAAGTTGTAATCATTTTTAATTTACAATCATAACAGGAGGAATATTTCAAATGGCAAAGCAGAAGTTTGAGAGAAATAAGCCCCACGTTAACATTGGCACCATTGGCCACGTTGACCACGGCAAGACCACTCTGACCGCAGCTATCACCAAGTACCTGGCATTCTCCGGCAAGGCTCAGTTCGAGGACTACGCTTCCATCGACAAGGCTCCCGAAGAGAAGGCCCGTGGTATCACGATCAACACCGCTCACGTTGAGTATGAGACCGACAAGCGTCACTACGCTCACGTTGACTGCCCGGGTCACGCTGACTATATCAAGAACATGATCACCGGTGCTGCTCAGATGGACGGCGCTATCCTGGTTATCGCTGCTACCGACGGCCCCATGGCTCAGACCAAGGAGCACCTGCTGCTGGCCCGTCAGGTCGGCGTGCCCTCCATCGTTGTCTTCATGAACAAGGCTGACCTGGTCGATGACGACGAGCTGCTGGAGCTGGTCGAGATGGAAATCCGTGAGACCCTGTCCTTCTATGAGTTCCCCGGCGACGACATTCCTGTCATCCAGGGTTCCGCTCTGAACGCTCTGATCTCCGAGTCCACCGACCCCAACGCTCCCGAGTATGCCTGCATCAAGGAGCTGATGGACGCTGTTGACGACTATATCCCCACTCCTGACCGTAAGTCCGACCAGCCCTTCCTGATGCCCGTTGAGGACGTCTTCACCATCTCCGGCCGTGGTACCGTTGCTACTGGCCGTGTTGAGCGTGGCGTTATCAAGAAGAACGAGCCTGTCGAGATTGTTGGCCTGCGTGAGGACAAGCTGAACACTGTCGTCACCGACATCGAGATGTTCCACAAGCTGCTGGACTACGCAGAAGCCGGCGACAACATCGGCGCTCTGCTGCGTGGTATCGACAAGAAGAACATCGAGCGCGGCCAGGTTCTGTGCAAGCCCAACTCCATCCATCCCCACACCAAGTTTGCCGGCCAGGTTTACGTCCTGTCCAAGGAAGAAGGCGGCCGTCATACTCCCTTCTTCAACAACTATCGTCCCCAGTTCTACTTCCGTACCACCGATGTTACCGGCATTATCTCCCTGCCCGAAGGCACTGAGATGTGCATGCCCGGCGACAACGTTGTTATGAACGTCGAGCTGATCACCCCCATCGCTATCGAGAAGGGCCTGCGTTTCGCTATCCGTGAAGGCGGCCGTACTGTCGGTTCCGGTGTCGTCACCGAGGTTGCTGAATAATCTCTGGCTAACAGCCAATGACCCCCAGCCCAACGGGCTGGGGGTTTTTCTGTTTGCGGTATAGGGACATGCGGCAAAGAAACGGTAAATATCCCTTTTGCAAATTTTTGCGGGTTGGCAGATAACCGTTTTTATGCTATAATAATAAAAAATTTGCGCTTCGGTTTGGTCCTGTGGGAGCGGTTTATGGCATGCCCTTCCGCTATAGGCATGCCAGTGATCCTGTGAAAACAGTATACTCCATACTTTTTCAGCGAGAATCCTATCAGAGAAGGTGATTGATTGAAGGAATTAAAAGCAAAAATCG
Organism: Eubacteriales bacterium; assembly: GCA_030533415.1. Classification (GTDB taxonomy): domain Bacteria; phylum Bacillota; class Clostridia; order Oscillospirales; family Oscillospiraceae; genus Faecousia. The sequence goes on along the minus strand of JAUNJE010000017.1, from coordinate 45,922 downwards.
TAGAGGCCCTGGTTTCAGCGCTGCCCATTACGGCCATCGTCTATGTGTTGGCACTGACGCCGCTGTTCGACTTTTCTGCCGTGGAGATGATTACTTTTACGGTGGGGGCGGTGCTGCTGGTCGTGGGCATCGGCATGTTTAACCTGGGAGCGGATCTGGCAATGACCCCTATGGGCAGCCATGTGGGCTCCGGCCTCTCCCGTCAGAAAAAGCTTGGCCTTTTGCTGGGGGTCTGCTTTGTGCTTGGCATGCTGATTACGGTGGCAGAGCCGGACCTGCAGGTTTTGGCCAGCCAGGTCAGCGCGGTCATGAATGGCACGGTGCTGATCTACTCCGTGGGCATCGGCGTCGGCGGGTTTCTGGTTGTCGCGATTTTGAAAATCGTTTTCCAAAGATCCCTGTCTCAGATTCTGATGCTGTTTTATATGCTGCTTTTTGCCCTGGCGCTGCTGCTGGTGGTCAATGGCAACGAAGCGCTGCTGCCGGTGGCCTTCGATTCCGGCGGTGTTACAACCGGACCCATTACGGTCCCCTTTATTATGGCGCTGGGTGTCGGTATCTCCAATGTACTGGGCGACCGCAGGAGCAAGGAAAATTCCTTCGGCCTGGTGTCTCTGTGTTCTGTCGGCCCGGTGCTGGCGGTGCTGATGCTGGGAATTTTCTCGGAAAACGATTTGACCTACGCCGTGCCGGACTATTCTGTCAGCGGTGATATTCTGGGCAGCTTTTTCCGGACTGCTGCCCATACCTGCAAGGAGGTCGCTGTCGCACTGGGGCTGATCGTGCTGTTCTTCCTGGCCTGCCAGGTGCTGTTTTTGAAGCTTCCCCGGAAGCGGCTGAACCGGATTGCTGTGGGTGTCGGCTTTACTTACGTTGGATTGGTGCTGTTCCTGACCGGGGTCAATGTGGGATTCATGCCCGTGGGCTATAAGCTGGGCTATGAATTGTCCCAGGTCAGCGAGTCCTTCCTGATTGTGTTTGGTTTGATTGTGGGTGTGCTGGTGGTTCTGGCGGAGCCTGCAATCCATGTGCTGAACAGCCAGGTGGAGGACGTCACCGGCGGGCTGGTCACCAAGCGTTCCATGATTCTGGGGCTGTGTATCGGCGTGGGGGCATCCATTGCGCTGTCCATGGTGCGCATCATCTTCGATTTTTCTCTGGTCTATTACGTCATCCCCGGCTATTTCATCTCCCTTGCGCTGTCGCTGTTTGTGCCGCCTGTGTATACTGCTATTGCCTTTGACTCCGGCGGTGTGGCCAGCGGCCCGATGACTTCGGGCTTTATTCTGCCCTTTGCCATTGGGGCCTGTGTCAGTCTGCAGGGGACCGACGCGGTACTGCGGGATGCCTTCGGCGTGGTGGCGCTGGTTGCCATGACTCCGCTGATCACCATTCAGCTGCTGGGCTTCCGGGGGATTTTGGCCGAGCGGGTCAACGAGCACCGGGCAATGCGCCGGATTCTGGATGCGGACGACCAGCAGATCATCAACTTTATGTGACGGGAGGGGCGAAATGAGTAATACAGTCAATGATTCCAGTATTCGAAAGCTGAAGCTCCTGTTTACCGTGGTGGACCGTCCCAAGGGGGAATTTTACCTGGATGTTATCAGCCAGTTCGATGTGAACTGCCAGATGGTCATGGGCGGTCTTGGTACGGCGACTTCGGAGCTGGTGGATCTGCTGGGCCTGAATATCCATAAGGCCGTGATTCTCAGTGTTGTCCGGGAGGATATGGTGGATTCCATTATCAACTGCCTGGAGGACAAGTTCGCAACGATCCGCAATGGCAAGGGCATCGCCTTTGCCGTGCCGCTGAGCAGTGTCATCGGCGTTAACCTGTATCAATTTTTAAGTGACAACCGAATGGGCAGGGGGGAATGAATATGAAGACCAATGATTACGAGGTTGTATTTGCCGTCGTGAATTCCGGCTATGCCGAAGATGTGATGGACATTGCCCGGGAGCAGGGGGTCCGGGGCGGTACGATTTTGAATGCCAGGGGCGTTGTCCGGGAAGAGGCCGCCGCTTTCTTCGGCATTACCCTGCACCAGGATAAGGAAATTTTGATGATGGTTGTGGAGAAGGAGATCCGGGATCAGGTGCTCAATGCCATCTATAAGCAGATGGGCATGGCCAAGAAGGCCAAGGGCATTGCCTTCTCCCTGCCCGTAACCGACGCCGTGGGCCTGGCTCCGGCGGTGGAGCCCAAGGAGGAAACGGAGGTATAACCGGGAAGGCCCGGACGTGAAAAATAATATAGTCCCCGGCACTTCTGGAGTGCCGGGGACCATTTTCACACTGTGATACTGTTTCTTTATAAAAATGATACATTTTTATAAAGAAGGCACCGCCTGACGGCGTTGACGGCTTACAGCGCGGCCTTGATTTTGGCAATCAGGTCGTTGTATTCCGCTTCCGTCAGGTAGGTCTTGCCGGGATTCATGGCAAAGGGAGTGCCCCACTCGAATTCGTCCTGGTACTTGGGAACCAGGTGGAAATGCAGGTGGCAGCCGCCGTCACCGTAGGCACCGTAGTTGACCTTGTCGGGATGGAATGCCTTGTGAATGGCATTGGCAGCGTGGGCCACATCGGCAAAGAACGCATTGCGGTCTTCCTCACTGATGTCCACCAGCTCACTGACATGATCCTTGTAGGCCACGATGACACGGCCGGGATGGCTCTGTTCCTTGAAGAGGATCAGCTGGGAAACCTGCAGGTCACAAATTTTGATGCCAAAGCCTGCCAGAATGTCTCCGCCCATGCAGTAGCCGCAATTGCAATCTTTCATACTTCATAACCTCATTTCTGTTATTTTGCCGGCGCGGCGGGGAGCCGCACCTTTGTGATTACGAAAAAATAGTACCATAGAAAATTTTCCCGGTCAAGCGAAGCCGCGAAATCTTGTGAAAACTGCTGGGATGGGACGGGAAAAACTGTAAAATCTGCTGTAGCGGCTATTTGTCCGGCTGTACGAGCTTAAACCGCCACAGCCTGTCCTGATCTTTCTGGCTGGCATATCCGATGCCAACCCGTTTATCCGCAGCAATTTCGCATTGGAAGCCGTCGTCCTCGATCCAAAGCTCCCCGCAGCTGAGGATGCTTTCCCGGTTCAGCGCTCCGGTGATGCCCAGGGCTTTGGTCAGCTTCCCGGGGCCGGGAGCCTCTGCGCAGGCCCGGATCAGCACCGCTTCCGGCTGCTCCGCCTCACCCGTGACGATGTTCAGCAGCCAGTGTATGCCATAGCACAGGTAAAGATAGATGGTTCCTGCTTCGGCGTAGAGTACCTCCGTCCGTTTGGTGCGGCCCTTGTGGGCATGGCAGGCGGTATCCGTTTCCCCGCAATAGGCCTCCGTTTCCGAAATCCGAAGCCGCTGCCCATGGCATACCAGTACCTTGCCCACCAGATCCCGGGCGACCTCCAAACAGGGACGGTGAAAAAACGCGTAAGTTAACCGAGGCATAGTCAGCCCTCCTTTTGACAATAGCATACCATATTTCGGCTCGGTTGGGAAGAAGAAATGCTGTTTTGGGCAAATTAAGACGCATTTTCTTCGGGCCTGTGCCAATTTGCCCACGAATCCGGGAAATAGACGGGCTTTTTTCTGTCAGTATTTCGTCTTGTTTTCTAAGGGGATCAATGATACTATAGTCATTACCCGTAGGCATTTGTTTTTCAAGGAAGAACAGCTGCGCTTTGATTAAAGGAGTGAGGTTATGAAGTATATCGTTGTACTGGGCGATGGCATGTCCGACGAGCCGGTTGCTGCCCTGGGCGGCAAGACCCCTCTGGAATATGCCAACACCCCTGCCATGGATGCGCTGGCGTCCAAGGGAGAAATGGGAATGGTGCAGAATGTCCCCGCCGGTATGGCACCCGGCAGTGACGTGGCCAACCTGTCCGTCATGGGATATGACCCTGTGACCAATTACTCCGGCCGATCTCCCCTGGAAGCGCTGAGTGTGGGCGTGGAAATGGCGCCCGACGACATTGTGTTCCGCTGCAACCTGGTAACGGTGACAGAGGAGGAGCCCTACGGAGAAAAGACCATTCTGGATCACAGCTCCGGTGAAATTTCCACGGAGGATGCCGATATCCTGATGGATACCATCCGGGAGCATTTCAATAACGAGGAGTTCCGGTTTTACACCGGCACCAGCTACCGCCATATCATGATCTGGAAAAAGGGCAATCTTGTGCCCCTGGAGCCGCCCCATGACCATCTGACCAAGGTCATCGGTCCCTGGCTTCCCAAAGAAGAGAAGCTGCGCCAAATGATGGAAAAGAGTTTTGACCTGCTGAATGACCATCCCCTGAACCTGCGGCGTGCCGCCGAGGGCAAAAACAAGGCCAACTCCCTGTGGTTCTGGGGGGCGGGCACCCGGCCCAGCCTGGAGAGCTTTGCGGCAAAAACCGGGCTGAAGGGAGCCATGGTTTCCGCCGTTGACCTGCTCAAGGGGATTGCCGTAGGCGCCGGCATGAAGGTCTGCCAGGTGGAAGGCGCCACCGGGTCCATCGATACCAACTGGGAAGGTAAGGCCCAGGCTGCCATAGACGCCCTGCTGAAGGATGGCTGTGATTTCGTATACGTCCATCTGGAAGCCCCGGACGAGATGGCGCATCAAGGATTGGTGGAGGAGAAGGTCAGGTCCATCGAATATTTGGACAGCCGCATTGTGGCCCCATTGAAAAAAGCAATGGAGGAAGCGGGGGAGGACCACCGGATGCTGATCCTGCCGGACCACCCCAATCTGCTGCGCCTGCGTACCCACACCGGGGACGCTGTCCCCTATGTGCTGTATGACAGCACCAGAGAGCGCAGGGCCATAGCCCATTACAGTGAAGCCGAAGCCAGAGCCACCGGAAATTTTGAACCCCAGGGCCATAAGCTTATGGACCGGTTCTTGCACTGATACGGATTCTTCCTAAAACCGTTGGGTTTTAGGAAGAAGGAACCGCCTAACGGCGCTTCCGGTTTGTGGCGAATCGCCACAAAAGTCGTCCCATACAGTTCTTAACGCACCTGGGGTGCGATAAAAAGGTTTTCAACCTTTTTCATAAGAACTGGTATGAGATTCCGTGGACTGTATTTTGATGGAGGAAACAATATGTCCAGAGTATATAATTTTTCCGCAGGCCCCGCGGTCCTGCCGGAGAGCGTTTTACAGGAAGCTGCCGCTGAAATGCTGGATTACCGGGGCACCGGAATGTCCGTCATGGAAATGAGCCATCGCTCCAAAGCGTACCAGGCCATCATCGACGAGGCTGAGGCGGACCTGCGGACGCTGATGGGGATTCCCGAAAACTATAAGGTGCTGTTCCTGCAGGGCGGCGCTTCCCAGCAGTTTGCCATGGTCCCCATGAACCTGATGAAGAACCGGGTGGCGGATTACATCATCACCGGCCAGTGGGCGAAGAAGGCCTGGCAGGAGGCAAAGCTCTACGGCCAGGCCAATGCCGTCGCCTCCTCCGCGGACCAGACCTTTTCCTATATCCCTGATTGCTCCGACCTGCCCATCAGTGAGAATGCGGATTATGTCTATATCTGCGAGAATAACACCATTTACGGCACCAAATTCCACCAGCTGCCCAATACCAAGGGGAAGATTCTGGTGTCCGACGTGTCCAGCTGCTTTCTCAGTGAGCCTGTGGACGTGACCAAATACGGCATGCTCTATGGCGGTGTTCAGAAAAATATCGGCCCCGCCGGTGTGGTCATTGCGGTCATCCGGGAGGACCTTATCACGGAAGACGTTCTCCCCGGCACCCCCACCATGCTGCGCTATAAGACCCATGCCGATAACGGCTCCATGTACAATACCCCCCCTGCCTACGGAATTTATATCTGCGGCAAGGTTTTCAAGTGGCTGCTGGCCATGGGCGGACTGGATGCCATGAAGGCCCGCAATGAGAAAAAAGCCGCCGTGCTTTATGATTTCCTGGATGCCAGCGGCCTGTTTCAGGGCACGGTGGTGAAAAAGGACCGCTCCTTGATGAATGTGCCCTTTGTCACCGGCAATACGGAGCTGGACGCGAAATTTGTGAAAGCGGCGGAGGAAGCCGGATTTGTGAACCTGAAGGGCCACCGCACTGTAGGCGGCATGCGGGCCAGCATCTATAACGCCATGCCCATTGAGGGCGTGGAAGCCCTTGTCCGGTTTATGGAGCAGTTTGAAAAGGAAAACAGATAACCCTATCCATTGGAAAGAGGAAGAATCCCATGTATCATATTCATTATCTGAACAAAATCTCCGCCCAGGGTACGGCCCTGTGGACGGAAAACTATGCGCTGACCGGTGATGCACAGACCGCCGACGCCATGCTGGTGCGCAGCGCCAACATGCACGACATGCACCTGCCGGAGGGCCTCCTGGCCGTGGCCCGGGCCGGTGCCGGTGTCAACAACATCCCCCTGACCAGCTGTGCGGAAGCGGGCATTGTGGTGTTCAACACCCCCGGCGCCAATGCCAATTCCGTTATGGAGCTGGCGCTGTGCGGCATGCTGTTGAGCTGCCGGGATATTGTGGGCGGGATCAACTGGGTGCAGTCCATCAAGGGCAGCTCCGAGATCGCCCGCCTGGTGGAAAAGGGAAAATCCCAGTTTGCCGGGCATGAGATCCGGGGCAAGAATCTGGGCGTCATCGGTTTGGGCGCCGTAGGCGGCCCTCTGGCCAACGCCGCCAGAAGCCTGGGGATGAACGTCTATGGCTGCGATCCCTTCATTTCCATTGAAGCGGCATGGCATCTGGACAGCCACATTGCCCGGGTCAACAACCGGGAGGAGATTTATGCCAAGTGTGACATCATCTCCCTGCATACGCCGCTGCTGGAGGACACCCGAAAGATGATCAACGCCGAGGCCATTTCCAAAATGAAGGATGGGGTCATCATCCTGAACTTTGCCCGGGACCTGCTGGTGGACGATGAGGCAATGGCTCAGGCCCTGGCTTCCGGCAAAGTGGCCCGCTATGTCACCGACTTCCCCAACGAAAAAACCGCCAATATGCCCGGCTGCATTGCCATTCCCCACCTGGGCGCGTCCACGGAGGAGTCCGAGGACAACTGTGCCAAGATGGCGGTGCAGGAGCTGATGGATTATCTGGAAAACGGCAATATCAAAAATTCCGTCAACTATCCCAACTGCGACATGGGCGTATGCAATACGGAAGGCCGCATTACCCTGCTGCACCGCAACATTCCCAACTCTCTGGGCCGCTTCACCGCCGCCATTGCCAGTGAAAACATCAATATTGATGGGCTGGTGAATAAGAGCCGGGGGGAGTACGCCTACACCATGCTGGACCTTGACCATCACCCCTCTGCGGAAGTGGTGGAAAATCTCAAAAAGATCGACGGCGTGTTGAGAGTGCGTGTGGTCAAGTGAAAAATGCCCCCGCCCACAAGTGTGGACGGGGGCTGTTTGATTACCGCAGCAAGGGTAAATTGCCTGTCAGCTTGTTGATTTTTCGCTTGCTGCCGCAAATGGCAATGCCGATATAATTCAGCTTTGCCTCCGGGCAATCGGCCATTTTCTGAATGTACTCTGTATAGGTTTTGCAGCTCTGGGCCAGGGCGGAAAAATCCACAGCGGTCAGATCGGCAAACTGGGGCGTGAACAATTTGGCCCGCAGGCTCCGCAGCCGCTCCGGACCGGCCTTCAGGATAGGAACGGGGAATTGGATGATGCCCATATGGGCATTCCCATCGGCGTCCGGCACATCGCTGCCCACCACATCGGGCAGCTTCATGCCCATAGTGATGCCGAGAATGGCGGCCGTATTGGCGGCCGTGCCGGGGGGCAGGCCCTCATCCAGCACGATTACACATTTTTCTTCTTCTGAATTCATGGTTCTTTCCTCTTTTCCTGAAAAATACGGCGGTATGCGGCAGGGGACAGGCCGATAAAACTGTGGAAAGCGTTGGTAAAATGGCTCTGATCGGAAAAGCCGGTTTGGCTTGCCGCGTCGATGGGCAGGATCCCACGTTCCAGCAGTGCTTTTGCTCTGCCGATCCGAATGGCCTGAAGGTAGCGGTAAGGTGTGACGCCTTTTGCCTTTGTGAAGGACCGCAGCAGGGTGGACTTGCTCAGACTGCTGGCATGGCACAGCTGTTCCAGGGTGATGTGCTCTCCCAAATGCGCTTCCATGAAGGCACAGGCGGCTTCGACGTCCCTGCCGCATTCCACTGGTTCCCAGGAAAAGGGCTGTCCATACCGCTGCCAAAGGGAGGAAAGGAGCAGCAGGAGCAGTTCCTCTTTCTCAAGCCCTTCGGAGCCTTCCAGAATCATGGCATGCAGGGCCTGAAAGTACCGCGCAATATCCATATCCCGAATAACCGGTTCGGAAAAGCCGGGCAAAACCCGCTGCCCGGTGAGTTCTTCTGCCAGGGAAGCCATGGTGTCCTTTGGAATATTGATTCCCCGGTAGCCAAGGCTGCCGCTGTCCGACGGGACACAGCCGTGGCTGTCATGGGGGTTGAGCAGAAGCATATCTCCTGGGCCGATGGAATGGTTCCTGTTTTTGCAGGACAGAAGGCGGCGCCCCGATTCCATCAGGCCAATGACATAGTAGTCGTGAAAGTGGTTCGGAAAGGGCTGGAGGACGCCCACAAACCGGTAGGCCTCCATATGCAGCTGGGCATCATAACGAACGGTACGCGCTTCCTGTGCCATGGCCACACCTCCTGTATGGGATGATTATAAAACGAAAATCGAACTTTTTCTTGTAAAATAGCGTCATTTATAGACAACAACGCGCTTCCAAAACCGGAAGCGCGTTGTTTGTAAGGAATCGGCAACATATTGTTCAAGCAATTCCATAAGCTTATAAACCCGGGACTTTGTGGCCTCCGCGGCGGTGAGGGCCAAAAGAAGGGCCGCGGAGAGTAAGATACAAAAATGCTGCTTCATATTATCCTCCAAAATCCAGCGCCACCTTTGCCAGCATCTCCCGGATGGGAAGGTGGTAGGGGCAGCGGCTTTCACAGGCGCCGCAGCCAATGCAGTCGGAGGCCTTTTTGGAAAGCCCCGCATAGCGGCTCTTGGCCCAATCCGCCAGACCGTAGCGCTGCAGGTAGCCGTCAAACAGGAAGGCGCCGGAAATGTTGATGCCCATGGTACAGGGCTGGCAGTAGTTGCAGCGGCGGCAGAACTGGGTGCCCAACGCTCCCGGACCGCCTGGAACTTTGCCTGCTCCTGCGCAGTCAAAGGCGTGGTGTCGGAAACGGCGGCCAGATTCTGCCGCAGTTCCCTTGGCTCCGCCATGCCGGGAATCACAACGCCCACATTTGGGTTGGCACAGATATAGCGCAGGGCCAGCGTGGCATCCTCGATGGCGCCGCCGGCCAGGGGCTTCATGCAGATGAAACCGATGCCCTTTTCGGCACAGGCAGTTATCAGCTGCTCACCCTGGTTTTCCACAATGTTGTAGGGGAACATAACGGTTTCCACCCAGTCCAGTTCCAGCGCCATTTGGAAGGTGTCCAGAGAATGGGCAGTGACGCCCAGATGGCCGATTTTGCCCGCCGTCTTGGCTTCCAGCAGGGCTTCCAGCGCGCCGCCGGGGGCAGTGACCTGCTGCAGCTGCTCCACGGTGGGATTATGTACCTGGTACAGCTCGATATGATCCGTGCGCAGATTGCGAAGACTGGTGGAAATATCCGCTGCCATGGCATCCCTTGTGCGGGACATGCTCTTGGTGGCCAGGACAAAATGCTCCCGGATGCCCTCCAGACCGCAGCCCAGGTATTCTTCGCTGACGGTATAACTCCGGGCGGTGTCGATATAGTTGACACCCGCTTCCAGAAGCTGGTGCATCAAATCCTTTGTACCCTCCGCATCGATACGCTGAATGGGGATGCCGCCAAAGCCCAGGCGGGAAATCTTTAAGCCGGTTCTGCCTAACTCGCTGTATTCCATGGAAAACCTCGCAATTCGATTTTTTCTCATTATACCGCAAAGGTTGGAAAAATACAATCCTTGCCTTTGCGGATGGGCGGGGTTATTTTCCCAATTCCAGATTTTTCTGATAGGCCGCGATGACGCAGTCCATCGCGGCGCCCCGGAAGCCGTGCTGCTCCAAGACCCGGACACCAGCAATGGTACTGCCGCCGGGGGAGCATACCGCGTCTTTCAGCGCGCCGGGATGCTGGGCGGTGGCCAGTACCATTTCCGCCGCACCGGACATGGTCATAGCGGCGTACTCCATGGCCTTGGCCCTGGGGATGCCACAGGCCACCGCACCGTCGGCCAGGGCTTCCAAAAACAGGTACATATAGGCCGGGCCGCTGCCGGACAGGGCGCTGGCGGCATCGATCAGCCGCTCTTCCAGGCTGTCCAGCAGGCCGCAGTGCTTCATATCGTGCAGCCAGTCGGCAAGAACCGCGCCGCCGACCAAGCGGTTGTGGCAGTAGGGAATCACGCCCTTGCCGATGGCGGTGGGGGTGTTGGGCATGATGCGGATGATGGGCAGGGAAGTGCCCGCGAATGCTTCGATCTGGGTGGTTTCCAGCCCCGCCGCCATGGTAATGAGCAGGGGCCTGCGCCGGGCCAGAAGGTCCTGAAGCGGAACAAGTACATCCCGCATCATATGGGGCTTGACAGCCAGAAAGATCCGGTCACACTGGGCGGCGATGGTTTCGTTGCCGGAATAGCCGATGCCCAATTCCGCAGCCAGGGCCTTTGCCCTGCCGGAGCGGTCGGATATGAGAATGTCGGTGGTCTCCCGGCTCAGGGCCTTGGCAATGGCGCCGCCCATGTTGCCGCAGCCAATAAATCCGTATTTCATAGTTGCCTCCTTACCTGGTGTGGCCGTTGCCGTGGATGAGATACTTGTAGGTGGTCAGCTCCCGCAGGCCCATGGGGCCACGGGCGTGGAGCTTTTGGGTGGAGATGCCCATTTCACAGCCCAGCCCGAATTCCCCGCCGTCGGTGAACCGGGTAGAGGCGTTGACATAGACCGCCGCGCTGTCCACCTGGGAGGTGAAAATTTTCTCCGCTTCGGCACTGCATGTCACAATGGCCTCGCTGTGGCCCGTGGAGTGGGCCGCAATGTGTGCCACGGCTTCCTGCACGTTTTCCACACATTTGACAGCCAGAATGTAGTCTAAGAATTCGGTGTCAAAATCCATTTCTCCCGCGGCCCTGCCGGGGATGATGGATGCGGCGGTTTCGTCCAACCGCAGCTCCACCTTGGTTTCCCGTTTTGTGACCAGCCGGTCGTAAAGCATGGGCAGGAACCCAGGCGCAATTGCCCTGTCGACCAGAAGCACCTCCTCGGCGTTGCACACGCTGGGGCGGCTGGTTTTGGCGTTTTCGATGATGTCCAGCGCCATCTTCCAATCGGCGGTTTTTTCCACATACACATGGCAGATCCCGGTGCCTGTGGCGATGCACGGCACGGTGGCGGTGCGGACGCAGGTATTGATCAGCCCGGCGCCGCCCCGGGGGATCAGAAGGTCAATATAGCCATTGGCCGTCATCAGGGCCGTGGCGCTGTCCCGGGAGGTATCCTGCACCAGGTTTATGGCGTTTTCAGGGATGCCCTGGGAGGCAAGCCCGGCCCGCAGGGCGGTGACAATGGCATTGGCACTGCGGAAAGCCTCCTTGCCGCCCCGCAGGACGCAGACATTGCCGCTTTTTAGAGCCAGTGCGGCGGCGTCGCTGGTGACGTTGGGACGGCTCTCATAAATAATGGCAATGACGCCCATGGGAACGGCGGTTTTCTGGATGTGCAGGCCGTCGGGGCGGGTGTGCTCCTCCAGGATTTGCCCTACCGGGTCGGGAAGTGCCGCCACTTGGCGGATGCCCCCAGCCATGTCCGCAATGCGTGCCGGGGTCAGCCGCAGGCGGTCCAGCATAACGGTGGAGATCCGGGACTTTGCCGCTTCCAGATCCAGGGCGTTGGCGGCCAGAATTTCCGCTTCGTGGGAAAGCAGGGCACCGGCCATGGCATTCAGGGCCGCGTTTTTCCGCTCCGTGGTCAGGCAGGCAATTTCGGTTTTCGCGGCCTTTGCCGCTTCCAGCATGGTTTTCATAAGCATTTCTCCGTAAAGGTGGTGCCGACCTCCTGGCCGTCCAGAATGGCGTAGAGGTTGGCAGGGCGGGTTCCGTTGGCGATGACCATATCGCAGCCGCAGCTTAGGCAGATTCGGGCCGCGTGAAGCTTGGTGACCATGCCGCCGGTCCCCTGGGTCCCGCTGCTGACGCCGGCCAGTGCCTGGATGTGGTCGTCGATTTTGGCGACCCGGTGCAGCAGTTGGGCTTCCGGATGGGTGTGGGGATCGGCGGTATACAGGCCGTCAATGTCGGAAAGAAGAATCAGAAGCTCCGCGTGGATGCTCTTGGCCACAATGGCGGCCAGGGTATCATTGTCTCCGATGACGATTTCCTCGGTGGCCACGGTGTCGTTTTCGTTGATGATGGGCAGGGCGCCCAGTTCCAACAGCCGTTCCAGGGTGTTGGTAAAATTCCGGTGCCGCTTTTCGTTGGCGGTGTCGTCACCGGTGATCAGCAGCTGGGCCACGGTGTGGTGGTATTCGCCGAAGAGCCTGTCATAGGTATACATCAGTTCGCACTGTCCCACGGCGGCGGCCGCCTGTTTGGAGGGGATGTCCTTTGGCCGTTCCCGCAGGCCTAACTTGCCGACGCCCATGCCGATGGCGCCGGAGGAGACCAGGATCACCTCATGGCCGGCGTTTTTGATGTCGCTGATGATTTTGCAAAGCTCCTCCACCCGGCGGATATTCAGATGCCCGGTGGGATGGGCCAGGGTCGAGGTGCCGATTTTCACGACGATGCGCATGTGCATCCCTCCCAAAATAAGTTTTGTCTATTATATAACTTTAACACAATAAAGTAAAGAAGCAATTTCGGGGAATACCGGGACGCTGTGGGGATATTGCGGTGGTTTGGTGGAAAATGCAAAAAACAGGAACGGTGTTGGCCGTCCCTGTTTTTTTATGGAAGGATCATTTTGAGAACAAGGGCTTTGCCAGCCGCTTGTAAAGCAGCATGGTCAGAACCGATACAACGGTGCCCTTCACAAGATTCAGCGGCGCCACACAAAGAATGACGAAGCTGGTAACGCTGTTGACGCCGCCCCGGATTTTGGTTCCCATGGCGATGATGACCTCAAGGGGGATACCGTACAGCTCGGCAAATTTGGGGACCAGATAGACGGCATTGAAGGCGCTGCCAAAGACCGTCATGATGGCGGTGCCCAGCACCAGCCCCAGAATGGCGCTGCGTTTGCTTTTGTGGGCATGGTACCAGATGGTGGCGGGCAGAACCAGGGAGCAGCCCACCACGAAGTTGGCCAGGTCGCCCACAAAGGCGGTGGAGGTCCCCTTCACCAGCAGCTTCAGCAGGATCTTGATGCCCTCGCAGATGACCGTGGCGCTGGGGCCAAGGTAAAAGCCGCACAGCAGAACGGGAAGCTCGGAAAAGTCCAGCTTGTAAAATTCCGGAGCCAGGAGCACCAGGGGAAAGTCCAGCATATGCAGCACCGTGGCAATGGCGGCGCAGATGCCGATGATGCTGACCCGGCGGGCGGGGGTCACCTGCCGCTTTTCCGGAAGATAGTGCTCCGCCAGCCGGGCCAGCAGGGCAAGACCCACGACGATGGCAAGCGACATCAGCACGAAGGCCAGGTTTTCCAGAATTTGCGTCCAAAGGGTTGTCATTTTTCTGTCACCTCGAAAAAAGAATACGCCCTGGGCATGATAGACCCAGGGCGCGAAAATAAACGCAAGTGCCTTGCGTATCTTCTTCCATCCAGACTATACTGTCGGTACCGGAGTTTCACCGGTTCAACGCTTGCGCGGTCGCGGACTATACCGCCGGTGGGGAATTTCACCCCGCCCTGAAGATACTGTTCAGTTGCCTATACTGTAACACAGTTGTCAGGCCTTGTCAAGACTTGGGATTTGTGGTAAGATAATTTTGAACCGGAACTTATGTTGGCTGCGTGGCGGCGGTAGTGGCGGTGGTTTCAGATGCCGTGGTTTCCGAGGGAGCGGTTGTGGTGGGGGTGCTGGCCGCGGCCTCCGGCATCTTGAAGCCCCGGATCTTTCCCTTGGCGGCAGTATCCGTCACGTCGCCGCCGATGATCTCGTTTTTGTAGACCAGCAGCGTGGCGTAAACAGGCTCGGTGGCGCCGGGATAGTTGTTGATTTTGTAGACATAGCGCATGACCTTTTTCCCGGCGAATTTGCTCAGGTCATAGCCCTGGCCCTTTTGCAGGGCGTTATAGCGGTCGAAAACCTCACTGGACTGGTCGGGGATTTTTACTTGGCTGGACTCCACCGGAGAGGTGGTCACATCCCAGCCGAAATCCGTCAGGAATTTCACCCGATCGTCGTTGCTGGAGGCCGCGGGGGCAGAGGTCTGGGCAGTGTCCCCTCCGCCGCCCAGCAGCAGAATCAGAGACAGCACCAGCGCCGCCACGGCGGCCAGAGCCAGCATAACTTTTTTCATATCGACCTTAGCGGTCATAACCATCATAAATGATCCCTCCCGGTTGAAATAGGTGGTATAGCCTATGCCTGGACAAGGAGGGATAGAACGGAGAAACCATGGTAAGACTGGACAAATTCTTATGTGACAGCGGCGCGGGTACCCGCAGCCAGGTGAAGGCCATGCTGAAAGCGGGCCGGGTCACCGTGGACGGAAGCGTGGAAAAGGACGGCGGGCACAAAATCGACCCAGCTGTGGAGGCGGTGGCCCTGGACGGGGAAATCCTTGGGGGCAAACGCCGGGTGGTGCTCATGATGAATAAACCCGCGGGCTATGTTACGGCCACGGAGGACGCTTCCCAGCCCACGGTTATGGAGCTGCTGCCGCCGGAACTAAAGCGGCTGGAGGTCAAGCCCATAGGGCGGCTGGACAAGGCCACCGAGGGGCTGCTGCTGTTTACCAACGACGGGGACCTGCTTCACCGGCTGATCTCCCCCAAAAAGGAGGTGCCGAAGGTCTACTACGCCCGGCACGAAGGGCAGGCCTGTCAGGCGGATGTGGAGGCCTTTGCGGCCGGCCTGACCCTGGGGGATGGCACCGTTTGCCTGCCTGCCAGGCTGGAACCGCTGGGGGCGGGGGAGAGCCTGATTACGGTCTGCGAGGGGAAATACCATCAGGTGCGCCGGATGATGGCGTCCCGGGCCATGACGGTGCGCTACCTGGAACGCCGCCAGGAGGGAACGCTTGCCCTGGGAGCGCTTCCCAGAGGAAAGGTCCGGGAGCTGACCCGGGAGGAGATCCGGCTGCTGGAGGGATAAGGGCATCCTGAGGGCCACTTCTGCCATAGGGAATACTGTCAATTTGCTGGAAAAGACAGGGCAAAAAATGACCTTCAAAGAGATGCGTGTTGGAATATTACCTAAAAAAACAAAGAGTTTTTGCAGTAAAATGTCAAAAGGTACTTGCAAAATGCGCAAAAGATGTGTATAATAACAATGCAGTTTTGTGAAATGCGCATTTATGCAAGATACTAAGGAGTGACAGAAAGATGTCCAACAGTGTTTTTCAGAGCGTGATCGTCCAGTTAAGAGAGATTTCTGACCGTACTTTCGGCGTCATTGACACCGAGGGCTGTGTTGTATCCTGTACCGACATGTCCCTGCTGGGCGAGCGTTGGACAGATGCCGCCCTGAAGGTGGGCAATGCTTCCGACGGTGTGGTGGCCTTTGCCCAGAAGTGCTTTAAGGCCATTGTGGGCAATTCCAATTACTTTGAATACGCGGTGTTCTGCACCGGTGATGACGAAACTGCCCGCAGCTTCTGCCAAATGGCCTACATTGCCCTGAATGATGCCAAGACCTTCTATGAAGAGAAGCACGACCGGGGCACCTTCGTGAAGAACATCATCATGGATAACATTCTGCCCGGCGATATCTACATCCGCGCCAAGGAGCTGCACTTCGCCACCGATGCGCCCCGGGCGGTATTCCTGATCCGCCAGGTGGGCCACAGCGATGTGGCGACGGTGGATGTGCTTTCCGGCATGTTCCCGGACAAGCTCCAGGATTTTGTGCTGTCCATCAACGAGACGGACATTGCCGTGGTCAAGCAGATCAGCGGTACCACCACCGCCGAGGAGCTGGAAAAGATCGCGGTTACCATTGAGGATACCCTGAAAAATGAGCTTCGGATCAAAACCGTCATCGGTATTGGCACCGTGGCGGACCGGCTGCGGGAGCTGGCAGACTCCTACAAAGAGGCACAGACCGCCATTGATGTGGGCAAGGTCTTTGATACGGAGAAGAGCATCATCAACTATGAGAACCTGGGCATTGGCCGGCTGATCTATCAGCTGCCCACCACCCTGTGCGAAATCTTCCTGAGCGAGGTCTTTAAGAAAAACTCCATCGACTCCCTGGATCAGGAGACGCTGTTTACCATCAACAAGTTCTTTGAGAACAACCTGAATGTCTCCGAGACTTCCCGGAAGCTGTTCGTCCACCGCAACACGCTGGTGTACCGCCTGGAGAAGATCAAGAAGCTTACGGGCCTTGACCTGCGCCAGTTTGACCATGCCATTGTCTTTAAGGTGGCACTGATGGTTCGCAAATACCTGTCCTCCAGAGAAACCCGCTGATATTCTACCGATACGGGGCCGCAGAAAAGCGGTCCCGTTTTCCATGTCTGGGATGACCCGCACGGGGCAATGGGAGTGTTTTCCCGCTGGCTGCCGTACCATATATAGGGGACAATGGGAGAATTGACCACAACAATTTGATGTTTTTCAATTTTCCTTCAGCAAAATATATGGATTTTTTGTTAAATCTTCGACTTTTGCGCATTTTTTGCGGAATGTGATTGACATTGACAATGCAATGTGTTACAATTTGGTTACACTGCGGGCAAATTGGGATAATTCCGGTTCTGCCCTATTACAGGAGATAATGTGTATGATACAATTTACTGATGTCGTAAAATCCTATGAGCAAGGCAACAAGGCTTTGAACGGCGTTACCATGCAGATTGAGGATGGAGAGTTTTGCTTCCTGATCGGCCCTTCCGGCTCCGGTAAGTCCACCATCATCAAGCTGATCACCGGGGAGCTGAAGCCCACCTCCGGCACGGTGCATGTCAACGGCTACTCCCTGGAGCGGATCCGCAGGCGTGAAATCCCCTATCTGCGCCGCACCGTAGGCGTTGTGTTCCAGAACTACCGTTTGATCGAAAAAATGACGGTGTATGAGAACGTGGCCTTTGCCATGCGTGTGGTGGGCGCCAGAGAGAAGGAAATTCGGGACCGGGTCCCCTACGTTCTGGAGCTGGTTGGACTGGAAGGCAAGGAAAACCGGCATCCCAACGAGCTGTCCGGTGGTGAGCAGCAGAGACTGGCCATTGCCCGCGCCCTGGTGAATAACCCCTCCACCATCATCGCCGACGAGCCTACCGGTAACCTTGACCCGGAGCGCTCCTTTGAAATCATGGCGCTGCTGCAGGAGATCAACAACCTTGGCACCACCATGCTGGTGGTCACCCACGACCGGAATCTGGTGGAGCTGTTCGGCAAGCGCACCATTGCCATCGATGAGGGCCTTGTGGTCAACGACGGCTTAGAGGAGGAAGAGAACGATGAAGCTGAATAATCTTGGATATCTGCTGAAGGAGGGCTTCCGGGGCATTTTCCTCCATGGCTTTATGTCCTTCGCCGCCGTTTGCGTTACGGTGGCCTGTCTTGTGATCGTGGGCAGCTTCTCCATCCTGGCCTATAACCTGGACATCATGGTGGAAGAGCTGAACCAGACCAGTGAGATCCTTGTGTACATCGACAGTTCCCTGTCTGACGCCGAGGCCAGGAGCATCGGCACGAAAATCAACCTTTTGGACAATGTCCTGCAGGCCACCTTCGTTTCCCGGGAGGAAGCGCTGGAGAACTTCATTGCGGACCACAACGGCGACAGTGCCTTTAATGGCGTTCAGGCTTCCGACCTGCGCCACCGCTATGTGGTCACGCTGGAGGACAATACCAAGATGGAGCAGACCGATATGCAGCTCAAGCAGCTGCCTGGCGTGGCGGGAACCAACGCGGCCTATGAGCTGGCGGAGGGCTTCTCCACCATTCAGGATGTGCTGCATATCGTCTCCATTGCCATCATCGCGGTGCTGCTGGTGGTCAGCCTTCTGATCATTTCCAATACCGTCAAGCTGGCCATGTACGACCGCAAGGATGAGATTGCCATCATGAAGATGGTGGGCGCTACCAACGGCTTTATCCGCCTTCCCTTTGTGGTGGAGGGCTTTACCCTGGGCATGATCGGCGCGATCCTGGCCTTCGGCCTGGAATGGCTGGGCTATGACGCCCTAGTTCAGCGGATTGCCGATGTGGACTCCCTGCAGCTGTTTACCTTCGTGGCGTTCCAGGAACTGCTGATCCCCATGGTGGCGGTGTTCTGCGCCGCCGGCATGTTCGTCGGCATCGTGGGCAGCTGGACTTCTATTCGAAAGTTTATGGACGTATAAAAATGAACATTACGCGTAAAAAGAGAAAAGCGTTTTCCGCTATCTCCCTGGTATTGATGGCCGCGCTGATATTCAGCGCCCTGCCGGTTCAGGCATTTGCCGCTACCTCCGCCGAGATCCAGAAGGAAATTGACGCGCTGGAAGAAAAGAATGCCGAGATTCAGGCGCAGATCGATGCCATTCAGAGCCAATATGACGCCAATTACAGCGACATGGCGGCAATTGTGGAACATAAAAGTTCCATTGACCAGGAAATCACCCTTTTGAACAACAAAATTGAAACTACCAACCAGCAAATTTCCGCCTACAGCCAGCTCATCGCCGACACCCAGGACGAGCTGGATCAGGCGAAAGCAAACTTGGATGATTTAAGTGAGCAGCACCGGGAGCGTATCCGGGCCATGGAGGAAGAGGGCAACGTTACCTACTGGAAGGTCATCTTTGATGCCAACAGCTTTATGGACCTTCTGGACCGGATCACCATGGTGGAGGAGATTAACGCTGCCGACCGCCGCCGCATTGACCAGATGCGTGTCGCGGCTGATATCGTCGTTGCCACTCAGCTGAGCCTGGAAAGCGAGAAAACCGCCCTGGAGGAAACCCGCGTTCAGCTTGCGGCGGACGAAGAGATCCTGGCCGAAAAGCGTTCCGAGTCCGACGAGCTTCTCTATGAGCTGGAAAAGAAGGCTGAGGAATTTGAACTTCTGATGGAGCAGTCCGAGGCCCTCCAGGAGGAGCTGATGCAGGAGATTGCCGGTAAGGAAAAGGAGCTGGAGGAAGCAAAGTATGACGAATACCTTGCCAAGCTGGCCCTGCAGGGAGAGAATCCGCCTTCCGATGCCACGTGGCTTACCCCGGTTTCCGGCTACACCATTTCCAGTCCCTTTGGCATGAGGACCCATCCGATTTTGGGCACCCAGCGGATGCACAACGGCATTGACATGGCCTGTGCCCAGGGAACGCCCATCTATGCCACCCGTGCCGGTAAGGTCACCGTGGCTTCCTATCAGGCAGGCGGTGCGGGCAACTATGTCAGCATCAACCATTTGGATGGCTTTGCCTCCATCTATATGCACATGACCCATTATGTGGTGTCCGCAGGGGATACTGTTTCCCAGGGACAGCTGATCGGTTATGTTGGCAGTACCGGTCTGTCCACCGGTCCCCACCTGCATTTTGGCATTTCTTATGCCGGTACGTACGTCAACCCCCTGGCATACATCTATTGATGGAAACGACAAAGGAGTGTTCTATGAAAAACCGTAAGCAGATGGTATCCATTCTGGCCGGTATCATGGCGGCAGTGATGCTGCTGACCCTGATTCTGAGCCTATTGCCTACCAAGGCCAATGCTGCGTCCTCCAGCGAGATCCGTAAGCAGATCAACGAGCTGCAGGAAGACAAGAAAGAGATTCAGAAGCAGATCGAGGAAGTGAAAGCGCAGTACGAGCAGAATGAGGATGAGATTGCCGATATCATCGCCAAGAAAAATGTCATTGAACAGGAGATCCAGCTGCTCAGCACCCAGATCACCAACATCAACGAGCAGATTTCTGCGTACAATATCCTGATTGCTGACAAGCAGGATGAGCTGGATGATGCCCTGGAGGTCTACCGGGAGATGAGCAAGGACAACCGGGTGCGTGTGCGCACCATGGAGGAAGAAGGACAGATCTCCTACTGGGAAGTCCTTTTCAAGGCCAGCAGCTTCTCCGACCTGCTGGACCGTCTGAATATGGTGGAGGAAATTGCCGCCGCAGATAACCGCCATCTGCAAGAGATGAGCGATGCCGCCGATGCGGTGGCGGTGGCTCAGACGGAGCTGGAAGCGGAAAAGGCCGACATGGAGGAAGCCAAGCAGGAGCTGGATGATACCCAGGCCGAGATGGACGCCAAGCGGGAGGAAGCCATTGCGCTCTTCCAGGAACTGCTGGAAAAGGCAGATGATCTGGATGCCCTGAAGGCGGAATATGAAGCCCAGGAGCAGGAATTCCTGGACCAGATCGCTAAGAAGGAGCAGGAGTTTAACGCCGCAAAGCAGGCGGAGTGGGAAGCTTACATGGCAACCTATGTGCCTCCCACTACTGCGGCGGCCGCAGGCTCAACGAATAACTCTACCGGTACTGCTGGCGGCAGCACAGGCGGTACCGGCGGCAGCAGCGGCGGTGGCGGCTGGCTGGTGCCTGTCAGCTACACCTCTATCACCAGCCCCTTTGGCTACCGTACCTCTCCCACGGCCGGTGCCTCTACATATCACCAGGGCGTGGACCTGGACACCGGAACGGGAGACCCCGTTGTGGCAAGCCGGGCAGGTATTGTTACTATAGCAGGTTATAACAATTCAGCGGGTAATTATGTACAGATCAATCATCAGGATGGCTTTTCGTCTATTTATATGCACTTGAACAGCTATTGTGTGTCCTCTGGGCAGATCGTCAGCGCAGGGCAGAAAATTGGCTATACCGGTAAAACAGGTATCGCAACCGGCGACCATCTGCACTTCGGTATTTCCTATAACGGTGTATATGTCAATCCCTGTAACTATGTCAATCTGTATTGATGGAATTTGCATATGATTTTTCTCCCACAGCCCAAGTGAGGGCTGTGGGAACACTTTCTGAGAGGTGATGTTGGGTGAAAAACAGGCTTCTGCATATTGGCTCCTACATTCTGGTGGCGGCGCTGGCAACGGCAATTACATTGGCAATGGTTGGAAAAACGGCGCAAGTTTCCAAGCTGGATCAGATGGAGGCCCTGATTGGGGAGCGCTTCATTGGGGAAGCGGATAAGGAAGCTCTGGAGGACGCGGCGGCCGCCGCCATGGTCAGCGCTACCGGAGACCGCTGGAGCTATTATGTTCCCGCCAGTGAATACGAGACTTACCAGGAGCAGATGGAAAACGCCTATGTGGGTGTGGGCATCACCATCCAGGTTTTGGAGGAGGACGCGGGCTTCGCCATCATGGCGGTGACGGAGGGCGGACCTGCGGAAGAGGCCGGCCTTCAGGTGGGGGATGTGCTGATTTTGGTAGATGACCAGGATGTGCGGGGAATGACCACCGGGGAAGTCCGCGAACTGGTGCGGGGCGAGGAGGGGACCAAAGTGGTCCTGACCGTCCTGCGGCAGGGAGAGCATACATCGGCTGCTGTGGAGCGCCGGAAGGTGCAGACCCCTGTGGCGGCTTATGAGCTGCTGGAAAACGATGTGGGCCTGGTGACCATTGAAAACTTCGATGCCCGCTGTGCGGAGGAGACCATCGCGGCCATTGACGCCCTGCTGGACAACGGTGCCCAAAAGCTGATTTTCGATGTGCGCAACAACCCCGGTGGCTATGCCAGCGAGCTGGTGAAGGTCCTGGACTATCTTCTGCCGGAAGGGGAGGTGTTCCGCACGGTCAGCTATGATGGCAAAGAAAATGTGGATTATTCCGATGCCGATTGTCTGGAGCTTCCCATGGCAGTGCTGGTGAATGCCAGTTCCTATTCCGCTGCGGAGTTTTTTGCTGCTGCGCTGCAGGAATATGAGGCTGCCGTGGTGGTAGGGGAGCAGACTGTGGGCAAGGGGTATTTTCAGACCACCTACCGCTTGAATGACGGTTCCGCGCTGGCCTTGTCCATTGGCAAGTATTTCACGCCCAATGGCAATAACCTGGCCGGTGTAGGCGTTACCCCGGATGTGGTGGTCACGGTGGACGAGGAGACAAGCTCCGGGATTTATTATGGAACCCTGCCCGCCGGAGAGGATCCCCAGATTCAGGCCGCGGTCCGGGAATTGACGAAAAAATAACGCGGCAGCGTGCTGTCCGCGAGAATTACGGGAGGTTATCGATCATGTTAGAAGTTTTGAAAACCCGCCGAAGCATCCGCAAGTATCAGCCGGAACAGGTTTCCGACGCCCATCTGGATGCCGTTCTGGAGGCCGGGATCTATGCGCCCAGCGCCATGAACAACCAGAAAACCGTTTTGGTAGCCGTCCGGGATAAGCAAACCCGGGATAAGCTTTCCCGGATGAATGCAGCGGTTATGGGGACCACCGGGGATCCGTTTTATGGCGCTCCCTGCGTGATCGTGGTGCTGGCCGATCCTGAGAAAGGAACCTGGCTGGAAGATGGGAGCCTTGTTATGGGCAACCTGATGAATGCCGCCGAAGCCCTGGGCCTGGGCAGCTGCTGGATCCACCGCGCCCAGCCCATGTTTGACAGCCCGGAGGGGAAGCAGCTGCTGAAGGAATGGGGCCTGCCTGAGACCATGAAGGGCGTGGCCAATTGTATTCTTGGCTATCCCGCTGAGAAACCCGCCCCGAAGCCCAGAGCGGAGGGCCGAATCGTCAAGGTATGAAGAAACAGAAGGGGTCTGCTCCGTTTTGAGCAGACCCCTTTGTTTATGCGTCGATGGTGGCGATGCCGAGGGTAAGTTCTTCCAGTACGTCCAGCAGGACCCGTACCGTGTCCAGGGCCGTGAGCATGGTCACGCCGTTTTCCACGGCGCAGCGGCGAATCTGACTGGAACCGGAATGGATGTCCTCACAGCGCACATCCATGGTGTTGATGACATAGGTCACATATCCTTGGCGGATGGTGTCTAAGATCTCCGTGGAGTGATCGTCCACCTTGGCCTTGACCCGGGTGCGGATACCGTGGTCCTTTAGAAAATCCGCGGTGCCCTTGGTGGCTTCAATGTTGAAGCCCAGCCGGTAAAAGCGGCGGATCAGGGGCAGGGCTTCTTCCTTGTCCTCGTCGGAAATGGTGGCAAAGACGGTGCCATAGTTCTGCAGCTTTACGCCGGAGGCCTGCAGCGCCTTGTACAGCGCCCGGGTCAGGGAATTGTCGTAGCCGATGGCCTCGCCTGTGGATTTCATTTCCGGGGACAGGTAGGCGTCCAGGCCCCGCAGCTTGGAGAAAGAGAAGGCCGGCGCCTTGGCATACCAGCGCTTCTTTTCATCGGGATAAAGGATATCGATGCCCTGCTCCTTCAGGCTCTTCCCCAGGGCCACTAAGGTGGCGATGTCCGCCAGAGGATAGCCCGTGGCCTTGCTCAAAAACGGCACGGTGCGGGAGGAGCGGGGATTGACTTCGATGATATACACGTCGTCATTGCTATCCACAATGAACTGAATGTTGAACAGGCCCTTGATGCCGATGGCGGGACCGAGTTTTTTGGCATACTGCAAGATAATGCCCTTGACTTTGTTGGAGATGGAGAAGGAAGGGTAGACGGAAATGGAGTCACCGGAATGGACGCCGGTGCGCTCCACCAGCTCCATAATGCCGGGAACGAATACGTCTTTGCCATCACAGATGGCGTCTATCTCCACCTCCTTGCCGCGGATGTATTTGTCCACCAGCACGGGCTTGTCCGCGTCGATTTCCACGGCGGTGTGCAGATAGTGCCGCAGCTGGTCCTCGTTGGCCACGATCTGCATGGCCCGGCCGCCCAGAACGAAGGAGGGACGAACCAGGACGGGATAGCCGATCTCCCTGGCCGCCGCGACACCGTCTTCTATGCGGGTGACAGCCTTGCCCTTGGGCTGGGGGATGTTCAGAGAAAGCAGCAGCTTTTCGAAGGCATCCCGGTTTTCCGCCTTCTCTATGGCGGCGCAGTCGGTGCCGATGATGTTGACCCCCAGGTCCGTCAGCGGCTGGGCCAGGTTGATGGCGGTCTGTCCCCCCAGGGAGGCAATGACCCCCTCTGGCTGCTCCAATTCCACGATATTCATCACATCCTCCACCGTCAGAGGTTCGAAATACAGCTTGTCGGAGGTGGTGTAATCCGTGGAGACCGTTTCCGGGTTGTTGTTGATGATGATGGCCTCGTACCCGGCGTTTTTAATGGTCTGGATGGCGTGGACGGTGGAGTAATCGAATTCCACACCCTGGCCGATGCGGATGGGGCCGGAGCCAAGGACGATGACCTTCCGCTTGGAGGATACCACCGACTCGTTTTCCTGCTCGTAGGTGGAGTAGAAATAGGGGATATAGCTGCTGAACTCGCCTGCGCAGGAATCGATCATCCGGTATACCGGGCAAATCCCTTTGCGTTTTCGCAGGGCAAGCAGTTCCCGCTCCGAAACACCCCAAAGCCGGCTCACCGCCCTGTCCGAGAAGCCCATTTTCTTCGCCTGGTAATAGACGCTGCTGTCATTGGGGGCCGCCTGCAGCTGCGTTTCCATTTCCACGATGTTGCGCAGCTTTCGGATGAAAAAGGCGTCGATGCCGCTGGCCAGAACAATGTCCTCCACGGCGGTACCCATCCGCAGAAGCTGGGCAATGGCATAGATCCGGTCGTCGGTGCCGATGGCGGTGTAGTCCAGCAGCTCCTCCCTTTGCCAGTGGTCAAATTTGTCCATGTGCAGGTGGTAGACGCCGATTTCCAGGGAACGGATGCCCTTCAGCAGGCTTTCTTCAAAGGTGCGGCCCACGCTCATGGTTTCGCCAGTGGCCTTCATCTGGGTACCCAGGCGGTTGTTGGCGTCCGAGAATTTGTCGAAGGGGAACCGGGGCATCTTGGTCACCACATAGTCCAGGGCAGGCTCAAAGGCGGCACAGGTGTTGGCAAGGCGGATCTCGTCCAGGGTCATGCCCACGCAGATTTTCGCGGAGACCCGGGCGATGGGATAGCCGCTGGCTTTGGAAGCCAGGGCGGAGGAACGGGAGACCCGGGGATTTACCTCGATCAGGTAATACTGGAAGGATTTGGGGTCCAAGGCAAACTGTACATTGCAGCCGCCCTGGATTTTCAGTGCCCGGATCAGCTTCAGGGCGGAGTCCCGCAGCATGTGGTATTCCTTGTTGGTCAGGGTCTGGGAGGGACAGACCACAATGGAGTCGCCGGTATGGATGCCCACCGGGTCCAGGTTTTCCATATTGCAGATGGCGATGGCGGTGTCGTTGGCGTCCCGCATCACCTCATATTCAATTTCCTTGTAGCCCTTGATGCTCTTCTCCACCAGCACCTGATGGACGGGGGAGAGAACAAGGGCATTTTTCATAAGCTCCCGGAATTCCGCTTCGTTGTCGGCAAAGCCGCCGCCGGTGCCGCCCAGGGTAAAGGCGGGCCGCAGGACCACCGGATAGCCGATCTGCTCCGCCGCCGCAAGGCCCTGCTCCATGGATTCCGCGATCATGGAGGGAAGCACCGGCTCTCCAAGCCGCTGGCACAGCTCCTTAAATAGTTCCCGGTCCTCGGCTTGCTCGATGGAGCTGCTGGGCGTGCCCAAAAGCTCCACCCGGCATTCTTTCAGGATACCCTTTTTTTCCAGCTGCATGGCAAGATTTAAGCCCGTTTGGCCGCCGATGCCGGGGATAATGGCATCCGGCCGCTCATAACGGACAATCCGGGCAATGTATTCCAATGTCAAAGGCTCCATATAGACCTTGTCGGCAATGGAGGGGTCTGTCATGATGGTCGCGGGATTGGAGTTGCAGAGAATGACCTCATAGCCCTCTTCCTTCAGGGCCAGGCACGCCTGGGTGCCTGCGTAGTCGAACTCTGCCGCCTGTCCAATGACGATGGGACCGGAACCGATGACCAGTATTTTCTTCAAATCCGTTCTCTTTGGCATCTTACGTTCCCTCCATCATGGCAATGAATTCATCAAACAGGTAGGCGCTGTCCTGGGGGCCGGGGGCGCTTTCGGGATGGTACTGGACGCTGAAAATCCGGTCTTTTTCACATTTCAGACCCTCCACGGTGTTGTCCAGCAGGTTGATGTGGGTAACCGTCAGGCCGGTATCCCCGAGGCTTTCCCCATCCACCGCGTAGGAATGGTTCTGGGAGGTGATCTCCACCTTTCCTGTCAGCAGGTTTTTTACCGGATGGTTGCCGCCGCGGTGGCCGAATTTCAGCTTGTAGGTTTTGGCACCGTAGCTCAGGGCAATGATCTGATGCCCCAGACAGATGCCGAAGATGGGGTATTTGCCCCGCAGGCTGCGCACCAGTTCGATGGCGGGGGATACATCCTCCGGGTTGCCGGGACCGTTGGAAAAGAATACGCCGTCCGGGTGCAGCGCTTCCACCGCTTCCGCCGTTACGTCCCAGGGAACTACAGTCACATTGCAGCCCCGGGCGTTCAGGGAGCGGAGAATATTGTGCTTTATGCCGCAGTCCACTGCCACCACATGAAATTTGGGGGCCTGTGCGGGGAATTCCCGGATTTCCCGGGTGCTGACCCGGGCCACCATATCGGTGGGCAGGGCCGTGGTTTTCAGCTGCGCCAGGCCCACAAGATTCGGCGTTCCCGCACCGGTGATCAGTCCCTTGCAGGTGCCTTTCTCCCGGATATGACGGGCCAACTGCCGGGTGTCCACGCCGGCCAAGCCCACAATGCCGTATTTCAGCATGACCTGCTCCAGGGTATCCGTTGCCCGGAAATTGGAAGGCTCATCATTGTATTCCCGGACGATCATGCCGCTGATGGTGGGGACACCGGTTTCGTAATCGTCCGGGCACATGCCGTAATTGCCGATCAGAGGATAGGTCATGACCACCGCCTGGCCGGTGTAGGAAGGATCGGACAGGATCTCCTGATAGCCTGCCATGGAGGTGTTGAATACCACCTCCACCATCCGTTCCCGGTCGGCGCCAAAGCCGTAGCCGTAGAATTCGGTACCGTCCTCCAAAATGATCTTCTTATCGTAATGGCGCGTCATAGGCCCTTTTCCTTTCGCTGCGACAGCTTCTGTTCAAACTGGTCCTTGCGGGTGTCCTCGGGAATGGCGGTGGGATACCGGCCGCTGAAGCAGGCGCTGCAATAGTCCTCGCTGCCGCAGAGCTGCCCCAGGCTTTCCAGGGGAAGATAGCCAAGAGAATCGGAACCGATGATTTTCGCGATCTCCGCCACGCTGTGGTGGCAGGCAATCAGATGGTCCCTGGAATCGATGTCCGTGCCGTAATAGCACGGGTGCAGGAAGGGCGGGGCGGAGATACGCATGTGGATTTCCTTTGCCCCGGCGCCGCGCAGCAGCTGTACGATGCGGCCGGAGGTAGTGCCCCGGACGATGGAATCATCGATCAGCACCACCCGCTTTCCCCGGACCTCGCTTTCCACGGGACTGAGCTTGATTTTCACCTGGTCCACCCGGTGGTCCTGTCCGGGAGAAATAAAGGTGCGGCCGATATACTTGTTTTTGATCAGGCCGATGCCATAGGGAATGCCCGAAGCCCGGGCGTAGCCAAGGGCCGCGTCCAATCCCGAATCCGGTACGCCGATGACGATATCGGCTTCCACCGGATGGGCATTGGCCAGCAGCTCTCCGGCCTTCATCCGGGCGTCGTGCACGCTGACGCCCTCAATGCAGGAGTCAGGGCGGGCAAAATAAATATGCTCGAAGATGCAGAGATGTTTTGGCGCGGTCCCGCAGTGGCGGGTGTCACTGCTGACGCCGTTTTTATCGAACATCAAAATCTCACCGGGGAGAATATCCCGCTGAAATTTCGCGCCGACGGCACTGAGCGCACAGCTTTCGGAGGCCACCACATAGGTTCCGTCTGCCATCCGGCCGTAGCACAGGGGACGGAAGCCGTGGGGGTCCCGGACGGCGATCAGCTTGGTGGAGGACATAAGCACCAGAGAGTAGGCTCCCTCCAGCTTGTCCATGGCCCGGCTTACCGCCTCCTGGATGGAGGGGGCGGTGATACGCTCCCGGGTGACCACATAGGCGATGGTTTCGGTATCGCTGGTGCTGTGGAAGATGGCGCCGGAAAGCTCCAGCTGCCGGCGAAGCGTCAGGGCGTTGCTTAAATTGCCATTGTGGGCCACCGCCAGCTTGCCCTTCAAATGGTTGACCTGGATGGGCTGGCAGTTGCTTAGGGTCACGCCGCCGGTGGTGCCGTAGCGCACATGTCCCACGGCGATCTCCCCCAGGGGGAATTTTGCCATTTCCTCATGGCTGAACACCTCGTTGACCAGGCCAATGCCCTTATGGGCGGTGAAAACCCCGTCGTCGTTGACCACAATGCCGCAGCTTTCCTGTCCCCGGTGCTGGAGGGCGTAAAGGCCGTAGTAGACCAGTCCTCCCACATCCTGGGTATGCTGGCCATAGACGCCAAAGACGCCGCACTCTTCATGGATGCTCATTTCTGGCCCTCCAAGCTGGCTTTTACGAATCCCAGGAACAGGGGATGGGGCCTGTTGGGACGGCTCTTGAACTCAGGATGATACTGCACGCCCACATGGAAGGGGCGGTTTGGCAGCTCTACGGTCTCCACCAGACGTCCGTCCGGGGAGGTGCCGCTTAAGACCAGCCCCGCGCCGGTGAAGAAAGCACGGTAGTCGTTATTAAATTCGTAGCGGTGGCGGTGGCGCTCCTGAATGACCGCGGCGCCGTAACAGCGCTCCATGGTGGTGCCGGGAGCGATGACACAGGGATAGGCCCCCAGGCGGAGGGTGCCGCCTTTGTTGATGTCCTCACTCTGGCCCGGCATGAAATCAATGACCTTGTGGGCGCCATCGGGGGCGAATTCGCCGGAGTTGGCGTCCACCAGTCCGGCCTGCCGGGCGTACTCGATGACCAGGATCTGCATACCCAGGCAGATGCCAAAATAGGGGACTTCATGCTCCCGGGCGTACTTCGCCGCCAGGATCATGCCCTCAATGCCCCGGCCGCCGAAGCCGCCGGGAACGAGAATGCCGTCCAGTCCGGAAAGGCTTTCCCCATAGGACGCTTCGGTCAGCCCCTCGGAGTCGATCCAGCGAATTTCCACATCCGCCTCCAGGGCATAGCCCGCATGCCGCAGGGCTTCGGCAACGGACAGGTAGGCATCATGAAGCCCCACATATTTGCCCACCAGGCCGATGGTCACAGTCTTGCTGCGGTTTTCGATCCGTTTGACCAGATGGGTCCACTCCGCCAAATCAGGCTCCGGGGCGTCAAGCCCCAACTCCCGGCAGACGATGCCGGAGAAGTTCTGCTTTTCCAGCATCAGCGGCGCTTCGTACAGGTTTGGCAGGGTGATATTTTCGATTACGCAGTCCGGCTTTACATTGCAGAACAGGCTGATTTTCTGGAAGATGCTGTCCTCCAGAGGTTCATCGCAGCGCAGTACGACGATGTCAGGCTTCACACCCATGCCCTGCAGCTCCCGGACGGAGTGCTGGGTGGGCTTGGACTTGTGCTCATCAGAGCCGCGGAGAAACGGAACCAGCGTTACATGGATGAACAGGCTGTTTTCGTGGCCGACCTCCAGGGAAATCTGCCGCACCGCTTCCAGAAAGGGCTGGGATTCGATGTCGCCGATGGTGCCGCCAATTTCGGTGATGACCACATCCGCGTCGGTCTGCTTTCCCACCCGGTAGACGAATTCTTTGATCTCGTTGGTGATATGGGGGATCACCTGCACCGTAGAACCCAGATATTCTCCCCGGCGCTCCTTGTTCAGCACGTTCCAGTAAACTTTACCGGTGGTCAGATTGGAATACTTGTTCAGGTCCTCGTCAATGAAGCGCTCGTAGTGACCCAAATCCAGGTCCGTTTCCGCGCCGTCCTCGGTGACGTAGACCTCCCCATGCTGGTAGGGGCTCATGGTGCCGGGGTCCACGTTGATATAGGGATCCAGCTTCTGGGCGGCGACCTTCAGCCCCCGGGCCTTCAGCAGCCGGCCCAGGGAAGCGGCGGTGATGCCCTTGCCCAGACCGGACACTACACCGCCGGTCACAAAGATATATTTCGTCATGGGTGATCTCTCCTTTACTCTACCGTAACGGATTTTGCCAGATTCTTTGGTTTATCAATGTCACAGCCGTTTTCCTTTGCCACATGGTAGGCAAGCAGCTGCAGCGGAACAATCTCCACCACCGCGCACAGCAGTGGATCAACCTTGGGAACATAGATCATGTCGTCGGCAAGGGATATGATCCTCTGGTTTCCCTTAAACGCCACCGCCAGTACCTCCGCGCCTCTCGCCTTCACTTCTATTATGTTGTTCATGGTCTTTTCCGTGACGGCTTCGTTGCAGCAAAGGGCAATCACCGGCTGGCCCTCGTGGATCAGGGCGATGGTACCGTGCTTTAGCTCGCCCGCCGCGTAGGATTCGGCATGGATGTAGGAAATCTCCTTCATCTTCAGCGCGCCCTCCAAGGCGATGGCATAGTCGGTATTGCGCCCGATGAAGAACATGGACGGCGTGTCATGATACTTTTCCGCCAGCTTGGGAATGCCGGGGTTCATATCCAGCACGTTCTGCATCTGCTTGGGCAGGGCGCGCAGGGCGGCCAGAAGCCGTTTGTATTCCTGGCAGGAAACCGTCCCGAGAGACTTTGCCGCGTATAGCGCAAACAGATACAGTACCGTCAGCTGGGTGGTATAGCCCTTGGTGGTTGCGACGGCGATTTCCGGACCGGCCCAGGTATACAGGGTATAATCCGCGTTTTTCGCAATGGTGCTGCCCACCACATTGACGATTGCCAGGGCCTTCGCACCTCTGCGCTGGCATTCTCTCATGGCGGCGATGGTATCCGCCGTTTCCCCGGACTGGGACAAGACGATCAAAAGGACGTGTTCGTCAATCAGCGGGTCAGCATAGCGCAATTCGCTTGCCAATTCTATGGTCACAGGGATCCGGCACAGCTTTTCGATGGTATATTTTCCCGCGCAGCCGGCGTAATAGGCCGAGCCGCAGGCAGTGATCACAATTTTGCGGATTCCCGTGAGATCGATATCCAGATCGTCCAGAACCACCTGGCCGTTTCGGAGCCTGGGCGCCATGGTAGCCTCCACAGCCCGGGGCTGCTCCACGATCTCCTTGAGCATGAAGTGGGCGTAGCCGCCCTTTTCCGCCGCCTGAATATCCCAGGTGATGCGGCTGGTTTTTTTGGTGATCGGATGCCCGGAACAGTCGTAGACCTGAATGGCGTCCGGCGTCAGCGCGGCAAACTCCCCGTCCTCCAGATAGATGGCGTTTCTGGTATGGGCGACCAGAGCGGTCACGTCAGAGGCGAAGAAATTCTCTCCGATGCCCACGCCCAGAATCAGAGGGCTGGCCTCCCGCACCACCAAGATGGTGTCCGGCACATCCGCGCAGACAATGCCCAGGGCATAGGAGCCGGAAAGCCTGGCGGAGGCCTTCATCACCGCGCGCTTAAAATCCCCGGTATAGTACATCTCCACCAGGTGGACGATCACTTCCGTGTCCGTCTCGCTTTCAAAATGATACCCTTTTTGGGTCAGTTCCTCCCGAAGCTCCATGTAGTTTTCAATGATGCCATTGTGGACAACGGCGAATTTTCCGTCATTGCTGGCATGGGGATGGGCGTTCTGGTCGGTGGGCGCACCATGGGTCGCCCAGCGGGTATGCCCGATGCCGGTAAGGCCGGGGATCAGACGGCCGTCCTCCGTTTTGGCACGCAGATTGGCGATCCGGCCTGTCACCTTGCTGATGGCGATGCTGTTTTCCTGAACCACCGCGATGCCCGCAGAATCGTAGCCCCGGTATTCCAGCTTTGTCAGCCCGTTCAGCAGCACCTGCGCGGCGTTCTGCGTACCCGTATACCCAACTATTCCACACATAAGAAACCTCCCAAGGTGATTTCAGCGGATTACTCCCATTCCACCGTTGCCGGGGGTTTGGAGGTAATATCGTAGACAATACGGTTGATATGGGGCACCTCATTGACGATACGCACACTCACCCGGTCCAGTACGTCATAGGGGATCCGGGTCCACTCGGCAGTCATGAAGTCGTCAGTCGTGACACTGCGCAGCACCAGAGTATTCTCATAGGTCCGGCCATCGCCCATGACGCCTACGCTCTTGGCGTTGGTCAGCACGGCGAAATACTGGCTGCAAATGTCCGTGCAGCCGGAATTCGCGATCTCCTCCCGGAAAATGGCGTCGGCTTCCCGCAGGATATCCAGTTTTTCCCTGGTCACGTCTCCCAGAATACGGATGGCCAGGCCGGGACCGGGGAAGGGCTGGCGGCTGACGAGATACTCCGGCAGGCCCAATTCCCGGCCCAGCTGGCGGATCTCGTCCTTGAAAAGGTGGTCCAGCGGCTCCAGAACCTCCTGAAACTGCTCGACGACCTCTTTGGGAAGCAGCTTGTTGTGGTGGCTCTTGATGACGTCAGCATCGCCGGCACCGGATTCGATGACATCGGGGTAGATGGTACCCTGGGCGAAAAAATCCTCCTTGGTGATGCCGAATTTCAGGGCCTCGTCCAGGAATACATAGCCAAATTCCGCGCCAATGATACGGCGCTTGGCCTGGGGATCCGTCACGCCCTTCAGCTTGTTCAGGAAACGTTCCTGGGCATTGACCCGGACAAAATGGATGTTCCACTTGGCAAAGGCGGACTCCACCTCGTCGCCCTCGTTTTTGCGCATGCAGCCGTGGTCCACAAAGACCGCCGTCAGCTGATCCCCCACGGCCTCGGCCAGCAATGCCGCCAGGACAGAAGAGTCCACGCCGCCGGAAAGGGCCAGCAGGACACGGCCCTGGCCGATCTTCTGGCGCAGCTGGGTCACAGTGCGCTGGCAGAAATCGTCCATGGTCCATTCGCCCTTGACATGGCATACTTCGTACAGGAAATTGCGGATCATATCGGCGCCGTACTGGGTGTGGTTCACCTCGGGGTGGAACTGCACACCGTAGAAGCCCCGTTTTTCATCGGCAATGGCCACATTGGGGCAGGCCTTGGTATGGCCCACCAGGGCAAAGCCCTCGGGTACCTTTGCCATGTAATCGCCATGGCTCATCCAGCTGATTCCCTGCTGGGGCAGGCCCTTGAACAGAGCGCAGGAGGTATCGTAGCAGGTTTCCGTTTTGCCGTATTCCCGGGCGGAATCGTCCTGAGCGGCGGTGACCAGGCCGCCCAGCGTGTGGGCCATCAGTTGGCAGCCGTAGCAAATGCCCAGCACCGGAATCCCCAGTTTAAAAACAGCCGGATCCACATGGGGGGAATCGTCCAGATATACACTATTGGGGCCGCCGGTGAAAATAATGCCCTTGTAACCGGCGGCCTGGATTTCTTGGGGAGTGATTCGGTTATAGGCCCTGATTTCGGCATAGACCCGCTGCTCCCGCACCCGGCGGGCAATCAGCTGGTTGTACTGGCCGCCGAAGTCCAGAACCAGAATTTTTTCTTCCATGACATGCTCTCCATTCTGTAGGATTGATGGATATCTTTTTTGCCGTTCCCGGGGCGGAACGATGGCTCCGCCCCTTTTTGGGAGCTTGTTAAATGTTAATCTGTGCTTCCGCTTGGGCAATACCGGCAATCAGCGGCCGAACGGTTTCCAGGAACGCCGTCACCTGGTCCGCACAGCGGCCGGTGTACAGCGCCGGATCCAGAACCGCTTCCATTTCCGCTTTGCTCATGCCAAATTCCGGGTGAACTGCCAGGTCGGCCAGCAGGTCCCAGCTTTCGCCGGCTTTCATCCGTGCCGTAGCGTCCATGGAGCAGGTGCGGATGATCTCGTGCAGCTGCTGGCGGTCGCCGCCCCGCTTGACGCCTTCCATCATCAGGTTTTCCGTAGCGATGAAGGGCAGGTATTCCCGGACGGTTTTTTCCACGATCTTTTCGTTGACATGCAGTCCGTTGGTCACATTCTGGGCCAGCCGCAAAATGGCGTCGGCACAGAGGAAGCCCTCGGGCATGGAGATGCGGCGGTTCGCGGAGTCATCCAGCGTGCGCTCCAGCCATTGGGTGGAGGCGGTCATGGGAGCGTTCAAAGCGTCCGCCATCAGGTAGCGGGAAAGGCTGCAGATCCGTTCGGAGCGCATGGGATTTCGTTTGTAGGCCATGGCGGAGGAACCAATCTGGTTCTTTTCGAAAGGCTCTTCCACCTGACGGTCATGCTGCAGCAGGCGGATGTCATTTGCCATCCGGTAGCAGCTCTGGGCGATGGAGGACAGGCAATTCAGGATGCGGCTGTCCAGCTTCCGGGGATAGGTCTGGCCGCAGACGGGGAAGCACCTGTCAAAGCCAAATTCGGCACTGATCCGGCGGTTCATCTCGTCGATCTTGGCGGTATCGCCGCCGAACAGCTCCAGGAAGCTGGCTTCCGTTCCGGTGGTGCCGCGGCAGCCCAGGAACTTCATGCTGCCGATCACAAAATCCAGCTCTTCCAGGTCGGACAGAAAATCCTGCATCCACAAAGATGCCCGCTTGCCGACGGTCACCAGCTGGGCGGGCTGGTAGTGGGTGTAGCCCAGAGTGGGCATGGCCTTGTAGCTTTCCGCGAAGGACGCCAGGTTTGCAACGACCTTCAGCAGTTCCCCGCGGAGGTATTTCAGGCCGTCCCGGTAGAGGACGATATCGGCATTGTCCGTGACATAGCAGCTGGTGGCGCCTAAGTGGATGATGCCCGCCGCAGAGGGGGCGGCCTTGCCGTAGGCGTAGACGTGGGCCATTACATCATGGCGTACTTCTTTTTCCCGGGCGGCGGCGCAGGCATAGTCAATATCCGTAATATGGGCTTCCAGCTCTTTCACCTGCGCTTCCGAGACGGGCAGGCCCAGCTGCTGTTCCGCCCGGGCCAGAGCGACCCACAGCTTCCGCCAGGTCTGAATCCGGGTGTCCATGGAAAACAGCCTCAGCATGTAGTCCGAGGCGTACCGGGAGCTTAAGGGAGATTCATATCTGTCTGTCATGGGCGTTCTCCTTATCGAATGATGATGCTGTCCCGCTCGGGACCGACGGATACATAGCCGATATGGCAGCCAATTTGGGCTTCGATGTATTCCACATATTTGCGCGCCGCTTCCGGCAGGTCATCCCAGCTGCGGATGCCGGAAATATCGCATTTCCAGCCGTCCATGTATTCGATCACCGGCTGGGCGCTGCCCAAAACGGCGGGGAAGGGGAATTCGTCGGTTATGGTTTCTCCCATTTTATAATGGGCACAGACGGGGATTTTATCCAAGTAGCTGAGTACGTCCAGCTTGGTCAGGGCGATGTTGGTGGCCGCCTGAACCTGGACGCCGTAGCGGGTGGCCACAATGTCGATGGGGCCAACCCGGCGGGGACGTCCGGTTTTTGCGCCGTACTCAAAGCCGGCTTCCCGCAGGGCGTCCGCTTCCGGTCCAAACAGCTCGCATACAAAGGGGCCTTCGCCCACGCAGGTGGAGTAGGCCTTCACCACGCCGATGACCTCGCCGACCTTTGCAGACGGCAGGCCGGAACCCACAGGGGCATAGGCGGCAATGGCATTGGAAGAGGTGGTATAGGGATGGATGCCATAGTCCAGATCCCGCAGTGCACCTAACTGAGCCTCAAACAGGATGTTTTTCCCAGCCTT
This sequence comes from Eubacteriales bacterium, assembly GCA_030533415.1. Lineage (GTDB taxonomy): Bacteria > Bacillota > Clostridia > Oscillospirales > Oscillospiraceae > Faecousia. The sequence goes on along the minus strand of JAUNJE010000017.1, from coordinate 10,226 downwards.
CTGGGCATCGCGCAGGAAAACGCCGGTATCGCAGATAAAGGGCTTGATCTTGGCACAGTAATGGTCGATCCAGCCCTCCAGCTCCGCCATAGTCACGGGCTGTGCGCCGTAAACCTTGGTCAGCGTCAGATTTTTCCACTCCATCAGGTCCTGCAGATGCTCTTTCAGGTGCTCTGGGTACAGCAGCTCGCCGGCCAGGATGGTTTTTTTCTGGTATTTGTCGGAATAGAAAGGCGCAATGCCCTGCTTGGTGGAGCCGAATTTCTTGTCCGCCAACCGGGCCTCTTCCAGACCGTCCAGCGCCCGGTGCCAGGGCAGCAGCAAAGACGCCCGGTCACTGATCTTCAGGTTTTCCGGGGTGATGGGCACGCCCTTGCGTACCACCTCTTCGATTTCCAACCAAAGGTTTTCCGGGTCCAGGGCAACGCCGTTTCCCAGGATGTTCACAACCCTCTTGCGGAAAATGCCGGAGGGCAGCAGATGCAGCGCGAATTTGCCATATTCATTGATGACGGTATGGCCTGCGTTTCCGCCGCCCTGATAGCGGATGACAACATCATAATCCTGGGTCAGCAGATCAACCATTCGGCCCTTGCCTTCATCGCCCCAGTTGATGCCTACGATTGCCGCGTTTGCCATTTCGCTTCCTCCCGTTACAGATGGGCTTCCAGCCGGCTCATGATTTCAGCGTAGGCCTCTTCCACACCGCCCATATCGCGGCGGAAACGGTCCTTGTCCAGCTTTTCGCCGGTCTTGGCGTCCCACAGCCGGCAGGTGTCGGGGCTGATCTCATCGGCCAGAACGATGGAGCCGTCGCTGAGGCGGCCGAATTCCAGCTTGAAGTCCACCAACGTCACGCCGCAGCTTTTCCAAAATTCCTTCAGGATCTCATTGACCCGGAAGGCGTATTTTTCGATGGTGCTGATTTCCTCGGGGGTGGCCAGCTTCAGGGCCAGGGCATGGCGGGTGTTCAGCAGGGGATCCCCCAGGTCGTCATTTTTATAAGAGAACTCAATGGTGGGCTGGTCGAAGACAATGCCCTCTTCCACACCGTAGCGCTTGGAGAAGGAACCGGCGGAGATGTTGCGGATGATGACTTCCAAAGGAACGATGCTGACCTTTTTCACCAAGGTTTCCCGGGGGGACAGTTCCTTGACGAAGTGGGTAGGGATACCGCAGCGCTCCAGCTTCGCCATCAGGCGGTTGCTCATCTGGTTGTTGATAACGCCCTTGCCCACGATGGTGCCCTTTTTCAGGCCGTTAAATGCGGTGGCATCATCTTTGTAGTCTACGATCAGAAGCGCGGGATCTTCGGTGGCGAAGACCTTCTTTGCCTTGCCTTCGTAGAGCTGTTCTAGCTTTTCCATGTTGTTTCCTCCCAATGTATTTGATGTGCTGGTCCAATATTCTCTGGACAGGCAGGGCCTGCCGGAAATTTACACATCAATTATAGAGTAGTCCATGAGAAAATGCAAGATAAATACGTTTTATTCTCCATTTATGAGCGGAAACCACCTTCTCTGGTGCGGAAGTCTGTGCATTTTCATGAATATCCGCTTTGGACCGCCATAGCCCTGCCGGCGGCCATGACGATCCGAAGCCATATGCACTTATTTGCCGCTGTCACCATAGTTTGCCAGGACCCGGGCAGAGGGATCGTTGACGTTGCAGCCCTCCCAGTGCTTGTTCGGCATCCAGAAATCCACGATCATCTGCCCCTGGCCGGGATAGTATTTCTCAAAAATTTCGCGGTAGAGCAGAGATTCCTTGGTGAAGGGACGGGCGTGGGAATATTTGGCCCGCTTTTGCTGGAATTCAGATTCGGTATAGCGGCCTTCCGCGAATTCCTTCAGATAGTTCACCATGGAATGGCCCACGGCATCGGAGAAGGCGGCCTTTTCCCGCCAAAGGATGTCATGCGGGAGGTAATCCCCATCAAAGGCATGGCGCAGCAAATATTTGCCCTTGCCGTACTTGTTCAGCTTCTGCTCCGGGTCAATGGCCATGACGTATTTGACAAAGTCCAGGTCACCAAAGGGAACCCTGGCCTCCAGAGAATTGACGCTGATGCAGCGGTCGGCCCGGAGCACGTCGTACATATGCAGCTCCCGGAGCCGCTTCTGGGCCTCCTTCTGGAATTCTTCCGCGGAGGGGGCAAAATCGGTATATTTATAGCCGAACAGCTCGTCGGAGATCTCTCCTGTAAGCAGCACCCGGATATCGGTGTTCTCGTGGATGTATTTGCACACCAGATACATGCCGATGCTGGCACGGATGGTGGTGATATCGAAGGTTCCCAGCAGCTCTATGACAGGCTCTAAGGCGGCCAGTACATCTTCCTTGGAAATGATGACCTCCGTATGGTCACTGCCGATATAATCGGCCACTTGCTTCGCGTATTTCAGGTCAATGGCGTCGCCGCTCATGCCAATGGCGAAAGTTTTGATGGGCTGCCCGCTTTCCCGGGCGGCGATGGCGCAGACCAGGGAGGAATCCAGGCCGCCGCTGAGAAGGAAGCCAACCTTGGCGTCGGCCACCAGGCGCTTGCGGACGCCGGCAACGAGCTTTTCGTTAATGTTGCGGCAGACCATTTCCAGATCGTGGGGATGATAGGCATCCACGGCCGCAATGTCGCAGTAGCAGACGAAAGCCCCGTCCTGATAGTAGTGGCCGGGAGGGAAGGGGAGGACCTGATCCACCAATTCCGTCAGATTCTTCGGCTCGCTGGCAAAGACGATGGTGCCGTTTTGGTCGTAGCCGTAATACAGGGGGCGGATACCGATGGGATCCCGGGCGGCGAGAAACTGCTTGCGTTTCCCGTCGTAGAGGATGCAGGCAAATTCCGCATCCAGCATGGCGAACATGCCAACGCCGTATTTTTCATACATGGGCAGTAAGACCTCGCAGTCCGATTCGCTGGCAAAGGTGTATTCCCCGGACAATTCCTCCCGCAATTTTTCAAAGCCGTAGATCTCACCGTTGCAGACCACGAAGTTCCCATTCAGGGCGAAGGGCTGCATGCCCTGCGGATGCAGGCCCATAATGGAAAGCCGGTGAAAGCCGAAAAGCCCCTGCCCCACATCCACGATCCGGGAATCGTCAGGGCCCCGGGAGAGGGTTTTGTCAAAGCCGGCAATGAATTTCTGGATATCGGCAGGTTTGCCGCAATAACCGATGATAGAACACATATGCGATCCTCCTAATACGATTTCCGGAGAAAGGCCCATGGCCCTTCCACGGAAGGCATCGCCTGCGGCGCTGCCGTTTTCGTGTCTTTTCAAAAAAGACACGAAAATCTATTTCAAAAAATCTTTCTATAAAAGATTCCCGCAATTTCTGGAAAAACCAACCTGTGGGAGAGCCCCGGTACAGGAGACTCTCCCATGGTTTCTTTTGTGGGGGTAGCTGTGAGCCGTACCCTTTTGTGGGGGAAAAGCTTACCGGACGCCGAAGAGCAGTTCGCCGTAGGTGGGGAAGGGCCAGTATTTCTTTGCGGTCTGGGTCTCGGCCTCGTCGGCCACGGCCCGAAGGGCTGCCATTTTGCCCAGCAGTGTATCCCGGATGGCGTAGGATTCTTCGATGACGCTGGAGGTGTTCTTCAGATCCACTACGGCCGCTTCCAGCTCGTCAGCCTTCACGGCGATCTGGTCGGTCAGCACGGACAGCTTGCCAAGCAGCCCGGTTTCGTAACCGCAGGCGATATTGGAAGCCACGGCCCGCTTGGCGGCGATGGTTCCGGCCAGCTCGGCGGCATAGCCTTCCACAGCGGGGAGGATCTGCTTTCTGGACATATCCACCATGGTGTTTGCCTCGATGACCACGGTCTTGCAGTAATTTTCCAGCATGATCTCCACGCGGGATTCCAGCTCCGCCATGGAGAATATCTTGTGGCTGGTGAGCATATCCACATTCTTTTTATCCAGCAGATGGGGCATGCAGTCGGGGGTGGTGGGGTAGTTACACAGGCCGCGAACCTCCACGGCCTCCTTGATCCAGGCCTCGTCATAGCCGTTTCCGTTGAAGAGAATGCGCTTGTGGTCCTTGATGGTTTTCTTGATCATGGCGTGGAGGGCGGTTTCAAAGTCTTCGGCATTCTCCAGCCGGTCGGCATAGATTTTCAGGGACTCGGCTACGGCGGCGTTCAGCATGATGTTGGCGCAGGCAATGGAGTTGGAGGAGCCAAGCATGCGGAACTCAAACTTGTTGCCGGTGAAGGCGAAAGGAGAGGTGCGGTTGCGGTCGGTGGTGTCCCGGGCAAACCGGGGAAGCACATCCACGCCCAGCTTCATGGTGGTTTTGTGGGTACCGGCATAGGGCTTGTCGTTTTCGATGGCATCCAGAATGGCGGAAAGCTCGTCGCCCAGGAAGATGGATACCACGGCAGGAGGCGCTTCGTTGGCGCCCAGACGGTGGTCGTTGCCGGCGGTGGCAACGCTGAGACGCAGCAGATCCTGGTAATCGTCCACGGCCTTGATGACGGCGCACAGGAACAGCAGGAACTGGGCGTTTTCATAGGGGGTCTCGCCGGGGGACAGCAGGTTTACGCCGGTGTTGGTGGCGATGGACCAGTTGTTGTGCTTGCCGGAGCCGTTGACGCCGGCAAAGGGCTTCTCATGCAGCAGGCACACCAGGCCGTGCTTCGCGGCAACCTTCTGCATGATCTCCATGGTCAGCTGGTTGTGGTCGGTGGCAATGTTGGTAGTGGTGTAGATGGGAGCCAGCTCGTGCTGGGAAGGCGCCACCTCGTTATGCTCGGTTTTCGCCAGGATACCCAGCTTCCAAAGCTCCTCGTTCAGGTCTGCCATGTACGCGGCCACACGGGGCTTGATGACGCCGAAGTAGTGGTCGTCCATCTCCTGGCCCTTGGGAGGCTTGGCGCCGAAAAGGGTGCGGCCGGTGTAGATCAGGTCTTCGCGCTGTTCATACAGCTCCTTCGGCACCAGGAAATATTCCTGCTCGGGGCCGACGGAGGTCCTGACGCATTTGACGTCCTTATTGCCGAAGAGCTTCAGAATGCGCATGGCCTGGCGGTTCAGGGCCTCCATGGAGCGCAGCAGCGGGGTCTTTTTGTCCAGCGCCTCGCCGCCATAGGAGCAGAACGCGGTGGGGATGCACAGGGTCTTGCCCTTGATGAACGCATAAGAGGTGGGGTCCCAGGCGGTGTAGCCCCGGGCTTCAAAGGTCGCCCGCAGACCGCCGGAGGGGAAGGAGGAGGCGTCAGGCTCGCCCTTGATCAGCTCCTTGCCGCTGAAATCCATGATGACGCCCCCATCCGGAGCGGGAGAAATGAAGCTGTCGTGCTTTTCGGCGGTGATGCCGGTCAGAGGCTGGAACCAATGGGTATAGTGCGTTGCGCCCTTGGCAACGGCCCAATCCTTCATGGCGGCGGCCACGGCGTTGGCCACGGAAGCATCCAGCTTCGCACCCTGGTCGATGGTCTTTCTCAGGGAACGGTATACATTTGCGCTTAAATTTGCCTTCATTTCGCGGTCGTCAAATACCAGACAGCCAAAATAATCGGACACAGTACCCATAATCATTCATTCTCCTTATTCTGGATTTCGGCAGACTCTGAGGCGGCGCCGGAGGGAGGCCCCGCCCCAGAGCTGCCGGAAATAAAAAAGAGACAAGGAGTCTATGAGCCACTGCTCAAAGACGTCCTTGCCTTTATGTGCTGTATTCTACACCAGAAAATCCGGTTTGTCAACACCCTGCACAAAAAAAGTTTTTTAGGATTGTGAAGATTGACAAACACCCAAGCCCGGCAGCAGAGGAATGCCCTGGCGGTTTTGCGCATAGGGTGCCATGGCGGCATGGGGACCGCCGGGACCGGTTCGGCATTTTTTCAATTTCTTTGACAAATATCTGGAAAATCCGCCGCAGGTATGGTATAACAAGAATGTCAGATTTACAGGCGGCGGGGCTTTTTCCCCGCTGCAGATTGCGCAGCAAAGGAAAGAGAGTTGGGCCATTATGAAATATACACCGCAAGAGGTCATACAGTATATCCAGGAGGAAGATGTGAAGTTCATCCGCCTGGCATTTTGTGATGTCCTGGGCAGACCCAAGAATGTCTCCATCATGCCCCAGGAACTGGAGCGGGCGTTCAAATACGGCATTGCCATCGACGCCTCCGCCATTGCGGGCTTTGGGGATGAGGTGCATTCCGACCTTTTCCTGCATCCGGACCCCGCGACCATTGCGGTGCTGCCCTGGCGGCCGGAGCATGGCCGGGTGGTGCGGATGTTCTGCGCCATTTCCCATCCTGACGGCACGCCCTTTGCCCACGATACCCGCAGCCTTCTGAAAAAGGCGGTCGCGGATGCGGCCAATGCGGGATTTGCCTTTGCCTTTGGCTCTGAGATGGAGTTTTATCTATTCAGGCTGGACGAGGCCGGAGAGCCCACCGGCATTCCCTATGACAACGCGGCGTATATGGATGTTTCGCCGGAGGACAGGTGCGAAAATGTCCGCCGGGAAATCTGCCTGACGCTGGAGCAGATGGGGATCCAGCCGGAATCGTCCCATCACGAGGAAGGCCCCGGCCAGAATGAGATCGATTTCCGCTATTCCGATGCCCTGTCCGCTGCGGACAACGCAGTGACCTTCCTGACGGTGGTAAAGACCATTGCGGCCAGAAACGGCCTGTATGCCGATTTTTCACCGAAGCCCCTGCCCGGAAAGCCCGGCAGCGGCTTCCATATCAACATGTCTGTCCAGGGCAGGGGAGAGAACCTGATGCAGCAGATGATGGCGGGAATTTTGAACCGGGTGGAGGATATGACCCTGTTTTTGAATCCTTCCGAGGGTTCTTACCAGCGTCTGGGTTCTCACAAGGCGCCGAAATATATCTCCTGGTCAAGCGACAACCGCTCCCAGCTGATCCGTGTTCCCGCCGCGTCCGGGGAATACCGCCGCTGTGAGCTGCGCAGCCCTGACTGCACGGCCAATCCCTACATTGCCTTTGCGCTGCTGATCTGGGCGGGACTGGACGGGATTCAAAACGGACTGTCCCTGCCGGAAGAGGCCAATGTCAACCTCTTTACTGCGGCCCAGCGTGATTTGTCCCACCTGCGGACTCTTCCGCTTTCGCTGACCACGGCCTCCCGGAAAGCTGCTTCCAGCGCGTTTCTGGAACAGCACCTGCCCCGGTCCCTGGTCGCGTATTTCTGCAAGGAGTGACGAAAGCCGGATTTTGCTGAAAGGAGGGAGCACAGGTTATGATGTTCAGCGCGCAAACCTACAGCGTGCTTGTGGTTTCCGCGGCACAAAAATTCAATGATATCCTCGCCCAGATGCTCCCGGGATCGGACTATTATCCGGTCACCTTCGTCGGCAATGTGGCAGCGGCCCGCCGGGAGTTGATTGACCGGGCCTATGATTTCGTCATCGTCAACGCGCCGCTGCCGGATGATTCAGGCATCCGCTTGGCCATCGACGCGGAGGACAAATCCGGTACGGTGGTGCTGCTTCTGGTACGTTCGGAGCTGTATGAGCAGACCAGTGAAAAGGTCACGCCCCAGGGGGTCTTTACCCTGGCGAAGCCTACGCCTGCCCAGGTCCTCCAACAGGGCCTGAGATGGATGGCCTCCGCCCGGGAGCGGCTGCGCAGGCTGGAAAAGAAAGCCACCACCGTGGAGGAAAAGATGGAGGAAATCCGTCTGGTGAACCGGGCCAAATGGATTCTCATCGAGCAGCTGAAAATGACGGAGACCGATGCCCACCACCACATTGAAAAGCAGGCCATGGACCGCTGTGTCAGCCGCCGGGAGATTGCTTTGGGGATTATCAAAACCTATTCATAGAAAAACCAGCCCGCTATGCGTACCGTGCATAGCGGGCTGCCGCTTTTCCGGTTGGCCCCGGCTGGTATTCCATGAAACCGTATTACACAAAGTGAGCAAGAAGCATCTTTTCCAGCTCCCGGGCGGCGATGCTCAGGGGGGTATCCCTGCGCTTGAGCAGGCAGACGGAACGCTTCGGGAGAGGTTCCGTCAATTGCAGGATGTGTACACTGCCCTCGGCCTGGGCGCTCCTGGCGACATGCTCCGGCACAAAGCCGATGCCCAGATCGGAGCATACCATGGGAATGATCTGGCTGGAGGTGGCGGCTTCAATATCCGCGGACAGGGAAAGACCGTGGCTGTGGAAAAAGGCCTGGTACAGGGCATAGGTAGCCGTTCCCTTCCGCAGGCTGACCAGGGGATAGGCAGTCAGATCCTCCAGGGTCAGCGGCTGCTGCAGAAGGGCACGGTAGGCGTTCCCGCAGATGGGCACATCCCGGAAGGAGGCCAGTTCCTTTTGCACCAGACTTTCACAGGAGTCCAGAGGCGTCGTTACCAGGGCAAGGTCTGCCATGCGTTCTTTCAATGCCGTTACCGCCTGGGGTGTGGTGGAGTTGAAAATTCGGAAGCGTACCCCTGGGTATTGCTTCCGGAATTCTTTGAGAATGGGAAGCAGGGTATGGTGCAGGGCCACTTCGCTGGCGCTGATGCTGATGACGCCGCCTTTCAGGCTGGTATGGCGCAGAAGGGCCTCCTCGCCGGCCTGAATTTGTTCAATGGCCGGGGCGATGTGGGCGAGCAGGGCTTCCCCCTCCGGTGTCAGCTGGACGCTCCGGCTGGAGCGGACAAACAGGGAGCAGCCCAGAGCCTGCTCCAGATTTTTGATGGTCCGGGTTACATTGGGCTGGTTGCGGTACAGCATCTCTGCGGCCCTGGTAAAGCTGCGGTACTGGGCCACATAATAGAAATCCCGGTAGGAATCCAGACTGATGTACATTATGGCACCTCTATCCATATATATTTGATATGAAAACTATTTCAACTATACATTTTACAAGGCCCAGTGTCAAGGGGTATAATCCATCAGGCGAAAGAATAAAAATGGGGTGATAAAAATGAACCGGGATCTGACCGTAGGAAGGCCGTCGAAGGTGCTGTGGCAGTTTTGCCTGCCGCTGTTTGGCAGCATCATTTTCCAGCAGCTTTACAACATTGCCGACAGCCTGGTGGCGGGACAGTTTATCGGAGAGGAAGCCCTGGCCGCTGTTGGAAACGGATATGAGGTGACCCTCCTGTTTATCGCCGTGGCATTTGGCTGCAATATCGGCTGCTCTGTGATAACGGCCCAGAAATTCGGCGCGAAGCAGTATGGCGATATGAAAACGGCGGTGTACACAACGCTGATTGCCAGCGGCGTACTCTGCCTGGTGCTGATGCTGGCGGGACTGACCGGTCTGAATGGGCTGCTGCGGCTGATTCACACGCCGGACAATGTATTTGCCGATTCCCGGAGCTATCTGGAGATCTATATTCTCAGCCTGCCTTTTGTGTTCTATTATAATGTGGCAACGGGGATTTTCTCCGCTTTGGGGGACTCCAGGACGCCCTTTATTTTCCTGGTGGTCTCGTCATTGTCCAATATCGGCGCGGATATCCTGTTTGTCACGGCGTTTCAGATGGGCGTGGCGGGCGTCGCCTGGGCGACGCTGATCTGCCAGGGGGTCAGCTGTGTGCTGGCAATCTTCGTGGTGTTCCGGCGGCTGGCCTCCATCCGGACGGAAACGGCAGCGCTGTTTTCCTGGCGGATGCTGGGGGCAATCGCGGTGGTGGCCATACCCAGCATGCTGCAGCAGAGTTTTATTTCTGTTGGCAATATGATTTTGCAGGGCATTATCAATACCTTCGGTTCCAGCGTAATGGCCGGTTATTCGGCGGCGGTCAAGCTGAACAATCTGGTCATTACGTCCTTTACCACACTGGGAAACGGCGTGTCCAATTATACCGCCCAGAATCTGGGGGCGGACCGGCCCCAGCGGGTTCACCAGGGGTATAAAGCGGGCCTGGGGATGGTGTGGCTGCTGTGCATCCCGCTGACAGCCGCCTATTTCTTCCTGGGCAGGCTTTTGACCAGCATTTTCCTGGAAAACGGCACAGCGGATGCGGTGAATACCGGCATTATGTTCCTGAAAATTGTGTCGCCTTTTTATTTCCTGGTTTCCGCCAAACTGGTTACCGACGGCGTGCTGCGGGGCGCGGGGATGATGCGGCAATTTATGGCTGCGACGTTTACGGACCTGATCTTGCGGGTGGGGCTGGCATATTTTCTGTCAGGGATGCTGGGAAGCACCGGCATCTGGCTCTCCTGGCCCATTGGCTGGGTCACCGGTACCGCAGTATCCATAATATTCTATGGAAGGCGTTTCCTGCGCCGGGAGACGGAAG
>JAUNJE010000055.1 GCA_030533415.1 Eubacteriales bacterium | reverse complement strand
GCGTGACAGCTCCCTTTGCACAAGGGAGCCTTGGGCGCTCCCGCGCCAGAGGGTTATCGACAGTCTGGGGCAGCCGCTTACAGCGGCTGCCTGTTTTCGTATACACGTCTGATTTCCTTTACCATATCCGCATCTGCGGGGCAGAATTCAAAGCCGCCGGTCTGCCGGGGATGGACCCAGCACAGGGCGTTGTGCTCCAGCGCCTGGGGGAAGCCCTCGGGAATGATACAATGGAACAGCGTCAGGCGGATCAGCATATCCGGGTATTCGTGGAGCACCTGCATGAACTGCTCTCTTACCTCCACGGTAATGGCAAGCTCCTCGGCGCATTCCCGAACCAGGGCCTGCTGCATGGTTTCCCCTGGCTCTACTTTGCCGCCTACGAATTCCCAGAGCAGTCCTCTGGCCTTATTGGCCGGCCGTTGGCAGATCAGGAGTTTGTCTTTTTCCCAGATCAGCGCGGCAACCACCTCCACCGGCTTTTTCCGGCTCAATACCGCAGCGGAAAGGGGGGAGACGCTGACATTTCCCGCAATGTGGTCGAGAACCTCCGTACCCGCCTGACTGTCCCGGATATTCACATTCCAGTGTCCTTCGGGCAGGGGAAGGGAAACGGATGCGGTATCGGCATTAAAAATGACGAATAGCTCCTGCGCATCTTCGTCAATATGGAATGCTGCCGTGTGAATATTCTCACAGGGAATGGGCCGGACATGCTTCCATACTTCCTCCCGGGTGGTCAGCCGCAGGCCGGGATGGGCCTTGCGGAAGGCAATCAGTCCCCGGTAGTATTCCACGGTCTGCCGGTATTCCGCCTTGTCCAGGTCCTCCCACTTCAGGGAATTCACTTTATCGGGGGCGTGGTAGCTGTTGCTGTCAAAGCCGCCTTTTCTGCCGGGCTTTGTGCGCAGCATTTCTTCTCCCGCCTGCATAAAGGGGACGCCTTGGGACAAAATGGTAAAGGCGGCGGCCAGGTTGTTCATTTTGATCAGAACCTCCCGGGGGGCTTCCGGGGCGGCCAGGGAAATGCGGTCAAAAAGCGTATTGTTGTCGTGGCAGGAGACGTAGTTCACGCTTTGGCAGGGCTGGGCAGCCCATTCGGGGACACCCATGAAGCAGGTGTCCAGCAGATCCTTGGAGCAGATGGCGCCGGACACATAGCCGGGGGCGGTGGAATCAAAGACGGAGCCCCGCAGCAAGTCCCGGATGGTGTCGCTGAAAAAGGCAAAACCGGGAATCTTGGCGGAATTGGCCTGCACGGCCAGCTCCACGCTGGGCTTGGTGGGAGCCGTATTCATGCTCCAACCCTCGCCATAAAAAATGACATTGGGGTGGGTTTTGTGCACGGTTTGCATGATTTCATTGATGGTTCTGGTATCGATCAGACCCACCAGGTCAAAACGAAAGCCGTCAATGTGGTATTCGTCGGCCCAGTATTTTACGGAATCGACGATGTACTTTCGCACCATGGAGCGCTCCGAAGCGGTGTCATTGCCGCAGCAGGAGCCGTTGGAATAGACACCGCCGCTGATGCGGCTGAAGTAGCCGGGGACGATTTTGTGAAAGCAGAAGCTTTTGGCGTCAAAAACATGGTTATAGACCACATCCATCACCACGCTGATGCCGTTATCGTGAAGGACCTTTACCATCTGCTTCATCTCCCGCACACGAACGGCGCCGTTGTAGGGATCGGAAGCGTAGGAGCCTTCCGGGACGTTGAAATTCACCGGATCATAACCCCAGTTGAACTGGGGATTGCGGCGGCTTTCGTCGGTATAGCCAAAGTCGAAAACAGGCATCAGGTGCAGATGGGTAATGCCCAGGCGCTTGATGTGGTCCAACCCGGTGGGCTGGCCGCTTTTGGTTTTGGTTCCGGTTTCGGTCAGGCCCAGAAATTTTCCCTTCTGCTGGATTTTGGAACTGCGGTGCATGGACAGGTCGCGGACATGCAGCTCATAAATCACCGCGTCGGTGATCCGCTTCCCGGCGTTGGGGTCCCGGTCCTTTTCCCAGCCGGCAGGAGAGGTGCTGTCCAGGTCGATGACCATGGCCCGGTCCCCGTTGACCCCGGTGGCCCTGGCATAAGGGTCGCAGGCCTCCGAGATTTGGCCGTCCACCATGACGAGGTAGGTATAGTAGATGCCGTTCAGGTCCCCAAAACGCTGGGCGACCCAGGTGCCGTTCACATCGGGCTGCATATGCAGCTGGTACAGCAGGTCATCGGCGTGGGCGGTACCGCTGCGGTAAAGGTTGACGATAACCTCCTGGGCGGTAGGCGCCCAGAGACGGAAGGAGGTTTGCCGGGGGGTCCAGGTGGCGCCCAAGTCATTTCCAAAGTAAGTATATTTTTCTTCAAATTCGGCGGTAGAGTAGACTTCGTGCATAGCGATGGGTACTCCTTACGGATGAAAGATCATGCGATGGGTTAGCCCTAAAATTATAACATAGGGATTTGGAGATGTAAAGAAGAAATGGAAACGTTTGCATCTGTTTTTTCTGTGGAATTGATAAGAAATTTACAATGGAGATAAAACGGATTTTACAATTGGGTGGTAAGATAACCCTATCTGTAAAGGCTGTACATAAGGAGGGATCTTATGACGTATGAAGAGGTGCGCCGTGATACGGCGGTGAATGTCTATATCGCCCAGGCGGACGCATCGTTGAATGCTTTGGGATTTACGGAGCACAGCTTCGCCCATGTGACCCGGGTGGCGGAAATCGCCGGGGATATTCTGGAAAAACTGAATTATCCGGAGCGGACGGTGGAGCTTGCCAAAATCGCGGGGTATCTGCATGATATCGGAAATGTGGTAAACCGAATAGACCACAGCCAAAGCGGAGCGGTGATGGCCTTTCGCATCCTGGACAGGATGAACTTTCCGCCGGAGGAAATTGCCGCCATTGTGACCGCCATCGGCAACCACGACGAAGGAACCGGCGTTCCCGTGAACGCGGTGGCGGCGGCCCTGTTTATTGCGGATAAATCCGATGTCCGCCGCTCCCGGGTTCGAAAGAAAGCGGACATCGCCCAGGACATTCACGACCGGGTCAACTACTCCGTGACAGATTCCCGGCTGGTGATCGATGTGGAGCGGAAGATCATCGAACTGCAGCTGACGGTGGATACCGATGTCAGCTCGGTGATGGAGTATTTCGAAATCTTCATGAAACGGATGCTCCTGTGCCGCCAGGCGGCGGAGCGGCTGGCTCTGACCTTCAAGCTGGCGATCAACGGCCAGGTGTTGGTATGAACGGAAAAATGCCCGGCACGAAATCCGTGCCGGGCGGTGCTGTTATTGGATGCCAGCCAGCAGTTCCTAAAAGTTTTCCGTACCAACCCGATGTGCCGCAGGTTGCGCATGCTGTTCTCATCCGCATAATAGGGCCGGATGAACGCCATCCATGCTTTCCCGTCAGGGGGTATCCTTCTATGGCAGCTTTGCCGCAATATCCAGGCAAAGAGCCAGCGCCGGCGCCATGGAATCCATACCCCATTCCCGCGGGTCGTAGTTTTGGGCATCCGCCAGAGTGTCCGCTGTATACAGAAGCTGACCAAACAGCGCACCCCGGAAGCTGGCGCAGGCAGCCAGAGAAGCGCACTCCATCTCCACGGTGGCGCAGCCTTCCTCCCGGCGGTGGGCAACCATGGCTTCCGTTGAACGGAAAAAGCCGTCCGTGGTCCAGGTGGTACATTCCGCATATTTCAGTCCATGGAAACGAAGAACCTCCTCTATGACGCCCCGGACCGTTTCCGAGGTTTCCACAAAGCGGGAAGGGAGCAGATAGTGGTAGGAGGTTCCCTCGTCCCGCAGCGCCCGGGAGGGAACCAGGAAGGTATTTTCCGGCAGGGGAACCAGCGCACCGCAGGAGCCGGCGGAAATGACGGATCTGACGCCGTGGCCAATGAGCCAGTCCATCAGCTGTACAGCGGCGGGACCGCCCAGGGGCGCCCGGCAAAGGCACAGCTCCTGCCCCTGGTGCTGTATGCGGTAAATGGGGGTATCGCCGTTGATGTTTTGGAACACGTCCAGTACTTCTGCGCCATGGCTTTGGGCGTAACGCTCGACGGTATCGCCCAGGAACGCATACACCGCCCGCCGGGGGAGGACAATTTCCGGGTGCCGGTCATGCCGCAGCAGCGCAGCAGAGGCGTCGTCATACTCCAAAATCGGAATGTCATTTTTGTAAAGTGCCATAATGTACCCTCCTTCTGCAAAATATTGGTATCAGTATAGCGGGATGGGGGAGAAAAGTCAAGAGCAGTTAGGAGTGAGGAGTTTAGAGTGAGGAGTTTAGAGCGGAAAGCTAAAATTGCCTCATTCAACTCCTCACTCCTCACTCCTCACTTTTAACGCAAATCTCCCCCTCCGTCCGTTGGGGCAGAGGGGGAGGATTCGTTATCCCAGTTGTGCGATGGCGGCGCGGATGCGCTCTACGGTACGCTGCGGGCCAAGAATCTGCATGACCGTATATAGGTCAGGGGAATTGGTCTTGCCAGTGACAGCCAGACGGAGGAAGGTGGAGACGTCCGCCACGGTGCCGGGGAAGGCCGAGGGATCGGCCTTGTAGGCCTTCATGTCAGTGGTGAAGCCAATGGCGGCCGTGATCTGCTTGACCTTATCGAACCAGGTGTTGGCGTCGTCGCTGGGGTCAAATTGTTCCAGGAAGCGGTTTAAGACGTCCGCAATGACAGCGTGGTCAAAGGCTTCCTCAAACACGGGCTTTTCCAGATATTCGTCGTAGAAGAATCCCATGTAGGGCTTGGCATCCTTCCAGACGGCCAGGTCTTTTCTGGGCTTCTTGCCGCCCCGGCCGATGGCGAGAATTCGTTTGGCATAGTCGGGACCGGCTTCCAGCTTCGCGGCGAAACCGGGATCAAATTCCTTCGCCCATTCTACCAGCAGGGAATAGACCTCCTCCGCGCGCATGCGGGAGATGACATTTTTCGACACGTCCACCAGCTTGGCATAGTCGAACAGGCTCCCGGCGGGGTTCAGCTTTTTGGGGCTGAACTTAAACGCGTCCAGCGGCGCGTCGGGATTTGTCCGCCGCCAGTCCTCAAAATTGGAATTCAGCACGGTCATGATATATTCCTGCACGGATGCGACGGGGAATCCGTCGGCATTGTAGTAGGTCAGCGCCAGCTCGGGGTCCTTGCGTTTGCTCAGCTTGCGCTTGGAATTGCCGTCCATCTTCATCAGAGGGCCGATATGGACGTACTTCGGCAGCTTAAAGCCCAGGGCCTGGAACAGCTGAATGTGAAAGGGCAGGCTGGGCAGCCACTCGTCGCCACGAACCACATGGGTGGTGTGCATCAGGTGATCGTCCACCGCGTGGGCGAAGTGGTAGGTGGGGATGCCGTCGGACTTGAGAAGAACGTGGTCAACGTTGTTTTCCGTGATGGTCAGTTTCCCCTTCACCAGATCGTCAAACTTGAACTGGTTTTCGATACTGCCGGTGGAGCGGAAGCGGAGTACCCAGGGGTTTCCGGCATCCAGCTGGGATCGGATGTCCTCCATGGAGCGGTCGCGCCATACGGCATACTTACCATAATAGCCGGTGGTTTCCTTATTCGCATCCTGCTGCTCCCGCAGGGCGGACAGTTCCTCCTCCGTGCAGAAGCAGGGATAGGCTTTGCCCTCGGCAACCAGCTTTTTGGCGTAAACGTGGTAAATGGCGGCTCTTTGGCTCTGACGGTAGGGGCCATAGCTTCCGGCGTCGCCGTCCAGGGTGGCACCCTCGTCAAAGCTGATGTCGTAGAATTTCATGGTGTTGATGAGCACCTCCACAGCGCCGGGAACCTCCCGCTTGGCGTCGGTATCCTCCACCCGCAGGAACAGCACGCCGCCGGACTGATGGCTCATTCGCTCGGAGATGGTGCCCTGCACCAGATGGCCCAGATGGACGAATCCGGTAGGGGAGGGGGCCATCCGGGAAACCACCGCCCCCTCGGGCAGATTCCGCTGGGGGAACCGGGCTTCCATGTCCTCCGGGGTTTCAGTCACATCGGGGAAAAGCAATTCCGCAAGTGCTTGATAATCCATACCTTGATACCTCTTTTGTTATAATTTTCTATCATAAATCATAGCACACAATCCCCTGAAAGTCAATTCTTGTATTATATTTTTAAGGCGGTATAATGGCAGGCAGAGGGAAAGGAGATGGGTTTGCCATGAAGCTGTTCCATGGTACGACGGCTGCGGGAATTGACATCCTTCGGGTCAATTCCCGGGACGGGGAAGGGTGTCCGGTGCTGTATTTGACCGACAATCTGCCCTACAGCCTGTTTTATATTCGGGACCGGGAGCTGGATTTTGTCACCTGCGGTGTCGGCCAGGATGGCATTGTCCGCTATGATGAAAAAATCCCCGGCCAGCTGAAGCTGCTCTACCGGGGCAGAGCGGGCTATGTCTATGAGGTGGAGGCATCTGCGGAGCCTGGTAAGGTTCCCGGTATCTGGCTGTGCCGGGAGGCGGCAAAGGTAACAGCGGTGCGGTATATTCCGGATGTTTATGAGGCGATCTGGGCAGAGATTGGCAGGGGAACGGTGGAATTCCTTCCCTATGAGCGGCTGACCCCGGAGCAGAAGGCGCATAACTATGCCGGAGCCGTGGATTATCTGCGGCGTTTTCCCGTAAACACGGCACAGGAGGCCTTCTACCGGAAATATTTCCCCCAGGCCTGGGAGGAAGCGGGAAAAATGCCGGAAATTCCTTGACTTTCCCCAGGTTCGGTGTTACGATAAGAAAAATTTTACGGAGGTTTGACGATGTACATCTGCAATGCGATTCGGTATTTTGCGGATCAGTTCGTTCCTGCCTGGCGGCATCGGAACGGGCTTACATTGTCATGCGCTGATTTTCACGGATAGAAACGGGAAAAACGGAATTTTGCGGTGTAAGCGTATTTGCAGGCTTACACCGCTTTTATTTTTAGGGGGAAAGAAAATGGAAGTTATGAAGGAATTGACGGACTACTACAGCAGCTACAATGAGGATGGACGCCTGCGCTCCCAGCACGGGATGGTGGAGTTTTTGACCACCATGCGCTACATTGACAAGTATCTTCGCCCCGGAATGCGGATCCTGGAAATTGGCGCGGGCACCGGGCGCTATAGTCATGCGCTGGCCCAGAAGGGATACCGCGTGGATGCCGTGGAGCTGGTGCGGCACAACATTGACATCTTTCGTCAAAATACCCAGCCCGGTGAGAAGGTCACGATTCACCAAGGCAGCGCTACCGAATTGAATATGCTGGAGGGGATCTATGATATCACCCTCCTGCTTGGCCCCATGTATCACTTGTTTACGGTGGAGGAGCAGCGCAAGGCCCTGTCGGAAGCCATCCGGGTGACGAAGAAGGGCGGTGTTGTGTTTGCGGCCTACTGCGGCAATGATGCCACTATCCTCCAGTATTGCTTCCAGCGGGGGATGCTCCGGGAAAAGCGGTACCAGGACTTAGTGGACCCGGTAACCTTCAAGGCTTCTTCCACTCCGGAGGAATTGTTTGTACTTTACCGCAGGGAGGACATTGACGCGCTGATGGAGGGCTTCCCTGTGACCCGTATGCACTATGCCGGTACGGACATGGCCACCAATTACATGCGCGCCGAGATCGATGCCATGGAGAAGGAATTCTTTGAAATGTACCTGCGCTACCATTTCGCGGTGTGTGAGCGCGCCGATATGGTGGGCATTTCCCACCATATTTTGGATGTATTCCGAAAGGATTCATAAAATATTCTTGCGCAATCGGAATAACTGTGCTAAAATATCTCAAACGACAAAGAAGGAAGCGTGAAAAAACATGAGTGATGTAATGGAAACCACCAAAAAGAGAATGCTTTCCGGCATCAAGCCCTCCGGTGACCTGACCCTGGGTTCCTACCTTGGCGCCATCAAGAATTGGGCGGTTCGTGCCGATTTGTTTGACTGCTATTATTTTATGGCTGACCTGCATGCCATTACCGTTCGCCAAAACCCTGCCGATCTCCGCCGCCGCACATTGGAGCAGCTGGCGCAGTACATCGCCTGCGGCCTTGACCCGGAGAAGAACACACTGTTCATCCAAAGCCATGTTCCGCAGCATGTGGAGCTTGGCTGGGTGTTGAACTGCTATGCTATGTTCGGCGAGCTGAGCCGCATGACCCAGTTCAAGGATAAGTCCGCGAAAAATGCCGACAATATCAATGGCGGACTGTTTACCTATCCTGCCCTGATGGCGGCGGATATCCTGCTGTATCAGCCTGACTATGTGCCTGTGGGAGAGGATCAGAAACAGCATGTGGAGCTGACCCGGGATATTGCCAGGCGGTTCAACGGAATCTACGGCGATGTGTTCAAAATTCCCGAGCCTTTCATTCCCGAGACCGGCGCCCGGATCATGAGTCTGACCAATCCTGCGGCCAAGATGTCCAAATCTGAAAATGAGGATACCGGACGGATACTGGTTATGGATGCCCCGGAGACCATCATGCGCCAGTTTAAGCGTGCCATTACGGATTCCGACACCGAAAACTGCGTCCGTTATGACAAGGAAAACAAGCCCGGTGTGTCCAACCTGATGACCATTTATTCCGCCTGCACCGGCAAGAGCTATGCCGAAATTGAGAGCGAGTTTGCCGGCTGCGGTTATGGTAAGTTCAAGCCTGCCGTCGGAGAAGCCGTGGTGGAGACGTTGCGCCCCATTCGGGAAGAAGCTGCCCGCCTGATGAAGGATAAGGCCTATTTGGAGAGTGTTTACCGCGACGGCGCCCAGAAGGCGGGGTATTTCGCGGAAAAGACCCTGCGCAAGGTTTATAAAAAAGTGGGATTTGTCGCAAAATAACGTAAGGCAATGGACAGTATTGTCCGCTTACCCGGATGGAAGGGCGGAAAACGCCGGCGAGTTTTCTTCCTTCTCGGATATCTTCGTGAATTGCGCCTGTGTTTTTACCGGGCATTTTATAGAAAGGAAATCCGTTTTGAGCAAGCATACAACAAAAACAGCCGCTGCCGCCTTGGCGCTGGTGGCATTGTTCCTGATTGCCGCAATTGCGCTGATCGCAGAACTGCTTTGTGTGTACTTCCCCGGAATATGGGAAGCCTTCCTGAGTGGGAACCAGGATGCGTTGCAGGTGTGCCTGAATCATCAAAATCACTGGTACAGCGCCGGATTGGTTTGGCTGTTAAGTTTTGTGCAGGTGCTGTCCATTGTGATACCCGCCATGCCCGTGCAGTTGGTGGCTGGTATGACCTTTGGCCCCTGGGCCGGGTTTGCCCTGAATTTCTCCGCGTCGGTTGCGGCGAATATGACGGCGTATGCCGTTGCGCGCAGGGCCTCCAAGCTGCTGCGCTGTATCGCGCGGGAGCATCCGAAGGTGGGAAAGATCCTGCAGAGCCTGTCCGTCAGCCATAACCGAACCTACTACACGGTGATGGCCCTGCTGGTTCCGGGCCTGCCCAATGGTGCGATTCCCTATGCCGCAGCCAATTCGGGGATCAAGGCGCACATGTTCCTGACCGCGCTTCTGATTGCGCTGCCTGTGCCGACCTGGATGACCTGCACGGCGGGCAGTCTGGCGCTGTCCGAGAATTGGATATATGGTGTGGTCATGATGGTAATACTGCTGGGATTTGTCGGATTCCTGTTCTATTTCCGGGACCGTATCCCGCAAAAGCTGAAGGCTTTTGCCGTTCACTTCGGCCATTCCACCACCCGGACGTAGCCGGAAACCGAAGGGGCAAAAGCAGCCTTTTCCTTTAGAAAACTGAAAATTCCCCGCAAAAGCGCCTGTTTTGCGGGGAATTATTGTACCATGTAGGCGGGATGCTTTCTGGGCATCAGGGTTCCGTTTTCGCGCGGGAAGCGTAATCCGGCTGGCCGAAGCCGCGGATGTGGATGTCGTTCAGCAGCAGACAGCGGTAGCTGACGCTGTCCCCTTTGTTGCCCTCGATGACCTTTATAAAGGGCCACTTGGTACCCACCACGATGCCCACATGGTCGGCCCATCCGGTGCAGTCCCGGAGGCCCTTCTCGTCCCAGTCGTAATAAATGATGTCACCGGGCAGGGGAACGGCGCCGTCGAATTCCTCCCAGCAGCCAATCTCCTGAAACAGGCCGATCTGGCGCTCGCAGCCGCACTCCGTGGGAATAATGTCCGTCAATCCGCATTGGATGGCCACGGCGCTGACAAAGGTGGCGCACCAGCTGTCGGTATACTGAACGGTATAGTTCATAGCCAGGGGTTGGTGGGAATTGTACAGGTCGATGATTTGTTCGTGACTTCCGTCGGCTTCGTTGCAGCCGAGATAGCTTTGCGCCGTCTCCACCACCTGCATGCGCAGGGCGGCCTCCTCGTCAGAGACCTTCCAGTAAAATCCCCAGGGATCGTACAGATAGTGGGCGGCCAAAGCGCCCAAAACCACCAAGACGGCCGCAAGGACCGCAAGGCGTTTTCCAATTTTGCTTTTTGCCTGGATCATGGTGCCGGCACCTCCCAAAGTAGGTTGCCCACATTATAACAAGCTAACCGGCAAATTGCAAACAGATTCTACAAAAACAGGTACAGTGCCAGGGTCAGCAACGCTGTGTTCTGGTCCTCCTGGCAGTCACCGGCCATCAGCAGCAGGAGCAATACGACGAGCAGATCCTCCGTGGAAAAATCCTTGGGAAGCAGCTGCCGCAGAAAGCCGCCGACTCCGGTGTCCCGGCGGGGCGGGGTCTGCTGAGGTGGATTTGGCCGGGGAGGCGGAGTGGGGCGGCCGGAGCCGCGCGTTTGGCCCCGGGGCTGTCCGTTCCGGCAGGGGGGCGCCTCCTGTTCAGGCGGACTAGGCTCCTGCGGCGGTGGATTTCTGCGTGGTTCCTCCCGGGGCGGCATGGGCCTGGGTGCTTCGCTGGCCATGTCCGGTACCCGGTTTCGGCGGTAAGAGCCGTCCGGCTGGGGAATATAGCGGTTATACATGATTTCACCTCCCGGAAAGAAGCTGCAGGCCGCCGGAGTTTAAGAACGTGGATGCAAGTCCCGCCATCTTGGCAGCCCGCATGGCCCGCTCCAGCTTATTGACACGGTTTTGACTTAAGTAGGGGGACAAAGCCTTCAGCAGCGCCTGCTGATTCCGGTCGACGCCGCCCTGCCGGACCATCCCGGCCAGGGAGCGCAGCATATTGGGATCGATGTCCGGAAGGGACGGCTGCGGCGGAGGGGAGGGCTTTGGCGGCTCCTCTTTTGGGGGCTGGCTGGCGCTCATGGCCTGGGCCATGGACATGATCTGCTGCATCATCTGAGGGTTATTCAGGATTGCCCCCAGTTTTTCCTCCATCTCGCTCATTTGATCTCCTCCATTTGTTTGAGCAGCGCCTGGGCTTCCGGAGTGGAGAGCAGGGAAGACAGGCTCTTTTGGGCCTCGCTGTAATCTCCGGCGGATGCTTTGGCAATGGCATTTTCCAGATCCCTGCCGCCGGAGTGCTGCAGCAGGGACAGCAGCTGCTGCCCCGCAGGGGACTGGGCCAACTTGAGCAGCTGGGACATATCAGGGGAATGTTGCATGGAACGACCTCCTTGTCACGATCCTCAAAGGGGTACAATGACGCTTCTGCAATAGGATATGCACGGGAGTGGGCAGATGTGCCGGGAAAATAAGAAGCTGCCTGCGGTAAAGCAGGCAGCCCTGGATATTCCGTTAGTTGTTTTGGGATATCCCCGTCTGGCGCTCGTCGTTAAGCTTGAGCATAATAACCAGGTTCGTTGCAAAGTCTTTCATGGAAACATACCTCCTGAATGGTGATGGCGGGCTTGCGAAGTGTGGAAAGCCCTTTTCGTCCGATCATGTTTGCGGGTGTCACATGGGGCCGATGCGGTTCAGCGTTTCGCCGTACTGCGCCATATAGTAGACCAGATTCTTCAATACCGATTTTCTGTTCTTCATTGTCAATTACCTCCGAAAAAAGATGGTGTCGGGATGGGCCGCCAGAGAATGGGCGGCGCTTCCTTCCAATGCGGTTCATGGGAATCAATGCATGAAGTAGTTCAGCATCTCGCCGTAACGCTGCATTGCCTGGATGAGATTCTGCTTCATAGTCAATTCGTTTTTCATAATCAATACCTCCAAAATCAGATTGCGCGAAAAGCGCGGCAGTGTTTTTTCGTATCAGAAGCGATCAGAGAGAATCAGATTGTTTCCGTGCTGCTCCATCGCCTTAACGAGGAGCTGCTTCATGGAAATCTTCCTCATAGCAATACCTCCTTATAATATGGGCGGAAAATCCACCTGTGAATTTTCTTTGAATAAATCTTGCAAGGGCTTCTCGAAGGACTCCCTTGAACTGTGGGCATTATAGCACCTTGACTTAGAGGAAAAAAGTGGTATAATTGACTTTGCTTTGGAGGATATTGACTTTGTGAACGGAATGTGAACTTGAAAAGTTCGAAAAAAGGAGTATTTTGTGAATAATTACCAACATAAATTGTTGACGGATTTGGATGAAACCGGATTCGGTATCAAATATGAAAATAACCTCAGCGCCTACACGCCGCCTCATTGGCATAAGGCCGTGGAGCTGCTGCTTTTTGTGAAAGGAAAGGTAACTTGCAATTTTGAAAATGCGACCCTTCACGCAAAGCCCGGAGACATTTATATCATCAATTCCCACGAGGTTCATGCCACAAAATGCAGCCGCAACGCGGTATACCTGTGTGTCCACATTCTGCCCAGCCAGATGTGCAAATTCGTCCCTAACTTTGACCAGCTGAGTTTTTCCCTGACCTTTGACCCGGAGGACCAGGCCAAGGCCATGGCTTTTGAGCAGCTGCGGATTCATTTGCAGGAGATTCTGCGCCAGACCGAGGAGACCCATCAGGCCTACAAGCTGGAGCGGATGGCCCGGCTGTATGCGGTGACGGCAATTTTGGTAAAATACTTTTCCCAGTCCCTGGCGGTGGAGGAGACAAAACTCCAGCGCAGTGACATGACCCGTCTGGAGCCGGTTCTGGAATACATCCAGCTGCACCATGCCGAGGAGCTGCCCTTGGAGGATGCCGCCAATGCCATGGGGCTGAATAAGGAATATTTTTGCCGCCTGTTTAAGAAAAATATGGGGGTCAGCTACCTGCAATACGTCTACCAGGTGCGCACTACCGCCTTTTGCCGGGAATTGGAGACCACGGAGGACCCCATCGGTGAGATCGCGGAGCGCCACGGTTTCCGGGACCCCAAAATGCTGAACCAGTATTTCCGGGAAATCTATGGCTGTACGCCATCGGAAAAACGAAAATTTTTCCGGGAGGTGACCCTTGAGGAGCCGGAGAGCGGCCAGGATTGATATATTTATGTATGATTTCGTCGATTTGTGCGTAAACTGGAAAGGGAAAGAACGCAATGAAAATTCTTGTACTGTCAGATTCCCATGCGGCTCTCAGTTTCATGCGCCGCTGCATCCCGGCAGTGGCGCCGGATGCCATGATTCATCTGGGGGACTATTTTGACGACGGCCTTGCCATAAAAGGGGAATTTCCCGACATCCCCTTTTACCAGGTGCCGGGAAATTGTGACTGTTACCGCTGTCCGCCGGGACAGCCGGAAATTCTGATATTGCCGGTGTGCGGTGTGAATCTCTACATGACCCACGGCCATAGGCACCATGTCAAATCCGGCATAGGTGCGCTGCTTCGGGATGCCAGGGCCAGCGGGGTGGACGCGGTGCTCTACGGCCACACCCACCGGCCGGACTGCCACCGGGAAGAGGATGGGCTGTGGGTGCTGAATCCCGGAGCCTGCGGCTATTACGGCGGAAGCGCCGGGCTGATAGAGGTTCAGGACGGCAAGATTTGCTCCTGCCGCATCCTGCGGGATGGGGACCTGCTCACATTGTGAGCAGGAACAGCATAGCGCTGACGAAGCCCAGCCCGGAGACAATGGCCGTGATGATATCCACCGCCTTGCCAGCAAAATAGCTGTCGTCCGCGGCATTGGGATAAGCGGGCTGGCCCGGTTTGTATACGGTAAGACAGCGGCTGTTTTTCTGTTTCTTCATGGATAACGCCTCCTTTGTTTTCTGTGCTTACAGTATACAAAGGAAGAAGTCCAATAAAACGGACTGTTTAAACGTTTTTGAAGATTTTTTGAAATCCCTGTTCCCGGGGGCCGAATGACTTGCAACCCGGCGAAAAATATGGTATGATATAGAAAAATCTAGAGCGTATCTGAAAAGTCACACCCTTTGTGCTATTTCGCCAAAAGCCAAAT
>JAUNJE010000054.1 GCA_030533415.1 Eubacteriales bacterium | reverse complement strand
CGATCTCGACCGTGACCTTCTCGCCAGTGCGCTGGGCTACAGTCTTAATAATGGTACGGATCTCCTTCGCGATCCGTCCCTGGCGGCCGATCACCTTGCCCATGTCGCCTTCCGCGACACGCAGCTCCAGCACCTTGCCGTCCTCGCCATCGATTTCGGTAACGGTGACTGCCTCAGGATCATCCACCAGATTCTTTGCCATATACAGCAAAAGTTCTTTCATTATGGGATTCTCCTTTGGGGATCTTACAGAACGCCAGCGCGCTTCAGCAGGCCACGGACAGTGTCAGTGGGCTGTGCGCCGTTCTTGATCCAGGTCTGAGCCTTCTCGGCATCAACGGTAATGGCAGCGGGCTCCGCCAGGGGATTGTAGGTACCGATCTCCTCGATGCAGCGGCCATCACGGGGAGAACGGGAGTCGGCCACAACAATACGGTAGTAAGGAGTCTTCTTCGCACCCATTCTTCTCAGTCTGATCTTAACCATGAGAGTTTCACCTCCATAAATAATCTGAAATAATCTATATCGCAAAGCAGCTTGCTTTCAGCGAACAAATCAAAAGCCAGGGAAACCTCCGCCGAAGCCGCCCATGCGGCTCATGCGCTTCATTTTCTTCCCCGCGCCGGGACCGGAGAACTGCTTGATGAGCTTGCGCATCTGCTCAAAGGACTTGAGCAGCTTGTTTACGTCCTCCACCCGGACGCCAGCGCCTGCGGCAATGCGCTTTTTCCGGCTGGCGCCGATGATTTCCGGCTTTTCCCGCTCCTTAGGCGTCATGGACAGAATGATGGCCTCGGTGTGGGCCATGGCCTTCTCGTCCAGCTTGACCCCCTTCAGGTTGGCGCCGCCGGGCATCTGGGCCAGAATTTCTTCCACGGAACCCATGGACTTCATCTGCACCATCTGGTCATAGAAGTCCTGCAGGGTGAAGCGGTTGGTTTTCAGCTTCTCCTCCATCTCGGCGGCCTTCTTGGCATCGTAGGCCTTCTCCGCCTTCTCGATCAGGGTCAGCACATCGCCCATGCCGAGGATCCGGTTGGCCATCCGGTCGGGATGGAATGGCTCGATGTCCTCCAGCTTTTCCCCCATGCCGGCAAATTTGATGGGCTTACCGGTGATGGCCCGGACAGACAGGGCCGCGCCGCCCCGGGCGTCACCGTCCAGCTTGCTGAGCATCACGGAGTCGATATCCAGCCACTCATTGAAGCTCTGGGCCGCATTGACCGCGTCCTGGCCGGTCATGGCGTCCACAACCAGCATAATTTCGTCGGGCTTTACGGCAGCCTTGATATTTTTCAGTTCGGTCATCAGCGCCTCGTCCACATGCAGGCGGCCGGCGGTGTCCAGGAACACCATGTCATGGCCGTGCTGGCGGGCGTAAAGGACGGCTTCCTTGGCCGTCTGGACCGGGTCCTGGGTGCCCTTTTCAAAAACAGGGATGCCCAGCTTTTCCCCGCAGACCTTCAGCTGCTGAATGGCGGCGGGACGGTAGATATCGCAGGCCACCAGCAGCGGATTTCTGCCCTGGCGCTTCTGCAAGCCCGCGAGCTTCGAACCGTTGGTGGTTTTGCCCGCGCCCTGCAGGCCCACCAGCATCACCACGGTAAGGCCGTTGGGGTTGATGGTGATATGCTTGGTATCGCTGCCCATCAGCTTGCACAGCTCTTCATTGACGATCTTGACGATCATCTGGGCAGGGGTGAGGGATTCCAGAACATCCGTGCCGATGCAGCGCTCGGTAACGGATTTGGTGAAATCCTTGACCACTTTATAGCTGACATCCGCCTCCAGCAGCGCCATGCGGATCTCCCGCATGGCCTCCTTCACATCTGCCTCTTTCAGGCGGCCTTTGCCGCGAAGCTTTTTGAAGGTGGCGGAAATTTTTTCGGTTAAGCCTTCAAATGCCATTGCTTTACTCCTCAAGCTCCCGGGCCGCAGCGAGAATCTGCCTGCCCAGGCTGGAAACGGTATCGTCTGGATTGGCGCTGAGCTTGGCCCCGGCATCCAGGATGCTCTGCACGGCTCTGCGGTTTTTTAAGCTGCGGCCAACACAGCCCACATTACGCTCCATTTTCCGCAACAGCGCTTCGGCACGGGCCAGATTGTCACAGACCGCCTGGCGGCTCACGCCAAGCACCTGCCCGATCTCCCCCAGGGAAAGGTCCTGATTGTAGCGCATGTCAAAGCAGTCTCTCTGCTTCTCGGTAAGCATGCCGCCATAATAATCAAACAGCAGTGCCATTTCCAGCGCATCCATGGGAAACCTCCTTCGTCAAGGCGCATTCCTTGACACTTGGGGTATTGTAGCATAAAGAAAGCGGAATGTCAAGTATTTTTCCAGAACATCAGCCTTTTATCCGACCCGGTACCACCGGGAAAGCTCTGCGGTTTTAAGAAACCCCAGTTTTTCATACAGCCGGATGGCGCGTACATTGGTGGACGCCACTTCCAGCGTCATCTGCGCTCCCTCCACCAGGGACATCAAAGTGTGCATGACGGTCTCCCCTGCCCCCTGCTTTACGGCGGCCATGGCCAGGAGCCTGCAGTCCTCCACCCAGCCGATTCCCAGCAGCTGCCCATCTTCGTGGACAAAATAGGCGCCGCCGCTTTCTAGCAGCCGCCGTTCCTCCCGGGCCTCCAGCGTTGACGCGTTGTCCACGCAGGCCATCCGTTCCCGGTAGATCTCCCGCCATCTGGCCGCCGTGTTTTCCGTCACCGGGAACAGGCAGGCAAGCTTCTGGGGATCCACCCAGGCGTTCCCCCGCATTTCCAGCACGGCGGTATGGAGCGGGTAGCGCGCCAGCTCCCCGCTGCCGCAGGCAAAGACCTTCTCCGCTCCCGCCATGCGGCAAAACGAGACACATTCCGCCAAATGCTCCGCAAGCAGTCCCGGCTGCACGTCGCGGACGTGGATATAGGCTTCCCGCCTGTAGGGAATCTGCTTCAAATGCAAGCTGGATACCCCATTTTCTGTCGTAAAAACCGGAAAATCCTGCATATTTTCCCCTCCATTTTCTTTATCATAGCACGCTTTCTCCCTTTGCGCAAGACTTTCTTCCAGAAAAAGGATTTCATTTTTTGTGCATTATGTACATGAGAAGCCTGGGAAAACAGGTGATAAAATTGATTCTTCGTCCAATTTTCAGAAAAATGTTTGCCATTCTCTCATTTAGGACTTGATTTCCCAATTTCAATGTGTATAATAAAGCACATATTGAATTCAACTTGAAAGGAGGTTCATTCCATGAAGAAGATCATCTGCAAGAAGGAATACGACACCGAGACCGCAACTCTCATTAAGGCTTATTCCTGCGGCAAGCTTGGCGATCCCACCGGCTACGAGGAGGACCTGTACCAGACCCCCGAAGGCCTGTACTTCCTGCATGTCGGCGGCGGCGAGGCTTCCCTTTATCCCACGGAGGATATCAAGCGCCTGGCCAAAACCAAGGTCAACGAGTGGATCGAGAACCACTAATTGCATACATAAAAAGGAGTCTGCTCTTTGCAGGCTCCTTTTTTTGCGGACACTTGACAGCTGTGATATGCTAAAAGGTAGATAACCTGGATTTGGGATGACCAATATGAAAAAATTTTCCGTTTTTATTTTATTCTTTCTGCTGCTTTTCCTCCTGGGCGGATGCGGTGCGGCCCAGGAGCCTGCCCAAGTCGCCGCCACCACATTGCCGGTGTATGATTTTACCCTCCGGCTGTGCCAGGGGACGCCCATCACGGTTACCCGCCTGGTGACAGAGCAGGTCTCCTGCCTGCATGACTACTCCCTGAATGTGCGCCAGGTCAAGGCCGCCGAAGCGGCGCAGACCATTGTGATCTCCGGCGCGGGACTGGAAGAATTTTTAGAAGACATCCTACCGGATGCCGGCACCATCGACGCGTCCCAGGGAATTGATCTGATCGGGGCGGACGAGACCCACGAACACGGCCACGAGGATGCCCACGAAGGCCATCACCATGAGGTCGATCCCCACATCTGGCTCTCTCCCGTCAACGCAAAGGCCATGGCGCGGAACATCTGCGGCGGACTGTCCCAAAAATATCCCGAATATGCGGAAACCTTCGACACAAACCTGGAGGCTCTGCTGTCTGCGCTTGACGCTTTGCAGGCCTACGGGGAAGACACTTTAGCAGCGTTAAGCTGCCGGGAGCTGATCACCTTCCACGACGGCTTCGCCTACTTTGCAGGTGCCTTTGACCTGACCATTCTGGAAGCCATCGAAGAGGAATCCGGCAGCGAGGCCTCCGCCCGGGAGCTGATCCATCTGATTGAAGAAGTGGAGCACCACCGCCTGCCCGCCATTTTTACGGAGAAAAGCGGCAGTGTCTCCGCCGCCGCGGTCATCGCCCGGGAAACCGGCGCTAACGTATACGCACTGGATATGGCCATGGCGGGAGACAGCTACTTTGCGGCCATGTACCACAACATCGACACCATTAAGGAGGCGCTGCAATGAATTTTCCACTCCACGACGGTTCCTGCGGCCATTCCTGCTGCCTTCGGGTGGAGAATGTGTCCGTCCGGATCGGCACCGACAGCATTCTCAAAGACATGAACCTGCACGTCCACTGCGGCCAGATGGTGGCGCTCATCGGCCCCAACGGGGCGGGAAAGTCCACCTTCCTGAAAGCCATTCTTGGACAGCGGGAATACGAGGGCGTCATCGCCTTTTCCGAGCCGGGACAGCGGAGCAGAAAGCCCCGCATCGGCTACGTTCCCCAAAGCCCCGCCTTTGACCCCAGCGATCCCGTCTCCGTCGCGGACCTGTTTGCCTGCTGCATGAGCAGGCGCCCCGCGTTTCTGGGGCTGGGAAAATCCATGCGCCAGACGGTGCTGGACTGCCTGGAACGGGTCCACGGCCAGGAGCTGATCGACAAACGGGTGGGCACCCTTTCCGGCGGCGAGCTGCAGCGGGTCCTGCTGGCATTGGCCCTGGAGCCGCTGCCCAATATCCTGATATTAGACGAGCCTCTGTCCGGTGTGGATGTGGAGGGCATGGCCGTTCTGATGGACATGCTGGATGAGATCCGCAAAACCTACGACCTGTCCATCCTCATGACCACCCATGATTTCTCCCTGCTGCCCCGGTACGCGGACCAGGTCGTGCTGATCGACCGGGCCATTCTGATCCAGGGCAGTCCGGAGACGGTGCTGAATTCCGGGGAATTCAGCCGCACCTTCCACATGAAAGGAGGTTCCCTATGAGCATCTGGTACGCAGTCTGCGATTTTTTGCCCTTTGAAATGCTCCGCTGGGCGTTCATGAAAAACGCTCTGCTGGCGCTGCTGCTCATGGCCCCCCTGTTCGGTCTCATGTCCACCATGATCGTCACGGGACGCATGAGCTTCTTTTCCGACGCCCTGGGGCACTCTGCCTTTACGGGCATCGCCATCGGCGCCATCTGCGGCATGGCCGCGCCCAGCTGGGCGGCTGTTGGCTTCAGCGTGGCCTTTGCCCTGCTGTTTTCCTATGTCCGCAGCCGCAGCAACCAGGCGGCGGATACCCTCATCGGCGTATTCTCCAGCACCGCCGTAGCCCTGGGAATTTTCGTCGCCACCTTGGGCGGCGGAAGCTTTACCAAATACAACAAATATCTGATCGGCGACATTCTCTCCGTGACCTCTGGGGAGATCGGAATTTTGGCCCTGGTGCTGCTTGCGGTGGTGCTGTTCTGGGTTATCTGCGCCAACCGCCTGACCCTCACCGCCATCCATCCCCAATTGGCTTCCTCCCGGGGCATCCCCGTGGGGCTATCCCAGACTTTGTTCATCGTCGCCATCGCCGTGGTGGTGACCCTGAGCATTTCCATCGTGGGCCTGCTGATCCTCAACTCCCTGTTGGTACTGCCGGCGGCCTCCGCCCGGAACATTTCCCGGAATTTACGGCAATATCACGGCTTTTCCGTGCTTTTCGCCCTGGCTGCGGGCATCGGCGGACTGACGGTCTCCTATTTCCTGGGCTGCTCCGCCGGCGCGGCCATCAGCCTGCTGCTGGCCCTTATCTTCGCCATCACTTTTTGTTTCCGGAAAGGGAGGGCTTAAGATGGATACATCCATTCAGGTCATTGCCCGGATGCGCAGTGATTTTGCCACAAAATTCGGCATCCCACGGCAAAGCGGGCTGGTGGAGGAGCTTCGTTCCACCATCGTCTTTGAGCCGGAATTCCGCAATCCCGACGCCCTGCGGGGCATCGGGGATTTCTCCCACCTATGGATCATCTGGCAGTTTTCGGAGGCGGTGCGCCAGGGCTGGTCCCCTACGGTGCGGCCGCCCCGCTTGGGTGGAAACACCCGAATGGGGGTCTTTGCCACCCGTTCTCCCTTCCGCCCGAACAATCTGGGGCTGTCCAGCGTGAAGCTGTTGGGCGTAGAGCCTACGGAAAATTACGGCACCGTGCTCCATGTGGGCGGCGCGGACCTGATGGACGGAACGCCGATTTTCGACATCAAGCCCTACATCCCCTACAGTGACTGCCATATCGGCGCCTCCGGCGGCTTTACGGACAGTGCTGGGGATTTTCTGCTGAGCGTGGACTTCCCCGCCGGGCTGCTGGACCGGCTCCCTGCGGAAAAGCGGGCCGCCGCCATCGGCGTGCTGTCCCACGACCCCCGGCCATCCTATCAGCGCAGTCCCGAGCGGGTGTACGGCCTGACCTTTGCGGGCTTTGACATCCGGTTTACGGTAAAGGACAGCCTTCTGACCGTCCACGATGTGTGCATTGCGCCCGGGCGTCCTTAGGACCATGAGTGTTTTCTTGTTATCTCTGCATTGCGAAAAAGTGTGCTGCGGTGAAGGCCGCAGCACACTTTTATTCTTTGTCGGGCTTATACTCAATGATATCCTCTACCGCGCAGTCCAGTATCTTACACAGTGTGTTCAGGGTATACATATTGATATTATCCCCTTTGCGGATCCTGTCCAGCTGTCCGGAGCTGACACCGTATTCCTTGATCAGCTTATACTGGGAAACCCCTTTTCGCTTCATGGTTTCCCACAGGCGGTCATAGACGATCATGCACATCCCCACTTTCCTATGTGTTTAGCCTATAACATTGCCTGTCTCTTGACAATTGCCCGTATTCGGGCTATACTTATTGCATAAGGAGGCGGTATCAGCATGGATATCCCGGTCAAACTCACCGTTCCGAATTACATTTACCGGTTTTACGAGGAAGCATCCCGGCATGTGGCCAACTGCACCACGGAAGACATTATGGCGGATGCGCTGTCGGCCTATGCGGGACTGCTGTCGGAGGAGATTTCCAAGGAAAGGGCATCCGAGGACGCCTAGCAGTTTCCCTTCAAGGCAAGCGTCTCTCCGTCCAGATCCTGATACGGATACACCCGTTCCCAGCCGTCGGCGGTTTTGCGGATGCTGCTGCGGTGGGAGGAAAGCAGCCGGACAATGTTGTACACATCGATCCAGATTTCGCTGTTGCATTCCTTCTGGCTCTCGTCAAAGACCAGTTCCAGGCCAAAATGCAGGTGCACCGTCTCGATATTGTTCACATTTTCCTTGTCGGAATAGCCGGTCCTGCCCATAAAGCCGATCAGGTCCCCGGCCTCAACGATATCCCCCTCTTCCAGCCCGGGCGCGAAGGGGGTATCCTTCTGCAGATGGGCATAATAATAGTAGCGCTTGCTGTCAAAGGAACGGATGCCGACGCGCCAGCCGCCATAGCGGTTCCAGCCCATGGCCTCCACCACGCCGCCCTCCACCGCCACGACCGGTGTCCCCAGAGAACCCATCAGGTCGTTGCCCAGGTGCTTGCGGTTGAAGCCAAAGGAACGGGCCACGCCAAAATCATCGCAGTGGCTGTAGCCATAGCCTGCGGCAATGGGGGAAAAGGCCTTCAGGCCATAGGCCGGGACCCATTCCCCGTCCTTTTCGATGGCATAACTGCCCACCAATCCCCCAAGGGCGGCGGTATAGGCCTTATGGTAGTAGTCATAATATTTGTATACGCCGCCCAGAAGCTCTTCCACGGACCTGTCCTGCTTCAGGTCCGCCACCGCCTGCTTGACGGAGGCCAGGCCGCATTTTCCCCCGGTACGGCAGGCAGCCAGCGCCAGGGTGTCGATCCAGGGAATGTGCTTTTCCTGATCAAAGGTGGCAATGTCCTGATCCAGCGCATATTTCATGGATTCATAGGAGACATCGAAATCCACCCATTTGATGGTATCCGCCTTTGCGGGGACGGCCAACAGGGGCAAAAGCAATATGGACAGCAAAACAAACCGCTTCATATCCTCACCTCTTGGATTAGGATATGAAGCAGTCTAAATTTTATCAATGTCAATTATTTCAAATCCCGCACAACATCCTTTGCCACCCGGTAGATATCCTCCATGGTGGTCAGGGACGTAATCTGGTTTTTATAGTAGCCGCTGTGGGCCACACCCCGCAGGTACCAGGCAAAATGCTTCCTCGCTTCCAGGCAGGCGATATGTTCCCCATGATCGGCTTCCGAAAGCTGAAATTGCTTCACGGCCACCGCAACGCGGTCTTTTAGACAGGGCCGGCCGGCATAGGCCTCCCCGGCCAGAGCCGCGCCCACCTCCTCAAAAATCCAGGGGTCTCCAAAGACACTCCGCCCAATCATCAGGCCATCGGCGCCGGTACGCTTTCGGCACCGCAGAGCGGCCTCGCCGCCGGTGATGTCGCCGTTGGCAATGACGGGGATGGTGAGCCGCTCCTTGACCTTTCGGATGGTATCCCAGTCAGCGGCGCCGGAATAGAGCATACTGCGGGTACGGCCGTGGACGGTGACCATCGCCGCGCCGCTGTCCTCCATCCGCTTGGCAAAGTCCAGGACGTTGATGCTGCCCTTGTCCCAGCCTAAGCGGCACTTGACGGTGACGGGGACCTCCACCGCTTTGACAACGGCTTCCACGATCTTCCCAGCCAGTTCCGGCGTGCGCATCAGCCCACAGCCGTCGCCGTTGTTCGCCACCTTCGGCATGGGGCAGCCCATGTTGATATCGAGAAAGTCGCAGCCGGAAATCTCCAGTGCCAGCCGGGCAGCCTCCGCCATAATGGCAGGGTCATTGCCGAATATCTGGGCGCCACAGACACTGCCCGGGTTTTTCCTGAGCAGCTTCGCGCTTTTTTGATCCTTGTAAACCAGCGCCCGGGAGGAGACCATTTCCGTCACGGTAACGCCTGCCCCCAACTCCGCGCAAACTGTGCGGAAGGCCCAGTCGGTGACGCCTGCCATAGGCGCCAGGAAAACGGGATTCTTTATTTCTATATTTCCGATTTGCATGGTTTTCTCTCTTTCCAATTGCGCAGCAGCGATTCGGGATATGGTGTATTATACTACATTCCGTCAAGCTTCGCAAGTCACAACATCACCGTCAGCAGCCAGACAAGCCCGGTCAGCAGTGCGCCGCCTGTGGCCCAGACCGCGCCGTAGAGGTAGAAATGCCGCTTCTTCCCCTGCCTGTCCGAGCCACGGATGGCCAGCTGGGCTTCCTTCATCAGTTCTTCATCGGTAATGCCCTCTCCCACCGCGTCGTCCTTCAGGATAAAAATGGCCTGTTCGAACAGCTTTGGCTCCGGAGCGTGCACCACGATGACCTGC
This sequence comes from Eubacteriales bacterium, assembly GCA_030533415.1. Taxonomy (GTDB): domain Bacteria; phylum Bacillota; class Clostridia; order Oscillospirales; family Oscillospiraceae; genus Faecousia. The sequence goes on along the minus strand of JAUNJE010000054.1, from coordinate 5,149 downwards.
CGGGAAATACCCTTTACCATAATTTACCGCCTCCTTTTGTGGAAAGTTTTCCCACTTAAGAAGGCTTTTATTCGCAGAGCAAGGGCGAAAGCTTTCGCTTCCGCCCTTGGAAAAATTTTCCTTTACAGCACGTAATCCCCGGTGTTTATGATTTTCGTGCCCAGCAGCTCCTTGGCGGTCCCCAGCGTATCCTTGGCGGTCCCCAGCGCGCCCCTGACCATGTCACCTACGCCTTTCAAAAGGTCATCTACGCCCATGTCGTCGCCTTCGCTGCCGCCCTCGCCGATCTTCATCACATCCACGCAGACCGCCGCCAGCGCCGCCTCCTGCTCCGCCGTGCAGCAGACCTTCATGCAGTCGCTGATGGACAATTTCTCCAAAATCATCTCGTTGGGAATGTCCCCGTCGATTCTAACCTTCATGCAGTCTGCAATGCTGAGACCTTCTTCCTCCTGCTCCAGCATCCACTTGGACACCCGGACGGACATGGAATCGCTGATATACCGGCCCCGCATGACCTTGATTTCCCCGGCGATCTCCTTGGCCTTTTCCACCAGCAGCTCCTTCAAGGCACCGGGAACCGTAACGTCTCCCCGGATATTCAGATATTCCAGCTGGGACAGGGCCTCTCTGGACTCCCTCCGGATCTTCACGTCGCCGGTGACATACAGCTTGGTGCCGTACTTTTTCACCGTCAAACCGTCCAGCTCTAGGTCATCCAGGACCACCGCCGTGCCGTCGGGCACAATGATGATTTCCGCTTTTTCGTCGATCAATTCGATCAGTCCCTCCACCTTGGACTCCGCCAAAATTACTTCCTTGGCGGAGAAGGTGGCCCCCTTGGCCGCCAGCGCCGCCGGGTCTAGGTCGGGGTCCACCATGACCATCCGCTTGGCGGACCAGTAACACTTATTTTTCGCCCGGAGGGCAAACAGCCGGTCGATCACCGCGCTGCGCTTTAAGAGAATGGCGTCGTCGGGATAACAGTCGGTGGAACCGTTGACATCCAGCTTGCCCAGACAGCCGCTCATGCTTTCCGGGTACAGCACGGAGCCGTTGACGCTGATCCCCACATACTGCTCCAGCACCTTTTCCGTACCGGGGCCGATCTCCAGAGAACCGTTGACATCCAGGTAGGTTTTCTCCGGCACCAAGTCGGTGCTCTTAATCTGCGTGGAGCCGTTGACGCTGCACAGCCGGACGTCCTTTTCCAGCTCCAGCACATTGCCGCAGTTCAGTGCCACATTGTAGCGGTTCAGCAGGTTCTTGCTCTCGGGCGTGACGATGACGGTGCCGCCATTGACGGTGATGCTCTCGTAGGCCGCCAGGGTCTCTTCGGATACGTTGCGGGCGTCACAGTTGCCGCAGTTGATGATCATTTTCTTTGCCATTTTTCATTTCCTCCATTATTCGATGATATTTTTTAGAATCGTTCTCATTCGGGAGAGCCTTGCCCGGATGGTTCCGGCGGGGATGTGGAGCAATTCGGAAAGCTCTGAGGCGTTGTAACCCTCTTCATAGCGCAGGTGGAACAGCATCCGGTCCTCCTGTGTGAGCTTTGCCAGCAGCAGGCGGTTCTCTACCTCCTGGATTCCCGGCTCGAGATAGGCGGCATCCGCTTCTCTCGTCTCCAAATACGCATTTTCCAGCTGCGCCCGGCGGTAGCGGTCACACATCAGATTTTTCAGACTGCGGAACAGCCACGCCCGCTTCTGGCTGGGACCCAGGTCCACAAAGACATCCGCGCTTTGCAGCGCCTTTAAGAATACCTCCTGGGCAACATCCTCGGCCTCCGTCCGGTTTTTGCAGGCGGCAGCCGCATAGCGCAGCAGCTCCGGGTAGTGCTTTTCATAGAGTTCCTCCCACATGGTCTCCCCCCTCTGCATTGGGATAACGAATCAAAAGAGTAAAGTGTTGCGCCGTTATCAAAATTTTTTGTGAAGATTCTGCCAGAATTCAAAATCCCGGATATCCCGGTACCATCTGGACGAAAGCTCCCGCATTTTTTCATATTGGCTTGTTTTCATAAGGCATGTCCCCTTTCTGTCTGGATAACGAACCGGCGGGGCAAAGTGTTGCACCGTTACCAGATTTTTTTGTGGAGATACTGCCAATATTCAAAGGTCCAAACATCCCGGTACCATTCATTCTGAAGATCGCACATCTTCTCATACTTGCTTTTCATAAGGCACTGCCCCCTTTCTGTCTGGATGACGAAGAAAGGGGGCAAAGTGCTGCAAAGAAAAGTAAGGGGACGAACGCGCCGTCCCCTTATCCGCTTATTCCAGATCGATCAGCTGTGTACCGGAAACATCCCTTCCGGTCTTCCGCAGCATCGCGAAAACGCCAAGGCCCGCGAACAGTAGTCCCATCAATACGTTGGCAACCACCGCGCCCCGGTAGTCGGCATCCCCCGCCAGCAGGAAGAAAATCAGCGGCAGGATATCCCCATATGTAAAGCCATACAGGTCTCCATCGTTCATCATGCCGATGATGGTAAACACATCCGCGGTAATGGTTCCCAGCAGAACGCCAAAGATGACCGCCACGATCAAAATGGCCACCTTTGCCCTGCCCTGCTTGCCGTGAAGCAGATTGTAGCCCTTCTCCGCCAGCCAGCCGATAATCAGGCCCACCACGGAAGCCACATAGCCGATGTTCAGTACGATTGCCCACAGGACCGCGCCCAGCGCCGAGCCGCACAGTGCGCCCAGCAGGCCCAGTGCGTAGGAACCGGTGTCCTCCTCGGCTTTTTGGGCCTTTTCCGCCTCAATTTCCTGGGCCACCCGGTTCGCGCAGGTGTCATGGAGGTAATGGGCGGTGCCGTTAACCAGGATCCAACGTCCGCCGGTGATCTGGCTCCCGCACTCCGTACACACGTCGGCAGGCGTGGCCGAATGCTGCGCCAGCAGCGGTACAAACCAATCCAGGAAGCTGCGCACCTTTTTCAGAGCGCCGGAATTGTCCACAAACGTGATCTGAACAGACCGGGGCAGAATCTCCAGATTTTGCACCTTGTACTGCCGCTTTAGCTCGGTTTGTCCGATCAGTGCCGACAGCGCGTCCTTCTTGGCGGGATCCGGGAACCTGGTTGTAAACACAATCCGCTTACAGCCATTCTCCTCCGAAAGGGTCGCCGCATACCCCCGGAGACTGCCATAGGCAACGCCGTGAGCTACCTTCATGTTGTTTTCCTTGGCCAGCTTTTTCAGTCCGCTTCCGATCATAAGAAACACCTCTCATTCTTTTTTGTTTCCAAATCCATAATAGCACAGCCGGCCTGAAAATACAATATTTTCTCCGGCGTTGGAAATATTTTCCTACTTACGCTTCCTATTTTGGCCGCTTGTACCGTCCCTTTGGCTCCCATTCCGGCAGCGGATAGCGCTGCATGGCGCCGAATATGCGCTCTTTCAGGTCGGGATAGGTATTGCTCAATTCAAAAATCAGCTGCTTGACCTCCTCCCGCTTGGTGGCCTTGTCCACGGGACAGCGGTTGGCAATGACAGGCAGGTTCTGGTGGGCAGCAAAATTGTCCACCGTTTTTTCGTGAATATACAGCATGGGGCGAATCTGCACGATGCCGGTTCTGTCCAGATTGGTCACGGGCTGAAAGCAGCTGATCCGGCCCTCAAACAGCAATGACATGAGGAAGGTCTCCACCGCGTCATCATAGTGGTGGCCCAGCGCCAGCTTGTTGAAGCCCTTTTCCAGGATCGCCTGGTTCAGGGCGCCCCGGCGCATTTTCGCGCACATGGAGCAGGGGTTCTTCTCCTTGCGGTAGTCAAAGATAATGGGTGCGATCTCGGTTTTCACAATGGTATAGGGAACATTCCATTCCCCGCAGAGCTTCTCCACACCGCTGTAGTCCATCCCCAGCCCCATGTCAATGGTGATTGCCTCCAATTCAAAGGGCTTATCAAAATATTGCCTAAGCCCGGAAAGCAGCACCAGCAGCGCCAGGGAATCCTTCCCCCCGGATACGCCCACGGCGATTTTATCCCCCGCCTCGATCATATTGTAGTCGTCCACACAGCGGCGGACAAGGCCCATAAGCTTCTGCATAGATTCGATTTCCTCCGAAAAGTCCGAAAAATAGGTTGTGAGAAAATAAGAGCATCCGTGAGAATTTACGAGCATTTCAAAGCTTATCCCGGATTTCACAAATTTTCTCAAAATTGGTGTTGACATTTGATTTTTTATATGGTATAAACAAAAGCGCTTTGAAGACATTGTACTGCAAGTGCGAAAGATTGTCAAAATATTTTAATCCAATTGGAGGAAACCATAATGTCCACTACTCTGCTGAAGAAGGAGACCCTGGAGCGCAAGTGGTATGTTATCGACGCTGCCGGAAAGCCTCTGGGCCGTACCGCTGTCACCGCCGCTAACCTGCTGCGCGGCAAGCACAAGGCTGACTTCACCCCCAACGTCGACTGCGGCGATTACGTCATCATCATCAACACCGACAAGGCTGTCCTGACCGGCAAGAAGCTGGATCAGAAGACCTACTACCGCGTGTCCGGCTGGATCGGCGGTCTGAAGGAGACCAAGGCCCGGGATATGATGAACGCCCGCTCCGACTACGCCATGGAACTGGCTGTTAAGGGCATGCTGCCCAAGAACACCCTGGGCAAGAACGCTCTGACCCGTCTGCACCTGTACAAGGGCGGCGAGCATCCCCACGCCGCCCAGAAGCCGGTCGCATGGACCAAGGACTAATTTGGAGGTAACTTAGAATGTACGAGAGCAAGAAGAAGTATTTTTACGGCACCGGCCGTCGTAAGTCCTCCGTTGCCCGTGTTCGTGTATACGAGAACGGCACCGGCTCCATCATCATCAATGGCCGCGACATCGACGACTACTTTGGTCTGGATACCCTGAAGCTGATCGTCCGTCAGCCCCTGGTCACCACCGACATGGTCGGCAAGGTTGACATTGCTGTCACCGTCGCAGGCGGCGGCGTTTCCGGCCAGGCCGGCGCCATCCGTCACGGCATTTCCCGCGCTCTGGTCACCCTGAATCCGGAAAACCGCGCCGCCCTGAAAGCCGCCGGCTTCATGACCCGTGACCCCAGAATGAAGGAAAGAAAGAAGTACGGCTTGAAGGCCGCCCGCCGCGCGCCGCAGTTCAGCAAGCGTTAAAATAC
>JAUNJE010000016.1 GCA_030533415.1 Eubacteriales bacterium | reverse complement strand
CGCCTTTGCACAAGGGAGCCTTGGGCGCTATAAGCGCCAGAGGGTTTATCGACAGTCTGACGCCGGGAGCGGTTGCTCCCGGCGTTTTTGGACGTCAGGCGGTGCCTTCTTTATAAAAATGAAACAGTTTTATAAAGAAACCGTATTAGACGGTTTTGGACAGCGAATCAACCAGTGCCTGCATTTCGTCCTTGGAGGATAAGCTGTGGGCCTTCCTGAGAATTTCCTTTTGCCCGGCCGCCGGCAGGTTCGCGAAATGCTTCATGGCCTCGGGATTCTGCGCCAAGGCAAAGCCGAAGCCCAGGGGAAGTTCGTTCTGATTCATGTTTCACACCTCTTTGACAGGTTTCCCATTTGCAAAAAAAGAATACGCTTCATAAAAGGAAAAGCAAGGATAAAACCGTTGCTTCCTTTGGAAATATGCGGTATAATGAAGCAAATTTTACGCCATATATAAAAGGAGCGGAGGGCTATGGCATTTGTTTTTTCCCGGGAGGAATATGACCGCAGAATTGCCTGGTATACCCAGGCCCGGTTCGGCATGTTCCTGCACTGGGGACTTTACGCGATCCCGGCCCGGGGGGAATGGGTTCGGAGCACGGAGCGGATCTCCAAGGAAGCATACGACCGCTATTTCCGGGAATTTGATCCCAAGCACTGCGATATGCGCCAGTGGATGGAGGCGGCCCGGGATGCGGGCATGAAATATGTGGTGCTGACCGCCAAGCATCATGACGGCTTCTGCCTTTTCGACAGCGCCTACACGGATTTCAAGTCCACCAATACCCCTGCGGGGCGGGATTTTGTCCGGGAGTACGTGGAGGCGGCCCGGGCCTATGGGCTTCGGGTGGGGCTGTATTATTCCCTGCTTGACTGGCACCACCCGGACTATCCCCACCGGGGAGACCCCAACCACCCCATGCGGGATGACCCCGGCTCTGGAAACGAAGGCCGGGACTTTGGCCGCTATCTGGACTACCTCCATGCCCAGGTCCGGGAGCTGTGCACCAATTACGGAAAGCTGGACCTGTTATGGTTTGATTTTTCCTATGGCAGCCTGCGGGGAGATGCCTGGCGTGCCACGGAGCTGGTGGAGATGGTGCGGTCTCTTCAGCCGGACATCGTTCTGAACAACCGCCTGGAGGTCAGCGGGGAGGGCTTCGGCTCCCTGGCTGCCGGCTGCCCCACCCCTTACCACGGGGATTTCGTCACCCCGGAACAGCTCCTTCCGCCCCGGGGACTGGTGGATGCCAAGGGACGTCCCCTGGTGTGGGAAAGCTGCGTGACCATGAATAACCACTGGGGCTACTGTGCCGAAGACCACTTCTATAAGCCCGCGTCCATGCTCATTCACAATCTGGTGGCTTGTGTCTCCAGGGGAGGCAATCTGCTTCTGAATGTTGGCCCGGATGCCAATGGCCGCTTCCCCGGGGAGGCCCGGGATATTCTGAAGGATATCGGGGCGTGGATGGCGAAAAACGGGGACAGTATCTACGGCTGCGGCCCATCCGGTTTGGAAAAGCCGGAGTATGGCCGGATCACCCGCCGGGGAGATACGCTGTATTATCACATTTTTGAAAATACCATTGGTCCGCTTCCTTTGTTTGGGGCGGAGAAAGAGCGCATCACCGCTATCCGCCGCCTGGCCGATGGCAGTGAGGTCCCCCTGTCTGCCAACTGCCTCCACAGCGATTATCTGGAGTTGGCCTTTGCGGACCTTGGCCCCGACCCGGTGCTGCCGGATCCTGTGGACACGGTGCTGGAGGTGCGCTATGGCTGACCGGACAGGCCAGGAGCGCCGGAGGGCCATGGCCTTTTTGTACAGCCATCTGCCGGAAAGCGATCTGGACTGTTATCCGGAAACGCTGTTCCTGCAATTTGTGGACCATGCCCTATTCCTGCGAAAGACGGTGCCCTGGTGCGCCGAAATGGAACAGGAAGTCTTTGACCACTATGTCCTGTTCCCCCGGGTAAACGATGAGGACCTGTCCTTCCACCGCCGGCTGTTTTTTGACGCCCTGTGGCCCCGTATTCGAGAGCTTCCCACTGTGGAAACGCGGGTGCTGGAGGTCAACCGGTGGTGCCACGAAATGGCATCCTATCAGGCCCAGGACGAACGAACCGCCTCGGCCCTGACCGTATTCCGCAATGGCAGCGGGCGCTGCGGTGAGGAGTCCGGGTTCCTGGTTTCGGCTCTGCGAAGCGTGGGCATCCCGGCCCGGCAGGTTTACGCCCCCCGCTGGGCACACTGTGACGACAACCATGCCTGGGTAGAAGTCCTGTGCGGCGGCCAATGGCGCTTTCTGGGCGCCTGCGAGCCGGAGCCGGTCCTGGATAAGGGCTGGTTCAATACGGCGGCTTCCCGGGCGGTACTGGTGCATTCCCGGCTTTTCGGTGCCGGTTCCTCTCCCCTGCACGGGGAACCGCTGGGACAGGAAGGGGCCGTCTGCTGGTACAACCAGACCCGCCGCTATGCCTTGGTGCAGATGCGCACCTTCCAGGCGGTTTATCATGACAAGCCTGCGGCGGGGGCGGTTTTTCAAATCCAGCTTCTGAATGAAGCGGGCTTTCACACCATCGCCACGCTGACCGCAGACGAACAGGGCCGAGCCAAAGCGGACTTTGGCCTGGGGGACATCCACGTTCTGGCCCTTTGGAAGGGCCTGCGGGCAGAAGGCGACTGCACGGAAAGCGGCATCATCCTGCATTTGTCCGCCCCTGTGGACAGGGACACTGGCTGGAAGGAATTTGACGTCCGGGCGCCGAAGGCGGAGCCTGTCAATTCCATTGTATTGGATGCGGCCCAGCGGGAATCCCGGGCAGCGGTATTGCGCAGCGGCAGCAGCCTTCGGGAGCGGCGGATAGCGGCCTTTTCCCGGACCGGGGAGGGAAGCCCCGCGTGGGAGGACCTGCTCAAAGCCGCCCGGGGCAACCGCACGGTCATTGCCGCGTTTCTCAGGCAGGATGCCGATCCCCGCCGGGAACTGCTTCTGCGTTCGCTTTCCGACAAGGACCTGCGGGATGTGGCCTTGGAAACGCTGGAGGACCATCTGCAAAATACCCCGGCGCCCGGAAACCTGCCTATGGAAGTCTATGTTCCCTATGTTCTGTGCCCGAGAGTGGAGTTGGAGCCCCTGACCCCATGGCGGGGGATGCTGCGTAAGGTTTTGACCGGAGGGGAAACGCCCGCAAAGCTTTGGCAGGATCTGAATAGGCGCATGGATGTACAGCGTACCCAAACTTATTCGGGCTTGGTTTGGACACCGGCGGAAAGCTGGCGCTCCGGCCGCTGCGACAAACGGAGCTTGAAAATTCTGTATGTGGCCTGTCTGCGGACCTTGGGCATTCCTGCCCAGCTGCGGGAATTGGACGGGACACCGGAATACTGGCAGGAGGGACGGTTTTATCCCTGCCTGCCGGAGGAAACCGGAGCCCTTCACTTGACATACGGCCCGGAGACGCCCCTGGTATACCGCCAGAATTGGAGCCTTTCCCGCCGGACAGAAGGGGGCTGGCAGCTGCTGACCCTTTTGGACGGCGTGCAGGAAGTGACTCTGCCTGTAGGGCAGTACCGTCTGATTACCGCCGTCCGCCTGCCAAACGGCAACCAGTTTGCGGCAATACGGGAGTTTTCCATTCAGCCGGGGAAAACGCAGACCGCCGGGCTGTATCTTCGCCCTTTTGCCCTGGAGGATATGCTGCGCCATCAGAGGATGCCGGCCATGTCCGCTGTCACCCCGGAAGGCAGGTTCCTTCCCGACCTGTGCCGGATCAATGACCGCCCGTCCCTTCTGTTCTGGCTGGAAACGGGCTGCGAGCCTACGGAGCATGTGCTCAACGAGCTTTCTGCCATGGGGCAGAGCCTGGAAAACCTGCCTGTAAATGTCATTTTCCTGCTTCCGGGACGGGACAGCCTTTGCCATCCGGCCTTGGCAGGACTGCTGGAACAGCGGCCCGGGATCACCGCGCTGCTGGACGACTGGGCCTATGACTTAGAGAGCGTGGCCAGGCAATTGACCTGCGACCCCTCCACACCGCCTTTGGCCGTGGTCTGCGGCGGGGATGGCAGGGCGGTCTATGGCACCAGCGGCTACCGTGTTGGTTCTGTGGCGCTGCTGATGCGCATCGCCGCCTATATCTGTGGAAAGAATAAAAAAGATGAGGAGATTTGATTATGCACAACATTCTTTTAGAGGTCTGCTGCGGCAGCGCGGATGATGTGATCCAGGCCCATAAAGCCGGGGCTGACCGTGTGGAGCTGAACAGCAATCTGTTTCACGGCGGCTTAACGCCCACCATTGGCGAGCTTTTGGTCGCCAAGCGGGAAACCGGCATGAAAATCATGACCATGGTCCGTCCCCGGGAGGGCGGCTTCTGCTACACAGACGCCGAATTTGCCACCGCCGTAGAGGATGCCAAGCAGCTTCTGGCCAATGGCGCCGATGGACTGGTGTTTGGTTTCCTCCACCCGGACGGTACCTTGGACTTTGCGCGCACCCGCGTTCTGGCGGAGCTGGCCCAGGCCGCCGGCAAGGAAATGGTGTTCCACCGGGCCATTGATGTGGTGCCGGATTGGCGCGCCGCCCTGGATGCCCTGGTGGATTTGGGAATCACCCGGGTGCTGACCAGCGGCCAGGAGCCGGATGTCTCTTTGGGCACCCAGACGGTCCGGGAAATGATCGAATACGCCGCCGGGCGGATCCAGATCCTTCCCGGAGCGGGCATCACCGCCCGGAACATGGACCGCATCATCGCGGAAACCGGCTGCAGCCAAATCCACCTGGCAGCCCACAAGCCCCAGTATGACACTTCGGTGAATAACAACCGTGCCATCTACTATGGCGGCTGCCTGTACCCGCCGGAGGACCGGTTCAACGTCATCGACAGCGATTACATCGGCGGCATGGTAAGCCGTCTGCCCTAAAAATGGACCGGGCCGAAACCCAGGCCGCGCAGGCGTGTTTCGGTTCGATTTGCTTAACCAATATACGGGCCAGGAGCCGGGATTTCGGTTCCTGGCCCGTTTTCGTGATTTTTAGATAGAAAATCACGAAAACGGCAACGCCGTCAGGCGGTGTCCTTCATAAAAGTGAAACATTTTTATAAAGAAACAGTATTAGAGACAGCTTAGAGGCATATCGGCTAAACTCGATTCCACATGTAATAGAAGGGACCAGCGGTTACAATGCGGAAAAGAAAGCTACCTCGCCCAAATGTCAGGCAAACGGTGATCACTTGGGCTTTCCTCCTGCCCAATTTACTGGGTGTTCTGTGTTTTGCCCTCCTGCCAATGCTGCAGGTGCTGGCAGGCTCTTTTCGAAATACCATCAGCGGAAAGTGGATGGGATTTCAAAACTTTTTAGCCGTTCTGAAGAATCCCGCTTTCCGGATTGCCGTTTCCAATACGGCCCGGTTTACCGCGGTCTGCATTCCGCTGCTGATTGTGCTGTCTTTGGCGCTGGCGGTGGTGCTTTGGGCCATTGCCCGGGTGGGCGGCACTTTGAGGAGCGCGTTCCTGATGCCAATGGCGGTTCCGGCAGCCTCTGTGGTACTGGTGTGGAAGGTACTGTTCCATGAAAAAGGCCTCATCAACGGTTCTCTCCTTGTGCTTGGCGGGAGCGGAGTGGACTGGATGGGCTCCGGCGCCGCCTTCTGGATGCTGGTCATCAGTTATCTTTGGAAAAACCTGGGATATACCATGGTTTTATGGACGGCCGGACTTACGGCGATTCCCGACAGCGTATACGAAGCGGCGCAGATGGACGGTGCGAATACCTGGCAGACCTTTCTGTATATCACCCTGCCCAATCTGCGAACCACGGGCTATTCCATCACGGTGCTGTCCCTGCTGAATTCCTTTAAGGTGTTCCGGGAGGCGTGGCTGGTCGCGGGGGATTATCCCGATGAAAGCATGTACCTATTGCAGCACCTGTACAACAATTGGTTCCGGGAATTGGATTTTGATAAAATTGCCGCTGCTTCCGTAATGACCTCGGCGGTGGTTTTTATTTTAATCGGGTTTCTGCGGAAAGCCTGGGACAAGGAGGAATAGACGATGCGAAAATTTGGAAAGGCGCTGCTGTTCGCCGTTTTGCTGGGACTGACCCTTTTGATCTGTTATCCTGTTTGGGTCGTGCTCACGGGGGCGTTTTCGTCCCAATGGGAATTGGAGGCGAACCTTTCGCCGGTTTTTACGAATGCGGAAGGCATGGCGGTTTGGTCCGCGCTGCCTGCGGCGCCCACACTGCAGTCCTTGGTAGAGGTGCTGTTGGACAGCCCCGGTTTTTTCACGATGTTCTGGAACTCCGCGGTCATTTCCCTTGGCATTTTGGCGGGGCAGCTGCTGATAGCGGTGCCCGCCGCCTGGGCCTTGGCCCGGTTCCCCCTGCGGGGAAAAAAGGCGATCCTTACAATTTATATTGTGCTGATGCTGATGCCCTTTCAGGTGCTGATGTTTCCCCAGTATCTGGTGCTCCGCGGCTTTGGCCTATTGGATACCCTGGGCGCGGTGATTCTGCCCGCCATTTTTTCCACATTCCCGGTTTTCATCCTGCACCGCTTCTTCCTGGCTATCCCGCAGCAGGTTCTGGAGGCGGCCCGGCTGGACGGTGCGGGGGAACTGCGGATTTTTTGCCAGATCGCCATCCCTCTGGGGGCGCCGGGCATCCTGTCGGTGGGCATTCTGACATTTCTGGATTCCTGGAATATGATCGAGCAGCCCATGACCTATCTGAAAACCAAGACACTTTGGCCCTTATCTCTATTTCTCCCGGAGATCGGCATAGGGGACATGGGGATGGGCTTCGCGGCGTCGCTGCTGATGCTGGTCCCGGCGCTGCTGCTGTTTTTAGGCTGTCAGGAATATTTGGAGCAGGGCATTGCCCTGTCGGGAGGGAAGGATTGAGATGTACTTGAAAAAAGAGAAAAGCAGAATCTGGAAGCTGACGGGAATATTCTTCGCCGGGATGCTTCTGTTTACCCTGCTGTCCCGGGCGGTTTACCAGCATGGCATCGCCGTGGTCAGCACTGCGGCTCCCAGCAGCGGGACCGTCAACCACACCGTGAATCTTACGGGCAAAACCGTGCAGAATCAGGAGCAGGCGGTAACGACGGTGGGAGGGCTGAGAATCGCCGGGGTCTGCGTCAATGAGGGCCAGCGGGTGAACCAGGGGGATGTACTGTTCACACTGGACTTAGATTACTTAGCGGAAACCATTCTGACCCAGAAGCAGGAAATGGAAAAGCAGCGGCTCTCCGTCCAGGACGCATGGAGCCAAAATTCCGCCAGCCAGCAGCAGCGTGCCAACCAGCAGGCCCAGGCGGAGGAAAATTATGATTCCGCCGTTTCCCAGGCGGAGGTCACGCTGGAACGGGCAGCCCGGGCTTTGGACCGGGCGGAAACGGCGCTGGAAAATTTTTACAACGGTATTACGGAGGATCAGGACAAAGAGGATTCTCTGACCAGGGCCTGTCAGGAGGCCAAGGCCGCTTATGAAGCCGCATCGTCCGCGCTGGAGCGGCTCCGGCAGGAGATGGCGGACAAAATTCAGGCGGCGACAGACCAGGCCAACGCTGAGCAGCCGGAGGAAACTCTGCCCCAGGAGGAGCTGGACGCCATTGCCCAGACCGTGCAGGCGGAATATGCCCAGCAGCTGTCCGGTGCGGAAGCCGGCGTGGAGCAGGCAAAGCAGGTGGTGGAGCAGGCGGACGCCGCTCTGGAGGACTACCGCCGGGAACAGCAGACCGGCGTCCAAACCGGCTCGGAGCAGGCGCTTTTGGATGCCGTGGAGAAGGCCCAGGAGGACTACGACGATGCGCTGTCCGCTCTGGAAAACGCCCAAACGGTCTATGGCCGGGCGGTCAGCTCCGCCAATTTGCCTGAAAGCTCCAACCATTCAGCCCAGATCGGCCAGATCACCTATGACCAAATGGCCCTGGAGCTGAGCAAGCTGGAGGCCCTTCAGGAGGCGGAAGGGAAGATTTTGTCCCCGGTGGAGGGGATCGTCACCCGCTGCAATGTCCAGACCGGGGAAAAGACTACCGACACCACCGCCATGCTGCTGGCCGACCTGACCCAGGGCTGCAAATTCTCCGGCCTTGCCACGCAGGAGCAGAGCAAATACATTGGGGTGGGGGATAAGGTGACCCTCCGGGCGGAAAGCACCGGAAAGCGCTATGAGGATTTGGCCGTCACCACCTTTTCCGCCGATGAAGAGGCGGGAGGCGGCTACCGGCTGACGGTACAGCTCCCGGCGAATACCCTGGACCTGGGAGCCAGCGCCGAACTGAGCTTCACCCGCAAATCCCAGGCATATGCCTGCTGTGTTCCCCTGTCCGCTCTCCATCTGGATGCGCGGAACCAGCCCTATGTGCTGGTGGTGGAACAAGTGGAATCCGTCCTGGGAACCCAGCTGCAGGCAAGAAAGGTCAGCGTTACGGTACTGGAGCAGAACGAGAGCGTGGCGGCCCTGGCGGAGGGGACGCTTCACCGTGAACAGCAGGTCATCGTGAGTTCTGACAGAGCGGTGGACATCGGCAGCCGTGTCCGGGTGGACTGATATGGACAGGAAAACGCGGATTCGCCTGTGGGGGCTGCTGGCGGCGGCTACGCTATACGCTTTCGGCATCTTCTTCTGCGGTTTGGCCGGGGAAACGGCGGAGCTGGTACAGATTACGCTGGAGCAGAGTGTGGATGCCCCGGCAGCGGAAGCGGTTTTTGCCCAGGAAGAGAAGGAGGAGGTTCCGACCGGGTTCTGCTTTTGGGGAGAAACCGGAAATCAGGTGGTTTCCTGCCGGGAAACCGGCGCTTCCGCCCAGGTCACCCGGATTTTGCTGTCCGGGAATCCGGAACTGATGGGAGCGGGATGCCTGGCGTGGCAGGATGGATGCCTGGTCGACGAAGGGACGGCCCAAACCCTGTTCGGCACCGTCCTGTGCGGCGGACAGCTTCTTGTGCAGGATGGGATCTCCTACCGGGTTCTGGGCACGGTTTCCGCTTTGCGGCCCACCATGGTGACGATGGCCAGGGCGGAGGATGGAAATTCCCTTTCCCGGTGTGTGCTCTCTGCGCCGGCGGAAAATGGGGAAATGCTGGGCACGCAGTTTTTGCTGCGCGCCGGGCTGCGGGGGACGGTCGTCGATTTCTTCCCCCTCTGGGCCTTGACGAAGGACCTGCTGCTGCTTTTTCCGGGCATCCTGCTGCTGTCGGTTTGGGGGTATCTGGGGAGAGACTGGAAAAAGCTGTCCCTTCCGGGCATCCTTTCGGGTGGCCAGTGGTGGCTGCTGGGAAGGACGGTCCTGGCGCTGATATTGGCGGCCTGCACGCTTTGGCTGCTGGGCAGGCGGATTGTCTTTCCGCCGAGTCTGATCCCCTCCCGGTGGTCGGATTTTTCCTTCTGGGGAAATTGGTGGAAAGGGCAAAAGGAAAACCTTCTGCAGATTTTATATACACCTCAGGGAAACAGGCAGTTGCAAATGCTGCTGAATATGGTAAAATCAATGGGAAATTCCACAGTGGCGGCAATGCTCGCGCTGTGGGCGGTAAGGAGGCGGGACAATGCGGATATTGCTGATCGAGGATGACGAAAGCCTGTGCCAGACCATTCCCTTCCAGCTGCGGCATGAGGGCTTTGCCGTGGACGTCAGCCAGGACGGGGAAGAGGGGCTGATGTTTATCCGGGAGCGCATCCATGACCTGGTCTTGCTGGACCGGATGCTGCCGGGCTTAGACGGCATGGAGGTGCTGCGCGCCATGCGCCGGGAGGGCATTTCCACCCCGGTGATCTTCCTGACGGCCCTGGGGCAGGTGGGAGACCGGACCCAGGGGCTGAACAATGGGGCGGATGACTATATGGTGAAGCCCTTCGCCTTTGAAGAGCTGTTGGCCCGAATTCGCTGTGTGCTGCGCCGGCCCCTTTCCTTGCAGGACGCCGATACGCTGTCCTATGGCGATATCACCTATGAACCGCGGAGACTGGTTCTGCGCCGGGGCAGAACCGCCACCACCTTGTCCAAGCGGCTGGGGGATCTGCTGGAGCTGTTTCTGCGCAATCCGGGCCAGACCCTGCCAAGGCAGACCATTCTTCTGCGGGTCTGGGGCATGGACTGCGATGTGGAGGACGGCAACCTGGACAACTATACCTATTTTCTCAGGCGGAGCCTGGGCAAGGTGGGCAGCCGCCTGCAGCTGACCACCGTCCGGGGCGTCGGCTACCGGATGGAGGACCGCCATGATTAAGCATCTGCGCTGGAAACTGACGTTTTTTAATACCGCTGTCACCGGGGCGATATTGGTGAGCATCACGCTGTTCAGCCTTTTCGTCTCGGAGAAGAATACCCGCGACAAGGCGTTTCAAAATTTTTCCGACAATCTCGGTACGGTGTCGGCATATCTGGTTGGGCAGGACCAGCTTTCCGTCACCTGGCTGCAGCAGATGGAAAGCGCCGGGCATGTTTTTATCTCCATCCGGGATGGGGACAACCCCCTGTTTTCCATGGGGCTGTCGCCCCAGAGGCAGCTGCTGGCGCCGGAATTCCAGAAGGCGCGGGAGCAGGCGAAGGCGGAATTTAACCTGGAGGCCGGCCGCTCCCGGACCGGCGGCAGCTGTGTCTTTTCCCTGCGGGGAGAGGGGGACAATTTCGCCGGTCTGGCGCTGATCCCGAAAAACGGGACAGTGCTGGAGCTGATTCTGCTTTACCCCCTGACGGAGATAGAGCAGGGCATCCACAGGCAGCGCCTGGTGGTCTGCCTTGCGGAGCTGGCGGCCCTGGGGCTTTTGGGACTGTTTTCCTGGTGCTTTACCGGAAAGATGCTGCGGCCCATTCAGGAGAACCAGCGGCGGCAGGCCCAGTTTACGGCCGACGCTTCCCATGAACTGCGGACACCGCTGGCGGCGATCCTGTCCGCCACATCGGCCTGGGAGCGGGCGGAATGTATGGAGCCGGCCCAGCAGGCGCTGTTTTCGGATATCATCCGCCGGGAGGGGACGCGGATGACCCGGCTGATCGGGGACCTGCTGACCCTGGCAGGCGCCGACAGCCAGAGCTGGGGCCTGAACCCCGGAGAAGCGGAGCTGGATATGCTGCTGCTGGGGGTATACGAATCCTATTTCTCCCTGGCGAAGGAAAAGGGGCTTTCCCTGTCCCTGGACCTGCCGGAGAAGAACGGCCCGGCGGTGTATCTTGACAAGGACCGGATCATTCAGGTGCTGTCCATCCTCCTGGACAATGCCCTGGACTATACCCCGTCCCCCGGCCGGGTCCGCTTGGGGCTGGAATGGCGGCGGAGCAGTGTCCGGTTTACCGTATCCGACACCGGACCGGGGGTCCCGGATGGGGAGAAGCAGCGGATTTTTGAACGGTTCCACCGGGTGGAGAAGGCCCGCTCCAACCGCTCCCATTTTGGGCTGGGGCTTTGTATCGCGGCGGAGATCGTGAAGCTCCACCATGGAAAGCTCTGGGTGGAGGACGCCGCAGGGGGCGGCGCGGTGTTCATCGTAGAACTGCCGGTGGCTTGAAGCCAATGCACAATTGTGGTATCCCGTTGGGAGACGCTTGCCGATTTTGCTCAGCAAAACCGACTTGCAGCGCACCAAAGCCTCCCTTGTGTAAAGGCGACCGAAGGGAGTGCCTTGCGCTGAGGTGGCACGGCGTAAGCCGTGACG
Source organism: Eubacteriales bacterium (assembly GCA_030533415.1). Taxonomy (GTDB): domain Bacteria; phylum Bacillota; class Clostridia; order Oscillospirales; family Oscillospiraceae; genus Faecousia. The sequence goes on along the minus strand of JAUNJE010000016.1, from coordinate 40,368 downwards.
GAGGGATTGTGCAGTAAGAACTTCCTCTTCGCATCAGTGCCAGGCGAATACGAAATTCCTGCCGCGACAATCCCTCAGTCAAAAATCAAAGATTTTTGCCCAGCTCCCTTTGCACAAGGGAGCCTTAGGCGCTCCCGCGCCAGTGCAGGACAGGCAGATTTATCGAGTTACTCCGATAAGCATGAAACAATTTCCGAAGAAATCCGCATTAGAGACCTCTTAGAGATTGACCCATTATGCTATGGGTGTCTTGTAAAGGAGGAATATTACATGAGAAACAGCAAACGACTTTTCGCCCTGGCGCTGGCCCTTTTGGGGCTGCTGGGCTGCCTTACAGGCTGCACAGGCAAAACGGAACCAAGCCTGACAGTATCCCCGGCCAATGGCGGCAGTGCCATGGGACGGTATGTCGAGAAGGACTTTCCCCTTCCGAAGGAGGGAGCCGCCATGGACATGGTGATGCTCTCTACCGGACAGCTGCGCATCGCCATTGAGGGCGATGACGAAATTCGGCTGTATACCACCAATTCGGATCGGAGCGCCTGGGAGGAAAACCAGGAACTGCCGGGTGAGATTCTGAACAGCGGGCGCGTCGAATCCCTGGCCCTTGCTCCCGATGGGACAGTGTTCTGCGACACCGTTGTGACGGACGGGGAAACCAGCGGCAACGCCTTCCGTTTCTGGATTGTGGAGCCGGACGGCGGATGCCGGGAGCTGCCCATCGTCTACCCGGACTTCAACCCCCAGGACGGCTTTTTGATTGCTTCCTGCGACTTCACCGACGACAACCGCCTGTTTGCCGAATTCGGTGTCACGGATGTCCGGGAGGTGGATACCCAGACGGGCGCGCTCAGTGAAAAACGCAATGATCTTGTCCAAGTTGTTTTGACCGTATGCTGCGGCGGCAACGACATGTATCTGGTGGGCTTTGACGATTGCAGTGTGCTCCACGAGGGCACGGACACCGCCCTGGCCGGTGCTTTGCAGGAGAAAATTGTTTCTTCCTTGCAGGACACCATGGGCAATACACCCAGAATTACCCTCTGGGAAAACGGGGACGGATATCTGTTCTTCACCACCCATGAAGGGCTGTTCAGCTATGCTCCCGGGGGAAGCATTGTGGAAGAATTGGTCAGCGGCGCCAGAACTTCCCTGGGGGATCCCAGCTTTTATACCGAAGCCCTGGCCGGTGCTGACGACGGCAGCTTCTATGTGATGGGCGTTGACAGCGAGGCCTACCGGGTCTACCACTATGTCTACGACCCGGATATGCCCACGGTTCCCAGCCACCAGCTGCGCGTTTACAGCCTGTATGACGACGAGGATCTGCGGCAGATCATCACCCAATACCAGAAGGCCAACCCGGATGTGGCCATCGATCTGGAGGTTGGCCTGACCGGGGAGGACGGCGTGACGGAGGCTGACGCCATCCGGGCGCTGAACACCCAGATTCTGGCGGGAGACGGGCCGGATATTCTGGAGCTGGACGGCCTTTCCCTGGATACCTTCCTGGAAAAAGACCTGCTGATCGACCTGCGGGGTGCGGCAGAGCAGGCGGGGCCGCTGCTGAAGCAGGTGGCGAATTGCTATGAAACCGATGGTAAGCTCAGCGTGATCCCAACCACCTATGCCATTCCGGCCATCTACGGTCCCGGCCATATCGTCTCCCAGATCCACGACCTGGATTCTCTGGTGGCGGCGGCCGCCCAGGCCCAGGCAGAAAATCCCCAGGCCCGCAGCGTCCTGATTGGTTTCATCCCGGAGCTGGTGGCGGACCTGTTCTATGACAGCTGCTCCGCAGCCTGGATCCGCGGCGACGGTACACTGGATGAAGAAAAGCTGGCCGAATATTACGCTGCCATGCAGTCCCTCTACGCCCTGGACGCCGGGATGCGGGAGGAAATGGCGGATAAAATAGCGAAAATGGAAGACGAGGAAGGCTTTTATACTCCAGGTGAATATACGGGTATGTCCGGCGCAATTCAGATTCTGCTGGGAAGCGCTTGCCTGACCTCCGGAACCATTGACGGCATCCGCTCCTTTGCCCACGCCCTGGCAGGCGACGATCAGCTGGAGGGCTACGAGGTGGCGCCCCTCAGCCTGCAGGTGAGCAATGTGTTCCTGCCCCGGCGGATCATGGGCGTGCTGAACACCAGCGCCAACCAGGACTACGCGGTGGATTTCGTGGCCTTTATGCTCAGCCAGGACATCCAGTTCAGCTGCCTCAGCACCGGCTTCCCGGTGAACCGGGCCGCTTTCGACAAGATGATCAACGAGGAGCAGGAGATGAATGGCAGCATCTATACCTCCTACGGAGATGGTGCGGCGCTCTCTCTGGACATCACCTACCCGGACCAGAGCCACCGCCAGCAGCTGAAAACCTGGGTGGACGCTCTGACCACCCCCGCCCTGACCAACCGGATCATCCGCAATATGGTCATGGAGCAGGCCAACGCCTGCCTGAAGGGCGAACTGACCCCCCAGGAGGCCGCCAAAGCAGCCATCGGCGCCCTGAATCTGTACCTTTCGGAATAAACCAACGCAAAATGGCCCGACCAGCATTGCTGGCCGGGCCATTTTGGAACTGCAAAAAAGCCTTCCCCTCTGGGAAGGCCTTGGGACACGCCGGGCACCTGTACGAAGGCCGGGGCTTTCGCATGAAGGACGGGCATTATGAAGAGATCTGCCTGTATTACCACGAACTGGGGGCAAGAAGTACCCCGAAAGCGGGGGATGAACCGCCTACCGTTTTAGGGCCGCGCCCCGGTGCTGTGCACCATCGACGGAATAACCCGGATTTCGGCAAAAGTCAATCAAACCCCTTCCCTGCGTTTTAGGGAACCTCTTACGAAATCGTCTGCGCTGTCAGCGGATTTTTTGCTGACAGCGCAGCGTTTCCTTTATTTTACGATAAATCCGGCGGGGAGCTTCCAGGAGCTGTTGGAATAGTAGAACGTGACGGAGGTCATCAGATATTCCCCATTGTAGTACATACAGGTGGAGCTGCCGCCATCCAGGTTGGCGGCGTTCACCGCGCCGTACTGGGTCATGATCTCGATCAGGTCGGCGGCGGAGGCACCCAGGTGGCCGTTTTTGCCCCGGCCGTCCGTCACCAGCAGGAGAACGGAGCCGTCGGCGCACTGGCCGATGGCGGTGCGGGGGTTCAGGCCGCTGCCCACGCCGTTCATGCCCCGGGCGGTGCCGTTGATGATCAGCTGGACAAAATGGTTGTTGGCGTCGCTGCTTTCCTCCTGGAAGGTCACCGCGTCCCGGATGCCTTTCTCTTCCACCAGATCTTCCAGCTGGCCGGGGGTCATGCCGTTTACATCGATGATCTGCAGGATGTTATCGTTGTCAAATCCCACCAGAACCAGGCCTGGCCATTCGTTGGGCTGGTTGTGCTGGATTTCGCCGTTGCTCACGATGACGCCGTAGGGGCGGCCTCCGGTGTTGTTGGTGGAGTCGTAAATGCCGCCGTTGATGGCGGCCAGTGCCCCGCTTTGCTGTGCCAGCTCCTCCAGGGTAACGCCGGTATCCCGCCAGGGGTAGATGGTGGCCAGGCTGATCCGGGAGGGGTCCCGGACTTTGATCAGTTTGCCGGAGTAGGTTCTGCCGGAGATATCAATTACCTCCAGGTCCTTCACCTCGGCATTCTGCTGGTCCTCTTCAAGATTTTCAAACGTAATCAGGTTGGCGTCCACATCGTCGTCGATCTTGGCCATGGAGTTGGCGTTTACGATTTCCTGAACCTCCGCAGAGGGGACGAACCAGGAGACCAGGAATTTCAGCTGCCCGGTTTCCAGCATCGTGGTGACGAATGTGCGCTTGGCGCTGGGGGAGGTGGAGCCGCAGATCATCTTCATGGAGATCAGCAGGGTGCAGGCCAAAACCACTATCGCCGTCAGCACCACGGCAAGGGCTCGCGCCAGGTATTCCCCCAGAGTGGGCTTGCGGTATATGGGACGGCGGGGCTGCTGAGGGACGGTACGGCGGGGTTGAGATGGCGCAGTGCGCTGGGCCTGCGGAGCCGCAGTTCGGTGGGGTTGATTTGGCTGCGCCGTGGGTGTTGGCCGCGCTGTGCCGCGGGCCGGATTCGGCTGCTCTGTTTTACGGGTCTGCCGCACCGGTTCCGGGCGGCGCTTTTGGGGCCGCGCTTCATATTTTCCTCTCATAGCGCACCTCTTTATTGAATTTCATGGTAATCGGCAAGAACCCAGTGAGGGTCGTTTTTGCCGTTATCGGTATCGTCGTATTTTACGAAATAGAAGGTGGAGTTGATCACATCCTCTACTTCCTCCCCGGTGCGGGTGAGCACCATCGTCTTTTCCAGCTGGATATCGCAGGAGAAGCAGTTCTCGGAGTAAACCACATAATTGGACACGGTTTCCACATGGAAGGGCGGGTCTTTCAGGGTGTGGTCGCTGGTGAACGTGATATCCTGACCGGTGGCCCATTTCCAGGTCACATCCTGCAGATAGGAGCCTTTGATCAGATAGGGGGAGAGCTGGCTGTAGCCGTGGTTGCTGCCGGTGAGATCGTTGGTCATGAACAGGCTCCACAGCTTCGCCACTGCCAGCGGGTCAATATCCACGGAGCTGGGCAGGGAAGCCTGACCGGTGAATCCGTTGATGGTGACTGTTCTGCCTTCCATGGTAAATTCCACTTCGTTGCCGCTGCCGTCCAGAATCTGAAAGTCCGGCTCTTCGGAAAGGATGCTCAGGACATAGGTAGCGGTATCCGGCACATCCGGGCAGTATTCCTTCACATATTTCAGCTCCTCAATGGGTGCCAGAGAGGCAGCCTCCAGGGGTACGGTCTCCACGCCCCGAATGGTGTAAGTGGGAGGAATGGTGACTTTATATTCCGTAAAAGTGGGAAGATTCTTCTGGTCATAGGGGACGCTGTTGCCCAGAATGTCGCAGACTTCCACATTCAGGGGGGACAGGCTGTGGACATCATAGGTGGCCTGCCCGTCGGTGATTTCGCCCTGGAGAACCTCGCCGTTGTTCTTGATGATTACGGTGGCGGGGATGGTGAGCTGAAACTCATAGCCGGTGGCTTCCATGTCTCCCACGCTCCACCGGTCCAGTGTAAAAATCAGCAGACGGGTCTCCTGGCCCTCATGGTTCAGCGTGGCGGTGCCCACTTCGCAGCCGTTGCTCAGCACGTTGAAGGTTTTTTTCGTGGGGTCCACCGCGCTGTGGTCCTCCTGGAATGTAATGGTGCTGGCAAGAAAATCCTTTTTGAATTGGGCAATCTCCTCCTCGGAGGCACCCAGTTCACTGCGCATTTTTTCCAGAGACATCATATCCTCGAATTTGCCTTTTGCGTCCAGCTTGCGCAGTTTTTCCATCTGGGCCGCCAGGATATTTTCGGGCTGGGAGGATTCATAGCTTTTCAGAGCGGTATGTACATAGATCAGCGTGCAGGCGGAGATTACCAGCAGCACGGCCAGAATCATCAGGTAGGTGCGCCGAAAGGGGCGCGCTCTTCTTTTCTTTTGGGGCGGACGGCGGCGGGAATTGCCCGGCTGCTGTCCTCTTCCATTCACGCTTCGTTCTTCCATGGTAATTCCTTTTCATGACATCGTATTTCGGCATTATATGACCTACAGAAAGTATAGTGTATTTCCCGCCGAAAAACAAGTCCCTTAATTAAATCTTAAATTGATGGCTGGGGAAACAGGGGGTGGCATTTGAGAAGCTTCTGTGATATAATCAGAAAAAACTTTTTTGGAGGAAAAATAATGCTTCAAGACATTTTTCCGCATCAATTTTACAATCAATACGACAAAAGAACGAAGCCCAAGCCGGAAGACTTCGCATTCGTGCTGGACGGGGGCCGCATTCTCATGAAAAAGGGCAAAATGTTCCCCCAAATCCGGGATTTGGGGATGGAGCATCCCTATACATATCTGTTTTCCGTGGACGAAACTCATTTTTTCCTTTTGCGGGAGTTGGTCGAATATCCTGCTGACTGGGAAATGGTGGAGCTGCGTTCGCTGCGGGGGGCTGACTATGTGGAAAAGCATATGGTTTTCGCGGCCATGACAGCCAAGCACCTGGCGGACTGGTATCGGGACAACCAGTTTTGCGGACGCTGCGGCACAAGAATGGGGCATTCGGAAACAGAGCGGGCCATGACCTGCCCAGCCTGCGGGAATACGGTCTACCCAAGAATCATGCCGGCGGTGATTGTCGGCGTTATCAACGGAAATCAGCTGCTTCTGACCCGGTACCAGACGGGCTTCCGCCATAACGCGCTGATTGCGGGCTTTACGGAAATCGGGGAAACCGCCGAGGAAACGGTGGCCCGGGAAGTGATGGAGGAGGCGGGCATCCGTGTAAAGAATATCCGCTATTATAAAACCCAGCCCTGGGGGATTGCCAACGATCTGCTTTTGGGCTACTACTGCGATGTGGACGGAGATACCAATATCCGCATGGACACGCACGAGTTGCGCTATGCCCAGTGGGTTCCCAGGGAAGAGATCGTGCTTCAGCCGGATGATTACAGCCTGACCAACGAAATGATGCTGATGTTCAAAAACGGCATGATCCATGGGGGATAATTTGCGCTTTCCCTCAACCGGCGTTTTATTTTTCAATTCTGACAAGGAGGTAACCGCATGATTGCAAACAAACTGAAACTTGGCGATGAAGTACGGGTTATTGCGCCATCAAGAAATCTGACGGAAGTGAGGCAGGATGTGCATCATCATGCGATTGACTTCTGGAAGCGGGAGGGGTTTCATCTTACTTTCTCTAAAAATGGCAGGGAGGTTGGCAAATTCCATTCCTCCAGCATCGCGTCACGGGTTGAAGATATACACGAGGCATTCCTTGACCCCAATGTTAAGATGATTATTACCTGTCTGGGCGGCTTTAATGCAAATCAGCTTCTGCGTCATCTGGACTATGATTTGATTGCAAAGCACCCGAAAATCCTTTGTGGGTTTTCGGATATTACCGCTCTGCATAACGCCATCTATGCCAAAACAGGGCTTGTCACTTATCATGGCCCGCACTATGGCACATTTGTGTTTGACCGGGAAGCAGAATATACCCGTAAAGCATTTTTCGATTGTGTGATGAATGATACTCCCATCGCTGTTTCTCCCTCTGAAGCAGCGGTGAAGTATCACACTATTCAAGAAGGTCCTTGCGAGGGGACGATTATTGGCGGCAATCTCTGTACACTAAATCTATTGCAGGGAACCCCCTATATGCCTGACATAAGAAACAAGGTGCTGTTCCTGGAAGATGACAACATCATGGGAGATTATTTTTGCTATGAGTTTGACCGCAATCTGGAATCACTTTTGCAGATAAACGGCGCTGACACGGTCAAAGGCATTGTTTTTGGACGATTCGATGATAGCTGTGGCTTAACTGCCGAAACGGTTACTGACATCGTTAAAGACAAAGTTCCGTCCAATATCCCGGTAATCTTCGGTGCGGACTTCGGCCATGTTTTCCCGATGATTACATTCCCCGTCGGCGGAACCGTAAGGATATCTGCCGGTGTGGACAGTGCAGATATTCAAATTATTTCCCACTAAAGCCAGGGTACTTCATAAACAAACAGCTTTCGCCCGGCGATTGCCAGTGAGTACAGACCGGCACAGGCAAACATGGCATACAACCGGTTTCCATTCTTCTTTAATCTGCGGCACACCATTTTCTTGCAGCCAGACCAAATCGGAAGCGGATACATCCGCAGCATCTCTGGTTTCGGCACCGGTGAGCAATGTTATTTTTCGTCCAGAGAATTGGCTCAGGCTTGATTATCGGTGTATAAATGGCAAGGACAGAACTCATGATTTGCTTTTTTGGAGTAGTCGGAATTCAGATGGGGAAACACCTTCCCGTTTGGAAAACTGTTGGGAAAAATAGTTGCTTCGACTGAAGCCCACAGATTGCGCGATAAAGCCGATGCTGTGATCCGTGGATGACAACAGACACTTAGCCTCGTCAAAACGGCACTCCAAAAGGTATGCCATAGGACTAACGCCATAGGCCGCTTTGAAATCACGTATCAGGCTATACTTATTTAGTCCAATTTTGGAGGAAAGCTCATCCAACGTAATCGCGTCTTTGAAATTACTCTCTATGTATTGCTTGGCCCATGTGATGCTATGGCATTTTGTGCTTTGCGGGGTGATTCCTACAGAAATGGGCGTTGTGTAATGTGATCCCTGAACGATTCTTCTTATATATAATAGCACCAGTTCAAAAAGAGAAGAGCAAGCTTCTATATACGATTCCGGTTTGTTTTTTGCTTCGTGATACAGTGAAAGCGATAGTCGTGTGATAATGTCTGTGTTATGACCACAGTTGCCTTTGATGTACCCCTTGGCACTGTCACAAAAACTGTGGTGTGCATTTTTGATGCCGAGCACGATCCACTGGTGTCCACGACCGCTCTCCACGTGTACGACATCGGGATTGACGACAACAAAATCACCTGGATGAAGGGGAAAGTACTCCTCCTGAACATAGAAATCACAGGTGTTTTTCAGACAGATATACAGCTCCCAGAAATCATGAGCGTATCGAGTGCCGGTCCAACGTTTCGTATTGGAATAGTAGGCAATATATTGCAGTTCAACACCGGATCTGGTCGAACAGTTAGGGATGTCATAGCGTTCGTACATTTTAAACAACTCCACATATAGTTTAATGGTGAAAATGCACAATCAAATAAAGACAATTTTTATCCTGATTATGAATATAGTGTAAAAAAGACAACATCTCATACTTAATTGTCAATATATCATATTGCTATTTGAAATTCAAGTGGTATAATAAAAATGTCCCAAAGAATCCGATGTATCGATGTGCCTTTTTGGTTAGTTTTACGATTCTTGATGTGATATTGATAACCTGCAAGGTTTCAATATAAAACAAAGAATTTTGAAAGCGAGGAACAAACATGAAGAAGATTATTGCTTTGCTGCTGGTTCTGGTCATGGCGGTGTCCCTGGTCGCTTGCGGTGGCTCCTCCGAGCCCGCTGTTACCGAGGCTCCTGACGCTGAGGCTGCTCCTGCCGCGACCCAGGCTCCTGCTGCCGACGCCGGCATCGAGCTGACCTACTGGTCTATGTGGAACTCCACCGAGGGCCAGGCTAAGGTCATCCAGGAGGCTGCTGACGCTTACTACGCTTCTACCGGTATTAAGGTCAATATCGAGTGGAAGGGCCGTGACGTCAAGAACCTGATCCAGCCCGCCCTGGACGCTGGCGAGAAGATTGACCTGTTCGATCAGGACTATGCTTTCATCTCCAAGAACTGCACCAACTATGTTGCTGACGTCTCCGAGATGGTCACCGCTGCTGGCCTGGAAGAGCACATCCTGCCCGTCCTTTACACCACTGCTCAGTCCTATATTGAGAGCGGCCTGAAGGTTATCCCCTATCAGCCCTACACCTCCGGCGTTTGGTACAACCGTGCTATGTTCGAGGCTGCTGGCGTTGAAGAGGTTCCCGAGACCTTCGATGAGCTGCTGGATGTTTGCCAGAAGCTGAAGGACTACGGTGTCAACCCCATGACCTGTGACCAGGGCGACGGCACTGCTCTGCTGATGGGTTATCAGTTGGGCCGTTATGTTGGCCAGGCTGGTGTTTATGACATCATCGACAACTGCAAGTGGGCAGAAGTTCCCGGTGCGCTGAAGGCCGCTGAGGATATCTACACTCTGTTTGCGAATGGCTACATGTCCCCCTACGCTCCCTCCACCTATCCCGATGGCCAGAACGAGCTGGGCTTCGAGGAGTCCGCTATGCTGCTGCAGGCTTCCTGGGTTCCCAACGAAATCGTGCAGAACACCGGCGCGCAGTTGGATTGGGGCTTCTTCCCCTGGCCCGCTGTTGAGGGCGGCGTAAACGGCACTGACGCTGGCATGGTCGGCGCACAGGGCTACGGCATCGTTGAGGCCAGCGAGCACAAGCAGGAAGCTTTCGACTTCGTCGTGACTGTTGTTACCGGCGAGTACGACCTGAAGATGGCAGAGGCTGTCTCCTCCATCCCCGCCGATACCGCTAACGTTACTTGGCCCGCCGCCGTTGCTGGTGCTGAGCCCTACTTCAAGCTGATGTCCGAGTCCTACGACTGGGCTGTCGGTTTGCAGGACAACGCCGACTACAAGGATTACATCCAGGATGCCATCGAGAGACTGTGCAAGACTGAGATCGATCCCGATACCTTCATTGCTGAGCTGGCTGCTCTGAAGTAAGATTAACCACTAAATACCTTCACAATTGGGAATGCATGATCGCATCTGCATTGTAGGGTGAACTTTGTTGGGGAGCTCTGACTGCAAAGGAGGAGCTCCCCTTTGTTTATTCCGTCATGGTTCTCTTGAGACCATGTGTGAAAGGAGAGACTTACATTGCTGCAAAATAAACAGACGAAGCAGATGATTTTCTGCTTTATGGCTCCTGCTGTGGCTTTCTTCTTACTGATCTATTTGTATCCTGTCGCAAGAACCGTGGCAATGAGCTTCTTCCATGCCGAAGGCATGAGTGATGCAGTAAAGACCTGGGAATGGTGTGGTTTGGAAAACTATCTTACGCTTTTCAAAACCTCCATCTTCCTGGATTCCATGAAAAATATGCTGAAGATCTGGATTTATGGCGGCGTAATTACCATGGTAATTGCTATGCTGTTTGCTGCCATCCTGACCAGTGGCGTAAAGTTCAGGGGTTTCTATCGTGCTGTCATCTATATTCCTAACATCATTAACGCGGTTGCCATGGCTACTATGTGGATCAGTGCCATCTTCAATAAGCGCTTTGGCTTCCTGCATAATCTGTTTGAGTTCTTCGGTTCTGACCTGGCAAAGATGGACTATCTTAGCGGTACGGCTAAGTTCTGGTCCCTGCTTGTCGCTTTCTGCTTCGGCTCCGTGGGCTATTATATGCTGATCTATATGAGCGGCATTGAGCGTATCTCCGGCGATATTTACGAGGCGGCCACCATTGACGGCGCAAGCAAGGCGCAGCAGTTCTTCCGAATTACACTGCCTCTTCTGCGTGGCGTTATCAAGAACTGTATTGTTTTCTGGACGATCGGTACTGTCGGCTTCTTTGTCTGGAGCCAGATGTGGAGTGCACCCCTTGCCAGCGATTTGCCCACCATCACGCCCTTCGTCTACATGTACACGATTACATTTGGTACACAGGGCAACACGGAACGAAACGCATCGCTTGGTGCTACGGTTGGTGTTTTGATGACCCTGATCGTTCTGCTCGTGTTCTTCGTCCTCAACCGTTTCGTTAAAGATGACGACGTGGAATTCTAAGAAAGGAGACGTATAGGTTATGAAAAGAAACAGTGCTTCCCATCTGGAACTGAAAAAGCAGATGCGTCTTCTGCCCGGACACCTCATCGTCGGCCTGTGGTGCTTGTTCACCATTGGTATGCTGGCGTGGATCGCTGCAGCCAGCTTATCCACTTCTCCTGAAATTATGCGCGGCGATGCGCTTAAGTTTGAAACCGGCTTCCATTTTGAGAACTATGTAAAGGCATGGGGCGCCAACAACATTTCCGTGTTCTTTATGAACTCTCTGCTGTATGCTACCAGCGCAATGGTAGGTTCCCTGCTGGTCAGCGCACCTGCTGCATATATTCTTTCTCGCTTTGTGTTTAAGGGCAACAATGTTATCCGTAGCAGTTTTGTTATGGCGATGAGCGTCCCTCATATCATGATCGTTCTGCCTCTGTTCTCCCTGACTACTCAGATGGCGCTTACCGGTAATAAGCTTGTCCTGATCCTGATTTACATTGGTATGCAGGTTCCTTATACCACTACTTTCCTGACGACCTTCTTTGGTAACCTGTCCAGGGGTTATGAAGAGGCTGCTTCCATCGACGGCTGTCCTCCTATGAAGATCTTCTGGAAGATCATGATGCCTCTGGCTCAGCCCGGTATGGTTACGGTCGGTATTTTCAACTTTATGAGCATCTGGAACGAATACTTCCTGTCCCTGATTTTTGCTTCCTCCGAGAAGAACATGTCTGTCGGCCCCGGCTTGAAGAGTGTTCTGACTGCTATGCAGTATACCGGTGACTGGGGCGGCCTGTTCGCGGCCGTTGTCATCGTGTTCCTGCCTACGCTTCTCCTGTTCATTTGCCTGTCCAAGACGATCATTGGCGGTATCACGGCTGGCGGTATGAAGGGATAGAGGTGAACCGCAGTGACATTTGAAACAACTGACCTCAAGCTTCGCACTGCGCTGAAACTGATCGAGGAGAACTGTCCTTTCTACACCGATATTCCTCTTCTGATGATCCATAATCAGTACAACCAGGATTCCAATGGAGAGATCGGTTGGCAGAGAAAGGGGAATGAACTCTATCTCAAAAGCAACAGCATCAATGATGCCTTACTTTTGATCGGTCGCGCGTTAACTACGCAGGATCGCATCATGGAGGTCTTAAATCCGAGATTCCAGTGTCTGGCAGCTGAGATCGATGTTTCCCGAAATTCCGTGTACACCATGAAAACCATGAAGCGGACGCTGTCTCAGATGGCGCTGATGGGCTTTAATGCATGCTATATGTACATGGAAGACACTTATGAACTTCCCGGTTACCCTTACTTTGGCTATCGCAGAGGCCGTTATTCTGTTGCGCAGCAGAAAGAAATGGATGACTTTGCACACGCGCTGGGAATTGAGTTGATTCCTTGTATCCAGACGCTGGCCCATCTCCGCACCGCGATTCGGTGGAAGTATATGGAGCCTATGCGTGATACCATCGACAACCTTATGGTTGGTCATGAGGAAACAATTAAGCTCGTGGAGGCAATGATCGCCCATTTCAGCCGAACCTTCCGCAGCCGCCGTATTCATCTTGGTATGGATGAGGCGGTCAGTCTTGGTACCGGAAGATATCTTCGGTATAAGGGTTACCGGAGCCACAGAGACATTCTGATGGAGCATCTTCACACAACTTGTGAGCTTTGCCGGAAATATGGCTTGAAGCCCATGATTTGGGATGATATGGTATTCCGTGACCAGACACCCTTGATGAATTATTATGGTGACAGTGAACCCGTTACAGAGGAAGAAGCGAGGCTGTATCCCGATAATCTGACTTTTGTCTACTGGGATTATTACTCTGCTACGCAGGAAGAATATGCCCGGCAGTTGAAGAGAAGAGGCTGCCTGGATACCATCTTTGCTGGCGGCGTCTGGAAATGGGGCGGATGGGCGCCTAATTTTACGAAGAGCTTTGAGGGCAGTATTGCTGCTGTAGAAGCCTGCTGTGATCATGGTATTTCTGAAATCATCGTAACTCTGTGGGGGGATGATGGCGATGAAACCCCTCTGGCTACGGTGTTGCCTGGCTTGGCATTGTTTGGACTTCTGCGTTTTGGCAGTGCCAGTCCCAGCGACACGAATGAGATGTGTATGCTCCTTTCCGGCACTTCTTTTGATGCATACGCAGCAATGGAAAAAATTGATTTGATCCCCGGAATGCCCGAAAAGAACATGGAGGGAATGGTTCCGCATAAGCTGCTGCTTTACGGCGATATCGCCAGCGAACTGTTCATGGGCTCCATAACGAAGGAACCCCTGAAGCTGGCTGAGTTTTATCGAGCCGCCGCAAACGAGTATATGGGTTATATGGCCGATGCTGCAGATCCCCATTTGAAGAACATTTTTCAGATGTACAGCCACCTGGCAAATGCTGTTGCGGCAAGATGTGAAGCTGCTGTGGCTTTGCATAAAGGATATGCTGAAAAAACATCTGAAGCATTCCAGAATGTCTATGGGAAGCTGGATGCCTTTGCCGAATGGGTAAAGAAACTGCACGAAAGCGCGGTAGTGGTATGGTCTGCCGAATGCAAGGGGGAAGGCCTTGAAATTATTGATCTTCGGCTTGGCGGTGTTCAGGCAAGATGTGGTGCATTGAAGCAGAGAATGAAGCTTTATGAGCAGGGGGCTCTTGATGCCTTGAGTGAGCTTGAAGAGAAGGAACTGCCTTATCGCGGATGTCTGTCCAAGGATGGTCATACTCCCGGTCGTGAGTCCTATGGTGAAATTGTAACTGCCAATACACTTTGCCACCAATTCAGCATCTAATACTGTTTCTTTATAAAAATGTTTCATTTTTATAAAGAAAGCACCGCCTGACGGCGTTGCCGTCTCATAATGATCTTCCTATTAAAAAGTTCCATTCTGGCGAATGATACTTTTTAATGGAATATCAGTATAAGGAAATAGATGCAATAATCAAGTATAAGGCGGCAGTTCCGAGAGGAGTTGCCGCCTTTTATCCCCAAATAAAACGAGAAGATTTTCTGCAAAGGAAAAACCTATGAACGGGCATACACTGCACCCTGGTTCAAGCTATTATTTCAGCTCCATTCATGGCGATAACAGGAATAACGGGATATCTCCTGATACACCATGGTATAGCTTTCATAAATTGGGTAATGTGGCTTTAGGACCTGGAGACAGAATTTTAAAAATCAAAGATTTTTGCGAACTTGCTGCGGCAAGCCCGGTTGTGGCTCTGACAGTCCACCGGACTGTCATTCACAACTGTGACTGGCGGCTTCGCTTACCCTTTGCACAAGGGAGCCTTGCGCGCTGTAAGCGCCAGTGCATGGCAGGAGTGCTCTCGTGTGGGAAGGGATATCAGCCGTTTGGACGGCGGTGAAAATAACGAATCCCCGAATTATTGATTTTGATTGGAGATAATTATGGAAAACAAAAGCTATGGCCGCGTTACGATCCCCACCGACCTGGATGTGGTGCCTGAGACCCTGGAGGTCATGAAGAAGTGGGGCGCAGATGCGATCCGTGACTGTGACGGTACCGATTTCCCTGCTGAACTGCAAGGCCAGAATGCCAAAATCTATTCCACCTACTACACCACCCGTAAAGACAATGCCTGGGCAAAGGCCAATCCCGATGAAGTCCAGCAGTGCTACATCATGACCGGCTTCCACACCGCCACCTCCGATACCCTCTCCGTCAAGCTGATGCAGGGCATCAGCGGGGAGCTGCTGGAAGTCAATACCCGTGATGACTGTAAACGCTGGTGGGAAGTCATGGACCGCACCAGCGGCGAGGTTGTTCCCCCTGATAACTGGAGTTACAATGCCCAGACCGGCTGCGTGGAGATCGCAAATTGCGCTGCCTTCCACGAGTACACTGTGGCATTCCTGGCTTACCTGATCTGGGATCCCGTGCATATGTACAATGCGGTTACCAATGGTTGGACCAACTTCGAGCACCAGATCACCTTCGACGTCCGTCAGCCCAAGACCCACAAGTTCACCATGGAGCGTCTGCGTAAATTCATCACCGGCCATCCTTATGTCGATGTCATCCGTTACACCACTTTCTTCCATCAGTTCACCCTGATTTTCGATGAGCTGAAGCGTGAAAAGTATGTTGACTGGTACGGCTACTCTGCCTCTGTCTCTCCCTATATTCTGGAACAGTTCGAGGCCGAGGTAGGTTACAAGTTCCGTCCGGAGTATATCGTGGATCAGGGCTACTACAACAACCAGTACCGGATCCCCTCCAAGCAGTTCAAGGATTTCCAGGCCTTCCAGCGCCGCGAGGTTGCCAAGCTGGCCAAGGAAATGGTGGACATCACCCACGAGCTGGGTAAGGAAGCCATGATGTTTCTGGGTGACCACTTCATCGGTACCGAGCCATTCATGGAGGAGTTCAAGACCATCGGTCTGGACGCTGTTGTTGGCTCTGTGGGAAACGGTGCCACTCTGCGCCTGATCTCCGACATCCCTGGTGTCAAGTACACCGAGGGCCGTTTTCTGCCTTACTTCTTCCCCGATACCTTCCATGCGGGCGGCGACCCCGTGAAGGAAGGCAAGGAAAACTGGGTCACTGCCCGCCGCGCTATTCTTCGTAAGCCTATCGACCGGATTGGTTACGGCGGCTACCTGAAGCTGGCTTTGCAGTTTCCTGAGTTCATGGACTACATTGAATCCGTCTGCAACGAGTTCCGTGAACTGTATGTCAATATCAAGGGCACCACTCCTTACTGCGTCAAGACTGTGGCTGTGCTGAATAGCTGGGGCAAGCAGAGAGCCTGGGGCTGCCACATGGTTCACCATGCTCTGTATCAGAAGCAGAACTACTCCTATGCGGGCATCATCGAAGCCCTGTCCGGCGCTCCCTTTGATGTAAAGTTCATTTCCTTTGACGATATCCGCGAGAACCCCGCAATTCTGGATGAGATCGATGTTATCATCAATGTTGGTGACGGTGATACCGCCCATACCGGCGGCTTCGAATGGGAGGACGCTGCTGTGACTGCCGCAATCCGTAGCTTCGTCCACAACGGCGGCGGCTTCATCGGTGTTGGCGAGCCTACCGGTCACCAGTATCAGGGTCACTACCTGCAGCTGGCCAATGTGCTGGGTGTTGAGAAGGAAACCGGCTTCACTCTGGGCTACGATAAGTACAACTGGGATCAAAATCCTGATCACTTCATTCTGGCAGATGTTGCCGGTGAGGTGGACTTTGGTGAAGGCAAGAAGAGCATCTATGCACTGCCCTCCGCCAAGATCCTGGTTCAGAAGGGAAAGGAAGTGCAGATGGCTGTCAACGAGTTCGGCAATGGCCGCAGCGTTTATATCTCCGGTCTGCCTTACTCCTTCGAGAACAGCCGTATTCTGTACCGTGCCATCCTGTGGTCTGCCCACAGCGAGGAGTGCCTTCACAAGTGGTACTCCACCAACTACAATGTGGAAGTCCACGCCTTCGTTGCCAACGGCAAGTACTGCGTTGTCAACAACACCTACGTTCCTCAGGATACTGTTGTTTACACTGACAGCGGTTCCTTCGAACTGCATCTGGAAGCCAACGAAATCAAGTGGTATGAGATCTGACCGTCCGGTGTTTCTGTAACCGGACAGAAAGTGTTCCTGGGGTGGCTCCTATTAGAGAAGGACAAAGTATCGTTTGCACCAGTTCACAGCACCGGATACGGGGAAAATAGAAGATTATCCATACTCTTACAGAGGCATTGGTTCTCCCCCAAATTCTGAATCAGGACAGCATTGCTGTAGATCGGCATATAAATGATCTTTCCCTTCACTGAGATTCCTTGGACAGAAACGTAGGCATTCTGAATAGGATAACGAAAAAAGAAGGTTCTATAATAAATGTTGGGGTCAGGCGATGAGCCTGCCCCCATTGTCAAAAATAAAAGTTGAGCATAGAGGCAAAAATCCTTTACAATAAATGTACCCCTACACCAAAGAAAAGGAGGCCCCTATGCGCAATCAGGATTATACAGCCAAAATGCTGAATTTGGAAGATGTAAGCGGGGCTTCCCCCTCTGAAAGAGGGCGCAACTATACACCTCGTCGTCGCAAAGTCCGCTAAACTCCGTTTCCGCCTTTGGCGAAAACTGCGTCCGCTCCCTTGCTCCTCCTCTCCCCACAAAGCAGGCTTTGCGGGGACCCCTGTGAGGTGTGTTGCGTCCTGCCGGAAGCCCCTTGCAGGGAGCAGATGATTTCCGCAGATTTTCAATCAGTTCTAATCATCACAGGGAAAGCTTCACTTCCCCTGTGCTTATCTGCCGCCAGCTACCCCTTTGTGGACCTGCCGCCCGGAAACACCTTGCGCTGCAAGCTATTCCCGTCCAGCAAGTAAAAGGAACTATAAGACTTCTTTTCTGTAACCTTAATACTTTCTTAATTTTATGTATTTTGTATTGAAAATAGCCGCATAGAGAAGTATGATGTAGAAAAAATTTAACAGTGACCTATTGGAGGGTATGTATATGAACAGATGTAAAAAGATAACTATATTGGTATGTGTTCTTCTAACAGCATTAAACATTGCTGCTTGTGGACAGGTAAAAAAAGATGAGGCTGTCAATACAGAGGAATCGGCTACAAGTCAGCAAGAAAGCAATGCGCCGACAGTTGAGAGTACAGATTCAGACATAAAAGAAGATGAAACTGTAAAGGTAGACGAATCTTCTGCAAGTCAGGAAGAAAGCGACATGCAAATGGGTGAGAATTTAGATTCAGAAATGACCACAGAAGAATTATTAGATTTATTTATCAATGGCTCAATAAGTGCAATCAGCTCCACAGATTTAACATCGACATTTTATATTACTGATTTGAATATGGATTCTTATTCTATCGGAGAGAAAGTTGACCTTGACAATGACGGTGAAAATGAACTGATTCTTTGTGGGCCTTATGGCGGCATATACCTTGATGCGCGCGATAACAAGGTCTATGAATTTGCCGCAGGAGATGGCGCTTCTTTCGAGCTTTCTTATGTTGTTTATAATGGAGCCACATGGGTTATGTACAGCAACAGAATGCATACAGGATATGAATCATACCATATGGAAAAATTTGAGGGAGCGGATAATTTAGTTGCAGAAATGAATTTCAGTGAAGAACTTGTTGATGAAGATAATGTAGAGGGTGAAGAAAAATATACATTGAATGGAACTGAAATATCTTATGATGAATATTTTGAATTATGCAGTAAGATTTTTGCAGCGGAAGTAACTACAGACTAAAAGACAACTTATGTTTTGTCTGACTGATAAACAACAGAAAAATTGAATACATACCGCCCACCGGCGGCACCACCGAGCAGGAAATCTTTGAAAGGTTCCCTGCTCTTTTTTGCCCGAAAACCGGGAGAAAGGAGGAACACCATGCCGAGAAAGCCCTGCCCCCACTTTGATGTGAAAATCATCCAGCGCAGCAACCGGCAGTCCGCCGTTCCATTCTGGCGAATGAAACTTTTTAATAGAATATCAGAATAAAATGTCAAGGGGCTGTAGCTAACTTGTGTTTCGCTACAGCCCCTTGATCCGGGCCGCGGGATTTGAACCCACGATCTTCTGACTTATTATGCAGGGCTGCCGCTGGCAGCCCTGTCAGCGCGTCGAAAAGCCCACCGGATCAGCCGCACTTTAATACCAGCGCCTCATAAGGCTTTAAGGTGATATTGCCCTGCGCATATGACCTCGTATAATTGCCAATCAGCACCTTCGCATCCGCATATTCCTCCGGTACGCTGTAGGGTACTTCCTCTTTGGTAAAATTGCAGATGACGAGAAGCGTTTTAGTTCCCAGGGTTCTTGTATAGACGTAAAGGCTCCCGCTGTCAGGCTCTAAAAGCGCATAGGTGCCATATACCATGATTTTTTCCTGCTTCCGCAGGGCGATCAGCTTTTGATAGTAGTGAAAAACGGAATCAGGGTCAGCCAGCTCCTTCTTTGCGTTGATCTGCCTGTAGTTGGGATTCACCATGATCCAGGGCGTTCCCGCTGTAAAGCCCGCGTTCTCACTGTCGTCCCACTGCATGGGCGTGCGCGCGTTGTCCCGCCCGCGCAGGCGCAGATAGCCCATGATCTCCTCCGGCGCGGCCTTCCCGGCTTGCGTCAGCTCCTGAAAGGCGTTGAGGCTTTCAATATCGCGGAAATCCTCCAGAGTCCGAAAAGGACAGTTGGTCATGCCAAGCTCCTCCCCCTGATACACATAGGGCGTTCCCTGCATCATATGCAGACAGGTTGCCAGCATCTTCGCGCATACCGCCCGGTACTGCGGATCATCGTTTCCAAAACGGGATACCGAGCGGGGCTGGTCGTGGTTTTCCAAAAACAGGCTGTTCCATGCTTTCCCCGCAAGCTCCGTCTGCCACTTGCTCATCACCTGCTTGAATGCCTTCAAATCCACCCGCCGGTCCGTCCATTTGCCAAGAGGCCCATCGCACAGCTCCACATGCTCAAACTGAAACACCATGTTAAGCTCTTTCCCGTTCAGGCTGGCATATTTTTTTGCTTCTTCCACGGTTACGCCTGCGCATTCCCCCACCGTCATCAGGTCATAGCGGGACAAAACGGCCCGGTTCATCTCCTGCAGGTATTCATGCACACGCGGCCCGTTTGCGCAGCCGCTGTCGCCATACAGCGCACCCGGCGCCACATCACCGTCAGGCAGCCCGGGCTTTTTGGAAATCAGACTGATCACATCCATGCGGAAACCGTCGATTCCCTTTTCACACCACCAGTTCATCATGGAAAAGACTTCTTCTCTCACTTTGGGATTGTCCCAGTTCAGATCCGGCTGCTTTTTGGAGAAAAGATGCAGATAATACATGTCTGTCCGCCCATCATACTGCCATGCGGAGCCGGAGAACCAGCTGCCCCAGTTGTTCGGTGCCCCGCCGTCTTTTCCTTCTCTCCAGATATAATAATCCCGGTAAGGATTCTCTCTGGATTTCCGGCTTTCCACAAACCAAGCATGTTCGTCAGAGGTGTGGTTCACCACAAGATCCATCACCAGCTTCATGCCCCTGGCATGGATGCCCGCGAGCATCTCGTCGAAATCCGCCATTGTGCCGAATTCCTGCATGATTGCCCGGTAATCGCTGATATCGTAGCCATTGTCATCGTTGGGAGACTGATAGACCGGCGAAAGCCAGATCACATCGATTCCCAGTTCCTTTAGGTAGTCCAGCCGGGAGGTGATCCCCTTCAGATCACCGATTCCGTCCGCGTTGCTGTCCATGAAGCTGCGCGGATAAATCTGATATACGACAGCTTCCTTCCACCATGCCGTTTCCATATTTCCAACTCCTATCTGCTGCTTTTACTGCTTTTCCGGGGCCGCGAACGCCTGCCGCTTCTTCACCAGGGCGCGTAATTTTTTCCCGCCATTTTATAAACGGCTTCGATAAAATAGTAGTCCGCATAGTTCATGGGGAAGTGGTGCTTCTCATCGTGGTAGGCGGCGGTGCAATTCTGGACGATGGCATCACAGTTATGGGTCCAGTCGGTGCGCTGGCGGTAGAGCGTGTCCGCGATGCGCCAGGCGCCTTGCCGGTAGCGCTCCTTTTCACCGCCATCGGGCAGGACCTCCGCCAGCTCCCAAATGCCGCTGGCCAGGATGGCCGCGCCGCAGGAGTCCTCCCACTCAGGTTCCGCGGGCTGCATAAAGTCACAGGGCACCAGTCCGCTTTCCGGCAGATGGGTCAGAACGTAATCCGCCACCTTTTTCGAGGCATCCAGATACGCCTGCTTTTTGGTGTAGCGGTAGCTGAGCGCGAAACCGTATACCGCCCATGCCTGCCCCCGGGACCATGCGGAACCGTGGGCATAGCCCTGCCCGCTGTGGCTGCGGATATATGCCCCGGTTTCCGGGTCGAACTCCACAATGTGGCGAACCGAACCGTCCGCGCGTAGGAAGCAGCGTGCGGCGGTGTCGGCATGCAGCATGGCGATATGCCGGAAACGGGGATCGTTCGTCTCCTGGCTGGCCCAGTACAAAAGCGGCAGGTTGCACATGCAGTCGATAATGGCCCAGCCCCGGACATCCGCCCCGGGCCAGGCGTTGTTCCAGGCGCGGATAAAATTCCCCGCCGGGTTAAAACGTCCCGCCAGAAGGCTGGCCGCGTGAAGGCCCCGCTTCCGGGATTCCTCCCGGCCTGTCAGGCGGTAGTCGGTCACCGCAGTGGGCTGGAACTGGAAGCCTACGTCGTGGCTCAGATCGTAGAAGAAATCAAAACAGCGGCTCAGCCGGTCCTCGCTGGCTTGGGCGATGCGCCTGTAGGATTCGCCGCCGGTGTCCTGGTAGAGCAGCCACATGGTCCCGCCCCAGAAGCCGTTGGTCCACCAGCCCAGGCCGCCGCAATCGTTTCCCGCGGCACAGTCAATGTAGCTGCCCTGCGCGTCGGTGGTGTAGGGGATTTTGTCCTTGTTTTTCTCACTGGACCATGCCATTTTTTCCCGGATCTGCCCAAGAATGGGCGCGGCCCATTGCTCGTATACAGTCATCGTTTTTCCCTCCATTTGCATCCTCCGGAATCCTGATCCGCCAATTTGGCAGACACAGTACAGAAAAATGTGTATCTTACATCCCTATAAATAAAAACGTTTCGATTTTATTCGGCGCTGTAACGGAAAAACTCCCGAAAACAGAAGCTTTTTAAAACATTTTATTTGGTTTTTGACGGATTCGCAGGGCCTTCACAGCTGGTTTTATCATTTTTATGCTTGCATTTTTGTTCAGCTCAGTATATCATATTTATTAACATATGTCAAAGCAAACATGGCACAACCGCTCTTCGCAGAAGCAATTTGACGAAACGTTTTCAACGAGGCCTGGTGAAACCGCCTCTTCTCAGCGCCCAGGCGCTCTGGAGCCGCCATCCGCGCAATCAGGTTATCGTTAACGATATCGATAAACGGACCTGAATCAGGAAATATTCCGGTTGTGTTTGTACAGACAACACCGGAATATTGATATCGGCAATTTCGTCAATCCAATCATCAAAACAGGAAGGTGTATAACATGCAAAGAATACTGGTGCTGTGCGACGATATCTGGCATCCGGCAGAGGTCGTTGAAAAAGGACTGCTGCCCCTGGCCGGGGACCGTTACCAATTTGAGTTTGTAAAAGCGGCAAAGGACATTCTGACGGTTGAAATGATCGCCGAATTTCCCCTGATCCTCTGCTGCAAGGGCAACGGCGTCACCTCGGGGAACCCGGCGCCCTGGTTTGAGAATACCGTAACGGAAGTCATGGGGGGAGAATTCCGGGACTATGTGGAGCGGGGCGGCGCGTTTCTGTCCATCCATGCCGGCAATGTTTTCACGGGGGATAAGGACGGGGTACAGGAGTATAACGAATTTGTGGGGAACCGGTTTTTGTCCCATCCGCTGCGGTGCGAGGTGACGCTGAAAAAAGCGAAGGAGCATCCCATCATGCGGGGCGTGGCGGAGGAGTTTCGCGTCCGGGATGAGCATTATCAGATGGAGATTTTGGCCCGGGATGCGGATATCTTTCTGACCTCCCATTCCGCCACGGGGGGAAATCAGATTGCCGGATATACCAGGCAGATGGGCAAAGGGCGGCTGTGCGTGCTGACGCCGGGACACACCCTTTCGGTCTGGCACAATCAGGAGTTTCAGAAGATTCTTCAAAACGCCATGCAGTGGTGCCTGAACGGCGCGGGGGACAGCGAATGAAAAGCGCGTTGATCACGGGCGCGGACAGGGGGATCGGGTTCGCACTGTGCCGCTGCTTTCTGGAAAACGGGTGGCAGGTGTTTGCCGGACGCTTTATGAAGGACTGGACGGAATTGGACGAGCTGAAAAGTGCGTATGGCGGCAGGCTCTCGCTGGTGGAGCTGGATGTGGGAAGTGGGGAATCTGTCCGCCGGGCGGCGGACGCGGTGGGGCGGCAGGCGGCCTGCCTGGACCTGCTGGTCAACTGTGCGGGGATCTCCCACTGCGGCGGCGACGCGACGGCCGGCTGCCTGAATGTCAACGCTCTGGGACCGGTGCGGATGGTGGAAGCGTTTTTGCCGCTGATGGAAGGCGGAGAAAAGGTGCTGTGCTTTGTTTCGTCGGAGGCGGGCTCCATCACCCTGGCCCACCGCGATGGCGGCGTCCCTTACTGCGTCTCCAAAACCTGCCTCAATATGGCGGTCCGGTTGATGTTCGAGCGGTTGCAGCCCCGGGGATTTCGGTTCCGGCTCTACCATCCCGGGTGGGTGCGCACGTATATGAGCGGGCACAAGAGTACTGTGGGCAATTTTGAGCCGGAGGAGACGGCGGCGGTGGCATACCGGCAGTTCACCTCCCGGCGGAATTGGGAGGACGTGCTGGTTATGAGCGACGTATCCGATGAGATATGGCCTTTTTGAGAGGGGAGTATAACGATATGAGCCAGGTCGTCCTGTGCGTGGACAACGGCAATCCCTATATGGAAGATACGAAACAATACTTGAGTGCCCACGGCTGCAAACTGTATGCTTTCCCGGAAAAAGGGGAGGATGCCTCCGCACTTCTGGAACGAATCGAACGAACGGAAGGACGGATCGACATTCTTCTTTTCGGTGCAGGCGGGCGGATTCCCACCGATGGCGCCATCGGCGACGGCCTTGACTGCGAGGGGCTCCTGGAGCAGATCAGCGGACAGATCAATCGGATGCAGGAGGCCATTGAGGCGTCCCTTCCGCTGCTGCGCAAGGGGCAGACGAAGTGCATCGGAATGATCACCGGGAGGAGCTCCAGCATCAGCCATTGCCGGGACGTCCGGGATTACGGGCGGCATATGGCCTGGGCGGGAATGAATATGGTGGGAAAGCTGTATTTTAACCGCCTGCGCCCGGAGGGATTCCGCTTCCGCTGGTACTGCGCGGAAGAAGGCTCCGGCGGAATGAAAGCCGGAGAATATCTTCTGACCAGGCTTTGCTACGACGAAAAGGAGCCTTATATCCATTCGGATGAAAACAGGCTCGTGATGCGGGACGCCTATCTGCGGGAAGTCCCGTGGTAAAAGGAGGGTTCCCCGGATGCTGAAAATCGGATTTGCGGATTATTACCTGAACAACTGGCACGCCGACCACTATCCCGGCTTTTTGCGGGACGTTATCGCCCGCTTCGGCTATGACGCCCGCGTCACCCACGCCTTCGGCATCCACGACGCGCCGCCGGCGGGCGGGCTGACCACGGAACAATGGTGCTTCCAGCGGAACATCACCCCTGCGGAGAGTATGGAGCAGCTGGTACAGGAGGTGGACGCCATCCTGGTGATCGCGGCGGACAACGCCGCCTGGCATGAGGAGGTGTGCCAGCTTCCCCTGCGCAGTGGGAAGCCGGTTTTTGTGGACAAGACCTTTGCCCCGGATCTTAAGACGGGCCAGCGGCTGTTTGCTCTGGCCGGGGAGCACCATACGCCGGTGTTCTCTTCCTCCGCCCAGCGGTTTTGCCAGAGTATCCTGGATTACCGGGCGGCCCACCCGGAAAGGCCCCGGTTTGTGTCCACCGTGGGGCCCCATTCGCTGGACCAGTACGCGGTACACCAGCTGGAGCCCATCGTGGCATTGATGGGCCCCGGCATCCGGCGCGTCAAGGGGTTTGGTGTGGGCAGCATGGTCACGCAGCTGATCCTGGACTACGGGGACGGGCGCCTGGCCAGCTTCGTGCAGAGCCCCCAGCCCTGGGCGGAGTTCAACTTCATGGTGTCCGACGGCGAGACCGGCCAGCGTCTGGTTAGCGACGACCGGGACTTCTACCACAATTTGACCAAGGCCATCCTAGATTTCTTTGTCTATGGGGTGTGCCCGGTGCCGAAGGAGGAGACACTGGAGATCCTGGCCGTCATTGACGCCGCCCGCCAGGCTCGGGTCCGGCAGGATACCTGGTTTGACATTCGGCTGTAAACCGTGCGGGAATGACAGAAGCCGGCGATGCGGGACCCTGCGGGAGGCGGAAAAGCTGGAAAAGGGACTTGAAGAACAGAAAATTTTTGGTATAATTGTTTAATATGTAATACTGTTTCGTTCCATTCTGACGAATGAAACGTTTTAATGGAATATCAGTATAAAAGCAGCATGCAGGAATGTTTTTTATCGTGGAGAATGTCATGGAGAAAAAAGTAACAATTCGAGAAGTCGCAAGGGAAGCCGGTGTGGCAATTTCAACTGCCTCCAATGCGCTGAACGGCTCTGATCTGGTGAGAGATGAGACGAAGCGGCGGGTGGTGGAGGCCGCGAAACGCCTGGGATATGTACCAAATATGAGCGGGAGGGTCTTAAAAAGCGGGAAGAGCAGGCAGCTGTGCTTTTTGACTTCCACCGTCACCGGCGAATACTTCAGCCGTCTGATCGACGCCATGAATCACGACTGTGTGGAGCACGGCTATGGGTTAAATATCGTGATCTCCCGGGATAAGAATCACGTTATGCAGGTGCTGCTTGGGGGGTCCTTCGACGGGTGCTTTCTCTTTGAGGGCGAGCGGATCGGCGATGAGGACCTGGATGTACTGCACCGGGAACGGGTCCCTCTGGTGCTGCTGGACCGGAAACGGGAGGACACCCGGATCGGCTGCGTGCTCTTCAATTCCTACAAGGCCAGCTTCAGCATCACCAGCCATCTGATCGGCCTGGGCCACCGTCGCTTCTGCTTCGTAGAGGGCAACCAGGATAATTTTGACGCAGTGGAACGGAAACGGGGCTTTCTGGACGCGCTGAAGCAGGGGAGGATCGATCCGGCATCCGCAGTCTGCATTCAGGGCTATTTCGATGAAAACATCGCGTTCTCGGCCGTCCTGGCCCTGGCGGCGGATCCCAATTATATGAGTGCCTCCCGCCCTACGGCGTATGTCTGCGGCAATGACCGCAGCGCCATCGGCGCGATCAAGGCGCTTAAGCAGTTGGGGTATTCCGTGCCGGGCCAGGTCAGTGTGGTGGGCTTCGACGACATGGAGCTGTCCCAGTATTTTCAGCCCGCCCTGACCACCGTGCGCACCCCCATCGAGCAGCAGGCGCAGACAGCGGTTGCGATGATGGTGGACATTCTGGAGGGAAAATCATCCGGCCGGACCGAGCTGCTGGACGGCAGTATTGTGGCCAGGGATTCCACCTGGATCTGTGAATCATAAGAAAACATAGGAAAGTCGAACCCTGCCTGGGAAAACCTGGCCGGGTTCGACTTCTCTATAGTTGAATTTGGCGTTTTGCCGAAGAAATTTGCGCCGGAAGGAAGCGTTAAAAAATCATCTGAAAAGCCATGGAAATCCGAGATACATAGGGCTTTTCTGGGAATAATTGTTCGGAAAACCAGGTGTATCCTTTTCTGGAAATAAAAACGTTTCTTAAACGAAACGGTATTTTTTCGTCATACTTAACAAAAAATTCAAATTTATTTCTTTATACTTGACAGATATTTTCAATTGGTGGTACTATAACCGTGTCAGAAATAAAAACGTTTCTATTCCTGGCGAACGTCACTTCACTTTAGGAGGTCGAGGGCATGCAAAAAGAAAGCGTGGGTATCCGATTGAAAAATTGGGGCTCAGAATTCAGGAGGCAAATACCATTGCAGTCAATGGTGCTTCCCGCGATTGTGTTCATGATCATTTTTAATTACATACCGATCTATGGACTGAGCATCGCGTTCAAGAATTACACTGTCACCAGCACCATCAAAACGGCCAAATGGGTGGCCATGAAGAACTTCGAGATCATCCTGACGGATAAGTACTTCTGGGCGTCCGTCAAAAATACCCTGGGCATCAGCTTGCTGAAGCTGGCGTTCGGGTTCACGATCCCCATCATCCTGGCGGTCATGATTTATAGTGTCAAGGACGGTCCCTTCAAGAGGATCACACAGACGATCTCTTACCTCCCTCACTTCCTCTCCTGGATCGTCCTGGGCGGTATGATCATCAGCTGGATGTCCACCACGGGCATGTTCAATCAGATTCTGATCAGCCTGGGCATCATCAAAGAGGGCACCAATATCCTGCTGGATGCGGACAAGTACTGGTGGATTGCCTCCCTGTCCGACGTGTGGAAGGAGGCTGGCTGGGGCACCATACTCTACCTGGCGGCCATGGCGGGCATTGATCCAACGTACTACGAGGCAGCAAACATCGACGGAGCCACCCGCCTGCGTCAGACCTGGAGCATCACCCTGCCCCTGATCCGCAATATCATCGGCCTGAACTTCATTCTGACCATTTCCGGCCTGCTTGGCTCCAACCTGGACCAGACCCTGGTGCTGATGAATACCCAAAACCAGCCCACCGCCGAGGTCATCAATTCCTATGTGTACCGCATCGGTCTGGCACAGGGCGACTTCTCCTACGCCACCGCCGCCGGCCTGGGTGTTTCCATTGTTTCCGTTATTCTGCTGGTGATCGCCAACTCCCTGACCACCAAGCTGAACGACGAGTCCGTGCTGTAAGGAGGGATCAGGATGCAACCAAGAACAACCGCCGATAAAGTATTTGACGGCATCTGCATATTCGTACTGGTTTTGATGAGCGTCATTATCATCTTCCCGATCTGGAACGTCGTGGTCAACTCTTTCAGCTCCGCCGCGGCTGTAGCCTCGGGCAAAGGCATCTTCTGGCCTTCCGAGTTCTCCATCGAGAACTACCGGGCGGTCTTCCGGGATACCTCCATCTGGATGGCCTTCCTGATCTCCGTGCTGAAGACCGTCATCGGCGTGGTTTGCCACGTGTTCTTCTGCGCCATGGTCGCCTACGGCATGAGCAAGACCTACCTCAAGGGGCGCAAGCTGTACACCACCATGGGTGTCATCACCATGTTCTTCTCCGGCGGCATGATCCCTACCTACCTGCTCATCAAGGATCTGCACCTGCTCAACACCTTCTGGGTCTACATCATCCCCGCTCTGTTCAGCTACTATGACATGGTTGTGCTGATGAACTTCTTCCGTCAGGTTCCCGACTCCCTGGAGGAGGCCGCCCTGCTGGACGGCGCCGGCACCTGGAGAGTGTTCCTGCGCATTGTGCTGCCCATCTCCAAGCCCTCCCTGGCCACCATCGCCCTGTTCCACGGCGTGAGCCAGTGGAACGACTTCATGACGGCCAAGCTATATGTCACCGATAAGAGTCTCTATCCCCTGCAGATGAAGCTGTATGAGATCATTGTCCAGCAGCAGACCTCTCAGATGGCCAACCCCACCGGCGCGACCATCGCCACCACCTCGAAGGGCATCCAGTTGGCGACCATTGTGGTCACCACGCTGCCTATCGTCATCATTTATCCGCTACTGCAAAAGTATTTTATGTCCGGTATGATGCTTGGTGCAGTGAAGGAATAAGAAATACCATGAAAGGAAGGAAAGCATATATGAAAAAGACTTTTCAGAAGATCATTGGTGTCGCGCTTATAGCGGCCATGTGCCTGGGCCTGCTGGCCGGCTGCGGCGGAGGCGGCGGCAATTCCGCCGGCGAGCTGCCCGAACTGGGCGACCGCTACACCCTGGACGCCAACACGCCCGCCTACAAGCTGGACACCCAGGAGAGCAGCAAGCTGACCTGGTACGTCAACGCCGATTGGTGGAACACCGATTGGGGCACCGACACCGTTACCAAGAAGATCCAAGAGGACCTGGGCCTGGAGGTGGAGTTCATCACCGGTGACGATACCAAGCTGAACACCCTGTTCGCCGGCGAGACCCTGCCCGACATCATCACCATCTTTGACTCCGGCTCCTCTGTGGCCAACAGCGCGGCCGACTGGGCCTGGTCCCTCAACGACCTGGCCGACAAGTACGATCCTTACTTCTACCAGGTTGCCAAGCCCGACACCCTGAATTGGTTCCGGCTCAGCGACGGTAAGACCTACGGCTATCCCGGCTACTCCAACTCCGCCGCCGACTATGCCTCCGGCCAGCTCTACGCTACCACGGCTTTCGTCATCCGCAAGGATGTGTACGAGGCTCTGGGCAAGCCCAGCATGAAGACGCCCGAAGAATTCCTGGATACCCTGAACAAGATCAAGGAGCAGTTCCCCGATCTGATTCCCTTTGGCTCCAACTCCATGACCAGCAGTGAAGGCTCTCTGGGCGCCGACTTCATGAACTACCTCGGCGTGCCCATCGAGAACGAGGACGGCACCTGGTATGACCGCGTAATGGATGAGGACTATCAGGCGTGGCTGAAGGTTTTGAACCAGGCCTACCGCAACGGCTGCATCAGCGACGATAACTTCTCCGACGACGGCACCGCCCATGAGGAAAAGGTTGCCTCCGGCCGTTACGCCACCATCTTCATCGGCGGCACGCCCCAGCGCAGCGGCTTCCTGCAGACCTGGTACAGCACCAATCCCGACGCTCAGTACATCGCCATTGACGGCCCCGCCAGCACTGTCGGCCGCACGCCCACACTGAGCCAGGCTGGCCTGTCCGGCTGGACCATCTCCTATATCACCAAGCAGTGCAAAGATCCCATCACGGCCATCAAGACCTTCACCTACCTGCTCACCGATGAGGCCGGTATGCTCTGCACCTACGGCGTGGAAGGCGAGACCTACAAAATCAACGACGACGGCCTGTATGAGCTGCTGCCCGAAGTGGCCGCCATGCGCGACAACGAAAGTGAGAAGTACAAGAAGGTCTACCGCCTTGGCGAGTTCCTGATCTTCGGCCATGACCGTTACGCTTCCTTCCGCGCGGATCCGACCCCCTCTATGGTTCAGATCAACGAGTGGGGCAAGGATAAGCTGAAGCCCCAGTTCATTCTGGAGAACATCACGCCCGATCAGGGTACCGCGGAGGCCCGTGCCCTCTCGGCCATCAATACCAACTGGTACACCACGCTGGTGGCGATGATCCGCTCCAAGGATGATGCCTCCTTTGACCAGACTTTGGAGGACTTCAAGGCTTTCCGTGCCTCCAACAGCTGGGATGACATCGTAGAGATCTACAACGAGAAGGTCGCCGCTAACCGTGAGAAGCTCAACGGCTGATCTGACTGACCGAGCGAAAAACAATTAGCAATACATCAAACTGCATCGCCTTTCTCAGTGCACGGTGATGCAGTTTGATGTATGTATCGTAGAATTCATACTGTTTCTTTATAAAAATGAAACATTTTTATAAAGAAGGTACCGCCTGACGGCATGCGACCATTTCCCACTGAAAGAGGACAAAATGGATTATTTCGTAACAAATCAAAAGGTGCGCTATGAGCACCGGACAGCAAAGACTTACCGTAAGCCGGGGGCGGAAATGCGCCTTGTGAAGGTCTACCCGGAAATCCGAAAGCAAACCGTCACCGGCTTCGGCGGCGCACTGACCGAGGCGTCCGCCTATGTGTACAGCCGCCTGGATGCGGATAAGCGCAGGGAACTGCTGGAGCTGTGTTTCGGTGAGAATGGGAACCGCTATAACCTGGGCCGGCTTTCCATACAGAGCTGTGATTTCTCCCTGGGGAACCGGGCCTATGTGGAGGAGGGCGATACCGAATTGAGGACCTTCTCCATTCAGGGCGACAGGACCTATGTGATCCCGCTGGTGAAAGCGGCGCTGGCGGCAACGCCCGAATTACAGCTTCTGGCCTCTCCGTGGAGCCCTCCGGCCTTCATGAAGAGCAGCGGTCAGATGAACCGCGGCGGACGGCTGCTGGAAGAATACTATGGCGCTTGGGCGAAAATCATGGTACAATATCTTCTGGCTTACCGGGAGGAGGGCATCGTCATCGACCGCATCACCGTGCAGAATGAGCCGGCTGCCACCCAGACCTGGGAATCCTGTCTCTACAGCGGGGTGGAAGAGGCAATCTTTGCGGTCAATTTTCTGCGCAGAGAGTTGAACGCCGCAGGTTTGACCAATGTGAAGATCTTCGTCTGGGATCACAACAAGGACCGAATCATCGAGCGCTGCCGGGAATCCTTTTCCGTCCCCGGAGCGGATGCGGCCGTCGGTGGCATTGCCTTTCACTGGTATACGGGGGACCACTTCCCGGCGCTGGACTATGTGCGCAGACAGTATCCTGACAAGGAGATCCTGTTTACGGAGGGGTGCGCGGAGTACCGCGACTCTCCGGGCCGGGGGGCGGTGAGCAAGGCGGAGAGCTATGCCCACAGTTTGATTGGCGACTTCAACGCCGGCATGAACGGCTTTATGGACTGGAACATCGTGCTGGACAAACAGGGCGGCCCCAACCATGTGCAGAACTTCTGCGAGGCTCCCATTATGTGCGACCTGGAGACCGGGGCTCTGACGCGGAAACAGTCCTACTACTACATCGGTCATTTCAGCCGCTACATCCGGCGGGGGGCGCGGGTATTGCTGAGCACCTCCTATACAAAAAGCCTGGAATGCGCGGCGTTTGAGAACCCCGGCGGGGAGCGGATCGTGGTGGTCTTGAACGGCTCGGACCGGACCCAGCGGTTTGCTTTGCTCATGGATGGGGAAAGCGCGGATATCGCATTGGAGGCGCACTCCATCATGACAGCTGTGGTCAAATAGGCCGGGTTCCCGGCGAAACAGCCATATTTTACCAGAAGGAGAATAAAATGGAACAACGTGTATTGGACAGGGAGCGCTATACTGCCGCAGCCAGACAGGCGGCGGCAGAGGGCTGCGTCCTGCTGGAAAACCGGGACTGCGCCCTCCCAATTCAGGCAGGTGCACATGTGGCGGTTTTTGGCAGAAGCGCGTTTCACTATTATAAGAGCGGTGAAGGCTCCGGCGGCCTGGTCAACGCCCAATATGTTGTGGGGATCCTGGACGCACTGAAGCGCTGCGGGGATATCCAGATGGATCAGCCCCTGCTGGCGCTGTATGAGGCATGGCTCCAGGAGCACCCCTATGCAGAAGGGGACGGCTGGGGCACGACGCCCTGGTCCCAGGAGGAAATGCCGGTAACGCCGGAGATGCTGGAAGCGGCGAAGCGCGCGGATATTTCTCTGATCATCATCGGCCGCACGGCGGGAGAGGACCAGGACAACCGGAACACCCCTGGGGGCTATCTGCTGACGGATGAGGAGAAACGGCTGATCCGGGAGGTCTGTGCCGTTTCTCACCGGACGGCGGTGGTGCTCAATGTGGGGAACATCATCGACATGAGCTGGGTGGAGGCGTATCATCCCCATGCAGTTCTCTACGTTTGGCAGGGCGGCCAGGAGGGCGGAAACGGCGTGCTGGACGTTCTGCTGGGAAAGGTGAATCCCTGCGGAAAACTGACGGATACCATCGCCAAAAAGCTGGAGGACTACCCCTCTGCCCCCAATTTTGGCGACCCGCATCGGGTGGTCTACCAGGAGGATATTTACGTCGGCTATCGTTACTTTGAGACCTTCGCGAAGGACCGGGTTCTCTATCCCTTCGGGTACGGCATGTCCTACACCGGTTTCACTATCTCGGCGGAACGCCCCATTGTTTTGGAACGGGAGATAAAATTGTCCGTCTGCGTACAAAACGTGGGAGACCACTCCGGCAAAGAGGTGGTGCAGATCTACGGCGAAGCGCCCCAGGGGGCATTGGGCAAGCCGGCGCGGCAGCTGCTCGCGTTCCGAAAAACCGCCGTGCTCCAGCCGGGAGAAACCCAGAAGATTTTCTTCTCGATCCCCAAGGCCACCCTGGCATCCTACGATGATACCGGCGCGACGGGGCACAGGTCCTGCTATGTACTGGAGGAGGGAGACTACAGGCTCTATGTGGGCGGGGATGTGCGCCGGGCCTGGTGCGTCGGCAGCTTTTTCCAGCCCTTTACCCTGGTGGAGCGCCTGCGGCCGGTATGTCCCACCCAGGAGCCGTTCCTGCGGATGCGTCCCGTAGCCGGGCCGCAGGACGGAGTATACCGGCTGGGATACGAGGAAGTCCCGGCGGGCAGTGACAGCCTTCGAATCCGGGAACCTGTGGCGGAGATCCCCTATATCGGGGACCGGGGTTATCAGCTGGTGGACGTGCTGGAGGGCAGGATCTCCATGGAGACCTTTGTTGCCCAGCTCAGCGATGAGGATCTGATCTGCCTGTTCCGGGGAGAGGGGATGTGCAGCCCACTGGGAATCCCCGGGGTGGCCTCGGTTTTTGGCGGCGTGACGGAGCGCCTGCGAACATTTGGCATCCCCGTCGCCAGCTGCGCGGACGGCCCTTCCGGCATCCGCTTTGACAGCGGCATCTGTGCCTTCTCCCTGCCCAGCGGAACGCTGCTGGGCTGCACCTTCAACGAGGAGCTGGTCGGAGAGCTCTTTACCCAGGTGGGAGCGGAGCTTTGGGAGGACCGGGTGGACACCCTTCTGGGACCCGGTATGAATATTCACCGTCATCCGCTGAACGGGCGGAATTTTGAGTACATCTCCGAGGATCCGCTGCTGACGGGAAAAATCGCGGCGGCACAGACCCGGGCCATGGGGACCGGTACGATCAAGCACTTTGCCGCCAACAACCAGGAGGTGGGGCGCAGCAGTGTGAGCTGTGTCATCTCCGAGCGGGCGCTGCGGGAAGTTTACCTGAAGGGCTTTGAGATTGCCGTCAAGGAGGGAGCGGTACGCTCTGTGATGACGGCCTATGGCGCCATCAATGGCATCTGGGCCGCCGGCAATTATGATTTGTGCACGCAGGTACTTCGCCGGGAGTGGGGCTTCACCGGAGTGGTCATGACGGACTGGTGGGCCAAGGCAAACTATCCGGGGCAGGCGCCGACCCCCTATGTGAAGGCACCGATGGCGGCGGCACAGAACGACCTCTATATGTGTACCCCCCGCGTAGAGGAGCGCCAGAATGCGGACGATATGGCTGAGCGGCTGGCGGAGGGGTGGCTAACCCGTGGCGAGCTGCAGCGCAACGCCGGAAATATTCTCCGCTTCCTCCTGGAAAGCCAGGGACTTCTCCGGCTTGCAGGCCGGGCGGGAACCGGCACGGAGCCGGTTTATACCATGCCCGAAAACGTAGGCTGCATTGCGGCGGATACATGCTATTCTATCGTGGAGAATCAAAAATCCGTTGTGATTGACGGAGCCGCTCTGCACCCCAGACGCAGGCACGCGGATATCTTCGACATCCAGGCCACGGAATCCGGGCAGTGCCGGATCTCCGTCACGGCAAGCGCGCCAATGACCGCGCTTGCCCAGCTTCCGATTTCGTTCTACTGTGACAACATACTCAGAACCATGCTGGTCATGCAGGGCACAGAGGGGGCTGTGGCGGAGCGCACCGCTGTTTTGGGACAGATTGGAAGCGGACGGCATACCATCGGCGTGTTTTACGGCTCCAGCGGGCTTGAGATCAAAAAAATGACGATACAGTGGGAGTAATGGGATGAAAAACCTGTTTTCTTTGGATAACCCAGTGATGATTTTCCTGGGGAAGGTGGCCGACCTGGTCATCCTCAATCTGTTGTTCGTCTTTTGCAGTGCACCAATCATAACCGTCGGCGCTTCCGCAACGGCAATGTGCTATGTTACGCTGAAAGCGCGGGATGGATATGAAGGCAGCGTGATGCGCTACTTTTTCAAGGCCTTCAAGGAAAATTTTTTCCAGGCCACCGGGATGTGGCTGATTCTATTGCTGCTGGCCATTTTGCTGCGGTTCAATTACGGACTGATCAATACTGTGGGCATGGTCATGCGGATCGTTATCTACGTCTGCACGGCTATACTGGCTATGGTGGCGCTTTATGCGTTCTTTCTCCAGGCCAGATTTCAAAATACGGTCCTGCGCACGCTCCGCAACGCGCTGGTACTGGCCATCGGCAATGCCCCCAGAAGCATTCTGGCAGGGGCGCTCACCGCGGCGGTGGTATGGCTGTCGCTATTTTCGCCGGAGGCCTTTGGGTATGCGCTGCCTGTATGGACGATTATCGGGTTTGCAGCGTTTAACAAGCTGCTCTGCCGCATTTTGTGCAGCAACATTGGCGGCTTGGGGCCTGCGCGGCAAGATACGGAATAAGCGTGGTATTTGCGGAAGATTAATATTTTCTGTTATGGTCACGGAGCCTCAGGGAATATCCCTGAGGCTCCTGATCTGCGTTTGTGGAAAAAATTCAATGAAAGGGCCGGGTACAAGCGCCGGGAAAGCCCCGGCCTTTGCGGATGCGCCATAGGCGCTGGCTTCTTGATAAAAGGCTTGAATCAAGAAAGCAGTTATTCTTTACTATAAACAAAGAAAAGGCTTTTCGGTTGATCCTACATGTGATAAAATAGAAAAAAGGAGGTTGATATCTTGAGAACGGAGATTTTTGAATTCGCCGGATTTAACGAAACGACACTGCCTGCGGAGCTTTGGCTGCCGGACGGAGATGTGAAAGCAGTTTTGCAGATTACCCATGGCATGACGGAGCACATGGGCCGATATGATGCATTTGCGGAATACTTGTTGCCGCTGGGAATCGCTGTGGCGGGCTTTGATCTGCGCGGTCACGGCAAGAATCCAGGAGATCCCAATGTAGCATCCTTTGGGAAAAACGGTTGGGAAGCATCCATCAGGGATATGCGGCTGTTTTTTGAACTGCTGGAACACCGGTTCCCGAAGATTCCTCACTATATGCTTGGCTTCTCGCTGGGGTCCTTCCTGCTGCGGGAGTATCTGGGCGAATATCAAGAGGGGGTTTCCGGAGCGGTGATCATGGGCACTGGGTATCAACCGGGGTGGCTGCTTTCCATTATGATGGGTATTGTGAAAGGACAAATCAGGAAAGCCGGGTTCGATTATACCACGGATTTGGTGAAACAGTTGTCCTTTGGTACTTACAACCAAAAGTTTCAGCCCAATCGCACCGATGCCGATTGGCTCTGTGCAGATGAATCGGAACTGGACAAGTATCTGTCCGATCCACTGGTGCGGGGGAGTATTTCTGCGGGCTTATTCTGGGAGCTGATTGGCTCTATGAAGCGCACAGGCAGCCGCTTTGAATACGATGGATGGGAAACGGATATGCCGGTTCTGTTGATTTCAGGTCAGGATGACCCTGTTGGCGACAGTGGAAAAGGGGTTAGGACCGTATATCAGTGCATGGTGAAAGCCGGGATGGAGAATGTGACGCTTCATTTGCTGCCGAATGCCCGGCACGATCTGCTCCATGAAAAGAAAAGCGGAGCCGCAGAGAAGGCCTGCCGCCTAATTGCGGATTGGATGAGGGCACAGGGGTGATTCCATGAAAAAATGGATTATGATTTTTCTGGCGGCATTACTTTTGACCGCCTGTGGGCAGAATAAAGAAAAGAAACAGGAGATGGTCTATATGAATATCTCAGCAGAGGAAGCCAAGCAAATCATGGACAGCGAGGAAGGCTATGTCATTGTGGATGTGCGTACCCAGGAGGAATACGACGAAAGCCACATCCCCGGTGCCATTCTGATCCCCAATACGGAAATCGAAGCACAGGCAGAGGAAGAATTGACGGACAAAGATCAGTTGATCCTCGTCTACTGCCGCAGCGGGCGGCGCAGCAAAATGGCGGCGGAGATTCTGGTGCAGCTGGGTTACACCAATATCAAGGAATTCGGGGGCATCATCGACTGGCCCTATGAGGTGGAGTGAAATGGACAGTGACACCATATTCTTCTTTGGGGAACATATCAATGCGCTGCCTCTTTATGAGAAACTGGAGGAACGGATTCTGAACGAGATTCCGGATGTGAAGGTCAAGACTGCCAAGACCCAAATCACCTTTGCAAACAAGCGGGGCTTTGCTTTTGCTTCTTTCAATCCCTGCCGCAGGGCAAAAGAACGTCCGCAAAATTGGATGACCGTTTCATTCGGGCTGGGCTATCGCAAAGAATCTCCTCGCATTGATGTGGCGACAGAACCTTACCCCGGCAGATGGACGCACCATGTGATGGTGGGAAACGTGGAGGAAATCGACGACGAGCTGATGGGCTGGATCCAAGAAGCGGCGGCATTCTCTGCCGCTAAGCGGTAACTGCGGAAAGCGACATAGGAGGGCAGAATGACAGAACTGCGAGAAAAACTTTGTGATAAGAATTTGAAACGCGGATATGATATCCTGCTGGAATTGGAAGCCCGGTCGGAAAGGTCTGAGGAACTGTATGCGTGCTTCCCGCTGTTTCTGGAAATGCTGGAATCCCCTAAAAGCTTTATCCGGGTGCGAGGCTTTCGGATGATCTGCGCTGTGGCAAAATGGGACCGGGATGGGCTTGTGGAAAAGCATTTGCCGCGGATCTTGTCTGCCCTGGAAGATGAAAAGCCGACCTCTGTCAGACAGTGTCTGGCAAAACTTCCGAAGCTGCTGGAGAGCCAGCCACAACTGGCAAAGGAAATCTGTGACAAGCTTCACAGTCTGGATCTGACTGTCTACAAAGAATCCATGCAGCCGCTGCTGCGTAAGGATATCGAGAAACTGTTACAAGGACCTGTGACACTTCGGGATTATGAGCAAACAGATTGTGGGGAGCTGGCGCAGCTTTTCTATGACACCGTCCACACGGTGAATGCCATGGACTATACCCAGGAGCAGCTGGATGCCTGGGCTACCGGGGATGTGGATTTGGAGAAGTGGAACGTTTCCTTTCTGGAGCATCATACGGTAGTGGCGGAGGTGTCCGGCAGAATCGTTGGCTTTGGGGATATGGATGAAAGCGGCTATCTGGACAGGCTCTATGTACACAAAGACTTCCAGCGTCGTGGTGTGGCAACTGCAATCTGCGATGCGTTGGAGAAATCTTCCACAGCCACAGAGTTTACTACCCACGCATCTATCACCGCAAGACCGTTTTTTGAAAAGCGTGGCTATGCGGTGGTCAGGAAGCAGCAGGTAGAGCGCAGAGGTGTGTGGTTCACGAATTTTGTGATGCGCAAAAGAGTGGTAAACTCCCCATAAATATTTCAAAACCTGGTTTCCTGCAGACAAAGAAAAACCTTTCTGAGGATATGCTGCTATTGGAAAACGAGCCGGAAGGCAAGTTCAGTGAAGCAGAATATGCCAATAAACAAAGAAAAGGCCGTCAACGTTCCAGGTGAGCGCTGATGGTAAAATATTATGATTGGCTTTCCGGAGAGACAGCGGGGAGGTTGCCGAGATTGTCGTTTTCGCTGCCATTGGGGATAGATTTCAGGTATTCGGTATCTCCCCGGTGGGCGATACCGACGCCTGCAATCTGTCCCTGCTTTGCCATGCTGACAGCATCCGGCTTGGAAATAATGGATTTATCGGATAGCTGATACCCGGTGATCCTGCCGCCTTCCTTCACAAGACCAATGATGTGCTTCGCATTTGAATTTGCCTGCGGAATCTGATCCAATGTATTCTTGACGAGATTGTGTCCTTCCATTTTCACCGCTCCTTTGGCGTTAGTTTTTACCGAAGAACGGAGAATATGCAGATTTATAAAGGAAAATTATTGTAGTATTAAAGCCTACTTGCGAATAAACATCTGTGTCCAGTAGCTGCCGCCGGAGACATAACCCACGCCGATGTGGGTAAAATTGACGTTAAGGATATTCGCCCGGTGGCCGGAGGAATTCATCCAACCGGTTACTACAGCCTGGGGCGTGGCGTAGCCCTTGGCGATATTCTCACCGGCACTGCGATAGGAAATGCCGAAATTCTTGATCATCTGGAACGGCGTTCCGTAGACCGGGCTGTTATGGGCGAAATATTTGTTGTCCTTCATGTCCTGGGATTTAAACCGTGCTACCCGGCCCAGTTCCCAGTCATAGGTCAGCTCTTTCAGACCATTTTCCCTGCGGATCTCGTTGACCAGCCGGATGACCTCCTGCTCAAAATTTGTGACGGAAGCATCCACAGTGGGGATGTTGATGGACTGACCGGGATAGATCAGATCGAAGTTTTTGATTTGCGGATTGGCGGATTTGATCTCACTCAGACCGACCTCGTATCGGTTGGCAATCTTCCACAAAGTATCGCCGGATGCCACGGTGTGGGTGGCGGCGGAAACATTCAAAAACAGGACCGGGAGAACCAACACAGTGCCCAGTACCAATGAAAACAGCTTCTTCATAGCTGTACCTCCTTAAGAAAATAAAGAAGGC
Organism: Eubacteriales bacterium; assembly: GCA_030533415.1. Lineage (GTDB taxonomy): Bacteria > Bacillota > Clostridia > Oscillospirales > Oscillospiraceae > Faecousia. Next base: position 1,118 of record JAUNJE010000016.1, on the reverse strand, counting down.
GATCCCGCAGGACACGGGATCGCCAAGAGCCGCGTTAATAATTGGGAAGCTCTGATTAATACTATTTCTTTATAAAAATGTTTCCTTTTTATAAAGAAGGCACCGCCTGGAGGCGTTACTCCGCGCTAAGGCGCTATGTACGCCCACTGCGGTGGGTGTGCCGTTTTCGTGATTTTTGAGATGGAAAATCACGAAAACTCATTATGATCTTCCTATTAAAAAGTTCCATTCTCGCGAATGAAACTTTTTAATGGAATATCGGTATAAATCGGCAAGAGCTGGTGGCGGGAGATTTTGACACAGCCGAAAGTGTTAAAAACGGAGGAATACTGTATGTATTTCCTTTTTAACATTGAACGGATGGGAGAAAAGATCCGTCATCCAGCCGCAGGCGATTTATTCAGAGATTCCTTAGCAGCCGAAACCGCACATCTGAGCAAGGATCTGCCAGATGGAGCTGCAATCAGGATTGCAGTTGGTGTTGCAAGAAAAGAAAAACATTGCATAACCTCCTGTATTCAGTATTTGTCTCGCGAGGACAGGTATGATTGTAACTGATTTGTAACTATTTATCAAGCTGTAAATACTGGAAAGGAGGGCTTCCGGGGAATTGGTGATAACCTTGATACCAGATGGAGGCCCTTCAGAGCGTTGGGTATAGCCACAACTTCCAGACCCTAGAGATCTTCCTGTCTTTCCTTTGCTTCCTCGCCCAGCATACCTCTGGATAAGGACACAATGGCTATCTTTAGAGCAGGGCTTTTGCTGGAATGGTTCGAATTATGGCAATTTAGATTAGGCAGTCGATTCAGCATAATACTTGTCAAGTAATAACCTGTGGGTAATTACATCGATTATTATGCAATCAAACGAAAATGAGTCCGGATGTTGCTGATGTGGGAATCGTCAGGTCAGGTAATAGCTTTTCAAGCAGCAATTCTTGATAACCGGCATATCCACTTACTTGCACAGTATTTGCAATAGGCTCCAAAATTGTTCCGTTAGCAGCTTTCAGTAAATTTCGGCTGTTCTCGCTTAAGCAAACTTCTGATTTACAGAGTGCATAACCGCTTTCAAATGATCACCCCCTATCAAAAAATAGGGAACGCCGCGCCCAT
>JAUNJE010000080.1 GCA_030533415.1 Eubacteriales bacterium | reverse complement strand
ATTCGTAACATTCCACTGCACAATCCCTCCGAGGCGGCTTACGCCGCCCCACCTCAGCGCAAGGCACTCCCTTTGGTCGCCTTTGCACAAGGGAGGCTTTGGTGCAATGCAAATTGGTAAACTTCTACGTTCCAACTTGCTTCTTCGACACTCGGAGTGGCGCAGCTGACGCTGCGCCACTCCGCTTAATGCTTAGTATTTCGAAAGATAATTATAAACCTGCCTGCTCCAGCAGAGCGGGAATCTTGGCTTCCCAGCCCAGGGACATGATATGCACGCCCTGGCAGTAGGGCTTGCACGCCCGGATGATGCGGGCGGCGATCTCAACGCCGGTGATACCGGCTTTGGTCTTTTCCTTGTCGGCCTGCAGCTCGGCAATCAGCTCGTCGGGGATATGGACACCCGCAACGTTGTTGTTCATGAACTTGCACATGCCGGCGGACTTGGGAATGATGATGCCCACCTGCACGGGCTTCCCAAACTGCTTCGCCTTCTCCATGAAGCTGATGAACTTTTCAGGCTCGAAGACAGCCTGGGTCTGGAAGTATTCGGCGCCGGCCATGACCTTGCGCTCCATTTTCACCAGCTGCGCGTCCACAGAGTCGCTGCAGGGAGATACGACAGCGCCCTTGGCAAACTTGGGAGGCTCACCGATCAGAGCGTTGCCGCCCAGATCGACGCCCTTTTCCAGCTCGCACATGGTGTGCAGCAGGGAGACGGAGTCCAGATCGAAAACAGGCTTGGCCTGGGGATGATCGCCCAGCTTGGTGTGGTCGCCGGTCAGTGCCAGCACGTTGTCGATACCCAGCATGGCGGCGCTCAGCAGGTCGGACTGCAGGGCGATGCGGTTGCGGTCACGGCAGGTAAGCTGGAAGATGGGGTTTAGCCCCGCATCCTTCAGCACCTTGCAGGTAGCAAGGCTACCCAGACGCATGACGGAGGATTGGTTATCGGTAACGTTGACAGCGTGAACGCCGCTTAAGTATTTCTTGGCCTCCTCTACCATGCCATCAATGTGAATCCCCTTGGGAGGACCCACTTCGGCGGAAACCACAAATTCACCATTATCAAATAATTCAGTAATTCTCATTTTATTCCGCTCCTAATATCGTAAAATTATGATTCTTTTCTGCTCTTTGTGGCTTCGTCGGTATTGAAGTCATGCATCTTAGCGGGGCAGCGCAGGATATCGAGACGTCCCTGTGCCTTCAGGCGCTGGATGATGCGCTCCCAGCCGCATTCCATGCTGGGATCCACCTCACATTTGCCGCTCTTGGTGCCGCCGCAGGGGCCGTTGACCAGGCTCTTGGAGCAGGCGGTAATGGGGCAGATGCCGCCGGTCAGGTTCAGGAAGCACTCGCCGCACTGGCCGCAGTCGTAGTTCAGAGGCGTGACCCCCTGGAAGCCGGGCAGGGCCACCGTATCGCAGGCGGCGTAAACCTTCTGATCCTCCAGGTATGCGGCAACAGTCTGAACACCGACCCCGCAGGAGAACACCAGAACGGCGTCGGCTTCCGCGATCTGGGCCAGATGGCTGCGCAGGCGCAGCTTCATGTTTTCGGGGTTGCAGATATAGTCGGTGGTCAGAACGCCAACCACCTTGCCCCCGGCGGCCAGCTCCTGCTGGAGCTGCTTTGCTTCTTCCTCCGGGAATCCGACTTCCTTGCAGCCGTGGCAGTTGATGATGAAAACCGTTCCGTCGATCAGGGAGGAAATGGCCTCTTTGGATTTCAGTTTCGTCATTAGCATATGTTTTCCCCCCTTATTTCTTCTTCAGCAAAGGAGCGACCAGGCCCTTGGCGGCATTGATCCTGGCCACCAGCGGGATCTTGGACGAGCAGATGTATTCACAGCACTTGCAGGAGAAGCAGTCCATGACGTTTAACTTCAGCAGCGCTTCGGCGTCCCCCAGCTCCGCGTACTTCGCGATGTTCAAAGGCTCCAGCTCCATGGGACATACATCCACGCAGCGGCCGCACTTGATGCATTCCTGCGTCTCGGTGTGGTCAGCAGCAATGGCGATGACGCCGTTGGAGCCTTTGATAATGGGGACGTTGGTATCGTTTAAGGGAGCGCCCATCATGGGACCGCCCATCTTCAACACCACATCTTCGCCGGTGATACCGCCGCAGTAATCGATCAGCTCCTGGACGTTGGTACCCAGCTTCACCATAAAGTTGCCGGGATTCTTGATGTATTCACCGGTGACGGTGACAACCCGCTCTACCAGGGGCATACCCTTTTGGATGGCGTCGGAAATGGCCTTGGCGGTGGAGGTGTTGCTGACGACGCAGCCTACATCCGCCGGCAGCTTGCCGCTGGGGACCTGACGGCCCATGACCTTCTTGATGAGCATTTTCTCAGCGCCCTCGGGATACTGGGTTTTGGCGGGGCAGACGCGAATATTGCTGTATGGGGCCACCTTCTGCTCCATTACGGCGATGGCGTCGGGCTTGTTGTCCTCAATGAGGATTACGCCCTCGGGAGCATCGACGGCCTTCATCATGGCACGCAGGCCATAGACAATAT
>JAUNJE010000053.1 GCA_030533415.1 Eubacteriales bacterium | reverse complement strand
AATACGCCCTGTCCCTGTTGAACGAGGAAGACGGTACTCCCACCGATGTGGACATTGACAAACTGGCCCAACAGGTCTACCAAGCCCTTTGGTATCATTTGTATGAAGGATGATTTTATATGAAAAAAACATACACGTCCATAAGGAACGCCGGGGAGGGGTATCTTCTGATTTTACCGCTTTTACTTGGCTGCCTGATATTCTACACCGTTCCCTTTCTGCTGGTGCTGCGTAATTCCGTACATCAGGGAGTCGGGGATTCCCTGCAGTTTGTGGGATTGGAAAATTACCAAACGATGCTCAACAGCAACGTCTTCCGGCTGGCTTTCGGCAACACCATGAAGTTTTTGGCTGTGGCGCTGCCGCTGATCATCGTGCTCTCCTATGCCATCGCCCTGATGCTGAAAAGCCAGGCAAAAAAACATAACCAGCTGAAATCCGTCCTCTTGCTGCCATACATCATGCCGGTGGTGGGTACAGTGGTGCTGGTGCAGCTGCTGTTCTCGGAAATGGGCCTGGTAAACAAAGGGCTGTATACCCTGGGCCTGCCTGTGGCGGACTGGCTGAACTCAAGGGCTGCCTTTGGGGTAGTAATCCTGCTCTACCTGTGGAAAAACACGGGCTACAGCGTGATTTTGCTGCTGGCCGGCTTGGTTACGATTCCAACTGACCACTACGACGTGGCGGCCCTGGATGGCGCAACCCCTTTCCAGCAGCTGCGCTATATTACAGTCCCGCAGATGTGGTACAGCGTGTTTTTTGCCACGGTATTTTCCCTGATCAACGCCTTCAAGTGCTTCCGGGAGATTTTTCTCATTGGCGGTACCCATCCCCACGACAGCATCTATATGCTCCAGCATTTTATCAACAACGCGTTTGAAAAACTGAACTATCCCAAGCTGGCGGTGGCATCGGTGCTGCTGCTCATTGTGCTGACGGTACTATTCGCCGCAAGCTACCGCTGGGTCATGAAGAAGGAGGCGTATAAGGAATGAAAAAAAATCATCCCCTCGCGTCAGTTGTCGCCATTGCGCTGACGCTGCTGTGCGTTCTGCCTTTTTTGTATGTTTTTGGGAAGGGTCTCATCGGCCCCGGCGGCTTTACGCTGGATTATTACTACCAGGTGTTTCTGGCCCAGTCCCAATATCTGCTGCGGTTCTGGAAAAGCCTGCTTCTCAGCCTGTGCATTGCGGCGGGGCAGCTATTGGTGTCCATCCTGGCGGGCTACGGCTTCGCCAAGTGCCGCTTTCCGGGGAAAAATGTGCTGTTCTTTTTGCTGATGGTAATGATGATTATGCCGCTGCAGGTGACGCTGGTGCCCAATTATCTGATGCTGTCGGAAATGGGGCTGCTGGATACCTACTATGCCCTGGCGCTTCCGGCAATTTTCGTCTCCTTGGGTACCTTTATCATGACCCAGAGCTTCAAGGCCGTTCCCAACAGTATCATCGACGCAGCAAAGCTGGACGGCTGCAACACCTGGAATGTGATTTGGAGGATCGCCATACCCGTCAGTAAAAGCGGCCTGGTATGCACCATGCTGCTGTCCTTTCTGGATGGCTGGAATATGGTGGAGCAGCCCATTGTATATCTGAAGAATTTTGCAAAATATCCCATTTCCGTGGCGCTGGCATTGGTTCCTCCGGAGGATCCTACCGTCCAGCTGGTCTGCTGTATTCTCGTGGTTCTGCCGCCGCTGTTCCTGTTCTCCTTCTTTAACCGGGAACTGGTAGAGGGCATCGCCCTCGGAGGGGAGAAATAAATATGAAAAAGAACGTATTATATGTTTTTTCCCTATTGCTCTACATCCTGGTTGTCTGTACACTGGTGTCCCAGAAAATCGAAACGGAAATGACGACTCTGGCGGAAGTTAGGGAAGTGGACTTCACCAAGCTTGCGGGACAGAGTCTTCAATTCTCCTGGACAGTGCTGTTCGACGACGGCCACGAAGGCGAAGGCGACGGAGACGTGATGTGGAACCTCTACCTGTATGAAGTCATCGACGGTACCGGCTGGGAAAGCGGACTGCGGTTGCAGGAAGTCCCCAGATCGTACTGGACCTTGACTCTGCCGGATGGCATTATAAGAATGCCTGTGGATAGGGATTACCGGCTTGTCAAGTCCGCCTCCCGCCGGCCCCGGTCCGGAGAACCGGTGGAAATTCTCGAAATAAAAAAGGGCAACGACCGCTATCTTGCCATCTACGACAACGGGGTACAGGAAGAACATCTGCTTCCCTACCAGGCGGAAATCGCCGCCCAGAACAGCAATGCCTTGCTTCTGAATATGACAAACGTGTCCACCCCCTTCCTGGAGCACCGGGCAAAGAGCATGTCGATCCCTACAGATCTGGCGACCCGCATTTTCAGTCTGACGGATGTGGCCCAGTTTCTGGAAAACATTCCCTTGGTGGTTCTGCTGGCTGTTGTGCTGGCGGCCCCTGTGTTCATTTGGCTGTATTCATTTGTGCTGGTCAGGAACACTTCCCAGAACAAGGTTTTTCTGCTTACAAATGTTGGGATCATGGCCGGGCTGCTTTGCTTCGCCGTCTGGATTATGAACAGGATCGACCTGCCGGCCTCTATGCTTCCGGTCTCCAACATTTTTGAGTTTGATTATTATTCCGGCGAAATGACCATGATCTTTGACGCGCTGCACGAATTGGGAGATGTGGCGCCGGACATCACCGGGATGGTTGACGGAATCAGGGAAAGTGCCCTGGCATATGCCACGAAGGGCGTACTTCTGACTTTTGCCGTTATTTTGGCTGAAGCGCTAATTGTCTGGTGCAGACGGCATATACACGCCAAAAAGAGCAATGATTGACAAAGTCCCTTCCCCAAATTCCATTTTGCCCCGCTTATGGCAAATGCCATAAGCGGGTGTTTTTTGACGGGACCGCGAGATATAAACTCGTTTTATAAGCAATTTTTTAATATTATATAATCCTATTGATTTTGACAGGAATCCATGCTATCATGATATTGTATATGAGTAGCCCATGCAAAATGGTTCGCTTATTTGACACCACTCCCGGTAGAGTGGAAAAACCAAATTGATGGAGGAAACGATCATGAAATGGAAAGCAAGCTTTCGGAAACTCACAGCACTGCTGCTGTCCGTTGTCTTGATGCTTTCGCTTTGTACAACGGCGTTTGCGACGGAGGGCGATGGCGGTGAACCAGTCTGTAGCCACTTGGAGGGCTGCACGGACAATGCCCATGCTGAGGGTTGTCCCTTGCATCAAGATCCCGATGATACACCGGAGCCTACTCCCCCGACCTGTAATCATACTGTTGACTGTGCAGCGGGGGAACATGAGGATGGTTGCCCCAAAGACCCTGTTGTAATAAATGTCCAGGGACAAATCAACAATTTGCCCAATGAGGAGGAGATTAATTCCTCCAATGTGACAACAGTAAAAGAAACGCTGGCAACCATTGAAACGGCAATCGCAAATTTGAACGACGCACAGAAACGTGCACTTAACCTTGATAAATATGACAAGGCAACTGAAGTTGTAAAAAGTCTTTCCTCTGCTCCTGTAGAACCTACTCCTACAGAACCTACTCTTGTAGAAAAAGTTCAGGCGATGATTAATGCACTGCCGGATACCGTCACAGGGGATAACGCAGAGGACGTTGAATCACGGCTGGAAGCTATCGACACAGAAAAGTTAAAATTGACTGACGAAGAACTGGACTCTCTGGATATTACCAGATATATTGCAGCAGCTAACGCATTAGGGTCGTACTATGACAACATGACTCTGGATAATGTCGCACAAATCGGCAATGAGACATATTCTACAGTGAATGCAGCTATACAAGCCATTGTAGACGGTACTGCTGCAGGTGCAATTGATGTTATTCTTTCCACCAATGAGGACGTGCAAATCCCCGCGAACGCAAATATCACACTGAATCTTGCAGAAAATATTACATTATCAAATGCTAATAGTGATACCATTACCAACAACGGCACATTGACCGTTACTGGTGCTGGCACGATTCAAAATACAACAAACGGGAAGACCTCCCTGTGCAACAATGGCACCGCATATTTGAATGGTGGCAGTTTTGTTCGAGCTGATAGTTCAGGTAACAGCTATTATACAGTTGTAAACCATGGCACTATAACTGTTAACGGTGCAACGATTTCGAATAGTAACACGCTTGCGTCCTGTGTGGAAAACGGCTGGTATAACGTGAGCGATGTGAACGGAATTGCTACGCTGACTGTGAAGAGTGGTACAATTTCCGGTGGCCTAAATGCGGTAAAAAACGATAACGCCAGTGTGCTAGATATTCAGGGCGGCATTATTACAAATGATAAGCAATATGCAATTATGAATTATGGTACCGCAAAAGTTTCTGGAGGTCAGATTACCTGTACGGCCGCGGGCAAGGGTTCAAGCTCGGCTGAAGCGGCGATTTATAATCACAATCCGGTGGATACTGAAACCAAGACAGCTGAGTTAACCGTCACTGGTGGTACACTTACAAGTGCTAATCACGGGATATATAACTATTCCGGAAATGTAACGGTTTCCGAAACTGCTCAGATAGATGCTGCAACCTATGCGTTGTACAGCGCTGGAAACGCAACGGTTTCTGACGAGGCAGTGCTGAATGGCGGTTCTTCCGGTATCAGTTCCGCTTCTGGTTCTAAACTCACAGTCACCGGTGGAACCATTACTGGAACAAAATACTACGGGATAACGCTTAACAAGGCTGACGTGACAATCAGTGGAGGGACGATAATCAGCAATAGTACGGGTAACTATAGTTATGTTATTAGATCAAGCGGTTCCACTGTAGCAATCACTGGCGGCACTTTTGGTTCAGCAGAATCCAATAACAAAGCTACTGTGTATGGAACGAGTAGTTCTAAGGTGATAATAAGCGGTGGCGTATTCCAGGGGTCATCGACTAATATTCAGGTTACTAACACCGGTACAAACACCGTCTCCATTTCAGGTGGCACTTACTCCTCCAATGTAAGCAGTTATGTAGTGGATGGCAATACGGCGGTTCAAAATGAAAATGGGACTTATTCCATCGGAGTTGATACCAGTGAAGATAGCGCAGCAGTAGCCGAGTTTAATGGTTATGGCTATACTTCCGTTCAGGCTGCTATTGACGCCGCAGCGGCCGCTGGAAGTGGTGAGGTAACGCTACTTAAAAGTACCAGTGAAAATATTGTGATTCCTGCTGATACAAATATTACACTGAATCTGGAAGATGGTGTCACACTGGCAAATGACCCAACCAGCACAACAGCCCATACCATCACCAATAATGGTACGCTGACCATCACCGGGTCTGGCACAGTTGACAATGTGAGCCACGCTAAAGCCGCATTGTACAATAATGGAACTTGCACCATTGAAAACGGAACCCTGACCCGCTCTAAGGAAGCGGGAAGTGACCCCAAAACCAACGGTGGCAACAGTTGGTATGTTATTTACAATAGTGCCGCTGGTGATTTAACCATCAACGGTGGTTCCGTGAAAAGTACAGGCAATTTTTCCAGCCTGATTGACAATAACAATAAGTTGACCATTACAGATGGCACCTTTACCAATGGTATGATTGTCATTAAAAATGAGGAGACTGGCACCCTGAATATCAGTGGCGGTAGTTTTGAGGCAACTTATTACAGCGAGAGCAGTGATGCAGTGTCGGCTGTGCAGAACTGGGGAAATGCGTCTATCAGCGGCGGTAATTTCACGTCGAAGGGTGTTGGCGTGTATGCTTCGGAATGGGATCGTGATTCCACCCTGGCAATTACCGGGGGCACCTTTACCGGAGGCCTTGCAGGCATTTTTGTAGTAAGTGATAGCAGCAGCGGCGATAGTTGTAATGGCAATAATGTGACTGTTACCATTGCGAATGCCGCAGTTAGCGGAAATCCTCACGCCGTTTATGTGTATGATGCAGAAACAGCGGAGACAACGCAGCAGCTAAGTGTCACCATTCAGTCCGGAACTTTCACCGGTGACCTGTACACCAACGCCAAAAATAGCAACGATGATGACACTAAAATCTCTGTTTCCGGCGGCACCTTCTCCAGCGAAGTGGCAAAAGAATACTGCGCCGACGGATTCTATCCCAACAAGAATGCGGACGGTACCTACAGCGTACATGTGCACAACTATGGCGAACCTGTCTTTACATGGACGGACGACAATACCTGCACCGTCACCACAACCTGCGAAACCTGCGGCGATACGCTGAAGGAAACTTGTACCGTCACCAAGGAAACCATTGCGGCAACCGCCACCGAAGCGGAAAAAACCGTATATACCGCAACGGCTACTATCAACGGGAAAACTGTAAAAGACACCAAAACCATCAACGGTCTGGCCATTTTGGCCGGGCAGGACCAGTCCTATGCCCTGTATTCCGGGGATACCATCACAATCCGCTGCTCCGGTGCTCTGGGCGACTTCGTCAGCGTATCCGTGGACGGTAAACCGTTCGACTATACTTCCTCCAACTATACGGTGAAGTCCGGCTCTACCGTGCTGACCTTCTCCAACAGCTATCTGAACACCCTGTCTGTGGGTAAGCACACCGTAACGATGAACTATAAGGAGGGTGTTTACACAGACAACAGTGTCAGCACCACGCTGACCGTAACGGCAGGCTGGGAAAAGCTGGCAATCGAAGTCAAGGCAAACAGGACCTCGGTCCGCCCCGGTAAGACCATTACCTACACCTTGACCGTCACCAACAACACCGGTACGGATTTGACGGATATCGTTGTCTCCAATACCGTGGATAAGAACCTGACCCTCAGCAGCTCCAGCGGCAGCGGGACCTATACGGCAAAAGACGGACTTTGGACCATTTCCGAACTGAAGGCGGGAAAGACCGCCAAGATAACGGTCAAATATACGGTCAAATCCGGCGTAAAGGATGGCACCAACCTTGTGTATGCATCCGCCATCACCAGTGCGGAAGCCGCCAACGGTGAAACCCTCCCCGAAAACGTGTCCCCCTCCGGCAGCGTCACCGTGAAGGTCTCCAATAAGATCTCCCTCATCCCCGGTACCGGAGACACCAGCAACATCGGCCTGTGGATCACGGTTCTCGCCGTGGTGTTTGTGGCACTGGTTGCTGTAGGCATTATCGCCATTATCAAAACACGCAAGAAAAAATAACCTCCCTATACCATCCCCCGGCTCCGAAAGCGGAGCCGGGGGATTTTCGTCCAGGGGCGATTCTTCTCCCATTTCAGCATATTTTACAAAAATTTTAATTGCTATGCGAAACCAACTGTGTTATACTAACAATGTATTTTTGAAAGGAGGACGCGTTATGAGATTAGAAGGTAAAGTCGCCATCATTACGGGAGGCAGCCGGGGCATCGGCTATGCCACCGCCGACGCCTTCCTGCGGGAGGGCGCAACCGTCATCATCACCGCTTCCAGCGAGGCCAACGCCGCGAAAGCCGCCGCCCGCTTGAAGGAAGCCCATCCCGATGCCACCGTCGGCGGCATCAGCCCCAACTTAAGCAGCCTGGATGACGTCCGCAGTGCGTTCCGGCAGGTGGAAGCGCGCTATGGCGCCATCGACATTCTGGTGAACAACGCGGGCATTTCCGACAGCGTACCCCTTCTCAGCTACACCGAGGAGAATTTCGACAAGGTCATGGATCTGAACGTAAAGGGCGTGTTCAATGCCACCCGGGCTGTGGTGGACAGCATGGCCGAACGCGGAAAGGGCGTCATCCTCAACACCTCCTCCATGGTCAGTATCTATGGCCAGCCCAGCGGGGTCGCTTATCCCACCTCCAAGTTTGCCGTCAACGGCCTTACCGTTTCCCTGGCCCGGGAGCTGGGTCCCAAGGGAATCCGGGTCAACGCCGTGGCCCCCGGCATTACCGAGACGGATATGATGAAGCGCGTTCCCAAGGAGGTTATCCAGCCTCTGATCGCCCAAATTCCTCTGCGCCGCCTTGGGCAGCCTGAGGACATCGCCAACGCCTTCGTGTTCCTGGCCTCCGAGGAAGCGTCCTACATCACCGGTGTGGTGCTGAGCGTGGACGGTATGGCAAGAACCTGAGAAATCCAAATTGAAGCCGCAGCAAAACGCTTGTTTGCTGCGGCTCTTCTCTTTCCCAAATTGTCGAAAAACACCATAGACAAGCCGGCATTTCCATGCTAAAATTCCCATGAAATACCGCAAAGGAGATGCTCGTCATGCAACGCAGCCAGGCAGTTCAGCAGATCACCGAAGGCGTGATCTGGAAGCAGCTGCTGATATTTTTCTTTCCGATCCTGCTGGGTACCTTCTTCCAGCAGATGTACAATACGGTGGATACCATCATCGTCGGCCGCTTTGTAGGCACACAGGCTTTGGCGGCTGTCGGCTCTACCGCAGCACTGATCAATCTTATCAACGGGTTTTTTATGGGTTTGAGCAGCGGCGCCACCGTATTGCTTTCCCAGTTCTACGGCGCAAATGACCGGCAGGCCGTCAGCAACGCCCTGCATACCGGTGCCGGACTTTCTCTGCTGTTGGGTATGGTGGTTATGATTCTGGGCATCGTAATAGGGCCGCAGATCCTGTATCTGACAAAAATCCCGGAAAACTGTATGGCGGATGCCTTTCTCTACACCCGGATCTACTTTTCCGGGGCCATTGCCTCCATGGTGTACAACATGGGCGCAGGAATTTTGCGGGCCATGGGCGATTCCAAACGGCCCATGCTGTTTTTGGTGGTCACCTGTTTTGTCAACATTTTTATGGACCTACTGTGCGTGGTCGTACTGAAAATGGGCGTTGCCGGAGCCGCCACCGCTACCGTTCTTTCCCAGGTCGTCAGCGCCGCGCTGGTGGTTTTTACGCTGCTGCGGCTCCCGGCGGATGTACGCCTTCGGTTCCGGGACATTCGCATGGACAAAAAATTGATGCGCCGGATCCTCTATGTGGGCGTCCCGGCGGGCCTGCAATTCATCACCTTCGACCTGGCGAACCTGCTGATTCAGTCCGGTATCAATTCCTTTGGCGATACCACCATAGCCGCCTGGACGGCCTACATCAAAACCGACGCCCTGACATGGATGATCTCCAGCGCCTTCGGCGTCTCCATCACCACCTTCGTGGGGCAAAACTTCGGCGCGCAGAAATATGCCCGCATCCGGCAGAGCGTATGGGTGTGCTTGGGCATGAGCGTCGCCCTGGTCGGTGCCCTAAGCGCCCTGGTGTTTACCTTCCGGACGTTTATCCTGGGCATCTACACCACCGATCCAGAGGTCATTCGAGTGGGCGCGTATGTCATGCTGTGGACAGTACCCTTCAACTTTCTTTTTATGCCCGTGGAGGTTTTCGCCGGCACCATGCGGGGCACCGGTTATTCGGTGACCCCCACCGTCATCACCTGTGTTTGTGTGTGTCTGTTCCGGGTGGTTTGGATCTTCACCGTGGTCAGCCGCTTTCATACCATCGAGCTGCTGGCACTGTGTTATCCCCTCAGCTGGGTTTTGGCATCCACGGTATTTTACATTGCTTATTTGCGCGGCACCTGGCTGCGCAAGCGGATCGCGGTCTGCGGCATGGAGCCGGAGGTCCGCTGAACAACGGCACGGCGGCGCCTTCTTGAGGAAAGGAAACCATAAAAAACATATGACGCCCCTTTCCGGGAGGCAGAAATAACTTGGCACAACCCGGTTATACTATGCCAAAAGGAGGGATGCGCATGACATCCATCTGGCAAAACGCGAAACTGCCCCATTTCCCGCCGCTGCGGGGGGAAATCCATACGGACGTGCTGGTCATCGGCGGCGGTATGGCGGGGCTGCTCTGTGCCTATAAGCTTCAGCAGGCCGGGGTAAGCTGCGCCGTGGCCGAGGCAAAAACCATTGCCGGAGGCATTACCCAGAACACCACTGCCAAAATCACCTCCCAGCACGGTCTGATCTACCGGCAGCTGACCGACCGCTTCGGCCTGGAGCGGGCCAGGCTGTACCTGGAAGCCAACGAGCAGGCGCTGGCCGCCTACCGGACGCTGTGCCGGGACATCGACTGCGATTTTTCAGAGCAGGACAACTTTATCTATTCCATCACAGACCGCAAGAAGCTGGAAGCGGAGCTTGATGCCCTGGAAGCTATGCACCATCCCGCGGCCTTCGCGGAAAACCTGCCCCTGCCCTTCTCCACCGTGGGCGCAGTGAAGTTTTCCCACCAGGCCCAGTTTCATCCTCTGAAATTTCTGGCTGCCATTTCCGAAGATTTGAACATCTACGAAAATACCCCCGTCCGCCAGCTAAAGCCCGGCGCGGCGGTAACGAACCACGGTAAAATTTTTGCCGGTGCCATTATCGTTGCCACGCACTTCCCGTTTTTGAACAAGCACGGAAGCTATTTTCTCAAGCTATACCAGCAGCGCTCCTATGTCCTGGCCTTGAAGAATGCCCCGGCATTGGAGGGCATGTATCTGGACGAACAGGAAAACGGCCTGTCTTTCCGGAGCCACAACGGCGCGCTGATTTTGGGAGGCGGCGGACACCGGACAGGAAAAACCGGGGGCGGCTGGCAGGAGTTGGAGCGTTTCTCCCAGGCCCATTATCCCGGCACGAACATCACCCACCGCTGGGCCACCCAGGACTGCATGAGTCTGGACGGCGTCCCCTATATCGGCCCTTACAGCGCCCGGACCCGAAACCTGTATGTGGCCACGGGCTTTAACAAGTGGGGCATGACCACCTCCATGGCAGCGGCACAGCTGCTCACGGACCTGATCACCGGGAAGGAAAATCCCTACGCGGAGCTTTTCTCCCCTTCCCGCAGTATCGCGCATCCCCAGCTGGGAATCAACGCCATGGAGTCTGCGAAGAATCTGCTGTCCTTTTCCCCAAAGCGCTGCCCCCACATGGGCTGTGCCCTGAAATGGAACCCACAGGAGCACAGCTGGGACTGCCCCTGCCACGGGTCACGGTTTACGGAGGACGGAAAACTGATCGATAACCCGGCGACGGGAAATCTCAAAAAGCGGGAATGAACCCGCTTTTCTTTTTCGTAAAATTTTTATCGTTTATCATTAAATTTTAGTTGACAAACATAATTCAACGTGCTATAGTAAAGCCACCTAGACAAAGGAGGAAGCAACTATGGAGAAACTTGTCAAAACCGCAAAAAACCTGGACACGGTTTTCAAAATACTGTCCGTCGCCGTCAATATCGGCGCCATCTGCGCGGTTGTCGGTCTTGGCATCCTTGCCGCCGGATTTGCGTTTGACCTGCCGCCGGAATTCATCGGCACGAATTGGGAGGTCGCGGACCTTGGTTTTTTAACAATAACAGTATCCGGGGATTCTGTTCCAGGCCTGAAGCCGATTCTGGGGCAGGCCGCCGCGGAACTGGCGCTTTCCCTGGCCTGCCTTGTGATCGTCCAGCGGATGATAAAATGCGTCCGCAGCATTCTGCGCCCCATGACCCAGGGCGCTCCTTTTGAAAGCAGCGTCAGCACCAATTTGAAACGCCTTGCGGGATACATCCTGTTTCTGGGTATCGGGCTTAACTGCAGGGAGACCATCAGCCGGCTGCTGCTGGTAAAAGCCTTTGACCTGACCCGCCTGCTGGCCAGCGATCACATTACGCAACTTACCTTCCACTATCAATTTAACATTGGATTTGTCATCGCCAGCGCCGCGTTTCTTCTGCTGTCCTATATTTTCCGCTATGGCGAAGAGCTGCAGCAGCTGTCCGACGAAACATTATGACAAGATGCGACCGTGCGGGATAATTTCCCTTGACCTTCCCCCAGAATGACAGTATGATAAGAAGGAGCAAAGAAAATGAACACAAATGATTTTCAAACCAATACGGATTCCGGGATTCGGAAAACATTTTCTGGCAGGCTGAAAGGCTTACTGGCGGTATCCGTTTTTCTCACCGGCTTCTGCTCCATAGGCGGGACCGTATTTTTCATCCGGGCCGTCAGGGACTGCGCATGGCGGGATATGGGGATAACCCCC
The DNA here is from genome assembly GCA_030533415.1 of Eubacteriales bacterium. GTDB lineage: Bacteria > Bacillota > Clostridia > Oscillospirales > Oscillospiraceae > Faecousia. The sequence goes on along the minus strand of JAUNJE010000053.1, from coordinate 4,146 downwards.
TTCGCCTGGAAAATTTTGACTTTTCTATGTATGCTCTGCGCCTTTATCGCCCTGCTGAGAATTGCCGTGGAGGAAAGGCCTTTTTCCAAAACCTTGTCCGCCTGCGTTTGGCTCATTGGCGGATTGTTTACTGCGGCGTCCATCCTGTTTCCACGGCTTCCCGGATACCAGTCCTCCGGATTTGAACTGTTTTCGGGCAAGCATTTTGTTCTCATCGACGGTACGGTCCTGATGGCGGGAATTCTGCTGCTGATACTGGGCAGCCTGATCAAAGCGGGATTCGAGATGCAGAAAGAGATGGACGAGATACTTTAGGGGGATACTATGGCGATTATTTTAAGACTTGACCGCATGATGGCAGACCGGAAAATGTCATTGAACGAACTGTCACAGAGGGTCGGCATTTCCAACGTGAATTTGTCCAACCTGAAAACCGGAAAGGTCAAGGCGATCCGTTTCAGCACGCTGGACGCGATCTGCAATGTGCTGGACTGCCAGCCGGGAGACATTCTGGAATATAAAAAGGAGGAATAGGGCAAATTTCGCGATTTCCTCTTGTTTTTTTCAAACTGCGGGGTTATAATAATTTGAGAAACAAAAGGAGGTCATTATCATGGCTGTTAAAATTGAAAAGGATACCATCATTGGTGACGTTCTGGACATCGCCCCCCAGTCCGCTCCCCTGTTCTTTGCCATCGGCATGCACTGCCTGGGCTGCCCCTCTTCCCGGGGGGAAACCGTAGAGGAAGCCTGCATGGTTCATGGCGTGGACAGCGAGTCGTTTATTGCCCAGCTGAACCAGTTCCTGGAAGCCTACGAGGCCAACGAACTCGAAAAGCAGAACGGATAACACCGGCAATGCCATCCCGGATACCGCCGGGATGGCATTTTTATGATCCTTGGGCAAAAGACCTGTCATCCGCCGAAGCCAACTTAGCTCGCGCTGTCAGTAACCCCTTCATCAAGAAAGGCTGAAAATCTATGGAAAAAATACTCCTGATCGGCGGGACCGGGCTGGTGGGCAAAGCCTTATATCAGGCGCTGCGGGGAACATACCATATTACCGTCACGGCCGGACACCATGATGTAGAAGGCGGCTGGCGTTTAACGGCGGAGGAGCCGGGCAGTCTGCTGTCCATTTTGGACCGGGAAGACCCGGATATTGTGATTTCTTCTATTCGGGGAGAATTTCAGGCACAGCTGAATTTTCATATCCTGCTCGCAAACTGGCTGGCCGGAAAGGACAAAAGGCTGCTGTTTATTTCCACCGCCAACGTGTTTGACGGGGACCTATCCCGTCCGTGGACAGAGACGGATCCACCGGTTCCGAAATCTGACTATGGCATCTATAAACGGGACTGTGAGGCCATGCTGCAAAAGAAATTACCGGGACAATCGATTATATTTCGTCTCGCAACCGTCTGGGCGCCGGAATGTCCACGGCTGCGGAAACTGGAAGAAAGCAGCGGTACTGGGGCTGCGGTACATACCTATCCAGGCACTATCGTGAATATTTCTCTGGCCCAGCAGATTGGATGGTATGCAAAATATGTTCTAAAGCACCATCTTACAGGCATATTTCATGTGGGCACGATGGATACTGTGAATTACTTTGCGTTCGAGAAAATGGTTTGCAGCACCTTGGATATCCACCAACCGAAATTTGAAATGGAACCGGCAGAAGGCACGTCCTATCAAGCGGTTATTCCGTCCCGGAGCGACATTCCCGAATGCCTCCAACTGACGGTAGCCCAAGTGCTGCAAGCACTAAAAAACAGATCAACTAACGTTTCCATTTTGGAGGAATCCCCATGAAAATCCCCCTTTCCAACCGGCTGCTGGCCTGCTGCGGATTTGTGAACCCCGGCGACCGGGTGGCGGACGTGGGCTGCGACCACGGCTACCTCGGTATCTATCTGCTAAAAAACGGGATCGCTGGCTCCGTCATTGCCTCCGATATCAAGGAAGGGCCTCTGCAAAGCGCCCTGCGCAACGCGGTAAAATTCAATGTTCGGGACAAGATGACCTTTTACCTGTCCAACGGCGTGCAGGGCATCCCCCGGGACTTTGACACCTTAGTGTGCGCGGGCATGGGGGCCGACACCATGATGTCGGTTTTGGACGCCGCCCCTTGGCTGAAGGATACAAAATACCGGCTGATTTTACAGTGCCAGAGCAAGCGGCCGGAACTGCGCAAATACCTGTACCGGCAGGGCTATGCCATCCGCCGGGAGACCTTGGCCCAGGACGGCAAATTCCTTTATCCCGTCATGGAGGCCGTTTATGCCCCCGGCGAAAGCCTGACAGGCGCGGAATTTTACATCACTCCCGCTCTGCTGGCCAGCGGCTCTCCCCTGCTCCCGGCCTTTCTCCGCCGTGTCACCGGCGGGATGCAGAAAACCGTAGACGGCCTGTCCAGAAGCGGCGGCGAAAAATACCGGGAGTACCTGTCCATTCTGGACGAGCTGAAACAGAAGGAGAATGCCCTATGCCAACCGTAGCCGATATTTTGCACTATATAGAAACCATCGCCCCGCCTTCTATAATGGAGCCTTGGGACAACGGCGGGCTGCTCTGCGGGCGGAAGGACCGGGAAGTCCATAAAATTCTGGTTGCCCTGGACCCCTTCCGCAATGTGATCCAGGAGGCTATCGATGAGAAGGCCGACCTGATCGTGACCCATCATCCCCTGATTTTCCCGGACCCTGTTCCCGCTGTCAACGACGGCAGTGAGACGGGCCGCTGCCTGCTGACGCTCATCGAGCACGGCATCGGGGCCATCAATGCCCACACCAATTTGGACCTGGCTCCCGGCGGCATCAACGACGCCCTGGCAGAAGCTCTGGGACTTCAGAACGCCTATATTCTTAACCCCCAGGGCACCACCGGGGATGGCAAGCCCTATGGCCTGCTGCGGGCGGGAACCGTAGAGGAACAGCCCCTGGATGCCTTCCTTGCCGCCGTTAAGGAACGGCTGAAATGCGAGGGCCTTCGCTATGTGGACGGCGGAAAGCCTGTGCGCAAGGTGGCCGTGGGCGGCGGCGCCTGCGCGGAGGAAATGTTTGACGCGCTGGACGCCGGGTGTGATACCTTCGTCACCTCGGACGTAAAGTACAATCATTTCCGCACCGCCTATGAGCAGGGTCTGAACCTGATCGACGCCGGACATTTCCATACGGAGAACCCCGCAATGCCCATCCTTGCCGAAAAACTGCGGGCCGCTTTCCCGGAGATTACGGTCAAATTTTCCGAAAACCACACGGATTGTATGAAATTCTTCTAATCATCTGTTGATTTTTGGGAAAGCGTCTGCTAAAATAGATAGGCTGATTTTATTATTCATTCCAGAAAGGGAAGATTATTTTATGTCCGGACATTCCAAATGGCATAACATCCAGAAAACCAAGGGCGCCCAGGACGCCAAGCGCGCTGCGGCCTTCACCAAGATCGCCAAGGAGCTGATCGTGGCCGTGAAGGAAGGCGGCGGCATCGCCGATCCCGCCAACAACTCCCGCCTTGCCACCGTCATCACCAAGGCCAAGGCCGCCAACATGCCCAACGACAACATCAAGCGCTGCCTGGAGAAGGCTTCCGGTGCCGCCGGCGGCGACAGCTATGAATCCATCACCTACGAAGGCTATGGTCCCGGCGGTGTTGCCGTCATCGTGGAGACCATGACGGACAACCGCAACCGCACCGCCGGCTCCATGCGCCATCACTTCGACAAATTCGGCGGCAATCTGGGGGCCACTGGCTGCGTTTCCTGGAGCTTCGACAAGAAGGGTGTGCTGGTCATCGACAATGAGGACGGCGACTATGAGGAAGACCAGGTTATGATGGACGCCATGGACTGCGGCGCCGACGATTTCGAAGCCGAGGACGATGTGTTCACCATCTACACGGATCCCGACGATTTCAACGCCGTGGCTGACGCCCTGACGCAAAAGGGTTACACTTTCGTCTCTGCCCAGATCGAAATGGTTCCCCAGAACTACCAGAAGCTGGAGAACGAGGAGCATGTCAAGCTGATGGAGAAGCTCATCGACATCATGGAAGAAGACGACGATGTGCAGAACATCTGGCACAACTGGGAGGAGTAATCCTCCATCTGCCGCAGAGAAAAAGCGGCCTTTTCATCAGGGAAAA
>JAUNJE010000015.1 GCA_030533415.1 Eubacteriales bacterium | reverse complement strand
AGTACGGCTTGAAGGCCGCCCGCCGCGCGCCGCAGTTCAGCAAGCGTTAAAATACGGCTGTTTGCAAAAATCGCCCCGGAATCCAAAGGATTCCGGGGCTTCTTCTTATCCAAAAACCCGGCGGAGCAGGCGGGTAAACCAGCCCGGTTCTGCCGCGTAGCCGCTATAGAGATAGCAGTGCTGTCCGTTCCAGTTTATCTCATACCACAGGTTTCCGGCCGTATTGGTCAGGCTTCCCACGATCTCCAGCTCCTCCCCCTTTTCCACGGAGGCCAGGGGCACGGAGCGGGCATCCGTGGAATTGCTGCAGGGAAGGGTCATCAGCTCCGTATCCTTTGCGGCACACAGCGTCTTGCTCTCTTCGTAAACTTCGGCATCCGCGCAGCGCGCAAGGTAGGTTTCCGGGAGAATACGCCGGGAAGCGGCCAGCAGCATATTCACCGCGTCGTTGTTTTCATACAGGCCGTACATTTCCTCTTTCAGGTACTGGCGGTTGAGCGTAACCGTGCCGACCTTTTCCCCAAGGCCAAAGGAATCATAGACCGCGTAATAGGTGGATTCCATCAGCTCCGTGAACTTGCCAAAATCACCGTCCCCGATCAGAATGCAGCCCGCTGACCACATGGCCCCTTGAATGGTGTGGTTGACGTTTCTGGTATGAATGTTGATTTTGTCGGCTCTGGCCGTCACATATCCCTCCGGGGTCATGTAGACGGCAGGCAGTGTATCGTCCGAATATTCGGACATGACCTGCAGCGCCTCATAGGCCCCTCCGTGCCGCACGGAATAAAGCTCATAGGTTCCGTCGCAGATGGTGGCGGGACCTACCGCCCCCACGTCCTCCAGCGACCAGGCGCCATATTCCAGGGGACGGTCCGGCAGGGTACTGCAATCCCCGTTGAAATAGGAAAGATACGGCTCCCCCGCCTCGTCCAGCTTTAGGGCAAGACACACCGCGGAAACCCGGTAATAGGTTATATCCGACAGCTCTGGGTCATCCATGTTATCCGAGCAGCCCTCGAACAGGAACACGGCGGAATACCCCTCCCGCAGCGTTTCCCGAACGGCAGCGTCGTTGCGCAGGTAATAACCCAGCATCATCTGGACATAGCGGCAGTTTTCCGGGTTTTTGATCAGCTCCGGCAGGCTGGCCAGGCAGGGCGCCAGCGTCTGGGAGGCAGCGGCACCGGGGACCAGGGCCACCAAAAGCGCCGCCAATATCCAAAAGCATACCAAACGGGACACGGTTTTTTTCATGCAAACGACCTCTTCAAAACATAACTTTGTTTAGTTTACCATTTTTCAAAATATTAGTCAATCCTCAGCTGCTCTCACAGTTCGGGGCAGTGCCAACCCTGTTTTTTCTTGACATTTCTACTCTAATCTGTTAGACTATAGATACTCTAACAAATTAGAGTAGGAGGTATCCCATGGAGACACCAAAAGTATATGACAGCGAATACCGCTTCTGCCTGATTCTCTGGGAACATGAGCCGGTGAAAAGCAGAGAACTTGTCCGGCTCTGCCAGGAACAGCTGGGCTGGAAGCCCACCACCACCTACACCGTCATCAAGCGTTTGTCGGAGCGGGGGATCCTGAAAAATGAGAATACCGTCGTCACCTCCCTGGTATCCAAGGATCAGGTGCAGGCGGCGGAGCTGGAGGAATTTGTGGAAAGGACCTTTGAAGGCTCCCTGCCCGCCTTTGTGGCGGCCTTTACGAAGCATCAGAAAATTTCTCAAGCGGAGATCGACACGGTGCAGGCCATGATCGACCGCTATAGAAAGGGTGAGAACATTGGCTGAACTGTTTTTGACAATCCTCAACCGGAGCATTTCCGCAAGCTGGCTGGTGCTTATCGTGGTGGCTCTGCGGTTTTTGCTGAAAAAGGCCCCCAAATGGGTGGATGTCCTGCTTTGGGGACTGGTGGCGGTGCGCCTGATCTGTCCGTTTACCCTGGAAAGCACCCTGAGCCTGATCCCCAGCGCCCAAACCGTTTCGCCGGAAATCATGCTCTCCCCCTCCCCCGCCATCGACAGCGGCATCGGGGCAGTGGACCGGGTGGTCAACCCTGTGATCACGGAAAGCTTCACCCCCGCCCCCCTTGCCAGCGCCAATCCTCTGCAAATCCTGATTCCTGTGGCGGCCCTGGTCTGGTGCGCGGGGATACTGCTGATGGGGCTATACACCCTGGCCAGTTACTGGCGGCTGCGGTACCGGGTACGGACAGCGGTGCGGTTCCAGGGGGATGTATATTTGAGCGGGAATGTGTCCTCCCCTTTTGTGTTGGGCATTGTAAAGCCCCGGGTCTACCTCCCCAGCCATATTTCGGAGCCGGATATCTACCATGTAATTGCCCATGAGCACACCCACATCCGCCGCCGGGACCACTGGTGGAAGCCCCTGGGCTTTCTGCTGCTGGCCATTTACTGGTTCAACCCCCTGATGTGGCTGGCCTATATTCTGCTGTGCCGGGACATTGAACTGGCCTGCGACGAGAAGGTCGTCAAGGCCATGAATCCCAGCCAGCGGGCCGACTATTCCCAGGCGCTCTTAAATTGCAGCGTTAGCCACTGGCACATTGCCGCCTGTCCCCTGGCCTTTGGGGAGGTAGGGGTCAAAGAGCGGGTCAAGAATGTGCTGAATTATAAAAAGCCGGCTTTCTGGGTCATAGCGGCCGCACTCCTCACCTGTCTTGTGGTAGCGGTCTGCTTTCTGACCAATCCGAAAGAGCCTTCCATATTCGGTGAATTTTACCACGTAACGGCCATCGTCTGCGATAACAAATGGTTTGATTTTACCTACACACCGGAAACCGCCCCCCTGTACACCCTGACCGCCGATCAGCAGCTTGTGGTGCTGGAGGACATAACTTCCGATCTCCTTCTCTACCCCGGCAAATTTACGCAGACGACCCTAACAGAAGATAACTTTGATCCGCTCTTCACAGACGCGGTCTGGATGCAGGACGATTTGTCCGCCAGCAGTTTACGGGAAAAGAATACCCAGGCCTGGGAATTGTACGTTTCACCGGAGCTTCCTGATTCCGTATTCTATTATCTGCTGTTACAGGAAGACGGAGAGATTTACCTTACCTATGGCTACCGCAGGGAATCCTATAGCAGCATCCGCTGGGTATTCCAGCTGGCCCCCCGTCCCATGAAGGAAAATCCGGAGCCAACCGTTTGGCCCCAAGCCATGGAAACAACGCCTCCCCTATCTCCCTACTCCACCATCGATGCCCTGCCCGCCGCAGCAGATTCCGGTCTTAATGTGGAAATGACCGTGGAAGATCTCTCCCCCACGGGCGCAACCATCCTGTTCCAGCAATACAGTACGCCGGAGGGAAATGCCCTGCTTGGCGGCAACGACTATTTCCTGCAGCGCCGTACCATTGGCGGATGGGCAGACCTTCCCACCCGGGAAAGGCCCACCTTTACAAAGGGAATCCATTCTCTTGCCACCATCCGCCGTCAGAAAATCGACTGGGAATGGCTCTATGGTACCCTTGACGAGGGGTATTACCGCATCGGAAAAAGAGTAACCATCCTCCAAAATGATGGTACGGAACAATACAAAATCGTCTATGCGGAATTTGCATTGGGAAATTCCCTGACCCCCTATGTCATCACCAGCACCCTGCCCGCTGAGGGCTTTGGCGGTACTGCCGATTATCTGGCCAGCGGCGGCGGATATGGTTTCTTTGATTACATGACTGAAGAATTGGTCAGTATTCTGAACAGCCTGAGCCGGGAGGATTTCGTCCCTTCCCCGGGGGTCACCCCCAACACCACCATCACCCTCAGCAACCAGTCGATGGCCATCGTGATGAACTCCGACGGGGAGTACGTAGAATTCCGGTTTGATGGAAATACCACACAGTTTTTGGGCGATACGGTTTGGGCCGTGAAAAACGGCGCCCTCAATGATTTTTTTACCATGATAAACCAGTATTCCCCCGAAAACAGCACCTATGAAATCTACAATGTGGCCCCGCTGGAAGACCTGCCCCGAAGCTATAACTTGGAAGAAGCCACAATTGACAAATGCGTGATCATGGTGGATGGCGACGTGCTGAATAATCAACCTGTATGGGGAGAATTTATTGACGGTATCACCGCCAAAAAAGAAAGCACCGTGCGCCTTGTGACCTATTTTTCTTCCGACGGTTCCATGCGTATTTTCGACCTGCGCTTTGATGGCACCGCCTATACCCTGCGCTGGTTTGAGGACGGGCAGGAAAATGTCTGCCAATATCCGTATCTCCTCCATTTCGAAGGAAACGCGGAAGAAACCGGCACCGCGTATGTTCTTTATGATACCTACATTCTGGCAGCCGACAACGCCGCGTCTGTGGAGGATGTCCGGCGCAGGGATCCCGGCGCCTTGCCCGGGGCCGGCGCCCCCTACTATATCGTCTACAACGATGATATCTATATTCCCAAGTCCCCGGAAATTCCGGCGCTGCAGCAGGCGGCTTTGAAACTGGATGGCCGTGAGCTTCTCACCATTACGGACAGCAACGCCCTTTCCGCAATTCAGGCCTTGTTTGCCGATGCGGAAGCACTGGGCTACGAACCGAAAACCTATTCTCTTGGCCCGGAGCTGGTTTTGACCGGGGAAAACGGTACGGAAGTGACAGCCGCACTGGAATTGGATGGCGACCTGTGCAGGATTGGCGAAATCTTCTATGATTACGGTCCCGGCTATACCAACGACGGAAGCATCAACGCACTGCCCAAGCTGTTTGAACTGCTGGGCATTTCCGATTGGCCGGAAGCGGTTTACGAAAAGTATTCCAGCTGGTTCGGATAAATCGAAATATACTTATCGGCTATGCTTAGCAAGCCCGGCTTGCGGCGCACCCAAGCCTCCCTTGTGCAAAGGGAGCCTTAGTGCTCAGAAATTTATACTGCATTCTTCTATTATAGCCAAATCGGGTAGCTTTTGCACGGGAGTGCCCTAGGCTTTCCCGCACCAGTGCAATCAATGCTCCCGGTTGATTTGTTCGTCCTTGATAGGCAGCTACGGAGAGGCGGCGGGGGTTTCCAAAGGGGGCGCGTTTGCACCTAGCGCCCCTTTGGTCGGCTTCTTTCCGTCCCTTTCTTGCCGAAACAAGAAAGGGACACCCCCGTTTCCTTGAGAAGATAACAAAACCGTACAATCTACCGAATTTCAGCGCACCCAAGGCCCCCTTGCGCGTTGTAAGCGCCAGTGCATGACAGGCGTATCTGCTGCATAATCCCGATAAGCATAAATCAAAAATTTCAAGCCCCGGGCGGAGACCTGACTCCGCCCGCTCTTTTTCTCAACCAATGGCTGCGCCCTGACAAAATTATTTGCCAGCTTAACCAACACTTGATTGCTTTTTTCGTCAAACGTGCTATACTTACTTTACAAACCAAAGAAAGAAGGGATCAACCATGGGTTTTTCCGAATTTTTGAATTCCCGGCGGGACGCCGCAAAGGAATTGGTCACGCTGCTGAAAAAGCACTTTGACTATGTCAGCGTCCTGGGTGTGGATGTCAAGGCAAAGTCCATCCAGGTCAACCGGAACACCTCCCATATCAGCGCGGGCCGGGATACCGAGTGCGGCTTCGTTGTAAAAATGAGCAATGGCAGCGTATTCTTTGAATACTCCCTGGACGATATCGCCGGGGATCTCCCTGTCCTTGCCGAAAAAATCACCGGCGCTTTCAATCTGAACCCGGCGCTGCAGGGCAATACCATCGGTACCGTGCGCTTAAGTGACGAGCCGCTGGTGCGCTCCTTCGCCCGTCCCCATGATCTTGCGGAATATTCCGAGCAGCAGCTGCTGGATTTCTGCAAGGAACAGTGCGCCGCCCTGCTGGGCAAAAGCGAATATCTGCTCAACGCCCTGGTGGGACTGAATATCATGGAGGTCTCCAAGCTGTTTGTCTCCGAAAACCGGGAGCTGGATCAAAATTACAGCTGGGTCAACGGCATCATGGTGGCCATTTACCGGGAGAACGACAAGGTGGTACAGGTGCATGACGGCGCCAATTATCACCTGGTGGGGAAGGTCCTGGAAGAGCTGCCCACCCTCTGCGACGGCCTTCTGCACAAGGCCCACATGCTGACGCTGGCCAAGCCCATCGTCCCCGGGGTCTACGACGTCATTACCGATCCCTCCATCACCGGCCTGATCGCCCATGAGGCCTTCGGCCATGGCGTGGAGATGGACCAGTTCGTCAAGGACCGGGCGCTGGCCAAGGAATATGTGGGCAAATATGTGGCAAGCCCCATCTGCAACATGCGTGACGGTGCGGCCGCCGCTCTGAGCGCCGCTTCCTACTTCTTCGACGACGACGGTGTCCTTGCCGGCGATACCCAGATCATCAAGGACGGCATCCTGCTCACCGGCATTTCCGACCTGGCCTCCGCCACCCAGCTGGGCACCACGCCCACGGGCAACGGCCGCCGGGAATCCTCCCGCCGCAAGGCCTATTCCCGCATGACCAACACCTTCTTCGAGCCAGGCACCGACAAGCTGGAGGATATGATCGCCTCCGTCAAGCACGGCTATATGCTTTTCGAGACAAGCAATGGCATGGAGGACCCCAAAAACTGGGCCATTCAGTGCGTCGCCCAGTACGGCATTGAGATCGTAGACGGCAAGCTGACGGAAAATTACGTCTCCCCCGTGGTCATGAGCGGCTATGTACCTGACCTGCTGAAATCCATCTCCATGGTTTCCGACGGTTTTAAGGTCATCGGTGCGGGCATGTGCGGTAAGGGCTATAAAGAATGGGTTCGGGTCAGCGACGGCGGCCCCGCATTGAAAGTGAAGGTGAAGCTGGGATGAAAACTGTCATAGAACTGCTAAAGGCCAATCCCAAGGTCAGCGGTTATAAAATCAATATCCACAACAAGGAAAGCTACGAGCTGTTCTTCGTCAAAGGCAAGCTGGAAACCGTCCGGTGCACCGATACCTGCGATAAGGAGGTCACGGTTTACGCCGATCACGGGGAATACAAGGGCGACGCCCAGTTCTTCGTCTATCCTTCCACCACGGCGGAGCAGCTCTCCCAGCTGATTGCGGAGGCCGTGGACAAGGCCCTGCTGATCGAAAACCAGGGCTACACCCTTCCCGGTGGCGAGACAGGGGAATTCACCGTGGAAAGCAACTTCTCCGATTATGCTCCCGCCGACTTGGCGGCTATCATCGCCAAAGCGGTGTTCGATGCCAACGAAGTCGAACACGCTTCCTTAAACTCCGTGGAGGTATTCCTGAACAAGCACACCGAGACCGTTCTGAACAGCCGGGGACTGAACAAGACCCAGGTGCGCTATGACGCCATGGTGGAGGCCATCCCCACCTACAACGGCGAAAAACAGAGCGTGGAGCTGTACGAGCAATACAATTTCGCTTCCCTGGACCTGGATGCCCTCCGCCGGGAGATCGCGGAAAAAATGGAGCAGGTCAAGGCCCGGTATGAGGCGGTGAAGCCCGGTTTTCCCATGGACTGCGTCTGCGTTCTGAACAAGCAGGAGCTGGGCGAATTATTCGGAAACATCGCCCGGAATCTAAATTACTCCACGGTTTACGCCCACTCCAACCTCTTTCAGAAGGGGGAAGCCATCCAAAAGGCTCCCGCCGGTGATCTCATTGGCATCACCATGACGGGAGAGGTCAAGGGCAGCGTCCGCAGCGCCAAATTTGACAGCGACGGCATGTCTCTGGGTTCCATCCGGCTGGTGGAGGGCGGCAAGGCCGTGAATTACTACGGTGCCAACCGCTACGGCCAATATCTGGGAGAGGCCCCCACCGGCAGCCTGCCCTGTATGCTGGTGGATGCCGGCACCGCCGGAATGCCCGAGGGAGCATATCTGGAAGTGGTTTCCATGTCCGGCCTGCAGGTGGATTTCTATAATGACTACATCGGCGGCGAGGTGCGGCTGGCCTATTACCACGACGGGACCAAGACCACCCCCGTGACCGGCATATCCATTTCCGGCAAGCTGCGGGACGTGCTGGAGCATATCCGCCTGTCCGCCCAAACTACGGTTTACGGCGGCTACAGCGGGCCGGAGAAAGCCATTCTCAGCCATATGAAAATCTTCTGATCAAAAGCCGCCGGACTTCTGGCGGCTTTTTCGCACGCCAAACTTTACAAATTCCACAAAAAAGCCCCCGGAAATTGATAGACAGCATTTGTTTTTTCTGATATACTAGTCACAAAGCCATATAAGGGAGGGAATGCCCATGTTTCTTGGTTCAAACCTGCAATATCTGCGCAAAGCAAATGGCGGTATGACGCAGGAAAAATTGGCAGAGCAAATGGGCGTCTCCCGGCAGACGGTTTCCAAATGGGAAGCTGGGGAAGCCTCCCCGGAACTGCCCAAGCTGCTGCAGCTATGCGAGGTCTTCTCCTGCAAACTGGATTCCCTGCTGCGGGAGGATATGGTGGCCAGTGCCAACATCTATCTGCCTGTCCGCCTTCTGCGGGTAGCGGGATTCCGGATTGCCTACCATGTGGTGATTTCCGCTCAGCCACGGCTGGATGCCGAGCTTTGCATGGAGGCCTGGGTGCAGCGCAGCGGACTGCTGTCCCTCCCCGGCCACGTCCCCCAGCGCATCGGGTGGGAGTTTCCCTATGTTTCGGGAGAACAGCGGAGCCGGTTTGGCCTGCGGGGCTATGCGGCGGCCAGCATCCTGCCTGACAATTTTGCCCCATGCTGCGGCGGTGCAGAGGTGGCGGTACAGAAGGATGCCGACTATGCCGTCATGACCCTTCGGGACCCCTTCGCCGCCGGTTACAGCCGGATCTCCCAGGCCTATTCCCTGATTTTCGAATTTTTAAGCAACAATGGGATTCGGAAAAGTGCCGCAAAGGGATTTCTCCCCTGCTTTGAAAGGCACTACGAACAGGATGGGGCGGAATATATGGATATTTTTGTCCACTGCGAAGGTACGGCGGCAGCTTCCACGTTCCGCTTTGATATGTAAATACAAGCAAAAGGAGAGATCAGAATGGCAAAAGCATTGGTCGTTTACTACTCCCGCAAGGGGGAAAACCACATGCCCGGCGGCGTCCAGGTCCTGGAAAAGGGCAACACCGAATACGCGGCAGAGTACATTCAAAAAGCGCTGGACGCCGATATTTTCGAAGTGGACACCGTAAAGCCCTATGCGGCCAATTACCGGGCGTGCTGCCTGGAGGCGGTGGCGGAAGCCAAAGCCAACGCCCGGCCCGAGATCAAGGGCTATGTGGAGGACATCTGCCAGTATGACACGATTTTCGTCTGCTACCCCTGCTGGTGCGGTACGGCTCCCATGTGCGTGTTCACCTTCCTGGAGCACTATGACCTGACGGGCAAGAAAATCGTCCCCCTGTGCACCAATGAGGGCAGCGGCATGGCCCACAGCGAGCAGGACCTGCAAAACGCCTGCAAAGGGGCCACGGTGGTTCCTGGCCTGCCTGTACGGGGCCATCAGGCCAAGGACAGTGAGGCGGTTATCGCCGCCTGGGCAAAGGAAAACGCATAAAACCAGCCCCATGACGGAACCCGTCATGGGGCAAAGCATTGTCAAAATATCTGTCATTCTGGGTGGGTGAAATCTAAAAACTTTTCTTGAGAATCTGTATAAAAATTCAAGCCCTGTGCCAGCAGCGCGCCCAGGTCTCCCAGGTCTTCCCTGTCCACCAGATACGCCCCCATCTGTTCCAAGCGGCGGGCGCTTTCACTCCCGTCCCGGAAGCAGGCGACCGGGCTCCAGCCAAAGCGAAGGTTCTTCACCGTGCCATCCCAGGTGCCGCCCTTTCCCAACTCGGACTGCGCCACAAGCACGACGCGGCCCAAAGCGTGGATACAGCGGTTGCGGCTCAAGGCCCGCTGGGCGGAAAAAGCCTCGTCAAAATCCCCTTCGCTTAAAAACAGCACATTCCGAATCCGGGGCTGCCGGCTCAGCGCATCGGCAACAATGCTGATGACGTTCCCTCCCGCGTCCAGGCAGGCTTCCTGGGCGGCACGGTCCGCTCCCCGGGCATTGCCAGAAACCAGCGTCAGGCCCTGTTTGGCCGCCTGGCGGCCTGCTTCCGCGGCAAATTCCCGGTTCGGTTCCCCCAGTTCCCGGCTGCCCACCAGGGCAATGGACGGGGTATTCAGCAGCTCCACATTCCCTTTGGCCCACAGGCAGCCAGGGCTGTCCAGCCCCAGGCGCTGGCGCAGAATCAGGGGATATTCCCGGCTGACGCGGGTGATGGGCGTGCAGTCCATGCGCCGCCCACGGTTCAGGTAAGCATCCAGCCGGGCTTCCTCCCCCAGCAATTCCAGAATCTGCCGGGCAAGTTCGCGGCCGAAGCCTAAGGCTGTCAGGTCTTTTTCGGAAAGCGCCCGCTTTTCGCCCTTTTTTTCGCCGCGGCTTACCCGGTCCGCCAAAACCCGCAGCTGGGCCGTGGTCAAAACCTTCCGGTTGGGATCGCCCAAATGGCTGGCCAGCAGCAGAAAGCCGCGCTCCCGGGGTGTCAACGGAATCTCCTTTTTGGAGGTGCCGGGGCCTTCACCACTTCCTCCGTCAGCTGTCCATCGGCTCCTAAGAGCATGGGCCGAATGGAAAATTCACAGAATTTGCTGATTTCGTCCAGCTTGGCCTTTTCGGAGAAATTGCTGACCATACTCCAGGCCACGCCCTTGCGCTTGGCCCGGCCGGTGCGGCCAATGCGGTGGACGTAGTATTCGTTCTCCTCGGGAACATCATAGTTGATGACGCAGTCCACATCGTACACATCGATCCCCCGGGAGGCCACATCCGTGGCGATCAGGACCGCCAGCTTACCGTCCCGGTAGCGCTGCATGGTTTTTTCCCGCTGATTCTGGCGGATGTCGCCATGAATGCAGTCGCAGTCCAACCCCGCCCGCTGAAATTCGTCGCACAGCCGCTGGCACATATGCTTGGTGTTGCAGAAGATCATGACCCGC
Source organism: Eubacteriales bacterium (assembly GCA_030533415.1). Taxonomy (GTDB): domain Bacteria; phylum Bacillota; class Clostridia; order Oscillospirales; family Oscillospiraceae; genus Faecousia. The sequence goes on along the minus strand of JAUNJE010000015.1, from coordinate 42,595 downwards.
TCATAGCCCTGGGATTTGATCAGCCGCAGGGTGGTTTCCGCCTTTTCCAGCGGGGTACAGGTCAGGCTGTACTGGTCGATGTCCGGGCGGTCCTCCTGCTTCGGCTCCACGGTGATCTCCACCTCGTCCCGCTGGTACATCCAGGAAACCGTCATGACCTCCTGGGAAATGGTGGCGGAGAACAGGCCCAGGTTCCTGCGGTTTTTCACCTTCTCAATGATTCGGGTCACATCCTTGAAAAAGCCCATATCCAGCATCCGGTCCGCCTCATCCAGGACAACGGTCTGGATTTTGTCTAACCGGATGGTTTTGCGGTTATAGTGATCCATCAGACGGCCGGGGGTGGCCACCACGATTTGGGGCTTGCGCTCCAGCTGTTTGACCTGGCCGCCAATGCCCGCGCCGCCGTAGAGCACCGCCACACGGATGCCCTGGTAATAAGTCAGCAATCCCCGAAGCTCGTCGCCGATCTGGATGGCCAGCTCCCGGGTGGGGGCCAGAATCAGGCCCTGGACCGCCTCCAGCTTCGGATCAATATGCTCGATCATAGGGATGCCGAAGGCAAAGGTTTTCCCGGTGCCGGTGGGGGCTTTGGCAATGACGTCTTTCCACTGCATAAAATGGGGAATGGCCTCCGCCTGGATGGTGGTGGGATATCCATAGCCCTTCTGCTCCAAGGCCTTCAGCATGGCATCACTCAGCCCTAAGCTTTCAAATGTTACTTCCATATTTTTCTTCCTTTGTCCATTCATTGTTCTTGTTCTGATTGTAGCATCTTTTCGGTATTTTTGCAACCGTTATTGTGTTTTGCCTGCTTTCATGCTATAATCACAGAAATTTGTATATACAGAGGTACCCAATATGGACATTTGCTTGCAGCCATTCCAGGGGGAAACCGAAGCCGCGGTTTCCCTGATCCAGGGCTTTTGGCGGGAACACAACCACTATGACCAAAACCCGGAGGATGCGATGGCAGACCTGCGCGACTGGACAAAGGACGGTCACCGCTTTTATTTCATTCTGCTGGAGAACATCCCTATCGGTTTTCTGCATCTGGGCAGCCGGGGCGGCGAGATCGACTGGCTGGAGGATCTTTATGTCATGCACAGCCATCAGAATCAGGGGATCGGCACCCGGGCAATTCAGCTTGCCGAGTCTCTCGTAATGGAATATTCCGACTCATTGTATATCGAAGCTGCCGCCAGAAATGAGCGGGCCATCCGCCTATACCACCGCTTGGGGTACGGCTGTCTCAATACCATCACCCTTCGGAAGGATTTCAGGCCGGAAGAGCAGGAGGTCATCCGACGGGAACAAGTCTACGGACTTTCCTTCGATATCAAGCGGTATCGGGAAACGGAATAGCTTTCAAATCCACAGGGCGGAGGGCAAGCCTCCGTCCTTGTCACATGTTCGCAGAAAATTAAGAATTCCCTTTTCGGCGAATGGTGGACAAACGGCGGTAAATATGGTATATTGTAGGGTATGATAATATGTCCATACAATAAGGAGGCCACAAATGGGTAAACTAATCGTTATTGAGGGTACTGACGGCTCCGGGAAGTCCACCCAGTTCCGTCTGCTGACCCAGCGGCTGGAAAACGAAAACCGAAAATTTCAGAAGCTGGTCTTCCCCCAGTATTCACAGCCCAGCTCCGCGCTGATCCGGATGTATCTGGGCGGTGAATTCGGTACAAAGCCTTCCGATGTCAATGCCTACGCGGCTTCGGCCTTCTATGCTGTTGACCGTTACGCTTCTTTCAAAAAGGTATGGGGACCGTGGTACGAAAACGGCGGTCTGATCGTCTCCGACCGCTATACCACCTCCAACGCCGTCCATCAGGCCTCCAAGGAGCCTGCCCAGACGCGGGAAGCATTCTTAAAATGGCTTTACGACTTTGAATATGACAAGCTGGGACTGCCCTGCCCCGATCTTGTCCTGTATCTGGATGTTCCCACGGATTTTACCCAGCAGCTGATGCGCCAGCGGGAACAGGCCACACATACCCACGCGGATATCCATGAGCAGGATATGCAGTATCTCGCCACCTGCCGCCGCACCGGGAAAGCCGCCGCAGACTATTACGGCTGGACGGTCATCCAATGCGTCCGGGACGGCAGGATGCGCTCCATTGAGGATATCCATGAAGAAATTTACCGCCATGTGGCGGCATGCCTGGAGGATTTGCTATGATTTACATGTTATTGGGAACCGGATTTGAAGAAACAGAAGCCATTGCCCCGCTGGATCTGCTGCGCCGCGCGGGAATACAGGCTGCCACCGTGGGTATCAACGGAAAAATCGTCACCGGCAGCCACGGCATCGGCGTCCAGGCCGATATGGAGCTGGGGGAAATGGATTTGACCAATCTGGAGGGAATCATTCTCCCCGGCGGTCTGGGCGGCGTTGCCTCCATCCGGGCAAGCAAGGAAGCCATGGAGGCTGTCCGCTTCGCCTGGGAGAATGGCAAGCTTACCGCCGCCATCTGCGCCGGCCCCACCGTACTGGCTGATTTGGGCATTACCGGCGGCAAAAACGCCACCTGCTACCCGGGCTGTGAAGCCCAGATGGGCAGCGCCATCCTGGCGGAAAACGCCGCCGCGGTTACGGACGGCAAGCTCATCACCGGCACCTCGGCCGGCTGCGCCATCCCCTTCGGCCTGCAGCTGATCGCCGCCCTGAAAGGACAGGAAGCAGCGGACACCATCGCCAAGCAGATCGTCATCCGCTGACCAGGAGGAACACGCTATGGATAACAAACAATTCCCGGAACAGGAAGGCAACGGCTTTTTCCCTGAGAAGCCGGACGGGATTCCTGCCGAAATGGAGCCCCCCCTCATTGAGGACATTCCTTTTGCCCATCCGGTTTCTGCCGGGGAAGAAATCCCGGAGGCGGAAGAAGTCCCCGCCGGGGATAAAGTGCCGACCCCTGATCCGCTTTTTACGCCGGAAGTGTCTCCCGTCCCGGAGGACACTCCCAGCGATGTTCCCTCGGAGCGGGGAAGCGACTTCATGAACCGCATCCCCGATGTGGAGGAGGATTATCCCCCGGAGGAGCCTGGCAGCAGCCTTGCAGATGGCCTGTTACAGGCGCCGGAAGTGGGCCAGGAGATCACCCCGGACAGCAGCGCCATGGATTTTCACGGCATGCTGGGCCATGACGAGGAAGAACCGCCCTTTGACATGAGCATTCTGGACGACCCGGAATTTGCCCTTCCCGAGCAGCCGGAGCCTCCCAAGGACGATGTCAATGACCAGGAATACCGGGACAACGGCAAGGAATTCGACGCCATGTTCGGCGCTCCCGCCCCGGAAAACCAGGTCCCTGCCCACTCCCGTCCCACCCGGAAGGGCCGCCCCAAGCGGAAAAAGGGCGAGGGCCTGCTGGGTATCCCCCACATTCTGGTCACCTTCGTGTGGCTGGCACTGATTTTGGCCATCGGCGTTACGCTGGGCCGGATGATGTGGGTCTGTGCCGCCGACGTGCTGGCCTTTGGCCGGGAGGACAAGTCCGTCACCATCACCATCTACGAATCCGACAGCATGGAGGACATCACCAATAAGCTCTATGACGCGGGACTGATCCGCTACAAGAGCCTGTTCAATCTCTACGCCTCCATTTCCGATGCCGAGGAGGACATCCAGCCCGGCATCTATGATCTGAATACCCGCTACGACTATCACGCCCTGGTCAACTTCATGTCTCCCCGGTCCAGCCGGGAGGTCGTGCAGCTTACCATTCCGGAAGGCTACACCTGCCGCCAGATTTTCTCTCTGCTGGAGGAAAACCGCATCTGCACCGCAGTGGACGTGGGCGCTTACGCCGCCAGCGGTGAGCTGGACGATTACTGGTTCCTGGAGAATGTCACCCGGGGGACGGAATACTGCCTGGAGGGCTTCCTCTTCCCCGACACCTACGAATTCTACAAGAACTCTACGCCCAAGGAAGCCCTGGAAAAGATGCTGGACAACTTCGACGTCCGTTTCAGCGAGGAAATGCGTGCCCAGATCGATACCCTGAACGCCAATGTTACCGGCGGCGGATACACGGTTCGGGAAGTCACCATTGTGGCATCCCTGATTGAGAAGGAATCGGCAGCCCCCTCCGAAAGTCCCAAGATCGCAGGCGTTATCTACAACCGTCTGTTCCGCTGGGGCGATACCCCCGCCTATCTGAACATTGACGCGGCCCTGGTCTATGCCCAGAACGGCGCAAACGATTCCATCGACACCCGTATCGACAGCCCCTACAACACCTATATCAATACCGGCCTGACCCCAACGCCCATCGCCAATCCGGGCCTTGCCAGCCTGCAGGCGGCTCTGGAGCCGGAAAGCCACGATTATTATTACTATCTGCTGAATCCCTCCACGGGAATGCACCAGTTCTCCACCACCTATGAGGAGCATGAGAATTGGCGTGCCCAGTTTGCGGCCGCGGCCTCGGAGGAATAATGGGAAAGCTGGAATTGTTAAGTCCCGCCGGGGACATGGAACGGCTGAAAATGGCGGTCCTCTATGGCGCGGACGCGGTTTATCTGGCCGGGACCAGCTTCGGTATGCGCTCCTTCGCCGGGAATTTTTCCCCGGAGGAGCTGCCCCAGGCTGTCAAATTCGCCCATGACCATGGCGTCAAATGCCACGTCACCGTGAACACCATGCCGCGAAATGGAGAGATCGCCCATCTGCCCGGGTATCTGGCGCAGTTGGACAGTGCCGGGGTGGACGCCCTGATCCTTGCCGACCTGGGGGCCTTTACCCTGGCAGGGAAATACGCGCCCCACTGCCAGCGCCACATTTCCACCCAGCAGTCCGTTGCCAACTACGAATGCGCCCAGGCCTGGTTCGACCTGGGCGCCCAGCGGGTGGTGCTGGCCCGGGAACTATCCCTGGAGGAAATCCGCACCATCCGCCGCAAAACCGATCCGAAGCTGGAAATCGAGACCTTCGGCCATGGGGCCATGTGCGTCAGCTACTCCGGCCGGTGCCTGCTGAGCAACTACATGACCGGGCGGGACTCCAACCGGGGTGCCTGCGCCCAGCCCTGCCGCTATCAGTACGCCCTGGTGGAGGAAAAGCGGCCTGGGGAATACTTCCCGGTTTTCGAGGATGAAAAAGGCACTTACATCTTAAATTCCCGGGATATGTGCATGATCGACCATCTGAAAGACCTGATGGACGCCGGGGTGGACTGCATCAAAATCGAGGGCCGGGCAAAATCCGCCTACTACGCCGCCATCGTAACAGGGGCCTACCGGCACTGCATCGACGACGTGGCCGCCGGGCGGGATGTTGACCCCATCTGGCGGGACGAGGTGGAGCATGTCTCCCACCGGGTCTACTCCACCGGCTTCTATTATGGCGAGCCGGGGCAATATGTGGAAAATTCCCGGTATATCCGGGAGTGGCAGATCGTGGCGAAGGTGGAATCCTGCGGCGAAAACGGTCTGGCAGTTTGCAGCCTGAACAACAAATTCCGGGTGGGAGATGCCCTGGAAGTGGTTGGCCCGGATCTGCGCCCCTTCCCCATCGTGGCCGGGAATATGGCAGATTGGGAAGGGAATCCCCTGGAAGAGCCAAGAACGCCCCAGATGAAATTCACCATGCGGCTGCCCAAAGCCGTGCCCGCCCATTCTTTGATTCGAAGAAGTGTGGATTTGTCCCCGAAAGGCTAGAAAGGAGCTTTGCCATGCGAAGGAAGCGGAAGCCGGAAATCACGGCGTTGATCATCGAAACCGTCTGTCTCTCTATCATTTTTATTTCCAGCATTGCCGAGTATTTCCTCGATCCAGACAGGCCCGGACTTGTGTCCGTCCTTTGCTTCGCCGCCGCGCTGCTGTGCCTGGTAATTGCCTGGGCACAATACTTCCGAAAAGCCAAAAAGTAAACATACATATAGCAGTGCCGGCTCTGGTTCAAAATTCCAGAGCCGGCTTTATCCTATGCAGTTCGATGTCCGCCGCGGTTCGGGATCATATCCGCTATAAGCAAATTCCATTTGCCTCGAGCAATGCCCTGGCCGTCTCCACCGAGTCGACCCCTGAGCGGTTTTTTATCGGGGCAAATTCTTTTTCCCTGACAATCTCATAAGCGCAAAGCGAATCAAAAAAGGAGATATTATCCAAAATAAGCGTTTCGGCCTTCTTAAGCACAAGGCTGTCGTCATCATCCACCTGTACGGATTTACTTACATAGTGCAGCGGCAATTCCGCATTCCGATAAGTCTCCAGGGCGGCCTTGCGAAACAAATAATTCAGCGTCACACCGTATTGGTATTTATATTCCCCCGATTCGGTTTTTTCATAGCGTATGGCTTCCGGAACATCGTAATACTCAATGATCCCCGGTCTGCCCTCGACACTGCAAACAATGCCCACTTTCTCCTCCGGCGCCGCCTTTCGGATTACCTTCGCCCCAACATTGCACGACGAGGTAAGCGTTGCCCCCAGGAAAACAGGGTCCGCCATATATTGCAGCGGATTATCCACCGATACCACATTGAGCCATTCTACATTGCGGTATTGTGGCTTCTCCAATATTCCGCTTTTCGTCAAAGCTTCATACCAGTCGCCATTGCCGCTGGGAAGCATAAGCAGTTCCTTATCCCGCGTTAGAAAGAGATTCCCATCGGCATCCAACGCGGGGAATTCATTTTGAACAAAGAACTCGACATGGTTCTTCGAATATCCAAAATAGTCCTGCTGGGCGAAGAAGCGCTGTATCTCCTCATGATTGTCCCTGCTTGTCATAAGGAACAAGGGAATGGGTGCGCCAATTTCACCGGACAGCCGCGATAAACGGTTGACCAGCAGTTCAAAAATGCTTACGCTTCTGGTAATGCCTACGTCAAACATTCCCTTTGCATGGTGATACCCCAGCCGGGAGCCTTGTCCGCCTGACAGAATCACCACCGCCAGCTTTTGCTCCTTAAGCTGAGAAATTCCCAACCGGTATAAATCCGCTTTTCTACCTGCAATGCTCTCTACCGTTTCAACCGGAATCGCTTCCAGAGTATCAAAGGATCGCTTGTCATGCGCCGTAAAATAAGCTGACCGCGCGCATTTCAGGAGTTTTTCCAGATCAATTTTTTCCAATGATGGATACTGTTTTCCGGCGGAAAGCATTTCAAGGACATGATATTGGCCATATTTTTGCAGGATTTCACCAACCGCAGCCATTGTGAAGCCTCCTTATTTGGAAAGAATAAAACCAGCAAGCGCCCGTGTTAATTCTTCAGGCTCTGCAGCGGAGCGGGAATCCGTCCGCCCCTGGCGATAAAGTCGCCGCTGGACTTATCGTGAACGGGCATAACGGGCGCGCTGCCCAGCAAAATAGCTATCTCTGCTCGGTCACCCACTACCTTTTGCACCTTTATTTTGTGGTCCTCCATGATTTTTCAGAAAAATTATGGATTAGGAATGCTAGCAAAACTGTAAGAGCTAGGCAATACAGAAACACCGCAGCGTTTTCCAATTGGGAAAGCTCCTGATTCCCATGAAAAATTGCATATTGCATGATCAATATGTAATGTATCAGATAGCATTCAAAAGAAACATCGCCCAACTTCACCAGCGGTCTCCATCGGAACAACGAAGATACCCAACCCATTCCACAGTTAAAGACCCCCAGAAGTACCAAATTGGGCAAAAGCCAGGTGAATATTCTGCACCTCCAGGAACCGCCAGCGTGAAAAAGCATCGTAAACCAATAGCACAGTGCAGCAATCTCCAAAACAGTAAATAGAAGCCTAAGCCTATGTCCTGGTTTCAGATATGGCCTTATGGAATAGACCAGAACCCCAAGAATCATTCCACTCAGATATTCCCCCATTCTCGCAGGAGGAAAAATATACTGCCAGTAATCCATGTCAAGGGACTTCGTAAAATAGCAATAGGCAGACGTTAAAAATAAAAGTCCAACCAAACTACCTAAAAGCACCCCCCGCCCCTTTGGATGGCGATTGATCTTATTCAACAGGAACATCACAGGAAGATTGAAAATAGATAGGAACATTAGACTGGATAAAAACCAACCGACACCATTATATCCAAATGCACCTTCCGAAAACCAGGACTGGATCAAGAGCAAATTTCGTACAAGCTGTTTTGGGAAACTGCTCAAATCCGCCAATGCCGATAAACTCGCAGTGTCCGCATAGAGAAAGGTATACATTGTCGTAAAAAAATACAATGGATATACCTTCTTTAATTTGCGCCAAAGATAGTATCCCTCCTCCTTCCAGCCAAACTGTAAGTCCTTACCGCAGGTGGAATACGCCGTCACCACCCCACTGAGCATGAAGAAAAAACTTACTGCGGCAGCAGCGCAGTTTGAAGACGGATACTCAAAAAAGAGCCATGTCTCTGCATGACAGAGATATACATTAAAAAAGGCCAAAAAACGCAAAAATTGCAATTGCTCCGCTTTAATGGTGTTCACTTGTGAAATCGATGTCCCTTCTCTACGCACTTTTTTCATCCTCTCCGCATTTGGCAATTTCTCAGTGCAAATCAATCCAGATGTAATTTTCGTCTACCCAGATAGTGTGGTAATAATTTTCTGCAAATATTGTCATCTCTCTATCTGGCGGATCATAGGATTCCGCAAACTGCAGTTCCGGTAAACAATAATAATTCCGTAACCCATATTCTCCCCACCAGCCATCTCCTTGGAATGTAACTGGAACAAGTTTTTCAATGATCGGGAAATCCCCTAACATATTTTCAATTACAGGAGAATAACCGATTGTTCCGGTAATTTGCAATGTGATATCTTCCTCAGAAGAAAGCATATCACACTCCGCCAAATCACCAATCACCTCTGTAATTCTGAAATCCGTATATTGGGCCTGTACACTCAGTGCATTTCCATATGTGAAGGAAAACACAAAAAACGCCCAACTTAAAATCAAACATGCCGCTTTTGCAATATATCCCTTTGCCGCCTTTGATGTCGCAAATATTCCAGCAAACGCAATAAAACAGCCGATTCCATACATAGCCCTGGGTGCAAATAAAGCTGATGTCAAAAAAGGGTATGCTCCAAAAGATAGTAGGAAACAAGCAAGAATCCCTAAAGGCACAAAAACAAATGTAAGCAATTTGCTTTTTTTACTTTCTGAAATCGCTGTCCACCAAAAACAGGCGCAAATAAGAAAGATAATTGCAAGCCATTCCGGTTTAAAATCGATAAGGAAATTTATAATATACTTTTTATAATTAGAAAGTGTACAAGAAAGTACATTCGACGAGGACACCGCTGTAGTTGAAGCATAATCAATATACTCAGACATAATAACTTTTCGAAAAAGGAGCAACCCTAACACATATCCCGCAGCAGAAACAGCAAAGAACTTCAGAATCTTCTCCGTTTTCTCCCCGTTTACCCACCAACAGATCCCCATTACAATTACAAGCATAGGGAAAATCCCAGAAGATGCCTGATAGGTAGTACACATTCCTATCATACCGCATATAGTACACAGCAGATAAACAATCTGATTCTTATCACAAAAAAGCAAAGGAGCAACTGTAAACAGCACTGATAAAGCCATATAAGGAGAATCGTATTTGAAGGAGAAACATTCCAGAAAATAGGGAGACAATCCAATTGGAATTGCAGAAATAAAATACCAAAAGGTGGGGTTCTTTTTACCGGTTATTAGATAAACAGCAATCGTACTGGCCAAGGCCATGATAAAGGCCGCCATAATTTGCGGAAGCGGGGAAATGTCCGTAAGATAAGAGTCCGCATGTACGATTTGCGACAAAAAAATCGTTAAATATCTTGAAAATCCCCATCCTGTATAACCTCTCAATGCCCGCGCAATATCATCGTCATAGTAGAAATTCGCGCGTAAAATGGCAGATATCCCAATCAAATAAATAGCAGCAAATATTATAGTCGGCTTTATGAGAAAGCGATATTCCTTAAGTGCAACCTTCGCCTGCTGCCGCATAGTTTTTCCCGTTTCCAACTCTCTTTTCATCCCTTCCTACAAATCATTTTTCCATTGTTGCAAAGTACAATTTTCCAAGGAATCAAAACCGCACATCCAACTTCAAAATCGGCTTGCAAAATAAACTTTGCAGTACTTTCAAAGGTAAATTTAAATTACACTTTCAATACTATAATCTGATTACCACACTGTTCCAGACATATTATCAGGCTTAATCGATCATAAACCATCAAAAATTCCTCCGCAACAATGGAATAATTCTCTTCGTCCCCAATGCTTCCTTGGCAAAATATAATGAAGTCCATCACTATATCACCGTCGTAAGAGCCAAAGGACAACGCCACACCACCGAGGTAACAGCAGTATACATCTCCAATAATCTTTTGGGAATGAAGAATATAGCCTCAAAGTGGTCGTCATTCACAAATACTCCCAAAACTTACCTAAAGTATTCCTATTCACATTTTATAGTTCCTTTGGAGCCATGAAAATCAATTTTTCAGGCTCTGCAGCGGAGCGGGAATCCGACCGCCCCTGGCAATAAAGCCGCCGCTGGACTTATCGTGAACGGGCATAACGGGCGCACTGCCCAGCAATCCGCCCATCTCCACCCGGTCGCCTACCACCTTGTTGGGTGCGGGGATAATGCGGACAGCGGTGGTCTTGGAGTTGACCATGCCGATGGCGGCTTCGTCGGCAATGATGGCGGAAATGGTGGCGGCGGAGGTATCTCCGGGCACGGCGATCATGTCCAGGCCCACGGAGCAGACGCAGGTCATGGCCTCCAGCTTATCCAATGCCAGCGTGCCGCACTCGGCAGCAGCGATCATCCCCTCATCCTCGGACACCGGAATGAAGGCACCGGACAGGCCGCCGACGTGGTTGGACGCCATGACACCGCCCTTCTTGACAGCATCGTTCAGCAGTGCCAGCGCGGCGGTGGTGCCATGGGTACCCACGACCTCCAGCCCCATTTCCTCCAGAATCCGGGCCACGCTGTCCCCCACCGCAGGAGTGGGCGCCAGGCTCAGGTCCACGATGCCGAAGGGCACCCCCAGGCGGCGGGAGGCCTCCTGGCCCACCAGCTGGCCCATACGGGTGATTTGGAAGGCCGTTTTCTTGATGGTTTCTGCCACCACGTCAAAGGGCTGGCCCTTGACGCTTTGCAGAGCATGGTAAACCACACCGGGACCGGACACGCCCACATTCAGCACACACTCCGGCTCTCCCACGCCGTGGAAAGCCCCCGCCATAAAGGGATTGTCCTCCACAGCATTGGCAAACACCACCACTTTGGCACAGCCCAGGCCGTCATTATCCTTCGTAAGCTCGGCGGTTTTCTTGATGATTCGGCCCATTTCGGCAACGGCATCCATGTTGATGCCCGCCTTGGTAGAACCGACGTTGACACTGGCGCAGACCCGCTCCGTGGCGGCCATGGCCTCGGGGATGGAGCGAATCAGCTTCCAGTCCCCCGTGGTACAGCCCTTCTGCACCAGCGCGGAAAAGCCGCCGATAAAATTCACGCCACAGGTTTTGGCGGCGGCATCCAGGGTCCTTGCGACCTCCACATAGGAATCCGTCTCGCAGGCGCCGGCCACAATGGCAACCGGCGTAACGGAAATCCGCTTATTGACGATGGGAATGCCAAATTCCTTCTCAATGTTCTCCCCCACCTTCACCAGGTCCCTGGCACAGCGGGTGATCTTCCTGTAAATCTTGTCACAGCAGGCCTTCAGGTCCGGGTCACAGCAATCCATCAGGCTAATGCCCATGGTGATGGTGCGGATGTCCAAATGCCGCTTGTCGATCATATCCTGGGTCGTCAGAATGTCCTTTTGATTCAGCATAGGTCCACCTCAGATACGGTGCATGGCTTCAAAGATGTCCTCCCGCTGGACACGGATGGACAATCCCATTTCTTTGCCAATCTGCTCCATCTTGGTGACCAGCTCCGCCAGGGGAACGCTGCACTGGGAGACTTCGGTTGCCATCATCATGGTAAAGTAGCCCTGCATGACAGTCTGGCTGATATCCAGGACATTGACATTAAAATTGGCCAGAGCGGTGCAGACACCCGCAATGATGCCTACCCGGTCCTTGCCCACAACGGTTACGATTGCCTTCATACACTATTCTCCTTCAGCACACATAGTCCGCGGCAACGCGGCTGTCCAACAGATGGAAAAAATGAGTCTTTGCTTCCTGATGCAGGGGGTGGACGGCATAGCCCTCCAGCGCCTCCCGGCTTTCAAACTCGGAATACAGGGCGTAATCCATACCGCTGAAAGCCCGGCGGACCTCCAAATGCAGCAGGCCGGGGATTTTTCCCACCAAAGGCTCCAAAACGGACGCGATCAGTTTAACGGCTCCGTCTTTATCCACACCTTCTTTGAACGTGTAAAGAACAATATGCTTGACCATCTTTTTACTCCTTATCTTTCGGCGTTTTGCAATATCTCAGGGTCAAATAAATTCCGATCCCCAGCCAGAGCAGGGCAAAAACCACATTCATAACACCTGCCCCGTGAATGCTCCGGTACAAATTGAAGGCCGCCATGGCATAGCTGAGGATGGCATACAAAAGATTCATATTTTCTATCCCTCCGTTTTTTCTACGTTTTCTTACAACCGTGTCTGCTAAAAAATACCGGGACTGCGCGCAGCCCCGGTATCCATTTTAGAAATTACTCGGCATCCTCGCCGCCCTGCTCCAGCAGAGCACGGATGGACAGGGAGATACGCTTGTTCTCAGCGTCCACATCGGTGATCTTGACCTTGACCATCTGGCCCTCGGACAGGACATCCTCAGGCTTGCCGATGCGGCGGTCAGCGATCTGGGAGATATGGATCAGGCCGTCAACGCCGGGCAGGATCTCCGCGAAGGCGCCGAAGGTCATCAGCTTCACGACCTTGGCATCCACCACATCGCCGATGGAATAGTTGGTCATGAACTGGTTCCAGGGGTTCATCTCAGCGGTCTTGTAGCCCAGAGAAATCTTGTGCTTCTCGGGATCGAAGGAGATGACGTAAACATCGATCTCATCGCCAACCTTGACAACATCAGCGGGCGTCTTGATGCGGTTCCAGCTCAGCTCAGAAACATGTACCATGCCGTCCACGCCGCCGATGTCCACGAAAGCGCCGTAGGAAGTCAGGGACTTGACGACACCGTGATACTTCTTGCCGTTCTCGATCTCCGCCCAAATCTTCTCCTGGGCCGCCTTCCGGGCCTCGGAAGCAACAGCGCGGATGGAGCCGATAACGCGGCGCCGGGCGCGGTTGACCTCGGTGATCTTCATCTGGATGGCCTTGCCCACCATGCCGGCCATGTCGCCTCCCTTGGCGATGCCGGACTGGGAAGCGGGAATGAACACGCGGATGCCCTTGACATTGGCAACCAGGCCGCCCTTGTTCTCTTCGGTGATGGTGCCCTCCACGGTGGTCTTGTTGTCCACCCAGGCTGCCATGTCATCCCAAACCTTCAGGCCGTCCAGCTTCTTCTTGGACAGCTGCACGGTGCCCTCCTGATCGTTGACGCGAACGACAAAGACCTCGATTTCATCGCCGACCTTCAAAACATCCTCGGGCTTCACAGAGGGATCGGTGCTGACTTCATCATAAGGAATATAACCGGCATGCTTGGTGCCCAGGTCCACCTGGACCTCGGTGTTGCCGATGCCGGTGACGGTGCCCTTGACCTTATCTCCTGTATTTAAAGTCTTGATGGACTGCTCGAGAAGCTCAGCGAAGTTCTCCTCCTGTACAGCCTCAACATTGGTAATTTCACTCATAGTCTTATTGACCTCCTTTATAATCCACGCTGGCGTCGACGCACCGGCAGTGATTCCAACATCGCTGACACCGGAAAAATCCTCCGCCTTCAGCTCGGCGGCGTTATCCACCAGGAAGACTTTATCGCAGTGCTCTCGGCAAATCATAGCGAGACGGCCCGTGTTGGAACTTGTGAGATCTCCGACAACGACCATGGCCTGACAGGATCGGCTTAATTCTGCTGCTTCGCTTTGCCTATACTCAGTTGCTCTACATATTGTATCAAAAATTTTCAAGTTAGTAAACTGTTTTTTTGCAAAAATTCCGCACGATTTCCACAAAGATTCGGTAGAAGTTGTCTGCGAAACCATGCAAATTGCCGAATCTTTCAAATCAGCATGGGAATTTGCCCAATTTTCCAGGTCCTCCCGGCAGGAAAAAACCCGGCATTCGCCGCACCATCCGGCGATCCCCTCCACCTCCGGGTGGGTGGGGGTCCCGATGATGATGGGAAGGCGTCCTTCCTCCTCCGCCCGGCGGACAATGCCGTGGATCCGCTTGACGAAGGGGCAGGTGGCATCGACAATCTCCACATCCTGTCTTTGCAGCCTTTCATAGACCTCCCGGGCTACGCCGTGGGAGCGGATGATCACCGTATCCCCCGGCTGGGCCTCCTCCGGGGCCGCGATCACACCCACCCCCATTTCCCGGAATCTGTCCACCACATGGCGGTTGTGGATAATGGGTCCAAGGGTCACCACCCGTTTCCCCGCCCCGGCGGCCTGTTCCACCAGTTCCACCGCCCGGCTGACCCCAAAGCAGAAACCGGCGCTTTTGGCCACCGTGACACTCATTGCACCACCTTCTTCGCGATGATCTCCTTTATTGCGGCGATGACGCCCTCAATATCCAGCTCAGAGGTGTCCAGCTTGACGGAATCCCTGGCCATTTTCAGCGGCGCCACCTCCCGGTGGGTATCCTGGTAATCCCGCTGCTGAATTTCTTTAAGGACTTTGTTGTAGTCCGCCTTCTGCCCCTTGGCTGTCAGCTCCTTGGTGCGGCGCTGCGCGCGAACCTCGGCGGAGGCCGTCAGGAAGATCTTGACCGTGGCCTTGGGGAGCACCACGGTGCCGATATCCCGGCCATCCATAATGACGTTGTGCTGCTTGGCCACGTCCCGCTGCATGTCCAGCAGCATCTCCCGGACGATCGGCTGGGCAGAAACCAGGCTGGCCTTCTGGGCGATTTCCTGGGTGCGGATGTCTTCGGTGACATCCATCCCGTTCATGATCATGTGCTGGACGCCCTCTTCGTCATACTCGATGCCGACGGTCAGCTCGTCAATGTAGCGGGTAATCCCGTCAATGTCCTTGGGACTGATGCCCCACAAGTCAAAAAAGTAGGCTACCGTTCGGTAAATCGCTCCGGTGTCCACATAGTAATAGCCCAGCTCCTTTGCAAGGCGGCGGGCGATGGTGCTCTTGCCCGCCCCGGCGGGGCCGTCAATGGCGATGGAAATTTTCTTTTCCATGGTAATTCCTCTCATTTCTATGATTGTCGGGGCATGCCCCGCTGTGGATTATTTCCCGGCTCTCAGTTTTGCCAGCGCGGCGGCTTCCCTGGCCACCACCTCATCCGGAGTAAGTCCCAAACGCCTGCCGGCTTCCTCGGGACTCATGGGCATGCCGCCCTCCAGACCAAAGCGCAGGGTCAGCAGGCGGGCGTCATCCGCCCCCAGAGAGGACAGCAAATCCAAAATGCGCTGCCGCATCTGGAACTGGGCGGTATCCTCCACCGCCTGCTGCTCCGCTTCCCGCGCCTCCTCCGGCTCCGGGGCTTTCCTTGCCTGGGCCAGCAGGCGGGCATCTTCCAGCATTTTCCTGACGGCGGAGGCCTCCTCCACGCCCATATGCAGCTCCGAAGCAATTTCCTCCAGCGTCGGATTTCTTCCCAGGTCGCAGAGCAGGCGCTCGTCAACGGCCCGGTAATCCTCCAGCGCGGCACGCATTTTCTGCCCCACGCCGTTGGCCCTTGCCTGCATCATCACCGCCTTAGCCATGTAAAAGCGAATCCAGCGGTCCCGGTGCGGTCCAAAGGGGCCGCTTCGGTAATTGCGGACAGCCTGCCACAGCCCTAAGCTGCCCTCCTGAATCAGGTCCAGCAGCAGTACGCCATAGCCCACATGCTCCCCGGCGATGCCGATGACCCGGCTCAGGCCCAGGTTGGTCAGCGCCAGCATGGCCTCTTCCCCTCCCCGGGCACAGGCTTCTGCCAGAAGCTGCTCGTCTCCGGCAACGGGGGTTCCGGCCACCTCTTCTAAGTACAGCCGCAGGGGATCGTTTGGTTCCAGATCCCGGGGCTGCAGCCCCTTCTTCACCAGCTGCATCTCCTGCCGCAGGCGAAGGGCCGCTTCTCCCGTACCACCCGCCTTGGGAAGGCCGGAAATGTCCAGTCCGATGCAGCGGTTTTCCAGATCCAGCAGGGCATCCTCCACCGCCTGCTCCTCTTCCCCTTCCAGCAGGGTCAGAAGGTTGGCGGCGGAGACGGTATCGCCACTCTGCTTCGTCGCTAAAAAAGCCTCCCAGGGGCTATCTTCAAAGGAAAAATCCAAATCATTCATTTAAGAAATCCTCCAATCCAAGACTGGCGCCGTTTTTTTGCAGCTTGTCCATGGCCTGGCGTTCGATCTGGCGGACACGCTCCTTGGAAATGCCCAGCATTCTGCCGATCTCCTCCAGAGAATAGCAGTTGCCGTCCTCCATGCCGAAATGCAGCCGCAGAATCTGCTGTTGGCGGTCACTCAAAGTCGCCAGCAGCTGCCCCATGGTGTGCTCCAACTCCTGGCGCACCAGCTCCTCATAGGGCTGGGGGGTCTGAACATCCTCCACCAGAGAATGGAGGGTGCCTTCATCCCCATCTCCGGTGGGGACATCCAGGGAACAGACATCCGGGGTCAGCTGAATCAGCTCCAGCACCTTGCTTTCTGGGATGCCGCATTTTTCCGCGATTTCCGCCGGCGTCGGCTCTTCCCCGGTCTGCTGCAGCAGCGCCGCCCGGGCGGATTCCACCTTGCGCATCCGCTCGGCGGTGTGCAGGGGTACGCGAATGGGACTTGCGTGGTTCAAAAGGCACCGGGTCACGCCCTGTCGGATCCATTTGGTGGCGTAGGTGGAAAAGCGGAAATCCATGGTATAGTCAAATTTCCGGGCCGCCGCCAGCAGGCCGATGCTGCCCTCCTGGATCAGGTCCAGCAGTGCCACACCCCGCCCGGCATATTCCCGGGCGATGGACACCACCAGCCGCAGATTGGAATTGACCATTTGGCGGATGGCATCCTCGTCCCCTTCGGCGCAGCGGCGTGCCAGCTGCCGTTCTTCCTCCGCTGTCAGCCGGGGAAATTCCCGAATCTCCCGGAGAAACTGGCGCACATCGTCCTCGCCGGCGCTGACGGGTTCTTCTGTTTGCTTTTCCAGAGGCTCAATCATGCTTTGATTCCTTTTCTTTCCTTCATTCTGTTGCGCAGGGCCAGCAGGTCGTCCTCCGTCTCCACCCGCCCGGATTGATATTCCCGCTGAATGGTGCGGACGCAGTCCAAAAGGGCCTGCTCGCTCACCGGCCCCTGCTGGCGCTGCAGCAGTCCCGCAATGTGGGATATCTCCTCGGAGGTAAAATCCGTAAGGCCGCTTAAAGCGACCTCCAGGCCCTCTTTGTGGCGCTGGCTCAGCTGGGAAAACACCCGCCCCAGCAGCTGGGAGGAGAACATTTCCGGTGTCAGGCCCTCCGTCCGGTCCAGCAGCGCCGGCTCCTGCAAAACCAGGGCCAGGAGCATCTCCTCCGCCATGGCGGATTTGATATTGTCATAGCGGATGCTGCGGCTCTTGGGCTGCAAAGCACGGGCGGGGGCCAAATCGATTTTTTCCTGCTTTTTCTTTTCCCGGGCCAAACGGCGCTTGAAAGCGCGGTTCACTTCCAGCTTCATGGCGTCCATGCTGATCTTGGCGGCCTCCGCCACCCGGCCGGCATAGACCTCCCGCTGGACGGAGCTGCTCAGGCTGCTGATCAGTTCGGCGGACTCCTGTAAGTACTTCACCTTCTGGTCGTCATCCCGAAGATCGTATTTTTTCAGAATGGCGGCAAGCTGGTATTCCACCCGGTTGGAGGATTCCTCCAACAGCAGCTTGAACCGGTCGGCCCCGAACTTTTTCAGGAACTCGTCCGGGTCCTTGGCGTCCCGCATCCGCAGGACCTTCACCTGCAGGCCCGCCCGCTCCAAAATGGGGATGGCCCGCTGGGTGGCATTCTGGCCGGCGGCGTCGCCGTCGTAAATCAGCACCACCTGATCGGTATAGCGGGACAGCAAAGCCGCGCCGTCCTCCGTCAGGGCCGTCCCCAGAGAGGCCACCGCGCAGTCAAAGCCGTACTGGTGCAGGGCAATGGCGTCCATATAGCCCTCCACCAGGATAAAATAGCCCAGTTTGCTTTTCTTCGCGAAATTCAGGGCAAACAGGTTTTTCCGTTTGTTAAAAATCAGGGTTTCCGGAGAATTTAAGTACTTGGCGGCGGATTTGTCCTTGTCGCTCATGATCCGCCCGCCGAAACCGATAACATTGCCCCGCACGTCGATGATGGGAAACATCAGCCGGTCCCGGAAGCGGTCGAACAAATTGCCGTTCTTTTTTGACACCGTCACAAGGCCGGAATCCCGCAGCTCCTGATCGGTATAGCCCTTTTTCCGCAGGGCGTCCGCCAGGCCCGACCAGCTGTCGGGGGCGTAGCCGATGCCGAATTTCGTCAGAGTGGATTTGCTCATCCCCCGTCCCAGGGCATATTGCAGCGCGCTGGCCCCCACGGGGGCATACAGCTGGCTGTGGAAGTACCGCGCCGCCTCTTTGTGCAGCGCCCACAGCCGTTCCTGCTGGCGGTAGCGGCTCTGGTACTGTTCGTCCTCGGGAACCTCCATCCCCGCCCGCTTTGCCAACGCCCGGACGGCGTCCGGGTAGCTCAGGCCCTCGATCTCCATCTGGAAATTGATGACGCTGCCGCCCTTATGACAGCCGAAGCAATAGTAGATGCCTTTGTCGGGGGCAACGGAGAAGGAGGCGGTTTTCTCCCCATGAAAGGGGCAAAGGCCAAACAGGTTGGAGCCGGAACGCTTCAGGCTGACATACTGCCCAACCACATCTTCAATTGGATTTCGCGCGGTGAGTTCATCTAAAAATGCAGGTGGGAACGGCATAAAGTCTCCTCCTCTCTTCGGTAATGCAATACGGGCGGGGCATAGCGGTTACAGAACGGTCGGCAAGCCCTGAAAAATGGCTTTTCCTCATTTCGGTTCCATTATATCACATCATCCGCGTACATTCCAGCCCATGGGGATGAAAATCTCAGTATATTTGTCAACGGCATAGTTATCCGTCATGCCGGCGATATAGTCGCAGACCGTGCGCTCCATGCCGTCGAAGCTCAGCTGGGGCTGAAAATCCTCCGGCAGGGCCTCGGGATGGGCGATGTAATATTCGAACAGCCGCTGAAGCATGGCCTTGGCCTTGCTCTCCTCCCCCTTGGCCACCGGGTTACGGTAGACCCGTTCGAACATGAAAGAACGCAGATCCTTCAGCGCCTTATCCACCTCCGGGGACAGGCAGACCGCCCCTGCCTCCCGGGAGGTCCGGATGGCGTCCGTGACCAGCGTGTTGATCCGAAGGCTGTGGGTGTCCCCCAGCACGGCGGAAATGGCTCTGGGAATATCACCGTTGCTCAGGATGCCCGCCCGGATGGCGTCGTCAATGTCATGGTTGACATAGGCGATCTGGTCGGAGCGGCGGACGATCTGGCCTTCCAGGGTCTCGGGCCAGTATTCCCCGGTGTGTCCCAGAATCCCCAAGCGCACCTCGTGCGTCAGGTTCAGCCCCTGTCCATCCTTTTCTAAATAATCCACCACCCGCAGGCTCTGTTCATTGTGCCGGAAAGGCTTGCCCCAGCATTCCGACAGCGCCGCTTCCCCGGCATGTCCAAAGGGGGTGTGCCCCAGGTCGTGGCCCATGGCAATGGCCTCCGCCAGATCCTCATTCAGTCCCAGTGCCCGGGTGATGGTGCTGGCGATTCTCGCCACCTCCAGGGTGTGGGTCATGCGGGTGCGGTAGTGGTCCCCCTCGGGACGCAAAAACACCTGGGTCTTATGCATCAGCCGGCGGAAGGATTTGCTGTGGACGATCCGGTCGATATCCCGCTGATAACAGGTGCGCACATCCTCCTCCCGTGGCTCCTCATACCGGGGCCTGCCCTTGGAGCGGTCCGCAAAGGCCGCAAGCGGATGCAGCCTCCGGTGCTCCTGCCGTTCCAGTTCTTCCCGCACTGTCATGGTGATCCTCCTCACTCTTTGTAGAAGATGACGTCTCCTTTTCCTTCCTGCTTTGTTCCCCGGTACACCCGGTTGTCAAAGCCACCAATGGTAAAGCCCGCTTTCAGATAGAACAGACAGGCATTCAGATTGTTGTCCTGGGCCTGGGTGTAGAGACCCAGATACCCCCGTTCCCTGGCGGCGGCCATGCCCGCTTCAATGAGGGCCTTTCCCACGCCTTTTCCCCGGGCACAGGCGCAGATCTTCAAGTCCAGCAGATACATATATTTCAGAAAATCGTCCTGATAAATGGCAAGCCCCAGGCACTTCCCGTCCTCATACGCGCCAAAGCTGACGCCGTTTTTTTCCATTTCCGTAAAGTCATAGTCTTCATCAGGGAACGTCATCCACTGGCACTGGGGATACATTTCCGTCCGGTAGGTCCAAACGCCTTCGGACAGCGCCGGGATGAACTGTCCCGGCATGGCGAAGGGTTCGTTTTTGAGTTTCAAATCTTCGGCATTTTCTTTGGTAATTCTTCTGATTTCCATTATGTAACCTCCTCCACTGGGAACGCCCGGTACTCCTGTCCCGTTTCCATGCCCTCCACGGTGCCCGCTGTCAGGTCGGTAAGCTTTTCCAGAAAGGCGCCTGATTGTCCCGCCGGGAGCAGAATCTCCAGTTCCACCTCCGCGCCGAAATCGGCCTGGCGGAGAATCCCGCCGAACGTGGAAACCGCCAGCTTCACCCGCTCATAAAAAGAATAGGGGCAGGGAACATACAGCGCCGTCCAGACCCGCTTCATGGATTTTCCAGCGGCGTCCACGGCCAGCTTCGCGCCCTTGGTATAGGCCCGCACCAGGCCCCCAGCACCCAGCAGAACACCGCCAAAATAGCGGGTAACCACGCAGACAGCGTTATAAAGCCCCTCCCGCTGCAGTACCTGCAGCATGGGCATCCCCGCGGTGCCGCCCGGTTCCCCATCGTCGGAGAACCGTACCGCGCCGTCTTTGATGATATACGCCCAGCAGTTATGGGTGGCGTCATAATGCTGCTTTTTCATTTCCTGGATTTTCGCCAGGGCTTCCTCCTCCGTCTCCACCGGCCAGAGCCTTCCGATGAAGCGGGATTTTTTCTCGGTAAATTCATCCTCCCCGAACCGGGTCGGCACCAGATACTCGTCCAAGGGTCAGCACTCCTTGATCACATAATCCCGCAATCTGCCAAGCAGAATATCGTCCACGATAGTCTCCACTTCGATGCCTCCGGCGGTGTATTCCACCCCCAGCACCTGGGCATTGTCGTGAAGCGTCTCCACCATACCGCCCATGGAATAGGGCAGGCACGCCACCACATGGTGCCGGGCATGGCCCAGGGCCTTTTCAATGGCGGCCAGCAGGCCGTCCATGTTTCCACCCTTTTTCGCGGAAATGGCAACCACGTCCTCTCCCACCGGGATATCCTCGGGGGAAACCAGGTCCGCCTTGTTATAGCAGCGCAAAACCTGGGTGCCGGGCTTTGCCAGCTTGGCAATGAGCTTATCCACGACGGCAATATGCTCTTCCCGGTTGGGATCGGAAGCATCGATGACATGCAGCAGCAGATCCGCGTATTCCAGCTCCTCCAGGGTGGCATGGAAGGCATTCACCAGATGGTGGGGAAGCTTCGCGATAAATCCGACGGTATCGGACAGAATCACATCCAGGTTGTCGGACACGGTAAGCTGCCGGGAGGTGGTGTCCAGGGTGTCAAACAGGCGGTTGTTGGCAGGAATCCCCGCCCCCGTCAGATGGTTTAGCAAGGTGGATTTTCCCGCGTTGGTATAGCCCACAATGGCCACCACGGGGACGGAATTCTTCCTTCTGCGCTCCCGCTGAACGGAGCGGACCTTGCGCACCTGCTCCAGCTCGTCCTCCAGGCGGTTGATCCGCTCCCGGATGTGGCGGCGGTCGGATTCCAGCTTGGTTTCACCGGGGCCACGGGTGCCGATGCCGCCGCCCTGCCTGGAAAGGCTGGCTCCCATGCCGGAAAGCCTTGGCAGCAGGTATTGATACTGGGCCAATTCCACTTGCAGCCGCCCTTCCCTAGTTCTCGCGCGCTGGGCAAAGATATCCAAAATCAGGGCGCTGCGGTCCAGGACCGTAACGCCGATGATCTCCTCCAGCGCCCGGATATTGCCGGGGGAAAGCTCATTGTCAAAGATCACCATGGTGGAAGCGGTGGCCTCCACCAGCATTTTCACTTCCAGCGCCTTTCCCTCGCCGATGAAGCTGTGGGAATCGGGGGTATGGCGGTTTTGCAGCACCTTCCCGGTGCAGAAGCCTCCGGCGGTTTCCAGCAGGGCGTCCAATTCCTCCAGCGTCTCCTCGGTGGCGGTTTGTTCTTTTGTAAAGCAGTCCGCGTTCAGGCCCACCAGCACGGCCCGCTCCTGGGTATCCCGTTCAAAATTCGGTTCCATAATTCCTCCATCAATTCCGTTTCAATTAGTATACCATATTCTGCGCAGCGCGGACAACCTATTTTCCGGGGAAATGAAAAAATCCGCACTACGCTTCCGTAGTGCGGATCTCAGTGTCTTACTTCAGGCCAAAGCGCTTGTTGAACCGATCAACACGTCCACCGGTGTCAACCAGCTTCTGCTTGCCGGTATAGAAAGGGTGGCACTTGGAGCAGATCTCAACACGAATGTCCTTCTTGGTAGAACCAGTGGTAAAGACATTGCCACATGCACAGCGGATCGTGGTCTGTTCGTACTTGGGATGGATACCTTCCTTCATTTCGTTCACCTCTTTCATATCAGTTAAAGGGCATAAAAGCCCTAAGCAATCTTCAATCGCCCGGATATCATAACACATAGGGCGCAGGAATGCAAGTGTTTTTTTCAGATTTTTTCAAAAAGTCTTATTTTGTTTCCCACAGCGAAGGGTCAATCTTTCTGTCCCGGAAGTAGTACTCCCTATCCCGCTGGCCCACTTCCCGCAGGACACGGCAGGGATTGCCCACCGCCACCACGCCGGAGGGGATATCCTTGGTGACGATGCTGCCCGCGCCAATGACCGTGTTGTCCCCGATGGTCACACCGGGCATGACGATGACCCCCGCGCCCAGCCAGCAGTTTTTGCCAATGTGGATGGGCATGTTGAACTGCAGCCCCTGCCTGCGCAGCTCCGGGTTGATGGGGTGCCCCGCCGTGGCCAGGGTCACATTGGGTCCGATCATGGTATAGTCTCCTACATAGATGTGGGTATCGTCCACCAGGGTCAGGTTGAAATTGGCATACACGCCTTTGCCGAGGTGCACATGGCGGCCGCCGAAATTGGCGAAAAACGGGGACTCCACATAGCACCCCTCTCCTGCCTCAGCCAGCATTTGGCGCAGCTTTTCCTCCCGCTCCTTCATGCGGACGTGGGGAATTTCGTTATACTCTTTCAGACTGTCCAGGAATACAAGCTGCTCTTTCAGGATTTCCTCGTCCATAGGCAGGTAGATTTCGCCGCTGTGCTGCTTTTCCGTGATCGTCATAAACAAATCCTCCCCTTAAAACGCCCAGTTGCCGCCCCGGAAGATGGGAACCACGCGGCCATCGGCGCAGGTGGCGTCGATGTTCATGGTGTCGCAGCCGATCATAAAGTCCTCGTGGATCATGGAGTCATTGACGCCCAGAGCGCGGCACTCCTCCAGGGTCTTATTCTGGAAATCCCGGATGGTGTCGGCAAAGCCCATACCCAGCGCCAGGTGGCAGGCGGCATTCTCATCAAACAGGGTGTTATAGAACAGAATGCCGCTTTCCGCAATGGGGCTTTTCTGGGGCACCAGGGCACACTCACCCAGATAGGCGGCGCCCTCGTCCATGGCGATCATGGTTTTCAGCAGGTCCTCCCCTTTCTCGGCCTTGACCTCTACGGCCTTGCCGCCCTCGAAACGGACGGAGAAGTTCTCGATCAGCTGGCCACGGTAGGACAGGGGCTTGGTGGAATACACGATGCCCTCGGCCTCGCCCCGCATGGGGGAGATGAAGCATTCCTCGGTGGGGATGTTGGGATTGAAGAAGATGCCCTGCAGACTCTCATCTCCGCCGCCCTTCCAGACGCCTTCTTCAATCATGCCCACGGTCAGGTCGGTGCCGTTTTCGGCGGTGTAGTGCAGACTGCGGATATGCAGGCTGTTCAGGTGGGCACAGCGGTTCTGCAGGTCGCTGTTGTGTTCCTCCCAGGCCTTGATGGGGTCACCAGTGACGCGGGAGGTAAACAGAATGGCTTCCCACAGCTTTTCCATGGCGGCGCTGGTGCGCATTCCGGGGAACACTTTTTTTGCCCAGGCGGCGCCGGGAACGGCGGCAATGCACCACTGCTCCTTATTCTCCCGGCGGTCATGGTATGGCTTCAAAATGGGATACATCATCTGCCTTGCTTTGGACATCTTCTCCATGTTGATGCCCTTCAGGCCGTCGGGATCTTCGGAGACCAGATGGATCCGGGCAGGAAGGACTTCACACAGGTGCTCCTGCTTGGCCTTCACCCATTCGGGGACGTCCCCCAGGGTCTTGACGGATTCATAGCGGACACGGATTTTCTGCAGGGGCTGGTAGTTCCACTCCACACTGACCTTTTTGGCCTTGGCCTTGTAGGCCTCCTCCACCACCATCTGGACAAATTCCGGCTGGTCCAGGTCGGCATAGATCATAACCTCCTGCCCTTTCTGGACGTTGACGCCACAGCGGACGATCAGCTTGGCGTACTCTCTCAATACGGTTTTCTTCATGGGTTAAATGCTCCTTTTTTCTAAACTTTTGCTATCTTAGCAGATTTTGCCCAAAAGGTCAATCATTGTTGCAATCATTTCAAAAATGGTTTATAATTACGAAAAAACAGGGTACATGTACCTGGAGGAGAGGAGGTTATCCCATGCGGGACAAAATCGGGATTCTCTGCGCCGGAGACCGGGAAGCCGCACCGTTTTTGGCGCATATCGAAAACATAACCGTCACGGAAAAGGCTATGCTGAAGTTATACGAAGGGACCATTTACAACATCCCCGTCGTTGTCCTGTTCAGCGGCGTCTGCAAGGTCAATGCGGCCATTGCGGCGCAGATTTTGATCGACCATTACGGCGTCAGCATGATCCTCAACGCGGGAACGGCAGGGGGCATGGATCCCCGGCTGGAATTGTTCGACACCGTCATTGCCACGCAGTCCGTTTACCACGATGTTGCCGCCAATATTCTGACGGAATTTCACCCCTGGATGGATTCCGTCTTTTTCCCCTCCGACGCGGAATTGCTGCGGCTGTCCCGGCTGGCCGCCGCAAAGCTGGATGACCGGTACCCCATTTATTGGGGACGCATAGCAACGGGGGAAGCGTTCATTGCCGATGACGGACGTCAGGAAATCATCGGCCGGTTCTCTCCCCTTGCCGTGGACATGGAAACCGCCGCCATCGCCCATGTTTGTTATGTAAACCGTGTTCCATTTCTCGCCATACGCTGCGTCACCGATACGGCAAACCACAGCGGCAGCGGTCATTTTCACGAAAACTGCCCGAAGGCTTCCGCCATTGCCAAAGAGATCACACTGGCACTGCTCCACGAGATAAAAGCCAGAAACGAATCCATATAAAGAGAGGGAATTGCCATGCTCACCAAAGAAGATTTTCAGAAACGGGCCGCCGGCGGCATCTGCATTCTGGACGGCGCCACCGGCTCCAACCTGCGCAACGCCGGTATGCCCAAGGGCTGCTGCACCGAACAATGGGTGCTGGAAAATCCCGAGCCTTTGGTCCGCCTTCAGCGGTCTTATGCCGAGGCAGGCAGCCAGATCATCTATGCCCCCACCTTCCAGGCCCAGCCCATTGCCCTGAAAGCCGTGGGACTGGACAGCCAGACGGAAAAAATCAACGAAGCCCTGGTAGCCCTGTCCCGCAGCGCCGCCCCCGGCTGCCTGATCGCGGGAGACCTGACCACCCTGGCTACCTTCTGCGACAGCTGGAACCCCGACTGCTTTGAGCTGCTGGTGGAGAATTACAGCCGCCAGATCCGTGGCCTGATCGACGGCGGCGCCGATCTGCTGGTGGGAGAGACCCTGCTCTACCAGCAGGAAGCGGAGGCAATCCTGACCGCTGCCGAGCTGGAGGGCGCGGGCGCCGCCATGTACACCTTCACCATGCAGCCGGACGGCTCTCTGTTCTCCGGAGCCGATGCCGGAAAGGCCCTTCAGGAACTGGAGCAGGCCGGGGCTGCCGCCGTGGGCTTCAACTGTGTGGCGGCGGATATGATGACACCCTATCTGGTGGCCAAGCTGCGCCGCTATGTGAAGGTACCTCTCATCTGCAAGCCCAACGCGGGCATGCCCACCATCAATTCCGACGGCATTGCCGAGTATTCCATGGGGCCGGAGGAATTTGCGGAGGTTATGCGCCAGTGCAAGCAAAACGGCGCCAACATTTTCGGCGGCTGCTGCGGCACGACTCCGGAACACATTGCGCAGCTGAAACGGATTTGAATGAAATGTCATCCTGGGGGCCGTGAACCGAAGCCCGGGATGACATTTTTCCGCCACAGGGCTGTACTTTCCCCTTCCGCGCGTAATTTTCCACCGGAGGGGTTTGGCCAGGCGAAGGGGTGATTTTTTCATTCCGCAAGCTCCATCGTCAGCTGCGCGCCGACACGGACCCCCTCTTGAAAGGCCGCCCGTTCATGCTCCTGGCACAGCTGACCAATGATAAAAAGCAGTCTTCTCTCCCGCTTATGGGAAAGCGGTTGGATCCGGGGCAGAATGGACGCATACGCTTCGCTGATGGATTCGTTTTCCGCGGGGTAGAACTCCGTGTAATAACGGCACAGCATTTCCGGCAGGGAATCAAAATCTTCATGACCGCGAATTGCCGTTCCCTCGGGCGTGTACAACGTACAAGGGGGCTTTGGGAGCGCTGAAATTCGGTAAATTGTACGTTTTGGTTGTCTTCTCAAGGAGACGGGGATGTCCCTTTCTTGTTTCGGCAAGAAAGGGACGGAAAGAAGCCGACCAAAGGGGCGCTAGGTGCAAACGCGCCCCCTTTGGAAACCCCCGCCGCCCCGCCGTAGCTGCCTGTCAAGGACGAACAAATCAACCGGGAACATTGATTGTACTGGTGCGGGAACGCCCAAGGCACCCCCGCGCAAAGGCTGTCCGATTTTGTTATAGTAGAAATGCGGATCAAGAGTTAAATTGTTTGGAAAAAACGGGAAAATACACCAGTTGTCATCCTGAGCGAGCGGAGCGAGCCGAAGGATCTTGGCACTTAAGTTACGTACCAAGAAAAAGCAAACGCGAAGATCCTTCGGCTCCGCCGCCTTTGGCGGCGACCCTCAGGATGACAGCCGTTCAGAATACTTTCCCTGTTTCAACTCTTGATTCACATTAGAAGAATGCAGTAAAAGTTTCTGAGCGCTTCGCTTACCCTTTGCACAAGGGAGGCTTTGGTGCGCTGCAATTTTATTCTGCTGCGTTCAGCCGGCAGACATCAGACCATATTTCGGCATGATACCATTATCCCCAGGACTTTGTTGTATTTCTCAACTTCTTTTTTCGACAATCTTCCAAAAAAGCGGGCAAAAGGCCTGCTTTTCTTATTGCCAAATATGCGGGAATTTGATATACTATCTCTGTATGAAAAATAGAATTCATCTTTATGTCAGCCGCAAAAACGCGCTGACCTGGCTGATGGCGCTGTGCATGGTGGTTTCGGCAGTGGCCCGCATTGCGTTCTCCGGTTTGAAAGGGTCCGGGGATTCGCTGTACGTGTGGAGCCAAATCGTCCTGCCAATCGCGGCTACCGCACTGTATGCGCTGATCGCCCTCCTGAGCGGCGAGGAGCTTTTCTACAAAACCGCCATCCCCGTATGGCTAATGGCCCTTTACGCCGGCCTTTGGATCTCCACAAACGTTGCAAGCAAATTGATCATCTGGCTGTTCTGGATCGCGCTGGTGTTCTTCGCTTCCCTCTACACCGATATTACCGCGGGCCACCGTGCGCACGCCGTTTTGCTGCTGCTGCCCGTTGTGGGCATTCCGCTGCTTTTCATCCTGTACTGCTGCCGGAGCACCCTGTTGAGCGGCAATCTGGACACACTGAAGCTGTATCTTGCCGATATTCTGATGCTGGGTGGCGTCCTTTTGATGGTGTTTGCCGTACGGATCCATCCGCTGGGGGAATATCACCCCACCTGGGGGGACCGCTCTGACGGCCGACGGCTCCGGTCGCTGCCTCCCATGTCCCAGGTATCCCCTTACATCATGGTCACCCGGAATACCTCCACCAACTATTTTGAGGAATCCCTGGAGATCAGCCATGTGGACCGCTACATCCGCCAGAAGCGCCGGGAGGGCCTGACCAATTTCGGCATCACCCATGTGCTGCTGGCCTGCTACTGCCGGTGCCTGTGCAAGT
Source organism: Eubacteriales bacterium (assembly GCA_030533415.1). GTDB lineage: Bacteria > Bacillota > Clostridia > Oscillospirales > Oscillospiraceae > Faecousia. Next base: position 14,098 of record JAUNJE010000015.1, on the reverse strand, counting down.
ATCCCGGCCTGAACCGTTTTGTCGCCGGCCAGAAGGTCTACTCCCGGGGAGAGGACATCCAGTACTGTATGACCATCAAAAAGGAGATGAGTTCCGATTCTCCCGATACCGTCATCAAGGTGCACCTGACCCCCAGGGATACCGCCGCCGACGTATACTACAAGTACCAGGCCATAGTGGACAACGTGAAAAACACCCCCCTGGACTCCAGCTTTGACAATACCGCGGGCATTTTCACCCTGATCCCCGGCGTGTTTCTGAAATTCGTGGTTTGGCTGCTGAAGCTTTTGGATTACTTCGGCCTTCTGCCCAAGTTCCTGCTGGAGGTCAGCCCCTTCCACGGCTCCCTGTTCTTCACCTCCATGGGCAGCCTGGGCATTCCGCCCATTTACCACCACCTCTATGACTTCGGCAACCTGCCTGTGTTCGGCTCCTTCGGCATGAAGCGGCGGGCCAATGAGGTGCTGGAGGACGGCACCGTGGTGCAGCGCAAGTATGTGGACGTGAAGTTCACGATGGACGAGCGCATCGTGGACGGCTTCTACTACGCTGCCTTTTTCAAACACTATAAGCGCATTTTGCAGCATCCCGAAATTCTGGACCGTCCTCCCGACGAAGTCCTGCGTGACATTGACTGAGTATGAAAGAGCAGATCCTTACTTGCTTGTCTCCCGGGTACCCCTGGAAGGAACAGCTCCAATGCTTTTTGGAGGTGGATTCCACCAATGACCGCTTGAAGCAGCTGGCCGCCCAGGGGGCGCCCCACGGCACGGTACTCATTGCCGACCGCCAGACCGGCGGCCATGGCCGCCGGGGCAGGACCTTTCTCTCCCCTGCGGGCATGGGGATCTACCTGAGCATCCTTCTTCGTCCGGACTGCGCCCCCGGGGAGCTGATGCACCTGACCTGCGCCACCGCCATTGCCATGTGCGGCGCCGTGGAGCAGGCGGCGGGCTTCCGCCCCGGCATCAAGTGGACAAACGATCTGGTATATGGCCGGAAAAAGCTGGGGGGCATCCTGACGGAACTGGGGCTGACATCCCAGGGGAAGGTGGATTTCGCCATCATCGGCATCGGCATCAACTGCTGCCAGCGGGAGGACGATTTCGCCCCGGAGATTCGGGAAATCGCCGGATCCCTGGCCATGGCTTCCGGGCAGGAGATCTCCCGGGCCAAGGTGGCCGCGGCCATGATGGAAGCCCTGGAAAAGATGGATGCGGCCCTGCTGACGAAGAAGGATGCAATGCTTGCCCAATACCGCCGGGACTGCATCACCATCGGAAGGGAAATTTCCCTGCTGCGGGGAGACCAGGTCCGCCATGGCAGGGCCTTGGATGTGGATGATAACGGCGCACTGGTGGTCGCCTTCGCCGATGGCAGCGTGGAAGCGGTGAATTCCGGCGAAGTCAGCGTCCGGGGCATGTACGGCTACCTGTAATAATGAAATATCAATGTGAATCAAGAGTTGAAACAGTGAAAGCATTCTGAACGGCTGTTATCCTGAGGGGCGCCGCCAAAGGCGGCGGAGTCGAAGGATCTTCGCATTTGCTTTTTCTTGGTACGTAACTTAAGTGCCAAGATCCTTCGACTCGCTCCGCCCGCTCAGGATGACAACTGGTGTGTTTTCCCGTTTTTTTTCAAACAATTTAACTCTCGATTCGCATTATCAGTATAATTTTCCTTTTTTACCAAAATTCTTAAAATGTCCATTGCTTTTTTCCCACCCATTGGTTATACTACAATAGACGAAAGTAAAATTTGGAGGTTGATCTCATGAAAACCCTGAACGCTGTCCTGAAGGTCCTGACCGCTTTGGCTACCGTTGCCGGCGCCATCTACATTGTTGCCACCTATGGTGAGCAGATCGTGGCCTGGGCAAAGAAGACCCTGGCATGCCTGCCCAAGTGCCCCGGCTGTGAGAAAGCCGAGACCGTAGAGGAAGTTCCCGCTGGGGAAACTCCCGCAGAGGAAGTTCCCGCAGCCGAGGAGGCCCCCGCTGCCGAGGAGCCTGCTGAGGAGCCAGTTCCCGAGGTCGTCGTGGCTGAGAATGAGCCTGTTGCCGAGGAAACCGACTTTGCCGAATAATCCCCAAAAGAAATACGCCCGGAACGGCATAACCGTTCCGGGAATTTTTTCGCTTTTTTGCAAAGGACTTTTGCTGCAACTCCTTATTTTCATGTGAGCAGGTACCAATTTACGCGGCCAACAGCTCGTCCTGAGAGAGGCCCCCCTGTGCCCGCTGGGCCAGATAGGCCTGGCACTTGGTCAGGCCGGTGCCAATGATGCTCATGGTGCGGTCATAAGAACTCAAGGCTTCGGCATATTGGGAATCCGTCAGGTTATACAGCGTTTTCCACTGGTCCTTCGTCTCCTGGTTCAGCGGCAGGATGTTATATTCCACCTTGCCGTCACCGTTGGTGAACTTGTTCACCCAGGTGGGCAGCACATCCGTCTCCGTAACGGCCACGGTACCGTCGGAATACTTTTCAAAGGTGACCTGGAAGAGCGCACCGTCCTCGGTGTGGCCGGTGGGGCAGGATTCTAGCATTTCCTCCTTGCGCTGGTTGGATACCGCGTTGCCCAGGGAATAGATGCACACGGTTTTGTGCTCCGGGTCGGTGGTGCTGGTCAGAAGATCCATAGGCTGCACCACGTGGGGATGCCCGCCAACGATCACGTCGATGCCCAGGTCGCACATCTTCTGGGCGATGCTGCGCTGGGTGGCGTTCTCCGCCAGGGCGTACTCGGTACCCCAGTGAATGTACAGGATGATGGCCTCCGCTCCCTCCGCGCGCATATTGTCAAGATGCGTCTGCACCTCGGAATAAAACTGGTCCAGCTTATTCTCCGTAAAGTAATTGACAAGCCCCGGCTCCCGCAAAATTGTGCTTTCATTCAAATTGAAATTGGGGCTTCCATCGGATTCCAGCCCGCCGGCATAGGTATAGCAGAGCATGCCCAGCCGAATGCCGTTTACGTCCACCACGGTATATTTCTTTTCCGTATCGTCCAGCTGGGTGCCCAGGGTAGCCAGGTTTCGGCTTCGGACCTGCTCCAGGGTGCGCTTGATCCCGGACGCGCCGGTATCCACGCAGTGATTGTTGGCGGTGAGCAGCATATCGTATCCGGCGGCGGAAACGGAATCCGCCAGCGCGTCGGGGCAATTGAACAGGGGATTTCCGGAATAAGAAGTATTGTTGCCGAAGGTCGTCTCCAGATTGGCTACCGCGTAATCCGCGCCGGAAACATAGGACGAAACATAGCGGAAAATGGAGTCAAAATTATAGACTCCTTCCTCGATGTAGGCGGCCGCCGGATATTTGGGGTTGCTTGTAAACAGGTAGGAGTGCATCAGCAGATCCCCCTGGGCAGCGATGGAAGCCGTGGCAACTACGGATGGCGGCTGGGTGGTTTCCACCGTTTCCCCGGTCGCCTGTCCGGGCTGGTTTTCCTGTGTCTTTCCGCCGGAATCACCGCCGTCCTTTTTCCCGCACATGGTCAGCAGCAGCGCCACCGCGATCAAAACAACCGTTACAGGCACCAGAAAAAGCGGATTGAACCGCCTGCGCCTTCTCCTCCTGGGCGGCCGCCGGTTTCTGTTCCCGCCATTGCGGGGCGCTTCAAATTTTCCGGGCATTTTCATTCTTCCCTTCTCTTAACTTACATTTTGTTACAGTTTACCATAGAATATTCCAAAAGTAAATAAAAACAGTCTTTAAGATTTTCTTATCCCCGCTCAAACCCCTCCGGCAATCCAAAAGACCGGAACGCGGCTTTCCCAGCATTCCGGTCTTGTTCGGCGTATCCTTCGGCAAAGATTATTTTCTCTTGAAGGAAGGAGCCCAGTTTAGAAATTCGTCAGAATCTTCACCAGCATGTCCGCGCACAGCTCCATATCCTCCACGGGGATAAACTCAAACCGCCCATGGTAATTTTCGCCGCCGGTACACAGGTTGGGACAGGGCAGTCCCATGTAGCTCAGCCGCGCGCCGTCGGTGCCGCCCCGGATGGGCACCTCTACCGGATTCATGCCCACAGCCGCCATGGCTTCCTTGGCCCGGTCAACCACATACATGCAGGGCGCGATGCACTGCTTCATGTTGAAATAGCTGTCCCGGATGGCCAGTTCCACCCTGCCCTGCCCATATTTGCGGTTCAGAAAATCTGCGGCAGCGGTCATAACGGCTTTCTTTTCTTCGAACTTTTCCCTGTCATGGTCCCGGATAATATAGCGCAGCTCCGTCCTTTCCACGCAGCCTTTCACGCCGTTCAGGTGAAAGAAGCCTTCATACCCTTCCGTAAATTCGGGACGCTGCTGAACCGGCAGCAGGCTCTGGAACTCCATGGCGATCAGCTGGGAATTGACCATTTTATCCTTGGCGGAACCGGGATGGATGTTAAGCCCGTGAACCACCACCTTTGCCGATGCGGCGTTAAAATTCTCGTACTCGATCTCCCCCACAGGGCCGCCATCGGCGGTATAGGCGTAATCGGCGCCAAATCCCTTCACGTCGAACCGGTCAGCCCCCCGGCCGATCTCTTCATCCGGTGTAAACCCGATTTTTAAGGTGGCGTGCTTTCCGCCGTTTTTCAGCAGCCGCTCTGCGGCGGTCATGATTTCCGCCACACCGGCCTTGTCGTCGGCCCCCAGCAGCGTGGTGCCGTCGGTGACGATCAGATGCTTTCCGCAGTGGTTTTTCAGGCTGGGATAATCTTCCTCCCGCAGGAAAATTTCCTTCTCTTCATTCAGGCAGACGTCGCCGCCATGGTATTCCACGATTTTGGCCTTGATGTCCGCCCCGGAAGCATCGGGAGAAGTATCCATATGGGCGATGAGGCCGATGGTGGGCAGGCCGGGATCTCCGGGAACGGTGCCGTAGACATAGCCGTTTTCGTCCATGCGGGCATCGGAAATACCCATTTCCCGCATTTCCTCCACCAGCGCCGCACCCAAGTTTCTTTGCTTGGCAGTGGACGGGCAAGTTTCGGAGGTTTCATCCGATTGGGTGTCAAAGGACACATAGCGCAAAAAGCGCCCGGTTACAGTTTTCACAGCGTTTTTCCTCCAAATTTAATTGATTTTACCGGTTTTAATATATTCCCGCATTTCCTCCACCGATTCCACCGGTGTGCCGTTCTCCAGCAGCGGCACCGCCACATAATACTGCGGATCCCAGCGGTTATTGGTGTAATATACAACCTTTACATTACGCTCTTCCTCCGGCAGGACAAGACAGTATCCCAGTTCCGCGAACTCCCAATAATTGTTTTCTGTTGTCAGCATCCCATAAATATAACTTCCGGGATTTTCCTGGTCCTCCACAGAAAACTGTCCCTCGCTTTCAAAATAGTAATATCCGTGTGCGGTCAAGACAGACTTCATTTTCTCCCAATCATTCCCTTGGGAGCCGTCCGCGGCCGGCAGAAAAATTTCCTCAAACAAGCTTAGGTGCGTACCGGCGTTTGCCTTCCATTCCTTTGTATTATCCCCGGGCAATTCTTCCGCAGTAAGATATGCCCTGACATCCTCTATGGTGTTCACCCGGGTTCCCTCCCGGTATAGCGTTACCCCGGTATAATACTCCGGTATGTCCCCGCCCAGTTTCACCTGTACCACACGGGATTCTTCGTCTTTTGTAATCCCATACACCAGTGCCATAATCTCAGCACTGCCATTTTCGTAGGTAATTTCTCCTCTGATGTACTCATCGGCGCTTTCACGGTTCAGCACCATAACCACGCCTGCTTCCTCAAAGCAGCGGAAGCCGCATTGCTCCGCATCGGCCTTGAATTTCTCCATACGCAGCCAAGCGCTTCCCTCCGCTGCCGGAACAAAAACCGTTTCGAACAAGGCAGAGCCGTTCTCCACTGGCGCCGTGCTGCTTTCCGCTAGGGCTGTAACCGTTTGTATTTCCGCTTCGGCTTTGCCGTCCGGCACATCCCGGTTGGATGCACAGCCGGCAAGCAGCAGGAAAACCGCCGTAAGCATGGCAATGCCCGCTGTACACGTTTTTCCAAATCCCTTCATTTTTATTTCCTCTCATTATAAAATGCTTATCGGCCCAATGCGGCACGCCCGGACCGCAGGACATTCAAGGTCCCTGGTGTAAAGGAGTATCGGGTGCTGCCGCGCCGTTATTTCCAAACGTTCAAAGAGCCGCCGCATAAAGCGGCGGCTCCTGCCTTTGGGAAACTTACTTTGCGGCGTTGACCAGCTCGGCAGTATCCTGGGCGATCATCAGCTCTTCGTTGGTGGGGATGACCCAGACGGTGACCTTGGAATCGTCTGCGGAGATGATGGCCTCCTTGCCCCGGACATTGTTCTTCTCGGGGTCGAGCTTCACCCCCAGGAACTCCAGCCCAGAGCAGATCCGTGCCCGCATAGAAGCGGAGTTTTCGCCTACACCGGCGGTAAACACCAGGCAGTCCAGTCCGCCCAGAGCGGCGGCATAGGAGCCGATGTACTTGCGGACCTCATAAGCGAATTTGTCCAGCGCCAGGGTGCAGTCCCCGTTGCCGGCAGCGGAGCCTTCCTCGATATCACGGAAGTCGGAAGAAACACCGGACAGAGCCAACACGCCGGACTTCTTGTTCAGCATGTTCAGGCACTCGTCAGCACTCATGCCGTACTTGTTCATAATGAACTGGGCAACAGCGGCGTCCAAATCGCCGGAGCGGGTACCCATGGGAACGCCGGCCAGAGGAGTCAGGCCCATGGAGGTATCCTGGCACTTTCCGTCCTTGACAGCGGACAGGGAAGAACCGTTGCCCAGGTGGCAGTTGACCAGCTTGATGTCCTTGGTGCCCATCAGTTCAATGGCCCGCTTGGTGACATACTTGTGGGAGGTGCCGTGGAAGCCGTAACGGCGGATGGAGTCATTCTGATAGTACTCGGTGGGGATGGCATAGCGGTATGCCACGGGAGGCATGGTCATATGGAATGCGGTATCGAACACGGCGACCTGGGGGGTCTTGGGCATGACCGCCTGGCAGGCGCGGATACCCATCAGGTTGGCGGGGTTGTGCAGGGGGCCAAGGGGGATGCACTTTTCAATGGCCGCGATGACTTCATCATTGATGATGCAGGAATCAAAGAACTCCATGCCGCCATGCAGGACGCGGTGGCCCACGGCATCGATTTCATCGGTGGACTTGATCACACCGTCCACGGGGTCAACCAGAATGGCAAGGACCGCCTCAATGGCTTCGGAGTGGCTGGGCATGGGGATGTCCTTCACGACCTTCTTGCCGTTTGCGTTGTGGGTCAGACGGCCGTCAATGTAAATACGCTCGCACAGGCCCTTGGCGGACACGGCGCCGGTCTCGGGGTTCATCAGCTGATACTTCAGGCTGGAAGAGCCGGCATTGATAATCAGAACATTCATTGGGGAAAAGCCTCCTAAATAAATATTTTCATTTTGCAGAAAACATGGTATGATAACCACAGCTATTTGTATTATAGTTTATATTTCCCAATTTCTCAACCCCTCAGAAGAATTTTTTTGGGAAAAGGAGGGATATTTTTGATAACCGTCGGTATCGTATGCGAATACAATCCCCTGCATCTGGGGCATCAGAAGCTGATCGCACGCATCCGGTCGGACTTTGGCGAAGATTGCGCCGTGGTCTGCGCCATGAGCGGCAATTTCGTCCAGCGGGGCGCTCCCGCCCTGATCGACAAGTCCCTGCGGGCAAAGGCGGCGGTTCTGACCGGCGCCGACCTGGTGCTGGAGCTTCCCGTGACGGCCGCCCTGTCCTCCGCCGAGGGCTTCGCCGCGGAAGGCGTGCGCGTGTTGTCCCAAATATGCGGTACCTTATGCTTCGGCGCGGAAACCGGGGAGAGTGACGCGCTGATGCGCACCGCCCAGGCGCTGCTTTCCGAAGATTTTCCGCCCCTGCTGCGCCGGGAGCTGGATACGGGCCTGTCCTTCCCAGCCGCCCGGCAGGCGGCTCTGGAGGGGCTGGGGCTTCCCGGTGCGGTTCTTTCCCAGCCCAACAACATTCTGGCTGTGGAATACTGCAAAGCCATCCTTTCTCAGGGTTCCGGGCTTACGCCCTTCCCCATTCTCCGGGAGGGCAGCTACCATGCGGAAAGCGCGGATCCGGAAAATCCCTCCGCCACGGCGCTGCGGCGGCTCATGCTGGCAGGGCACGATTGGAAGCCCTATGTCCCCGCCACGGCCCGTCCGGTTCTGGAAAACGCGCCTCTGCACAGCCTGGCCACCGGGGAGCGGGCCATTCTCGGAAAGCTTCGCACCATGACGGATGCCGAATTCGAGGCCCTTCCCTATGGCAGCGAGGGACTTTGGCGGAAGCTCATGCACGCCTGCCGCCGGGAATCCGGCCTGGAGGCCATTCTCACCGCCGCCAAATCCAAGCGCTACACCCGCTCCCGGCTTGACCGGATGGTGATGTGCGCCTTCCTCGGCATTACGAAACGCATGATGGACGCTCCCCCTCCCTATGTCCGGGTGCTGGCATTTAACGACAAAGGCCGGGGCATTTTGAACGCGGCCAGGAAAAGAGGCAATTTCCTCAACGCGGGGCAGGCCATTGCCCACCCCTACTGGGAGCTGGAAACACGGGCCGGGGACCTGTACGGCCTATTCTGCCTTGACGGTCCCGAACCGCCGGGAGCAGAGCAGCAGCGGCGCGTGTATTACGCCCATCCCATCCCTTGACAAGCACTGCTTTCCATGCTATAGTGTCCGGAAGTCAGAAAATAAAGGAGAAAACATTCAGAAAATGGCCCTGCATTTTCCAAAATTGAAACCGGCTTACTGCCTTGTCGCCTTTTTGGCATCCGCCTTTCAGGCCTTCGGCATGTACAATATCCACGCCCTGTCGGGTGTCACCGAAGGCGGCATTTTCGGACTGATTTTGCTGCTTGCCCATTGGTTTCATCTTTCCCCTGCCATCTCCAGCTTCGTTCTCAACGCTTCCTGTTACGCCTTGGGCTGGCGGACTTTGGGACGGGACTTTATCGGCTATTCCATCGCGGCCTCCTGCGGCTACTCCACCGCCTATGCGGTCTGCGAACGGTTCCCGCCCCTGTGGCCCCAAATCGCAAGCATGCCGCTGACCGCTTCCATCGTAGGAGCCCTGTTCATCGGCATCGGCGCGGGGCTTTGCGTCCGGGTGGGCGGCGCCACCAGCGGCGACGACGCTCTGGCCATGAGCCTGAACCGGCTGACAAAGATCCCGATTCAGTGGCTGTACCTGATCAGCGACCTGACGGTGCTGGGGCTGTCCTTAAGCTACATCCCACTGAAACGGATCGGCTATTCCCTGCTGACCGTGGTACTGTCCGGCCAGATCATCGGCTGGATCCAGAGGATCCGGTTTTGAAAGGAAACGAGCGGCCCGGGCAAAGACCGCCTGATACTGTTTGAAAGAATATCAGTATGATAAGGAAGTTTTTTATCAGCAAAAAGGTGTAACACCGAAAGGGTGCTACACCTTTTTATTGCCTTTGGAAACTGCGCGGACAGTTTTCCTGTTTGTTACTGCCAAAACATAGCGAAAGATGTCATCACTCGATTTCCGTTCTGATCGTAAATTGTTCCGGCAGACAATAAATATCCGTTTTCAAGAATAGGGGATAGAAATATTCGTCTTTCAATCTTTCAAAGGGGAGCCACTCAAAATCATGTATATGCCGCCCCTCCGTTAATGTAAAACGTTCCCCTTTTCTTAACAGATCGGTATGGGAAATATCCATCAGAAAGTAAATGCAGATTTCGTGATAATTCAGATGATCCACATCTTCCGTAAAGAAAGCTTGATTTAACCACAGAGGACGAACGATATCTGGTGTGATATTCAACTCTTCTTCAACTTCCCGGATTACTGCTTGTTCTGCCGTTTCTCCCATTTGGACTCTTCCGCCGGGAAGATAGTAATAGGGTGAGCGCTCATCGTGCATGGCAAGTATTTTATGATTTGAAATGATAACAGCACAAGCTCTGTAATTAAATTTATTGCCCTCTTCCACATAAGAAATGTCCATGACTTATTCCACCATAATTTTTGTACAATAGCAGATTCACGAAAAAATCGGCTTTCGGTTGGTCTTATCCTTTGATAAATCCTTCCTTATAAGGCTGCGGCGTTTGAGCCGCTCTTTTGCTTTTACCCTTTCAGGCCCCTTGCCTGGCGGTCCATATCCTCCACCACGATGTCGAAAATCTCGCCCAGGGTGGCGCAGTATTCCAGTACCTTCCAGGGTTCGTTGGTGTGGTAGTGGATCTTGATCAAATCCTCATCCCCTACCGCCAGCAGGCAGTCGCCCTTGAAATTCTCAACGAAGTAATCGTTGATGGCGTCCTCATCCAGGTCATGGCCTTCGATGAGAAGCTGGGTATCATAACGAAATTCTGTCATAAATTACTCCCCCAAATCGTTTGCATTCTTTTACAGGTGCAGCACCCGGTCCTTGATCTCCTGGGTTCTGCCCTGGTTCCAGAACTGGGTCCCGATATAGCCGCAGGTGCGCCGGGCAACATTCATCTTGTTCTGATCCCTGTTGCCGCACTGGGGACACACCCACACCAGCTTACCATCGTCCTCCTGAATCTCGATCTCACCGTCAAAGCCGCAGCATTGGCAGTAATCGGACTTGGTGTTCAGTTCGGCATACATGATATGGTCGTAAATAAACTGCATGACCTCCAGCACGGCGTCAATGTTATTTTGCATGTTGGGAACCTCCACATAGCTGATGGCGCCGCCGGGAGAGAGCTGCTGGAACTCCGCCTCAAAGGCCAGCTTGGTGAAGGCATCGATCGGCTCCGTCACATGGACATGATAAGAGTTGGTGATATAGCTCTTGTCTGTGATGCCGGGGACCGTGCCGAACCGCTTTTGCAGGCACTTGGCAAATTTATAGGTGGTGGATTCCAGAGGCGTCCCATAGAGGGAGAAGTCAATGTTATGCTGGGCTTTCCAGGTCTTGCAGGCGTCGTTCATGTGCTGCATGACCTGCAGGGCAAAGGGCTTGGCCTCTTCGTCGGTATGGGACTTGCCCGTCATGTACTTGACGCACTCGTACAGGCCCGCATAGCCCAAAGAGATGGTGGAGTAGCCGCCGTAGAGCAGCTTGTCAATAGGCTCGCCTTTTTCCAGCCGGGCCAGGGCGCCATACTGCCACAGGATGGGCGCGGCGTCAGACAGGGTCCCCTTCAGCCGCTCATGGCGGCACAGCAGCGCCTGATGGCACAGCTCCAGCCGCTCGTCGAAAATCTCCCAGAATTTTCCCATATCCCGGCCGGAAGACAGGGCCACATCCACCAGGTTGATGGTGACAACGCCCTGGTTGAAACGGCCATAGTACTTGGGCTGGTTGGTTTCGGGATCGACATAGGGGGTCAGGAAGGAACGGCAGCCCATGCAGGTATAGCAGTGGCCTTCCCCATTCTTATCCACCTTCAGCTCCAGCATCTTCTTTTCAGAGATATAGTCGGGAACCAGGCGCTTGGCGGTGCACTCGGCGGCCAGGCGGGTCAGGTAGAAATAGGGGGTCCCCTCTTTGACATTGTCCTCTTCCAGAACATAGATCAGCTTGGGGAAGGCCGGGGTGATCCAGACGCCCTTTTCGTTCTTGACGCCCTCATAGCGCTGGCGCAGGGTCTCCTCGATGATCATGGCGAGGTCCCTCTTTTCCTGCTCCGACCTTGCCTCGTTCAGGTACATGAACACGGTGATGAAGGGGGCCTGGCCATTGGTGGTCATCAGGGTCACCACCTGGTACTGGATGGTCTGAACACCCCGGCGGACCTCCTCCCGCAGACGGTCCTCCACCACCTTGGAGATCGCCTCCTCCGTGGGGGAAACGCCGAACACATTCATCTCTTTTTCCACAGTTTTGCGGATCTTTTCCCGGCTGATCTGGACAAATGGAGCCAGATGGGTCAGAGAAATGGACTGGCCGCCGTATTGATTGGACGCTACCTGGGCAATAATCTGGGTAGCGATGTTGCAGGCGGTGGAGAAGGAATGGGGCTTTTCAATGAGGGTCCCGGAAATCACGGTACCGTTCTGCAGCATATCCTCAAGGTTCACCAGGTCACAGTTGTGCATGTGCTGGGCATAATAGTCCGAATCATGGAAATGGATGATGCCGGCTTCATGGGCCGCCACGATCTCCCGGGGCAGGAGGATGCGGCGGGTGATATCCTTGCTGACCTCGCCCGCCATGTAATCGCGCTGGACGGCGTTGATGGTGGGGTTTTTATTGGCGTTTTCCTGTTTGACTTCCTCGTTGTTGCATTCAATCAGGCTCAGGATGCGGTCATCGGTGGTGTTGGACTGCCGCAAAAGGCTGCGGGTATAGCGGTAAGTAATATACTCCTTGGCAACCTCAAAGGCCCCATGGGCCATGATGGCCTTCTCCACCAGGTCCTGGATCTCCTCCACGGAAGGGCTGCGGCCCATCTCCTCACAGGCGATCTGCACGCTCTGAGAAATCCGCTGAATCTGCAGGGGCGTCATGCGCACCTGTTCATCCACTGCGTTGTTGGCCTTGGTCACGGCCATCATGATCTTGTCGATGTCGAAGACGACCTCGGCACCATTTCGCTTGATAATCTTCATGAGACTTCCTCCTTGGATTCTATGGTACTATGATTTCTCATGTCTGCCTTATTATACTATATATTGTGGTTTTGTCAAGTCCTGGATACAAAATATTGTGTGCGCGTTTTTCAAATAAAAAAGTTTCCTTTTTCGCGGTGCCGAATTTCCACCGGGGAAACAGAGGAAAGTTTTGTTTTCTATGGAAACCACAAAAGAAAGGTTTGAAATAAAGCACGGAATATAGTATAATCACAAAAAGCGTTCTTAACATAATTCTGCTTTTTTCCCGGTGAAAAATGAAAGGAGCCAATTTCATGAAAGAATTTTTCGGCAATTTGCCATCAGGGGAGTCCACTTTTTTGTATACAATCTCCTGCGGCGGGTTGTCTGCCGCTGTCTCTGATTACGGCGCGACCCTGGTCAGGCTGTTTGTTCCGGACAAAAACGGGGTTCTTGCCGACGTTGTCCTGGGCCATGACGACTGCAACGGCTACCGTATGGGAGACGCCTGCCTGGGCGCCACCGTAGGCCGTAATGCCAACCGCCTGAAAAATGCCTGCTTCATTCTGGGCAACAAGACCTACGCTCTGACCCCCAACGAAAACGGCAACAACCTGCATTCCGGCCCCGAATACTACTTCAAGCGGCTTTGGCGCGTGCTCTCCCACAGGGAAAACGCCATCACCCTGGCGCTGAACAGCCCCCACGGCGACCAGGGCTTCCCCGGCAACGCCGTGATCCATGTCACCTATACGCTGGAGCCATGCGGCAATCTGCGCATCAGCTATGACGCCGTCTGCGACCGGGACACAGTGTTCAACCTGACCAACCACAGCTATTTCAATCTGGCAGGCCATGAGAAAACCGGCGCCGCCATGGACCAGCTTCTGATCCTGCCCGGCCGCTTCTTCAATCCTGACGATAGAGAAAATATTCCCACTGGGGAACTGCGGAGCGTCAGCGGCACCCCCATGGATTTCCGCTCCCCCAAACCCATCGGCCGGGACATCGGCCAAGACTACGAGCCGCTGCGCCTGCAGGGCGGGTATGACCACAACTGGGAGGTCTTCTGCAATCCCTGTGCCATTTTGTCCGACCCGGTCTCCGGGCGCAGCATGGCTGTCAGCACCGACTGTCCCGGCATTCAGCTCTATGCCGGCAATTTTCTGGACGAACGGGGCAAGGGCGGCATATATTATGGTAAGCGTTCCGGCGTAGCGCTGGAGACCCAATACTATCCCGACTGCCTGCACCACGAGGACTGGCCCCAGCCCATTACCAAGGCCGGAGAAAAATACCACAGCGAGACGGTGTACCGGTTCTTCTGAGCGTGAGACGTTTTTATACTGATATTCCATTAAAAAGTTTCATTCGTCAGAATGGAACTTTTTAATAGGAAGATCATAATGAGACAAGTTTTCGTGATTTTCTATCTCATACTGATTCTTTATAAAAATGAAACTTTTTTATAAAGAATCAGTAGGAGGCCATGTTTTGCTTTTTCTCTGTACTTGGAGGCAATCTA
>JAUNJE010000079.1 GCA_030533415.1 Eubacteriales bacterium | reverse complement strand
TTTGCACAAGGGAGCCTTGGGCGCTCCCGCGCCAGAGGGTTTATCGACAGTCTGACGCGCCGCCCGGGAAGGGGCGGCGCGTTCTTTTGCCGCTGCTCAGATGTGTGCGGATTTACGGCATGGGCAGCTCAGTGCCGTCAGTGAGGAGAATGTGGTCTACTTCGTCCAAGAGGATGGGACTTTCGGCACAAAAGTTCTCTTCCCCGGAGCTGCCGGTGTTGCTCGCAAGGGTAATGCGGCTGCCATCCTTCATCACGGCGTAAACATCGGGAAAGTTAGGGAAACCATCGAGCGTATAGATGGATGCACTGAGGGAACGAAGGACGAAGGAAGTGACCTCTATTTCCTGGTAGACTTTTTCTTCTCCGCTTTCCCACCATCCGATATAGATAGAAGCGGGAACCGGTTGGCTGATCAATTCGATTTCCCGCATGTCGTTGCCGCTGAAATCGACTTTGAAATCCCAGGTGCCCTTCGCCAGGGTCACTTTCGGATATAGTTTTGCGTACGTCTCCTCATCAAATGAGATGTAATTATCGGGCAGCTCCGTTTGGTATGCTTCGTTAATATACTGGGCGATCAGATCCTCAAAATGAAGGTTCCATACCATACTGGCACCGAAAGAATCCTGTTCATCAGGGAGGATTTTGATGACCAGATCCTGGGTGTTGGCAAGCCCGTCGTAGTCCTCCCGGGGCTCCCAGCTTGTGAAGCCGAGGGGAGGCACCCCATTTTCATCTGTCAGGAAATTCAGTTCATCCGAATTTCCCGGCCGAAGGGAGGGCTTCTCAGAATTGTATCCTTCGATGGTGGTCGCGTTCAGGACCACGTCCTCCGGGGCCGTAATGCCGATCACGACATAGGCCATATGTCCGTCGGTAATGGCGGATTTCAGTTCCATGGTATAGCCGTCCTGGGTCTGGCGCTGGGAAGCGTCCGGTGCGGACGGCTGGGAAGCGCCTTGTGTTGGAGCAAACGTCTTGGCGTTTTCGTCCAGATAGGCGATCTGGCTGTCGCTCAGCGGGGACTGGGACTTGTCGGCAAAGAACCGCCGGAACCATCCGCCGCCCAGCTCCGCAGCGGCGGCACCGATGGCCAGGGACGCAACGACCGTGACTGCTACCAGCACCGTAATCAGGCGGCGGGGGGAGCGCTTGCGGGGCGCGGGGGATTTCCCGGCTTCCTGAATCAGTTCACTGTCCAAATTGTTCATGGCTTTCAATAAATCAATGCCTTTCATACGGCAATTCCCTCCTTTTCTAATAAAAAACGAAGTTTGTTCCGTGTGCGGAACAGCATGGACTTGACCTTGCTCTGGGAGAAGCCACACAGATTTGCCACATCGGCTATGGAATTTAAGTACCAATAGCGCAGGACGAAAACCCGGCGCTCCGGCTCGGGCAGCCCCCGGACAAAGCGGTTCAAGAGGCGGGACAGCTCGGTTGCTTCCAATTCCTGCTCCGGACTCTGTCCCGAGGGGATGCAGCCGTCCAGTTCCTCCAGGGCCAGCGTCATTTCGCTGCCGCCCCGTTTGGCGGCACGGCCCGCCTGCCAGCGGTTGATGGCGATGCGCCGGGTGATCTTGCCCAGAAAGGCCGAGAGACTTTTGGGGTCGTGGGGCGGGATCGCCTTCCAGGCACCCATGTAGGTGTCGTTGACGGTTTCCTCGGCGTCGCCTTTGCTGGCGAGAATGTTGTAGGCAATGGAATAGCAGTAGCTGCCGTACTTTGCGGCGGTTTCCGCGATGGCGTCCTCGCTGCGCTGAAAGTACAGCGCAATGATGCAGCTGTCTTCCATTTGTGTCACTTCCTTTCATGTTTGACCGGTCTTATCTATCCAGTCAGGAAAAAAAGGGAATGGTTGCATTATAACCGGAAAAAGATGAGGATGCAAGGACAGACCTGCCAGGGCAATGGTTACATTTTGTTGACATATCCCGAAAAAAAGCTATAATGGTGAGAGACAGGAATGAGGTGACGGAATGAAGATCGCGAAATTTGTTTCCGCAGTTTTCGGAGCTTTGGGCGCCGTGCTGATGGTGGGCACGGTGCTGCTGTGCCTGACTTCCCTAAATGCGGATGTGAAGGTGAAAAAGCTTCCGGATGCCGCGGTGGCATGTACGGAAAACCTGAAAACCGCCCTGGAAAGCGGCGATTATGTGTCGGCGGGCAACCTGATGTATGGCCAGCCCGACCTGGGCGCCGACCGGGACCCGGCAGACCCGGCGGGGGTTCTGGTTTGGGATGCCTTTACGGACAGTATTTCCGTTTTCTTCGGAGGGGAATGCTATGCCACGGATTCCGGCCTTTCCCGGGATATGACCGTCACGACCCTGGACATTTCCAGCGTGACCGGTGCTTTGGCGGAGCATGCCCATGCCCTGCTGACGGCCCGGGTGGAGGGCGCGGAGGAAATGACGGAGCTGTATGACGAGGAGAACAATTTCCGGGAGGAGCTGGTCAACGAAGTCCTCCAGGAAGCGGTGGTCCAGGCCCTGGCGGAGGATGCCCAAACCGTCACCTATGACGTGACACTGAATCT
>JAUNJE010000014.1 GCA_030533415.1 Eubacteriales bacterium | reverse complement strand
TCGCGTGACAGCTCCCTTTGCACAAGGGAGCCTTGGGCGCTCCCGCGCCAGAGGGGTTATCGACAGTCTGAGGGCACCCCGGTGGGGTGCCCTTCAGAGTGTCGAAAAAGTAAGTTCAAACGTAGAAGTTTCGTTTGCCTTTTATACCGGAAACAGGCCCTTTATTCCCCGGCCTTCTCCGGTTTCTCCGGCGCTTCTTCAAAGCCGTCAAACAAGGCGGTCGCGGAAGCCTCCGCCACTTCCTTCCCTTCCATAATGGCCTCAAACTGCTCTCCGGTCATGGATTCCTTTTCCAGCAGGAAATCCACCACCCGGTAGAGCTTTTCTTTGTTGTCCGACAAAATCTGCTTGCAGTGGTCATAAGCCTTGTCGATGAGCGCCTTGACCTCATCATCGATGGTTCCAGCCACCTTTTCGGAATATCCCTTGGTGGTTTGGAAGTCCCGCCCAATGAATACCTCGTTGTCATCCACATAGGACACCGTACCCAGCTTTTCGCACATGCCATAGCGGGCTACCATGTCCCGGGCCAGCTTGGTTGCCCGGTCGATATCATTTGCGGCCCCTACGGAAATGTCGCCGATGAACAGGGCCTCCGCCACACGGCCGCCCAGCAGGGACACGATCTGCTCGTACATCTGGTTTCGGGTCAGATTGGACGAATCATCCTTCGGCAGGTACCAGGTGGCGCCCAGGGACTGGCCCCGGGGGATGATGGTGATATGCCGCACCGGGTCATGGGTGGGCAGATGGTACATGGCCACCGCATGGCCGGCCTCATGAATGGCGGTTTCCCTCAAATCCTTGCGGGTCTGGACCCGGCTCTTCTTGGCCGGGCCTGCGGTGATCTTCATCAGCGCTTCATTCAGGTCCTCCATGGTCAGCACAGGGCGGTTATCCCGGGCGGCCATGATGGCGGCCTCATTGAGAAGGTTGCTTAAGTCAGCGCCGGTAAAGCCCGCCGTGGAACGGGCCACGGTTTTCAGGTTTACGGAATCATCCAATTTCTTGTCCTTGGCATGGACCTTCAGAATCTCCTCCCGGCCCTTCACGTCCGGGCGGCCCACATGGATCTGGCGGTCAAAGCGGCCGGGCCGGAGCAATGCGGGATCCAGGATATCCGGGCGGTTGGTGGCCGCCAGCACAATGACGCCCTCCGAGCGGGAAAAGCCGTCCATTTCCACCAGCATCTGGTTTAGCGTCTGCTCCTTCTCGTCGTGGCCTCCGCCCATGCCCGAGCCGCGCTTGCGGCCCACGGCGTCAATTTCATCGATGAAAATGATGGCGGGGGCAATTTTCTTGGCCTGTTCAAACAGGTCCCGGACCCGGCTGGCGCCGATGCCCACATACATCTCCACAAAGTCAGAGCCGGAAATGGACAGGAACTGGACTCCGGCCTCTCCCGCGGCGGCTCTGGCCAGCAGCGTCTTACCCGTGCCGGGAGGGCCGACCAGCAGCAGGCCATGGGGAATGCGGGCGCCGATGTCGGCAAATTTCTCGGGATCCTTCAGGAAATCAACGATCTCCTGCAATTCCGCCTTCTCCTCGTCCGCGCCTGCCACATCGTCAAAGGTGACCTTCTGTCCGTCCGGCACCCCCAGGACAGTGCGGGCCTTGCCAAAATTGCTCAGCGGATTGCTGTTGGCCCGGCTTATCAGAAGGGCCCAGACAAACAGCAGCACCAGGCCCACCACCAGCAGGGGCAGGATAAGGTCATAGGGAGAGAACGCCTTCTCCGGAACAAAATGGTAGCTCTCCAGCACACCGGATTCCAACTGTGCCCGGAGCAGGTCGTTCATTTCCAGACGAAACGCCTCCGGATCGGCCAGGGGGGCCGTGACCGTACTCTCGCCGTTATAGGTACCGTACAGGTACAGGGTGATCGTCTGGTCACTCACCACGAACTGCCTGACCTGCTCCTTGCGGAACAGCTCCACCACCTGGGAATAGGGCACCTGATCCACATCCTGGCTGAACAGGCCGTTCACCCAGGAGAAAATCAGCACCAGCACCGCCAGATATATGAGCAGGGGTATGATTCTACTGCGATTACTCAATTCATGTTCTCCTTATTTTTCATAAACTTCCGGCTTCAGGATGCCCACAAAGGGCAGATTCCGGTATTTTTCGTTATAATCCAGGCCGTAGCCCACCACGAAGGCATTGGGAATGGTAAAGCCCACATAGTCCGCCTTCAGCGTGATGCCGGGCTTGCGGCGCTCAGGCTTATCCAGCAGAGTGCAGATTTTCAGGGAGGCAGGCCCCTTTTCCAGCAGGTGCCTGACCGTGAAGTCCAGAGAATTGCCGGTGTCGTAGATGTCCTCCAGGATCAGCACATGGCGGCCTTTGATGTCGGCGGTTATGTCCTGCCGCACCAGCATGTTCCCGGTGGAATTGGTGCCGGAATAGGAGGACAGCCACATGAAGTCGATCTGGCAGGGAACCTTGATCTGCCGCAGCATGTCCGCATAGAACACCACCACACCCTTGAGAACTCCAACGATGACAGGGTCTTTGTCCGCGTACTCGGCGGTAAGCACTTCTCCAAGCTCTTGGATGCGGTTTTGGATCTGCTCCTCGGTCAGAAGAATCTGCTGAATATCATTTTCCATTTCTATGTCTCCCTTTTTCAGTTTATCATATTCACTTCTGCGGAAAGGATTTCCATCAGAAGCCGATTCCCTTGGAACGCGCTGTTATTCAGGGTCGCGGACAAAGCGAATGGTCACCGCCGGAAGCGCTTTCGCCGCCCGGTCCAGGTGGACGCCTACGCCATATACCCCCAAAATTCCGTCTTCGTCGCAAAGCACCGGGATCCGGGGCCGTTCCGCCGCCGGAATCTTCCGGTCGATAAAGAGTTTTTTCAGGCTTTTCGTTCCCCCGCTTAAGCGGATGGCATCGCCGCTTTGCCGGGCACGCAGGATCAGGCTTCCCGACGGGACCACCGTAAAGGCCTCCGCCGTGTTGATGATCCGCTCCGCTGGCATGCAGATGACCCGCAGACCGGGAAGCGCCGCTTCCCCGGGGCAGGGAAGGCTCACCGTTTCCAGGGGCGCATCCTCCCCCAGGGCCACCAGCCGGTCATATCTTCGCGCGATGGTCACACCGCCGGGAAAACTGGCCCGGGCCGAGGGCTTATCGGAAAACACCAGCGCTTCGGCCATGGCAATGTGGGATTCCTCCGGCTCCTTCACCCCGCTTTGCCGCAGAAAACGCTCCAAAATCCGGCTGCGCCGGGCACTGTGCATGGTTTTCAAAGCCTCCACCGTGGGCAGATCGTCAAATTCCGCCTGGGAAGAAAGGTAATCCGCATCCTCCCGCAGCCGCAGGGCCATTTGGGAAAGATTTTCCGCCAACCGGGGATTCTCCGACTTCAGCAAAGGCATCACATGGCGGCGGATGCGGTTGCGCAGAAATTCATCGGTGTGGTTGGAGCTGTCCTCCACATGGGAAAGGCACCAGGTTTCCAGGAAGCCTTCCGTCTCCTGCCGGGTCACCGTCAGCAGCGGGCGGATGATGTGCCCCTGCACCGGGGGGATCCCCCCTAGGCCCTTCAGCCCGGTGCCCCGGACAAGGTGCATCAGCACCGTTTCCGCGTTGTCGTCCGCCGTATGGGCCGTGGCGATT
Source organism: Eubacteriales bacterium (assembly GCA_030533415.1). GTDB lineage: Bacteria > Bacillota > Clostridia > Oscillospirales > Oscillospiraceae > Faecousia. Next base: position 50,216 of record JAUNJE010000014.1, on the reverse strand, counting down.
TTCCCGTCCAGGCCCCGCAGAAACGCATACCGGGCGTCCCGGGCGGCGGCCTCCAGCCCCTTTTTTCCCGCCGTTACATTCCCGGAAGCCACATGAAGGGGGATTTCATAACGGCCGCAGAGATCGCGGACAAAGGCCTCGTCCCGGTCGGACTCCTCTCCCCGGAGGTGGTGGTTGAAATGGGCGGCCTCCAAATGGATGTTCAGCTTTTCTTTCAATAGATACAGGGCAAACAGCAGGGCCACGGAATCCGTCCCGCCGGAGACGGCGCAAACCACCGTATCTCCCGCCGCGACCATCTCCCGTTCCCGCAGGAAAGCCAATAGCTTATTCAGCATGCTTCCACTCCCGGTCGGCAAAGATCTGGTACTGGCCGATCCATTGCAGCTTCACGGCGCCGGTCTCGCCGTGCCGGTTCTTCGCCACGATGCAGTCGGCCACGCCCTTTTCCTCGGTGTTTTCATTATAATATTCATCCCTGTGCAGGAACATCACGGAGTCCGCATCCTGCTCAATGGCGCCGGATTCCCGGAGGTCCGACAAAATGGGCCGCTTATCGGTACGGCTTTCCACCGCACGGGACAGCTGGCTCAGGCAGATGACGGGAACGTTCAGTTCCTTCGCCATGATCTTCAGGGACCGGGAAATCTCACTGACCACCACCACGCGGTTTTCATTGTTCTTACCGTAGCCGGAGCCTTGCATCAGCTGCAGGTAGTCGATGATGACAAGGCCCAGATTGTCCAGGCGGCGGCATTTTGCGTTGATGTCCGCCACGGTGACGGAGGGATTGTCGTCAATGCGGATGTCCGTCTGGCTCAGGGCGGCGGAGGCCATGCAGATTTTCGTCCACTCCTCCTCGCTGAGCTTGCCCGTGGACAGCTTTTGCAGCTCCACAAAGCTTTCGCTGGCCAGCAGACGCATGGCCAACTGCTCCCGGGACATTTCCAGGCTAAAGAAAGCAACGGTTTTCTTGTACTTTTTCGCCACATTGGCCCCGATATTCAGCGCAAAGGCGGATTTGCCCATGGCGGGGCGGGCGGCGATCAGCAGAAGGTCCGATTTATTCAGTCCGTTGATTTTGTTGTCCAAGTCCCTTAATCCCGTGGAAAGGCCGGGAATCATGGAATCCGACTGGGCCAGTTCCGTCAGGCGGTCAAAGACCCGGTGCAGGGTGGTACCGATATGCTCTAAGCTGTCCCCCCGCTCCCCCTTTCGCAGAGCGTAGATTTTTTTCTCGGCGGACTCCAGCATTTCCGCAGGCGTGCCCACCTCTTCATAGACCATCTCCGTGATATCCGACGCGGCCAGTCCCAGGCCCCGGAGCATGGCCTTATCCCGTACGATGCCCGCATAGCGGACCACGTTGGCGGCGGTGGGGGTGATCTCCATCAGCTGCAGGATGTAATCCCGGGAATTATCGTGGTAATACCCCAGCTCTTTCAGCTTATCCAGAACCGTGACGGGGTCAATGGTCTGGGAGAAATTGAACATGGTATAGATGGTCTCGTAAATCTCCCGGTTCTGCTGGAGGTAAAAATCCTCCGGCTTTACGATGCCAACCACATCGGTAATGCAGCGGCTGTCAATGAGAATGGAGCCAAGTACAGCCTGCTCCGCCTCCAGGGACTGGGGCTGCTGCCGCTGCAGCAATTCTTCGTCCATGTTTCCTTCTCCTTTCCAAAATCATTTGCGTGCGCTCTGTATAGGTGGATTATCCTCCATCCGGCAAAATATGACGGCGATAAAGTAATCAATCATCTTCCCGCAGTTTTTTCATTCCGGACTTCGCGCGCCAAAAATCTCTCTGGCACGCAATCTTATTACAAATATAGGAACGCATGCGGGCAGTATCCTGTATAATCGGCGCGATCTTTTCTGACAATTCCCTGTAGTACGCTTTTTCCCATCCAATCTGAGAAAATTGCAATTCGCAAAGCAATTGGTCAAAATACTCTACTGCCCGGGAATCTTGGCACAAACCGCAAATCATCATGTTATTGTACAATCCACGAGTTTTACTCTGTGCCTTCTCATTCCCAATAATCATTTCTTTGGCATATGTCAACTCAGCAAACTGGCGGTACTCCATTACTTTTTGCATTGCAGTTTCCGCTGCGCTTTGCATGTCAGCATAAAACTTTTCATCATTTCCCGCGAAACGAACAAAACCGCCTACCCGATGTCCATAGTCAAAACTCAAATATCCTTTCTCATCCCAAAGATAATGGATTCCAACATTCAGATAGGAGCCTCTCTCCCAATTGCTTGGTTGAAATTCTACCACGATCAAATACCATCCATTATCATCTATCCAAATTCGGGAGGAGCCTTTCTGGAATAATCCCTCTTTTTTCAGAACCGTTTTCGCCGCCTGATTGATCAGCTTATTATAATTGGCATTTGCTGGCATGAAAATATCTCCCAAGGAATCCATTTTCAAAACAATTCTTCGCACCGGAGTATGTCTCCCCGGCCATGGACGCCGCTAGGATATTAGGCTTCTTCAATTTTAACCGTCAGAGGGGCGGAAATCTCATAGCCCAGCTTGCAGGTGACGGTATAGGTGCCCACATTCTTAATCGGATCGGAAATGACGATCTTCCGCTTGTCCAGCTTGATACCGGTCTTTGCCAGTGCCTCCGCGATTTCCGCGTTGGTCACAGAACCAAACAGCCGGCCCGCGCCGCCGCCCTTGGCGGTGACGGTAACGGTCATTTCCCGCAGCTGCTTGGAAACGGCCATAGCCTCGGCCTTCTCCCGGGCAATCCGCTCTTGGGCCGCCTTGTCGTTCATGCGCATGGTGTTGATGGCGTCGGGGGTGGCCTCGATGGCCAGCTTTCTGGGCAGCATGTAATTGCGGGCGTAGCCGTCGGAAACCTCCAGCATCTGGCCCTTCTTTCCCTTGCCCTTAACGTCCTGCAATAAAATAACCTTCATTGTAACTATCTCCTTAAATTATAGATAAATATTTCATTTTTATAAAGAAGGCACCGCCTGGCGGCGTTGCCGTTTTCGTGATTATTGAGGTAACTAATCACGAAACCACGTCTCATAATGATCTTCCTATTAAAACGTTCCATTCTGGCAAATGAAACTTTTTAATGGAATATCCGTATCAAAAATGGCCTTACTCCTCGTAGAACTTGTCAATGGATTCCACCAGCCGGTCCAGGGCGTCCTTGACATTGGTGTTTTTCAGCTGGGCGCCTGCCGTAGCCGTGTTGCCGCCGCCGCCAAGAGGCTCCAGAATCACCTGCACATTGGCACTGCCAATGCTTCTGGCGGAAATGATCACCTGGTCGCCGTCCGGGTACATCACAAAGGAAGCGGTAATGCCCGCAATATTCAGCAGCTCATCTGCCGCCTGGGCTGCCAGGACACGGGTGGTAGCGGTGTTCAGCGCGGCAATGGCAATCTCCTGGCGGTACAGCCGGGAGGATTTGATGATCTGGTACTTTGCCATGGTGTCCTGGAAGTCGTTTTGCAGCAGCTTCTTAACCTCCGTGGTATCCGCGCCCATGCGCCGCAGGGCCGCGGCCGCCTCAAAGGTCCGCTCACCGGTGCGGACATTGAAAAACTTGGTGTCCAGGCAGATGCCCGCCAGCAGGCTCTTGGCCTCAATGGGCAGCACGTCCTTCTTCTCCACCGCGTAGAGCAAAATCTCCGTCACCAGCTCCGCGGCGGAGGAGGCATAGGTCTCATGGAGGTTGACCACCACGGGACTGATGTAATCCGCCGCGCGGCGGTGGTGGTCGATCACGCAGACCTTGGAAATGGCTTCCAGCAGAGGCTTGCACTCCACCTGGTCCGGGCGGTTGGTGTCCACCACGATCAGAATGCTGCGGTTATCCGCCATCAGCAGGGCGTCCTGGCCGGAAATGAACACATCCCGGTACTGCTGCTCCGCCCGGATCTCCTCAATCAGCTTCTGGGCGGCGTTCTGCTCCAGATCGATGACAATATTGGCCTTCCTGCCCTTCTTGCGGCACAGGCAGCACACGCCCACCGCCGCGCCCACGGCATCCAGGTCGGCGTTCTTATGGCCCATAATGAACACATGGCCGCTCTGCCCGATCAGCTCCATCAGGGAATTGGCGGTGACACGGGAACGGACCTTACTGCTGTAATTTGCCTCGGTGCTGCGGCCGCCGTAGAAGGTGAAGTTGAAGCGGTCCTTGATGACCGCCTGGTCTCCGCCCCGGCTCAGGGCCATTTCGATGCTCAGCGAAGCAAAGTCATAGCTCTCTTCAAAGCTCACGCCATCCACGCCCATACCAATGGATATAGAGGCGGGCAGTCCGGTAGGACTAACGATCTCATGAATGGTTTCCAGCAGGGAGAATTTATCCTCCGTTGCCCGCTTTAAATCCCGTTTTTCAAAGATAAACAGGTAACGGTTCCGCTCCAGCTTGCGAAGCAAACCATTGTAACCCTCCGTCCAGCCGGTGATGGTATCACCCAGCTTGCCGTTTAGGGTGGAAATAGCGCTTTCCGTCAGGTTCTTGGTCAGTTCCTCATAGTTATCAATGAGGATGATGGAAACCACAGGACGGGACCGGATATACTCATCCCGCACCTGATACAGTTCTGTCAAATCGCTGAAATACAACACGCCCAGCATAGTCCCCTTGCTGTCCTCCGCCCGGATGGTGGTGCCGTAAACACGGTAGCGCCGGGAGCCGAGCGTTACATCCTGGGGGCATTCCGTCTTTCCGGCCGCCAGCCAGTCTGTAGTAAAGCCCGGAAGTACCTCCTCCAGGTTCTGCTCCATCATCGTATCGGCATATCCGGTCAACTCGCTGAAACGGTGGTTGGCCCAAATGATGCCGCCGTCCCCCAAGCGGGTCAGAACCGCAGGCAGAGGACTTTCGCCTTGACTTGTCGCCTCCATGGTATTGGAAGCCGCCTGGATATACTGCTGGATCTGACGGTCCCGGCGGGCCCGGTTCATGACATAGAGCATAAACACCAGCAGCGTGACCCCAGTCTCCGCCGCCGCCAGCCAGTAGTGTTCCTCCAGCAGCGCCGCCGCGCAGAACGCCGCCATAACAAAAAAGTACATCCCCATTCCGGGCCGCAACAGTCTTCCCAGTTTTCTCTTCACCTGTTTCCCGCCTCCTTCAAGCCACGATATGCCGTAATAATCCATACTATACCCGATATTATAGCAAATCCATCCAAATCCTGCAACAGGTTTTCCTTCAATTCCGTAAAAAACCATTCAAAAATAATGGTATACTTTTTCCTGTTTTTGTGTTATACTATCGTAGACAGCGTCGGGACGGGCTTTCCCGGGCATCCTAAAAATAAGCGGCGCATTTTGCCGCGTAAACAGAAATTTTGCAGGCATTTTCCCAAAAAAGGCGATTCAGGGCCGCATTTTGGAGAGGATGGTTGCTTGTTTGTTGCGTCTATTTTATCAGCGTCCGATAATACACGGGACGTAATTTTTGAAAGGAGTATTTTTTTGGCAGAAAAATTAAAAATCATCCCCCTGGGTGGTTTGGATGAGATTGGAAAAAACATCACCGTCCTGGAATACGGCAAGGACATGATCGTCATTGACTGCGGCGTGGGCTTCCCCGAGGAGGACATGTACGGGGTGGATCTGGTGATCCCCGATTTCTCTTATCTGGTGGCAAACCAGAAAAAGCTGCGGGGCTTCTTCATCACCCACGGGCACGAGGACCACATTGGCTCCATTCCCTATGCCATGCAGCAGGTCAACTGCCCCATCCACGGTACCGCCATGACCAACGGCCTGATCAAGCTGAAGCTGGAAGAGCACAGGCTGGCCGACAAGGTCAAGCTGATTACCCACAAGCCCGGTGACGTGGTCAAGGCCGGCTGCTTTACCGTGGAGTTCATTCATGTAAACCATTCCATCGCCGACGCGGTGGCCTTCGCCATCCACACCCCCGTGGGCACGGTCATTTTCACCGGTGATTTCAAGATCGATCCCACCGCAAAGGACGGCATGATGGATCTGGCCCGCCTGGGCGAATTGGGCAATCAGGGCGTTCTGGCCCTGCTGGCCGACTCCACCAATGTTGAGCGAAGCGGTTACACCCCCAGTGAGAATCTGGTGGCGGAGAGCCTGGACCGCCAGTTCAAGAACTGCGACCAGCGGATCATTGTGACCACCTTTGCCTCCAACATGCACCGGATCCAGTCCATTCTGGCCACAGCCCAGCGCTACGGCCGGAAAGTCGCCGTTACCGGGCGGAGCATGGAAAACATGCTGAAGGTCGCCCAGGAGCTGGGCTATCTGAAGGTAAAACAGGGCACCATCGTCGACCTTGCCACCATCAACAGCCTGCCCAAGAACAAGCTGGTCATCGTCTCCACCGGCTCCCAGGGCGAAAACATGTCCGCCCTGTACCGCATGGCCTTCAACACCCACAAGCAGGTGGACATCACCGCAGGAGACCGGATCATCATTTCCGCCTCCGCCATCCCCGGCAACGAGAAGGCCATTTCCAAAATCATCAACGAGCTGTACCGCAAGGGCGCCGATGTGGTCTATGAAAAAAGCGAGGGCCTCCATGTTTCCGGCCATGCCTGCCAGGAGGAGCTGAAAATCGTCCACGCCCTGGTAAAGCCCAAATTCTTCCTGCCCGTCCACGGCGAACAGCGGCATTTGCAGCTCCATTCCAAGCTGGCCCAGCAAATGGGCATGAACCCCAAGAACATTCTGATCGGAGAAATCGGCTCCATGTTCGAACTGACCGGAAAGACCTGCAAACTCAAAGGCACCGTCCCCGCCGGCAAGGTCTTTGTGGACGGCAGCGGCGTAGGCGACGTGGGCAGCGTGGTTCTCCGGGACCGGAAGCACCTGGCCGAGGACGGCATGATCGTGGTCTGCGTGAACCTCAACGCCGAGGACGGCAGCGTTCTTACCGGCCCTGACATCATCACCCGCGGCTTCATCTATGTGAAAGAGTCCGAGGAGCTGATGGACTCCCTGCAAGGCGTTGCCATGGAGGCCATTGAGCGCTGCCAGCGCAAGCATATCCGGGACTGGTCTTCCATCAAGTCCGCCATCAAGAACGACCTGAGCGGCTACCTGTACAAGACCACCAAGCGCAATCCCATGATCCTGCCTGTAATTTCCGAAGTATAAAAATCCGGGTGCGCTGCATCGGCGCACCCGGATTCTTAACAGGAAGGGCATCAGGATGATAAATTTCATTTGCGGAGTGTATCACTATGAAGACGGTCACAATTTGCGGCAGTATGCGCTATGCCGGGGAAATGAAGCAAATCGCATTTGATTTGGAAACACGTCACGGATGGAATGTCCTGCAATGCGTTTATGATCCCCAAAAGGGGGCCATTACCGATTTGCAAAGGCAGTCGCTTGCGGATGCGCATTTCCAAAAGATCGAATTATCTGACGCCATATATGTGGTGGATATCGATCACTATATTGGAGAATCGGTAAAAAAAGAGATCGCTTATGCACAGGAAAACGGGAAGGAAATTCTCTTTCACAGCCATTTTACGGCAACGGGCAAGGGATGAACCATTTTTAGAGGTAAGTATGCGCTATTATTTTGCCCCCATGGAGGGTTTGACGGACAGCATCTACCGCCGTCTGCACCACAAATATTTTCCCGGCGTGGACCGCTACTATATGCCGTTTCTTTCCCCCACCATCCACCGGACGCTGACCAGCAAGGAAGAACGGGAATTGCCCATGGCCGACAGCGTTGCTTTTTCCGCCGTTCCCCAAATGCTGACAAAGGTCCCCGCTGATTTTCTCTGGGCGGCCCGGGTCTGCCGGGACCGGGGATACCGGGAGGTGAACCTGAATGTGGGCTGCCCCTCCGGCACCGTGGTCGCCAAGGACAAGGGCAGTGGGATGCTGCGGGATCTGGACAGTCTGGACCGCTTTCTGGATGAGATTTTTCGGGAGGCTCCCCTTCCCGTGTCCGTCAAGACCCGGCTGGGGCTGGAAAGCCCGGAGGCGTTTCCGGCCATTCTGGAGATCTACAACCGGTATCCCATCCAGGAGCTGACCGTCCATCCACGGGTGCGCAGGCAGTTCTATAACGGGAATGTGGATATGGAGATGTTCGCGTTTGCCATGGAAAACAGCAAAAATCCCCTGTGCTTTAACGGCGATATTCTGTCCCTTGCCCAGGCGGAATCCCTTCAGCGGCAATTTCCCCAGCTGGAGGCCGTGATGATCGGCCGGGGGCTGATCTCCGATCCCGGCATGCTCTCCGGCGGCACCAGCCCGGCGGTTCTGGAGGATTTCATGAACGCGCTATTGGAAGCCTATGAAGCGGCTTTCGGCAGCTCCCGCAATGCCATGTTCCGGTTGAAGGAAAACTGGTTCTATCTGCTGAAACGGTTTGAAGGCAGTGAGAAGCTGGGCAAGCGTCTGCGCAAAACCACGGACATTGCCGAGTTTCAGTCCATAACAGCAGAAATTCTGCACACGCTGCCGCTGGTGCCACAGCCATCCCCAAATCCATAAATTACGAACAAAAATAAGTGAAGTTCACAAAAAATTCATTTATATTTTTTCGAAGGCATGTGATACAATGTCCAAGTCAAACAAATCTTGAGGTAAAAATGTAATTCTTACAGCTATTCAAGCAACAGAAATTATTTAAGAAGTGAGGAAAACACTATGGGCGTAATGGATAAATTAAACCATTTTGCATCTTTTAAAGATACGGATATATTTCAACCGGGGCAATTCAACCCGGGACTGTTTGATGTAAATAAGAAAAAGGTGAAAAAATTATATCCACGTTCAAGCTCGCTTAATGTTATGCTTAACGGCCCCGCCGCTGAACGGATCGACGGTATCATCAGGCAGATGAACGATGGCGACTTGTCCACGGGAATTGTAATGTCAATGAATCCGCTTTTAGTCGCTTGTTACAGCGGGGATTTTGACGCTGTTGTTTTGTACTGCTATCCTACCGAGTTAGGACCCAAAATGGGATGGTCTACAGGAACAAGATTGCTTACTGTAAACTGGTATGATGGCTATGGTAAAATAAAAAAGAATAAAGATATTGACCGTGGTCCCCGCAGCAATAATAAGTTCAAAACATTTGGTCCTTTGGTTGCAGAACTTTATACTGATAACAGCGAACGCATTGCCAGAAAGAAATCTGAAATCCCAGAAGAAATGTGGCAATACACCGAGTCCCTTGGCAGACAGTATATGACAGCTCATCCAGGTATGGCCCGTGAAGGCTGTGGCCCTCGTTTTAAAGATGCCAGGCCAATCGAACAATTGAAATTAAAATGTAAGCTTGATTTCTGACATGAGAATGCGCAGCGGTATTCGATTGGGCGTAAAATTGATCGTTTGTGCGGTCATTCTAAATTGTTTGGATTAAGCGAAAAGCCGTGTTTTAGGAGAAATCCCTAAAACACGGCTGATTTTTATCGGGACAGTTTAACCGCCCCCGGTTCGCCACAAATCAACGGTTCCGTATCAGAGTATTTACGAGTCCGAAGACGTTCCGCCGGTCATATCCACATATCCCAGCAGAATCTCTGCGTATTTTACTTCCATGGTGTACTTTTCCAAAATCTCATTCAGAAGATCATTGGCGCGCTCATTGATCAGATCGCTTTCCACATAATCCGTCCAAACGGGGCGGCTGTCCACATAGAACATCAGGTGGTATCCAAATTCCGTCTCCACCAGGCCGTAATCGCCGGGCTGGCGGGTCTCATCAAAGCACCAGGCCTCAAAATTCTCCGTCATCTGGCCCTTCTGCACATCGGAGATCAGGCCGCCGTTGGCGCTGGAGCCGTCGGCGGAATGCTCCACAGCCAGCGCCGCGAAGCTGTCCTCGGATTTGTCCCCCGCTTCCCATTGGGCCAGCAGCTCCTCCGCTTTCACGCGGCTGGTTTCCCAGGCCTCCTCGGAGAAGGTATCCGTGCGGATATTCGCGCTGGTGGCGCCCTCGGGCATGATCAGGACATGGCGTACATCCACATACTTGTCGTCCCGGGAAAGACCGCTTTCTTCGTATTCCTGCTCATGCTCGGCAAAATATGCTTCCACTTCTTCCCCGCTGGGGGCATTTTCCTCGCACAGGGCATCAAAATACATGTTTCCGGGGTAATACAGCTCCATGAAATGGACGTAATCCTGCATTTGCGCGCCCTGTCCGACGTTATACGCCAAATATTCCTGGGCATTTTCAAAGCCCAGGGCCAGGGCGCTTTGCTCCATTGTGGATTCGATGCTGTCCAGGTACTCCTTCGTCTGGTCGTCCACCTGGAAGTCCGCCTTCTCCGCCTCGGCGGCAAGGGCCTGATAGTTCTGCCAGGAATGCAGGGCGCCGTTCAGGAAAAACTGCTGCCAGGTGACGCCTTCCGCAATGCCGCATACCTGCGTATCCAGGGGCTGGGTGTAATCCAGGCCAAAGTAGGGGGCGTAGCTTCCATAGGTGCCCAAAAAGCTCTGCACCTCCATCCAGTAATAGACCTGAAGCAGGCTGTTTGTCAGCTCGTAATCCCCCATTTTCGCCACCACCGTATCCGCGGCGGCAGCCACCTCCCCATCGGAAGCGGTATAGGTGCCCTTGCAGGTTTCGTCATCCGGGTTGCCGTCCTGGGGAATGGTCGCCTCGGTGGCTGCGGCGGTCTCGATCGGCGTGATGGTCGCAGAGGCGATTTCCTGGGAATCGGACTGGCTTCCCTCCGTCTGTTTTTCTCCGCTGTTCAGTCCCGCCATGATCAGGGCGATCAATGCTGCCAGCAGCACCACTACCGCCGCCACCGCCAGGGCAATCTTGCCGGGAGTGGCCTTGACGCCCTCCTTGATTTCGGCGGATGCCTCTTCCGAAGCCGCCCCGGTCCCGGAAACCGCCTCCGGAGCGGGCGCGGCCTCCGGAGCAGCGGCAGTCTCTTCTACGGGAGCGGGTTCTTCCGCAGGCAGGGCTTCTTCCGCCGGTACTGCCTCTTCTGCAGGTGTGTCCCCGGTGTCCGCTTTCCCGCAGTTCGGGCAGACGGTGCTGTCCTCTTCCATATCCGCCTGGCAATATTTGCACTTTTTCATGAATGATCCTCATTTCTCCGTAAAACGGATGGTAATACCCGCTCAGTTTATCACGCTTTCCCTCCAATTGCAAGCGAAACACAGATTATTTACAAATCGCCCGGCCGCGATATGGCACAAAGACGCCTCTTTTTCTTTTTTCCATACATCCGTACTTGAAAACCTCCTGTAAAAATGGTATTATTTATAGTTAAGAACGCATTATCGGAGGAATTCCCGAATGAACACCAAAACCACCGTTATTTCTCAGGAAGCGCTGGATGCCCAGTTCGCCTACTGCGATCAAATCGCCGCATACTGGCAGAGTCTGGGAATTGCACCCACCGCCTATGTGGAAACCTACGGCTGCCAGCAGAACGAGGCCGATTCCGAAAAGCTTCGGGGCTACCTGGTGCAAAGCGGTTATGGCATTGCGGCGGAGGCAGAGGGCGCCGATGTGGTCATTATGAACACCTGTGCCATCCGGGAGCATGCCGAGCAGCGGGTTTTCGGTAACTTAGGCGCCCTGACCCACACAAAGCGCCGCCATCCCCGGCAGAAAATCTTCCTGTGCGGCTGCATGGCGGGAGAAACCAAGGTTTCCGACCGCATCCGCCAAAGCTATCCCCATGTGGACGGGGTTTTCTCCACGCACCACCTGTGGCAGTTCCCGGAAATTCTGTGGAACGTGCTGAACCGGCAAAAACGCCAGTTCTTTATTGAGGACGAGCCAGGCTCCATCGCCGAGGGCATCCCCCAGGTGCGGGATTCCAGGCTCAAGGCCTGGGTATCCATCATGTACGGCTGCAACAATTTCTGCACCTACTGCATCGTGCCCTATGTCCGGGGCCGGGAGCGCAGCCGCCAGCCGGAGGACATTCTGGCGGAATGCCGGGCGCTGATCGAAAGCGGGACCAAGGACATCACCCTGCTGGGGCAGAATGTCAATTCCTACGGCAAGGATCTTTCCTGCGGCATGGATTTTGCCGATTTGCTTGCCGCCATCGCCCAAATTCCAGGGGACTTCCTTGTCCGCTTTATGACCAGCCACCCCCGGGATGCCAGCGAAAAGCTTTTCGACACCATGGCAAAATACCCCAAGATCGCAAAACAGCTGCATCTGCCCTTCCAGTCCGGTTCCACCCGGGTCCTAAAGGCCATGAACCGCCACTATGACCGGGAGACCTACCTGCAAAAGGTCCTCTACGCCAAAAAAGTCATGCCGGAGCTGGTGCTGACCTCCGACGTCATCGTGGGCTTCCCCGGAGAGACGGAGGAAGAATTTGAGGAAACCATTTCCCTGATCCAGCAGGTACACTATGACAGCCTGTTCACCTTCATTTTTTCCCCCCGTCCCGGCACTCCCGCCGCCAAGCTGGACGATCCCACGCCCAAAGCGGAGAAAAACCGCCGCTTCGATAAGCTCTGCGCGGTGCAGAACGCCATTTCCGAGGAAATCCACGGCAGTTACATCGGCAAAACCCTGCGCTGCCTGGTGGACGGCAGGGACAAGGAACTGCTGACGGCCCGGACAGAGGGCGGCCGCCTGGTGCGCTTCCCGGGCTGCGATAAGCTGATCGGCACCTACCAGCATATCACCATCACTGGTGCAACCACCTGGAGCCTAAGTGGGGAAATAGAAAAATCATCAATAAAAAATAGTATTTGAGTTTGTGCTGTCAACAAGCATGAACCCGTTATAGCCCTTAAAAATACTGGCTTTTTCAGAGATTAAGGCACTCAAAACAGCAATGGCTTTTGACGCTTTGGTGCCCAAATGGTGCCTGAATCTCCTATGGCTGTATAAAACGATACGAGCAGATATAAAGGAATACCATAATATGCAAGGGCAAAAGCACTCGTTGCTTTCGCCCCCGCATCTGCCGCATAAACAGAATTATAGTAGAATAATACGGGCGCTATAATATACGCACATAAATCGACAAATTGGAATTTATAGAGCAGTTAAACAAACCCAAAGTTGGAGGGAATATAGTGAAAAGGTGCGAATGGTGTAATCTATCTGAAGAGGACAAGAAGTATTTATTGTCAGATACCAAGTATTGGACTGTTTACCTTGCGGATGAACAAGATTATATCGGACGGTGTATTATAGTATTAAAACGGCATTGTGGTTCTTTGCCGGAACTCAAAGATGAGGAATGGATGGAACTTTTTCTGCTGATAAAGAAATACGAAAAATGCGTAAAAACAGTTTTCAATGCAGAACACTGTAATTGGAGCTGCTTGATGAACAGTTTTTATAAGTCACCGGAGCCATGTCCACATGTACATATTCATGTCAGACCGAGATACAAAAATCCAGTTGTCATCAATGGCAATACTTATTTGGATAATAATTTTGGACATCACTACTCAAGTGGCAGAACCGAACAAATGTGCAGTAAAGAAGATATTCAAACCATATATGGATTATTGAAAAAGTGGCTGAACTCGTAAATTCTGATTTTTCGCATAGCGGGGTAACTAAAATTACAATCCCGAAATAGCCGCCGGGTGCTTTGAGGACAACCTTTACAGCATGCGAATGATAAAAAAACTTGGTTTTATTCGTTCACTTATGGCGGTCCAAATCCGATACAGCCATACGTTTTCATTCATCCGCAAAGCGGATACCGCAATTTTGCATTTATCCTTTCGCATTATTACTTAGAAAGAGGTTGCGCCAATGGCTACCAACAGTACCGAACTGACCCCTATGCGGCGGCAGTACCACGAGATCAAGGAACGCAATCAGGACTGCATTCTATTCTTCCGCCTGGGCGATTTTTACGAGATGTTCGACGAGGACGCCAAGCTGGCCGCCCGGGAACTGGACCTGACCCTGACCACCCGGGACCGGGGCAAGCCCAAGGAAGAGCAGACCCCCATGTGCGGCGTTCCCTACCACAGCGTAGATTCCTATATTGCCCGGCTGGTGCAGAAGGGCTATAAGGTCGCCATCTGCGAGCAGATGACGGACCCCGCCCTGAGCAAGGGACTGGTGGAGCGGGAGATCACCCGCATCGTCACCCCCGGCACCGTCACCGAAAGCTGCATGCTGGATGAGAACAAAAACAATTACCTGGCCTGCATTTACGGAGAAAGCGGCCGGTTTGGCCTTGCCTTCTGCGACGTCTCCACCGGTGCCTTTTTTGCCACCGTCTGCTCCGATCCCCAGGGCGTCGCCTCGGAACTTGGCCGCTTCGGGCCAAGCGAGGTCATCCGCTATGGCTCCAATGTGGACTGCGGGCCCATCGAGGATGCCATTTTCCGCCGCCTAAACTGCTGCGTAGATGAGGGCACCGCCGAGCTTTTTGCCCTTGAAAGCGCGGAAGCGCTGCTGGAAAAGCACTTCGGTACAAGCCTGTCCCAGCTGGGGCTGGCAGGGATGCCCGCCGCCATCATCGCCAGCGGCGCGCTGCTGCAAACCCTGCTGACCCTGCAGAAAAACGATTTGGCCCACATCCGGGAGCTTCAATACTACACCACCGGCCGCTTCATGGAGCTTGACCTGGATGCCCGGCGGAACCTGGAACTTACGGAAACCATGCGCTCCAAGGAGAAGAAGGGGACGCTGCTTTGGGTGCTGGACAAGACCCACACCGCCATGGGCGGCCGGATGCTCCGCTCTTGGCTAGAAAAGCCCCTGCTTGACCCTGTGGAAATCACCCGCCGCCAAAGCGCCGTAGAGGAACTGGTGGACAGCGTCATCATCCGGGGGGAGCTGGAAGAAGCCCTGCGGGATGTCACCGACCTGGAACGGGTACAGACAAGAGTCGTCACCGGCACCGTCAACTGCCGGGACCTGCTGGGACTGGCCCGGGGCCTGCGGGCCCTGCCGGAGGTAAAGGCCCAGCTGCAAAAATGCGAATCCCCCCTGCTTAGGAAACTGGAACAGGCCATCGATCCCCTCACCGACTGCGCCGACCAGATTGAAAACACCATTGTTGACGATCCCCCCCTGACCATCCGGGAGGGCGGCATCATCCGCAAGGGCGCCAGTGCGGAGGCTGACCGCCTGCGCGATATCATGGAAGGCGGCAGCGGCACCATTGCCGCCATTGAGGCCTCTGAGCGGGAGAAAACCGGAATCCGCACCCTGAAAGTGGGCTTTAACCGGGTTTTCGGCTATTATATCGAAGTTTCCAAATCCTTTATGGACCAGGTTCCCGCAAATTACATCCGCAAGCAGACCCTGGCCAACTGCGAGCGCTACATCACCCAGGAGCTGAAAGAGCTGGAAAACCAGGTGCTCACCGCCAAGGACCGGCTGACGGCCCTGGAATACCAGATCTTTACCAAGCTGCGGGAGCAGCTGGCCCAGCAGGCCGCCCGGGTGCAGCAGACCGCCGCCGCCGTGGCTGCGGCGGACGCGCTGTGCAGTCTGGCCGCCGTAGCCGTACAGCGGGGATACTGCCGCCCTGAAATCACCCTGGGCCGGGAGATTTCCATCGCCGACGGACGCCATCCGGTGGTGGAAGCCATGCTGAAGGATTCCCTGTTCGTTCCCAACGACACCCGTCTGGGCGCCGATAACGATACCGTGTGCATCATCACCGGCCCCAACATGGCGGGCAAATCCACCTACATGCGTCAAGTGGCCCTGATCGTGCTGATGGCGCAGATGGGTTCCTTCGTACCGGCCCGCTCCGCCAAGATCGGCCTTGTAGACCGGGTGTTTACCCGGATCGGCGCCAGCGATGATCTGGCCTCCGGGCAGTCCACCTTCATGGTGGAAATGGCGGAGGTCGCCTCCATCTTAAAATACGCCACCTCCCGGAGCCTGCTGGTTCTGGACGAAATCGGCCGGGGTACCTCCACATACGATGGCATGGCCATTGCCCGGGCCGTACTGGAATACGCCGCCAATCCCAAGCGCCTGGGTGCCAAGACCCTGTTTGCCACCCACTACCACGAGCTGTCCACCATGGAGGACAAGCTGCCCAATGTAAAAAACTACAACATCGCGGTCAAAAAGCGGGGCGACCAGATGATCTTCCTGCGCAAGATCGTTCCCGGCGCCACCGATGACAGCTATGGCATCGAGGTCGCCAAGCTGGCAGGTATCCCCAACGTGGTCATCAACCGGGCCAGAGAGATTTTGTCCGAGCTGGAATCTGAGGGAATTGCCCCCGCTCCCGCCGTGCAGAAGGAGCCGGAGGATCAGGTGAGCATGCTGGATTTGACGGGGCAGCGGATCGTTTCCGCCCTGTCCGCCATTTCCGTGGAGACCCTGACGCCCATTGAAGCCATGAACGAGCTGTACAAGCTCAGGAAGCTATTGGATTAACCTATGAAAAAAAGCCGCAGTATCAGTTGCAGCCTTTCCAACCGGGAAACCGTCAGCGGGGCCGTATATCTGGCGTTCCAGCTTTTGCTGCTACCCGGTCTTCTGACCTGGTGCAACGCCCGGTTTTCCGCCCCCCTGAATCCGGCAGAGCTGAATTTTGTCTTTTACCTGATCAACTTCATGGCCATGCTCCTGATTTTCCACGATTTTCTTGGAAGGTCGGCCGGCCAGGTGGGACAGCATCCCGCCTATTTCTGTCAGGCCGTGATTTTGGGCTTCGTGGCCTATTACGCCTGCAACTGGGCCGTCTCCTGGAGCATCCGCCAATTGGTTCCGGGCTTCTCCAATTATAACGACGAAGCCATCGCCGCCATGAGCCAGGGCAGCCGCTTCCTCATGGTGGTGGGCACGGTCATTCTGGTGCCGCCGGTGGAGGAATGCCTGTACCGGGGCCTGATTTTCCGGAACCTCTATGGAAAATCCCGGTGGGCCGCCTACGTTGTGTCCATTCTGGCCTTTGCCGTCATCCATGTTCTCGGCTATATCGGCAGATATTCCCCCCTGGAGCTTTTGATGGCGGTGCTTCAGTATCTTCCCGCTGGGCTGTGCCTGGCCTGGTCGTATACCAAAGCAGACACCATCTTTGCCCCCATTCTCATTCATGCCGCCATCAATTTTATCAGCATCCGCTCATTGAGGTAACCATTATGCCCAAGATCATCCAATTATCCCCCCATATTGCCAACCTGATCGCCGCCGGTGAGGTGGTGGAACGGCCCGCCTCCGTGGTAAAGGAGCTGCTGGAAAACGCGGTGGACGCCGGAGCCTCCAAGGTCACCATTGAGATCCGGGACGGCGGCATGACCTTCCTCCGGGTCACGGACAACGGCTGCGGTATGGCAGCCGAGGATGCCCGGACCGCCTTTAAGCGCCACGCGACCAGCAAGCTGCGTACCGCCGAGGATCTGGCCGCCATCGGCACCATGGGCTTCCGTGGGGAGGCTCTGGCCGCCATCGCGTCGGTCAGCCGCATCGACCTGCTTACCAAGACCGCAGGCTCCCTTTCCGGCACCAGCCTGCATCTGGAAGCGGGAGAAATCCTGGAAGAAGCGGAGGCCGGCTGTCCCGACGGTACCACGATCCTTGTAAGGGACCTGTTTTACAACACCCCCGCCCGGATGAAATTCATGAAATCCGATACGGTAGAAGGCGGGCGGGTGGCCGCCGCCGTGCAGCTGCAGGCCCTGGCCCACCCGGAGGTGGCCTTCCAATTCCTGCGGGACGGCAAGCAGGTGCTGTCCACCCCCGGCAGCGGCGGGCTTCAGGCCGCGGTGTACTGTGTCTACGGCCGGGAGTGCGCCCAAATGGTGAAGGTGGACAGCCGCTGGGAGCAGTACTCCCTGACGGGCTTCGTTTCCAAGCCCACCGATGCCCGGCCCAGCCGCAGCCTGCAGACCTTCTTTGTCAACAACCGGCCGGTGAAATCCAAGCTGCTCGTTACCGCGCTGGAGGAAGCATACCGTAACCAGCTCATGGTGGGCAAATTCCCCGCCTGTGTGCTGCACCTGTCCCTCCCCGCCGGTGCGGTGGACGTAAATGTCCATCCCGCCAAAACGGAGGTCAAATTTCTGTCGGAAAAAGCGGTATTCGACTGCGTTCACTACGGCGTGCTGGCCGCTCTGAACAAGCAGCCGGACCGTCCCCAGATACAGTTCAAGGCCCAGCCCGCCGCCCCTGCCTCCCAGGCCCCTGCCCCACAGGAAAAAAATACCGCCCCGGCGCCCAAAAAAGACAACTTTTTCCGCTCCATGACCGCCGAGGAATACAAGACCTTTTCCACGGCCCTGAAGGATGCCCCCCAGCCGAAGAAGGAAGCCGCTGCCGCCGCGATGGAGAAAATTCCCCGCCCGGCCAATATGCCTCTGCGGGAATTCGTCATGCTGCCCCAGGTCCGGGAAGAAGCTCCCCAGCCCCTCCCGGTCCCCGCCGCCCCGGCGGCGCCTCCCAAGGAGCCCCCGGCGGAACCTGCGGCGGAGGAAATGGAGCAGACATCCCTGGACATGCCCGCTCCACCCCCATGGCGGATGGTGGGAGAATTGTACAAGGCCTACATCCTCGTCGAGCAGGGGGAGGAAGCCTTCCTCATCGACAAGCACGCCGCCCATGAGCGGATTCTTTTCGAAAAGCTGAAGGCCAATCAGGAGAAGATCAGCGCCCAGAGCCTGCTCTCCCCCATTCCCGTCCGGTTAAGTCCCTCCTCCGCCGCGGAACTGCTGGCAAACAGGGACATGCTGGACGAATTGGGGTTTGAACTTGACGAATTTGGGGAGAATACCGTGCTGCTGCGGCAAATCCCCATGGATTTAAGCCCCGAGGACGCTGCCGGTGCGGTGGAGGCCCTGGCCGCCGACCTGCTGAACGGCCGCCGGGAGCACAGCGACACCGTCCGGGACGAACTGCTGCACACCGTGGCCTGCAAAGCCGCCATTAAGGCTGGCTGGATCAACGACGAAAAGGAGCTTCTGGCCGTAGTAGAGGAGGTCATGAGCCGGGAGGAACTGAAATACTGCCCCCATGGCCGTCCCATTTGCGTAAGCTTAAGCAAGAAACTGCTGGAGAAGCAGTTTAAACGGACATAGGAGAAAGTGGTGTTCCCCATTGCTGATTGAAACAGACAGGACCCGTGTGCGTGATTTTACTTTGGACGATGCCGGCGATCTTTTTGAAATCTTCGGTGACGATGAAACCATGGAAAACTGCGAGCCGGCCTATGACTTTGAAAAAGTCCATAATTTTTTGCAGGATTTCTGCATTGACCGCCACGGTGCGTTGGCGGCGGAGCAGAAAATCTCCGGCAAAGTAATCGGATATATCCTGTTCCATGAATTTGATGCGGGTGTATATGAAATCGGTTGGATTTTCAACCGGGCATACTGGCGTCAGGGATACGCATACGAAAGCTGCAAAGCCCTGCTGGACGATGCCTTTGCGGTGAAAAACGCCCATAAAATTTTCGCGGAAGCCATTGACGGTGTCAAATCCGTCGGCCTGATGAAAAAGCTGGGGATGCGCCTGGAAGGCATCCAGCGGGCCCAGGCCTTAGACAATGCCGGAAATTGGGCGGATTTGTATTTGTATGGAATTTTGAAAGAAGATTGGGAAGCCTGCCGCTAAATGTATATTTCCGGAAATCCACAACGGTAAGGAGGTCTTGCCCCCGTGAACAACATCATCTGCATCGCCGGGCCAACGGCCTCCGGAAAAACCGCTTTGGCCGTGGCGCTTGCCAAGGAAGTAAACGGCGAGGTGGTCTCCTGTGATTCCATGCAGGTCTATAAGCGCATGGACATCGGCACCGCCAAGCCCACGGCGGAAGAAATGCAGGGCATCCCCCACCACATGATAGACGTTGCCGAGCCGGACGAGGATTTTTCCGTCAGCCGTTATTGTGAGATGGCCGCCCCCCTTGTGGACGGCATCCTGGCCCGGGGCAAAACCGCCATCATTGCCGGCGGCACCGGGCTTTATATGGATTCCCTGATCCGGGGCAACGCCTTCGCCCCCTTCCCCTCCACCGGTATCCGGGAAAAACTGGAGGCCCAGGCGGACCGGGAAGGTATGGAATCCATGTTAAATTGGTTACACTCTATTGACCCGGAGGCCGCGTCCAGGCTGCACCTGTCCGACCGCAAGCGCATTATCCGCGCATTGGAAGTCTATCTGGAAACCGGAGAGACCATCACGGAACATAACCGCCGGACCCAGGCCGTCCCCCCCAGATACCGCCCCCTCTGGCTGGGCCTGGATTTTACGCAGCGAAGCGAGCTTTACAGCCGCATCGACCAGAGGGTGGGGCTGATGCTGGAAATGGGGCTGCTGGAAGAAATTCAAAGCCTTCTCGCCAGCGGCATCCCGGCGAAAGCCACCGCCATGCAGGCCATCGGCTACAAGGAATTTGTGGCCGCCCTGAGCGGTCAGGGCACCGTCGAAGAAGCCGCCGGTCAAGTTCGGCAGTCCTCCCGGCACTACGCCAAGCGGCAGCTGACCTGGTTCCGCCGGAACAAAAGCATCCACTGGCTCACCCGCGCCCCCGGTGAGGGCGGCAAAGAAATAATTGCACGCGCCCGACAATTTCTTCGGGAATTTGACAACTGAAAAATGCTAGCATATGTACATCCTCAAAGAAAGAAGGTATACATATGTCTGAAGCGATCAATTTACAGGAGGCCATTTTGAAAGAGGTTCGCCGGGACAAGGTTCCCGTAACGCTTTTCCTGATGAACGGCTTCCAGCTCCGGGGAATCATCACCGGCTTTGACAGCTTTGTGGTGGTGCTGGTGACAGATGGCAAGCAGCAGATGATCTACAAGCACGCCATCTCCACCCTGGCCCCCATGAAGCCGCTGAAAGCCGCAGCTACCACTGTGTAATGCAAAAGGGCAACGGAGCAAATATCCGTTGCCCTTTTGCATTTGTCAAAGGAAAAATTGAAAATGAAAAGTTGAAAATTTCGAAACCGCTTCGGGATTTCATAAATTTTCAATTTTCCATTTTCCATTTTCAATTTATTTATAGAAAGAGGGCAATCCACTTATGTCTATCGCTGAAAACGTCGCCCGGGTCCGGGCGGAAATGGAAGCCGCGGCATTGGCCTGCGGACGGGACCCGCGGGAAATCAAGCTCTGCGCCGCCACCAAGATGAATGACGCCGATGCCGTCCGGCAGGCCATCGCCGCAGGCGTCGACTGCTGCGGGGAAAACCGGGTGCAGGAGCTGACCGCCAAACTCCGGGAAAACGCCTACGAAGGCGCTCCCGTCCATTTCATCGGCCATTTGCAGACCAATAAGGTCAAACAGGTGGTGGGAAAAGTGGATCTGATCCAGAGCGTGGACAGCGAACGCCTGCTTGAGGCAATCGACCGGGAAGCCGCCCGCCAGGGCATCGTTCAGAGCATTTTGCTGGAGGTCAACATCGGGGAAGAAGCCAGCAAGTCCGGCTTCCGGGCCGAAGAGATCCTTCCTCTGGTGGAAAAAGCCGGCAATTTTCCAAACATATGTATCAAAGGACTCATGGCTATCCCTCCAATCTCTCATAATTCGGGAGAAAATCTAAATTTTTTTCAAAAAATGTGCAACTTAACTGTTGACATAACGAAAAAAATAGAGGATAATGTCACAGTGGACTGTTTATCCATGGGCATGTCGGGAGATTTCCCGGATGCGATCGCGTGCGGCAGCACGATGATCCGGGTCGGCACCGCCATTTTTGGTGCCAGAGACTACGCCAAAGCTTCATCAAAATGATGTTGAACATATACTAGGAGGAAATATAGAATGAGCTTTTGGGATAATGTAAAGAAATTTGCTCAGCCCTACGCCGATGACGATTATGATGATTACGATGAGGATGACGATTACGCCGATGATTATGAAGAGCCGGCTGAAACTCCCACCCGCCGCAGCCCCCGCCGGGCTCCCGCTCCCGCCCCTGCAGCAGAGGAAGAGGAAGCGGATGATTTTGGCTTCGCTCCCATGACCTCCGGCGCTTCCACCACCCCCGCCTCCGGTTTTAACGGCCAGGTACTGAACATGAGCTCCTCCAACAAGCAGGAAGTGGTCCTGTTCCGTCCCGGCAGCTTCAATGACACCTCCAAGGCCGCCGACGACCTGCGCAGCCACCGGGCCGTCATTGTCAACATGGAGAACGTGGACAAGGCCATGGCCCGCCGGGTGGTGGACTTCCTGTCCGGCTGCGTCTACGCTCTGGACGGCGACGTCAAGAAAATCGCCCAGTCTGCTTACCTGTTCTGCCCCCATAACATGGACATTGTGGGCGATCTGGAAACCCTGCAGGCCGAGGTTGAAAGCTACATTTGATTTTTCGCACCTCCAAAACCGCTTTCGCTTTTTATCTGCCGCCCTGGGCGGCAAGACCCTGTGAAAACGTTAAGGAGCTGCTTATTTATCTTAAAGATAGGAAGGGGAACATTTTATGTTTACACCGCAGCAGATCGATCAGATCTCTTTTGGCCGGGCCACCTTCGGCGGCTACGATATGCAGCAGGTTGACGAGTTCCTGGAGCCTTTGACCGAGGACTATGTCACCCTGTACAAGGAAAACGCCCTGCTCAAGAGCAAGATGCGTGTCCTGGTTGGCAAGCTGGAAGAGTACCGCAAGAACGAGGCCTCCATGAAGGACGCTGTCGTCAACGCCCAGAAAACCTGTGACAAGATGGTCATGGAGGCCGAGGCAAAGTGCGCCAAGATGCTGTCCTCCGCCAGCGCCATGGCCGCCAGCACCCAGAACACCGACGCCCTGGTGGCCGCTGAGAACGCTCGGGTAGAGGAAGCCCGCCGGGCCGCCGCTGCCAAGATCAACGAGCTGCAGGAGCAGCTTCGCACCTGCATCCAGGCTCTGGAGCGCATCAAGGGCGCCAACGCGCCTGCTCCCGCCGCCCCCGCTGCACCCGCAGCTCCCGTTGCCGCTCCCTCCAGCGACGATGTGGCTGACGAGATTGCCCAGAACGTGGAAGCCATCGTGGGCACCACTGTGGATCACGCCCCCAAGGCTGCTCCCAAGCACCCCACCACCAACGAATCCACCACCAGCAAGTTTGCCAGCCTGAACCTGCAGTTCGGCCGCAACTACGACCCCAAGGGCAAGTAGGCTTTCCTTTATATTCCCAATGCGATGACGAGGACGCGTAAGCGTGCGCACCGTTTCCAGAGAGCTGCCGGCCGGTGCAAGGCAGCAAACAGGAGCACACTTGTATCACCTCTGAGCAGCGCACCGAAATCTGTAGGCTGCGCCGGGAAGCGCCCGATAACGCGCTGTACGAGTGCCGCCCGAAGGGGCGGAACAAGAGTGGTACCGCAGAGGTTTACGCGCCTTTGTCTCTTATTGGGAGACAGAGGCGCTTTCCTTTTATCATTTTCATTTCAAATGGAGGTCAAATTCCAATGGATTACAAAAACACCATCATCACTCCCAAAACAGGCTTTCCCATGAAGGCCGGCCTGCCTGCCCGGGAACCCGGTATGCTGAAAAGCTGGGAAGAACAGGACCTGTACAATGCCATGCTGGAGAAAAACAAGGACCTGCCCCCCTTTGTCCTGCACGACGGCCCTCCTTTCTCCAACGGTGATATTCACATGGGCCACGCCCTGAACAAGACCCTGAAGGACTTCATCGTCCGCAGCCATGCCATGCTGGGCTACTACACCCCCTATGTCCCCGGCTGGGATAACCACGGCCTGCCCATCGAAACCGCCATCATCAAAAAAAGCAAGCTCAACCATAAGGCCATGCCTGTCCCCGCTTTCCGGGCCGCCTGCGAGGAATTCGCGGAAAACTATATCCAGCGCCAGATGGCGGGCTTCAAGCGTCTGGGCGTGGTGGGCGACTGGGAGCATCCCTACCGCACCATGGACAAGCATTTTGAGGCCCAGGAGGTCAAGGTCTTTGGCCGTATGTACGACAAGGGCTATGTTTACAAGGGCCTGAAGCCCGTTTACTGGTGCCCCGTCTGCGCCACCGCCGTGGCGGAGGCCGAAATCGAGTACCAGGACGACCCCTGCACCTCCGTCTATGTCAAATTCCCCATGAAGGACGACTTAGGCAAGCTCTCCGGCTTTGACCTGAGCAGCACCTACTTCGTCATCTGGACCACCACCATCTGGACCCTGCCCGGCAACCTGGGCATCTGCCTGCATCCCCGGGACAGCTATGTCCTGGTGAAGGCCGGGAACGGCGAGACCTACATCATGGCTGAGGCTCTGATGGAGAAGGTCATGGCCATCGGCGGCTTTGAAGATTACGAGGTTCTGGCAAGCTATCCCGGCGCGTTCTTTGAGAACATGCTGGCCCAGCACCCCTTCCTGGACAAGACCTCCCGTCTGGTTCTGGCAGAGTACGTCACCATGGATTCCGGCACCGGCTGTGTCCACACCGCCCCCGGCTTCGGCGCAGACGACTACCAGACCTGCATGCGCTACGGCATGGACCTGGTGGTCCCCGTGGATGACAATGGCCGCCACACCGACTACGCCGGCAAGTACGCCGGTATGAAAACCGAAGAAAGCAACCCCGTTATTCTGGCGGACATGAAAGAAAGCGGCATGCTCTTCGCTTCCGAGGAGATCGTCCACTCCTACCCCCATCACGACCGCTGCAAAAAGCCCATCATCTTCCGCGCCACGCCCCAGTGGTTCTGCTCCGTGGACGCGTTCAAGGAGGATGCCGTTGCCGCCGTGGAGAACGTCAAGTGGTATCCCGCCTGGGGCGGCGACCGCATGGTCAGCATGATCCGGGAACGGGCCGACTGGTGCATCTCCCGCCAGCGCCGCTGGGGCCTGCCCATCCCGGTGTTCTACTGCCAGGACTGCGGCAAGCCTGTCTGCACCCCGGAAACCATCGGGCACATTTCCAAGCTGTTTGACGAGTACGGCTCCAACATCTGGTTCGAGAAGGACGCTTCGGAACTGGCCCCCGAAGGTCTGGCCTGCCCCCACTGCGGCAAGGCCCACGGTTTTGAAAAGGAGACCGACACGCTGGACGGCTGGTTCGACTCCGGCTCTACCCACTACGCCTCTTTGATGAAGGATACCCCCGAGCTGTGGCCCGCCGATGTCTACCTGGAAGGCGCCGACCAGTACCGCGGCTGGTTCCAATCCAGCCTGCTGACCTCCGTAGGCGCCCTGGGCAACGGTGCCCCCTTCCGGGAGGTTCTGACCCACGGCTGGACCGTTGACGGTCAGGGCCGGGCCATGCACAAGTCCCTGGGCAACGGCATTGACCCCGCCGATCTCATCAAGGAATTCGGCGCCGACATCGTCCGCCTGTGGGCCGGTTCTTCCGACTATCACGCCGACGTCCGCTGCTCCAAGGAAATTTTCAAGCAGCTTTCCCAGAACTATCTGAAATTCCGCAACACCGCCCGCTACTGCCTGGGCAACCTGAACGAATTTGACCCCAACAATCTGGTGCCTGCGGAGGAAATGGAAGAACTGGACCGCTGGGCGCTGACCAAGCTGGACGCCCTGGCCGCCGCCTGCCGCAAAGCCTATAAGGTCTACGAGTTCCACACTGTATCTCACGCCATCAATGATTTCTGTGTGGTGGAGCTTTCCTCCTTCTATCTGGACATCATCAAGGACCGGCTGTACTGCGAGGAGAAGGACGGCCTGCGCCGCCGCTCTGCCCAGACCGCCCTGTTCCTGATCCTGGACGCCATGACGAAGCTTTTCGCCCCCATCCTGGCCTTCACCTGCGACGAGATCTGGCAGGCCATGCCCCACCGGGAGGGCGATGATGCCCGCAACGTGCTGCTGAACCAGATGCCTGAAAGCTTTGCCGAATACGCCCTGGACGAAGCAACTATGGACAAGTGGAACGTCATCATGAAGCTGCGCCAGGATGTCAACGGCGTTCTGGAAAAGGCCCGGGCCGACAAGCGCATCGGCAAGGCCCTGGAAGCCCATGTCACCCTGAGCACCGGCGACGAAGCCCTGAAAGCGGCCTGTGCGGGCGTGAATCTGGCGGAGATCTGCATTGTCTCCACCTGCACCTGGGACGCGCCCGAGGATGGTGCCGAGGTTGCCGCCGGTGTCAACTTCCCCGCCCTGACCATCGGTGTCAGCGAAGCCAAGGGCACCAAGTGCCCCCGCTGCTGGATGCACTCGGAGAATGCGGATGAAAACGGCCTTTGCCCCCGCTGTGCCGCTGTCATTGCGAAAATGGACGTGGAATTCTGATTTTTTCCTTCAAAAAAGCGCAAAAATCGGCTGTTCAGGAGTGGTTTTCCCCACTCCTGAACTTTTTAGAAAAAATCCCCCGAAAATGCTTGACAAATCGGCTTTCCGTGTTATAATAAGCATGTTCTGTTTGAGCCGCCGGTATAGCTCAGTCGGTAGAGCAGCTGATTTGTAATCAGCAGGTCGGGGGTTCGAGTCCGTCTACCGGCTCCAGACAGGCTCCGGAACGAAAGAAATATGGGGGAGTTCCCGAGTGGCCAAAGGGGACAGACTGTAAATCTGCTGCGTTTCGCTTCGATGGTTCGAATCCGTCCTCCCCCACCATAACCGGACATCAGTTTTGATACAATGGGTATTACAATTGGTGTTCGGTTTTGTTTTTTGCCCTGGAGGAATTGCATTGAAACAAGGAATCATAATTTTTGGATCTGCAGGTTCCGGGAAGACGACACTCGGTCGAATGGTTGCAGAGCAACTGGGAATTCTATTCCTAGATATTGATGACTATCTCTGGCGGAACGACACGAAAATCCCTTTTTCGGTTATGTACTCTCGTTCAGAAAAGATTAGCGGACTAATGAACGCAATCTCCCAGAGTGACCGCTTCGTTATGGCAGGCTCTATGGACAGCTTTCATGAATTTTTTGATCCGTTCTTTGCTCTTGCTGTACATTTAACGGCACCTGCAGAGGTACGTGTTTCCAGAGTTCATCAACGGGAATACGAAAAATTTGGAAGCAGAGTGATGGATGGTGGCGATATGTACGCGTCGCATCAGCGTTTTCTCAATGATGTTGCCAGTTACGATTCCGGTGGCGGTTCCACAAACTTAGAGCTTCATACAAAATGGGCAGATTCTTTGCAGTGCCCGGTTCTCCGATTGGATGGGAATGATGATTTATCAAACAATTCCAGAATCATCATTGAAAAATATAAGACAGTGTGCACCTTTTAATTATTCCCGTATCATTTAACGAAAACTCCGGGAGGTGTGCATTTTGTATCAAAGTAAGTCACTATTTTCACAAATAACCGCTGAAACATTAAGTTTTGGCGGTTTTTTGTTGCACTTTTTGAACTTTTTCGCCACTGTTATTTTGCCCCTGTTCTGTCAAATGCCGTGTTGCTAACAAATTGCTAACTGCTACTATTTCATACTGTTTCTTTATAAAAATGTTTCATTTTTATAAAGAAACAGTATGACGACCGAAATAAGCACCAGAGGGCTGGTTTCGCTGATTATTCAGCGGAGCCAGCCCCCTTTTTTATTGAAGCGACTTTTTTATGACAGCAGCCACCCCATCAGAGGGGACATCGGGATCATTACCAGTGAAAAAGTCAGGGAAGACACCGACAGCAGTGTGGCCCGTTGGGCAGAGGGGAATCGTTCGTTTAGCAGCGCATCGGTTCGCACCTGCAGCATGTCGTCGAAGAAATTGCCAGCAAAACCACCAATGATCATCACCAGGGGCATTGTATGCAGGCTCAGCGCCAATCCGCCGGCAATACCAAATATGCACATAACCGCCACTTTCCGATAATCCCATTTGGCTACCGCTGTCACTGCTTTTGCGCCCGCGGCACCGCCCAGCGTAATAACAAACAACCCAGGCCCCAACCAAGTGGCACTCAGACCGTTTTCCGTCAGCCGTGCCTGGAGGAAAAAGGCCGTCAGAACCGGGATACTGCCGAAGAAGGAATTGAACAGCATCAGCGCAAGGCTTCTTCCATTGTGCGTCAAGAAATGAAGGCTCTCCCGGAAACAACGCAGCAGCCGTTTTCCCAGCGTTCCCTCAAATTGCCGCTGCTCTGCTTCTACTTCTTTCAGGCGGAAACAGAACAGCAGGCAGATGCTGCTTAGCACCATATCCAGAAGATTGGCCCGGCGGTAGCCCAAAAGCAATGCAAGTCCCGCGCACAAGGTGGCGCAGGCGGAACCGGTCCGGTAGATGCTGTACTCCATGGAGGAATAGGCCAGATACCTTTCTTCCTGCCCTGCAACCTTCAAACTGTCGTATGCCAGGGATTCCCGTGTACCGGAGGCAAAATTGTAACCAAAAGCATTGATAACCATGCTGACGCAGATCCCTTGCAAGCCTTTCGAAAAGATCATCAGAAGCGCCGAGAGAATAAACATCCATTGACTCAGTATCATGCACTTTTTTCGCCCGAATACATCGGAGATCACCCCGGAAGGGATTTCGAACAGCAGACTTGCCATATGGAACGCACCCTCGGCAATGCCGATCTCTGCCAGGGAAAATCCGCGGGCCGCCAGCAGCGCCACCCAGGAGGCCCCCGCAATCTGGAAGCTGCCCAGGGTGCTGATGATATACATATTTCGAATTTGCTTTTTGATATTGAACATAAAAATACTCCCTTTCAAATCATAATGATTCAAAAAAGGGAGGTGTCTTTCAGTATGTGTGATAATGAATTTTACTCGAAAAAGAGCGCACCTCCCCCATAGGGTGCCTGGGCATTGCCTTTCAGCTGATAAATTACCTGGTTTTTCCAGCCCATGGTTCGCTCTCCTTTGCTTTTTTCTTGATTCTAATACTGTTTCTTTATAAGAATGTATCCTTTTTATATGGAATATCAGAATCACACATCAAAATTCAAGACACTAATCATCAATCAAGATATGGACTTATTCCGGCCTTTTGGTATAATGAAGTCAGAAGCTTCTAATACCCGAAAGGAAGAATAAAGATGACTGTATTTTCTAAAAATTTGAAACGGTTCCGGGTTGCGAAAAATATGACCCAGGAGCAGGCGGCGGAAGCCTTGGGTGTCAGCACTCAGACTGTCTCTCGGTGGGAGTGTAACACCACCCTACCTGATGTAACCATCCTTCCGAAAATTGCGGCTTTGTACTGTGTCACCATTGATGATCTGTACAAGGAAACCAGTATGGCCTATGATAACTACGCCCAGCGGCTGGGCAGTGTATTTGAAGCCAGTCTGAAACCTGAGGACTTTCTCCGGGCAGATATGGAGTATCAGAAACTGCTGAAGTCCGAGGAATATACCACAGAGGACTTACGACTGTACGGTATCCTCTATCAAGAAATGATGTGTGTTTGCATCAAGAAAGCCGGAGAGATGTTTGACCGTGTTCTCAAAAAGGGCCCGACAGAAGATTCGGAAACCTACTGGCGTACCCAGCGGCAGAAAGCATATTTCCTCTGGGAGATTGGACGGAATCAGGAAAACATTGAGGAGTTTCTGCCCCTTGTTGAAGCAGGAAGCAATGAATTGCAGGAGTGGGTTTGTTTGATTCAAGCATATTCCTTTGCAGGGGACTACGATGCTGCCTGGAAATGGGTGCAGAAAGCAGAAGCCAAATTCCCGGAGAGCGCCACACTGCATATCTACACAGGCAACTTACTGCGGTCGATGAAACGCTACGACGAAGCGTTCCCCCACTGGAAGCGGGCATTGGAAATGGAGCCGCAGTGGTGCGACGCAGCATATTCCATGGCTTCCTGTTACGAGGAAATAGGCGATTACATAAATGCATACGCAGTCTATAATCAAATCGCAGACAATCTGGAAAGCCGGGGGTTTGAAGCAGAAGTGAATTGGCCCCGTTCGCTGGCACATAAGTGTCGGGAGAAAATAACCACCTAATACTGATTCTTCATAAAACCGTTCGGTTTTATGAAGAAGGAACCACCTAACGGTGCTTCCGGTTTGTGGCGAATCGCCACAAAAGTCGTCCCATACAGCTCTTAACGCACCTACGGTGCTATAAAAGGTTTTCAACCTTTTTAATAAAATTAGTATAATGCCATTCTTCCCCAGTGTCAAGCGTGAAAGGAGCGGGCAAGCGCACGGATGGATTTCTATAAAGATGACAGCACTCAATTCATTTTCGACATTTCCGGCTACAGTATAAAAAGGACTGGGAAGCGGTACGTAAAGCGCACTTTTTTGCATTGTAAAAACCTTTGGTTTATGATACAATGCCCAAGAGAGCAAAGGCGTTCCCACTTAGCAAAGTATGTCTCAAAGGGACGCCGGGAGGATGTTATTTTGGATGTACGAAAAAAAGCCGGAATCGTTTGCTGCTCAAACGGTCAACTGCGGGAATACGAAGCGCAAAACCATTTCCTTGCACAGGTGCTGCTGTCGCTGGGCTATCAGGTTCAATTCAGCAGCTGTATTTACGCCAATAACGGCAAACTCTGCGGCAGCGCAAAGGAGCGGGCAAACGCACTGATGGATTTCTATAAAGATGACAGCATTCAAGTCATTTTCGATATTTCCGGCGGCGACGTGGCCAATGAGATTCTGGACTATCTGGATTTCGGACTTATCGCGAAATCTCAAAAGCAGCTTTGGGGATACAGCGACCTGACCACCGTGCTGAACGCCATCTATACCAAAACCGGGAATCCCTCCGTCCTGTACCAAATCAAAAATCTTGTCTATGACCATGCCGCCCAGCAGCAGCGCCGCTTTGCCCAGGGACGCTGCGGACCGCTGTTTGACTTTTCCTACCGGTTTGTGCAGGGAAACCAAATGGAAGGGGTCATCGTCGGCGGGAATACCCGGTGTTTTCTCAAGCTGGCGGGAACGGCGTATTTCCCCGACGTCTCTGGGAAGCTTCTCCTGCTGGAAGCCCTTGGCGGCGAAGTCCCCCAGGTGATCACTTATTTCAGCCAGCTGAAGCAGATGGGCGTATTTGATAAAATATCCGGCGTGATTTTGGGAACATTTACAAAAATGGAGCAGCTGAATTGCCGCCCCTCCGCCCGGGAATTGCTGCTTTCCTATGTGGGCAGCCATCTTCCCGTCATCCAAACCAACGAGATCGGCCACGGAACGGATTCCAAAGCCATTGTAATCGGAAGCTACCGGAAATTCGAATAACTTTACTAAAAAGGACTGGAAAGCAGTACATAAAATCTCACTTTTTTTGCATTGTAAAAACCTTTGGTTTATGATACAATTCCCAAGAGAGCAAAGGCGTTCCCACTTGGCAAAGTATGTCCAAAGGGGGCGCCGTTTGTTTTATACCCACCAGAGGGAGGAGAAGAAACATGGATAATTTCACCGAGCGCACCGCCCCTGCGGGCTTGTATGACCCCCGGTTTGAGCACGATAACTGCGGTATCGGCGCTGTCGTGGATATCAAGGGCCGTAAGAGCCACCGGACTCTGGATGACGCCCTGCAGATCGTGGAGCATCTGGAGCACCGGGCCGGTAAGGATGCTGAGGGGAAAACCGGCGACGGCGTCGGCATTTTATTGCAGGTCGGACATAAATTCTTTGTCAAAGCGGCAGCCGAAGCCGGCATCGAACTGGGCAGGGAGCGGGAATACGGCATCGGTATGTTCTTTTTCCCGCAGGAAGAACTGCTGCGGAACCAGGCAAAGAAGCTGTTTGAGATCATCTGCAAAAAGGAGGGGCTTCCCTTCCTGGGCTGGCGGGAGGTGCCCACCTGTCCGGACGTTCTGGGGCACAAAGCCCGGGACTGCATGCCCAGCATCTGGCAGGCCTTTGTTGGAAAGCCGCCCCGGATGAAGGCCGGCATTGACTTTGACCGCCGGCTGTATGTGGCCCGCCGGGTGTTCGAGCAGTCCAATCAGGAGACCTATGTCTGCAGCCTGTCCAGCCGGACCATCGTCTACAAAGGGATGTTTCTGGTCAAGGAACTGCGCCTGTTCTATCCCGACCTGCAGGATCCGGACTATGAATCCGCCATCGGCATGGTGCACAGCCGCTTCTCCACCAATACCTCCCCCAGCTGGAACCGGGCACACCCCAACCGCTATATTCTGCACAACGGCGAGATCAACACCATCCGGGGCAATGTGGACACCATGCTGGCCCGGGAGGAGACCATCAGCAGCCGCTATCTGAAAGACGACATGACCAAGGTTCTGCCCATTGTCAACCAGGGCGGTTCCGACTCCGCCATGCTGGACAACACCCTGGAATTTCTCGTGATGAACGGCATGGAGCTGCCCCTGGCCGTGATGGTGACCATCCCCGAGCCTTGGAGCAACAGCAAAAGCATGGATCCGAAAAAACGGGACTTTTACCAGTATTACGCCACCATGCTGGAGCCTTGGGACGGCCCCGCCTCCATTTTGTTCAGCGACGGTGACGTTATGGGCGCCGTTCTGGACCGCAACGGCCTGCGCCCCAGCCGCTACTACATCACGAAAGACGGCCGCCTGATCCTCTCCAGTGAGGTGGGCGTTCTGGATATTCCTGCGGAGGAAATTGTCCGCAAGGACCGCCTGCGTCCCGGCAAAATGCTGCTGGTGGATACCGTAAAGGGGCAGCTGGTAGACGACGACAGCCTGAAGGCCGATTACGCCGGCCGCCAGCCCTACGGCGAGTGGCTGGACCGGAACCTTGTGAACCTGTCCGACCTGACTGTCCCCAATAAAAAAGTCCCCTCCCATACCAAGGAGGAGCTGGTGCGGCTGCAGAAGGCCTTCGGCTACCGCTATGAGGATGTGAACGGCATCATGCTGCAGATGGCGAAAAACGGCGGTGAGCCTGCCGGGGCCATGGGCAGCGACACACCCCTGGCCGTATTGAGCCACACCCACCCTCCCCTGTTTGAATACTTCAAGCAGATGTTCGCCCAGGTCACTAATCCGCCCATCGACGCCCTGCGGGAAAAGGTCGTCACCTCCACCACCGTCTATGTGGGCGCTCAGGGCAACCTTTTGGAGGAGGCCGCCGACAACTGCAAGGTGCTGAAGATCGACAACCCGATCCTGACGGAAACCGACCTGCTGAAAATCAAATCCATGCGCGTCCCCGGTTTCCAGGTGGAAACCGTATCCATCTGCTATTACAAGAATACCGCCCTGGAAAAGGCCATTGAGCGCCTGTTCGTGGATGTGGACCGGGCCTACCGGGACGGAGCCAATATTTTGATCCTGTCCGACCGGGACATCGACGAATACCATGTGGCCATCCCCAGCCTGCTGGCGGTCGGCGCGGTATCCAAATACTTAGTCCGCACCCGCAAGCGCACCGCCATGGCGCTGATTCTGGAAAGCGGCGAGCCACGGCTGGTCCACGACTTCGCCACGCTGCTGGGTTATGGCGCCTGCGCCATCAATCCCTATCTGGCCCAGGAAAGCATCGGCAGTCTGATCCGGGACGGCCTGCTGGAAAAGGACTACTATGCCGCCGTGAAGGACTACAACAAAGCGGTCCTGGCAGGCATCGTGAAAATTGCCTCCAAAATGGGCATCTCCACCATCCAGTCCTACCAGGGCAGCCAGATCTTCGAAGCCGTGGGCATCAGCCCGGAGGTCACCCAAAAATATTTCACCAACACCGTCAGCCGGGTGGGCGGCATCACCATCCAGGACATCCAGAAGGACCTGGAGGACCGGCACCAGCAGGCCTTTGACCCGCTGGGACTGGATATTTACATGGATCTGCAAAGCCTTGGTTCCCACAAATTCCGCAGCGGTGCGGCGGCGGAGCAGCACCTTTACAATCCCCTAACCATCCATCTGCTGCAGGAAGCCGTCTGGACCGGGGATTACGGCAAATTCAAGCAATACACCGCCGCCGCTGCCAACGAAGAGGGCGACGACATGCACCTTCGCAGCCTACTGGAATTCCATTACCCTTCCGCCGGCGTTCCCCTGGAGGAAGTGGAAAGCGTGGAATCCATCGTCCGGCGTTTCAAAACCGCCGCCATGAGCTACGGAGCACTGTCCGAGGAAGCCCACGAGTGCATGGCCGTCGCCATGAACCGCCTGGGGGGCAAGTCCAACACCGGTGAGGGCGGCGAGGCCGAGGAGCGCTACGGAACGGAGCGCAACTCCGCCATCAAGCAGGTGGCCTCGGCCCGGTTCGGCGTTACCAGCAAGTACCTGGTGTCCGCAAACGAAATCCAAATCAAAATGGCCCAGGGTGCCAAGCCCGGCGAGGGCGGCCAGCTGCCCGGGGCGAAGGTCTACCCCTGGGTGGCCAAGTGCCGCAACTCCACCACCGGCGTGGGCCTGATCTCTCCCCCGCCCCACCATGATATCTATTCCATCGAGGACCTGGCCCAGCTGATCTACGATCTGAAATGCGCCAACCGCAAGGCCGCCATCAGCGTCAAGCTGGTCAGCGAAGCAGGCGTCGGCACCATCGCCGCCGGCGTCGCCAAAGCGGGCGCGGAGGTCATCCTGATCTCCGGCTTTGACGGCGGCACCGGCGCGGCCCCCCACAATTCCATCCACAACGCCGGCCTTCCCTGGGAGCTGGGCATCGCCGAGGCCCACCAGTGCCTGATCATGAACGGCCTGCGCTCCCGGGTGCGCATTGAGGCGGACAGCAAATTGATGAGCGGCCGGGATGTCGCCATCGCCGCCATGCTGGGCGCGGAGGAATTCGGCTTCGGCACCGGCCCCCTGGTGGCCATGGGCTGCGTCATGATGCGGGTGTGCAACCTGGACACCTGCCCCATGGGCATCTGCACCCAGAATCCGGAGCTTCGCAAAAACTTTAAGGGCAAGCCGGAATACATCATGAACTTTATGCGCTTCATGGCCCAGGAGCTGCGGGAATACATGGCAAAACTGGGCGTGCGCACCGTGGAGGAACTGGTGGGCCGCACCGATCTGCTGCAGGTCCGTCCCGCCCCCGCCGGGTCCCGGGCCAGCGAAATGGATCTGACCGCTTTGCTGCGGAATCCTCTGATCCAAAATTCCGGCGTCCATTTTGACCCCAAAGACGTCTATGACTTCGCTCTGGAACAGACCCCTGATATGAAGGTGCTGATGAAGAAGTTCAAAAAGAGCTTCGACATGCCCCATCCCAAGCCTGCCTCCGTGACGCTGGCGGTGGGCAATACCGACCGGGCCTTCGGCAGTATTTTCGGCAGTGAGATCACCGCCAAATTCGGCAACAGCCTGCCCGACGACACCTTCCATGTGACCTGCACAGGCTACGGCGGCCAGAGCTTCGGTGCGTTTATCCCCAAGGGACTGACCCTGGAGCTGATCGGCGACTGCAACGATTACCTGGGCAAGGGCCTGTCCGGCGGCCGGCTGGTCGTGTATCCCCCTGAAAACGTGTCCTACGACCGCAGCCAAAACATCATTATCGGCAACGTGGCCCTGTACGGCGCCACCGGCGGAAAGGCCTTCATCAGCGGCGTAGCGGGAGAGCGCTTCTGCGTGCGCAATTCCGGCGCCGTGGCCGTGGTGGAGGGCGTCGGTGACCATGGGTGCGAATACATGACCGGCGGCACCGTGGTGGTGCTGGGCAAGACCGGCAAAAACTTTGCCGCGGGCATGAGCGGCGGCATTGCCTATGTGCTGGATGAAAGCTGGGACTTTTACCAGCGCGTCAACAAGGACATGGTCAGCCTGGAGCCGGTGGAACACAAATACGATGTTTCCCTGCTGAAAAACCTGATCCGGGAGCATGTGGAGGCCACCGGCTCTCCCCGGGGCAGGGAAATCCTGGAAAACTTCGGCGAGTACCTGCACAAATTCAAAAAAGTCCTGCCCCACGACTACGACAGGATGCTCCGTCTGATCGCCCAGATGGAGGAGAAGGGCCAGGACAGCGAACAGGCCCAGATC
This sequence comes from Eubacteriales bacterium, assembly GCA_030533415.1. Lineage (GTDB taxonomy): Bacteria > Bacillota > Clostridia > Oscillospirales > Oscillospiraceae > Faecousia. Next base: position 14,581 of record JAUNJE010000014.1, on the reverse strand, counting down.
GAGGCGTTCTACGCCATGAAAAATGCACAGTAAAGGAGGCGGGCAACAATGGGAAAACCCACCGGATTTATGGAGATCGGCCGGCAAACCAGCCTGGAGCTGCCGCCGGAGGAACGTATCCAAAACTTTAACGAATTCCACGTTCCGCTGCACCTGGACGAACAGCAGGCCCAGGGCGCGCGCTGCATGGACTGCGGCGTCCCCTTCTGCCAGAGCGGCATGATGATCGGCGGCATGGCCAGCGGATGTCCACTCAACAACCTGATTCCCGAATGGAACGACCTGGTCTACCGGGGCCAGTGGGACCTGGCGGCCCGGCGGCTGATCGTCACCAACCGCTACCCGGAATTTACCAGCCGGGTATGTCCCGCCCTGTGTGAAGCCGCCTGCACCTGCGGCATGACCACCGGGAATCCCGTCACCGTGAAAGAAAACGAGCGGGCAGTGGTGGAGTACGGCTATGCCCACGGCGTCATCCACGCGGTACCCCCACCCTCCCGCACCGGAAAAAAAGTGGCCGTGGTAGGTACGGGGCCTGCGGGGCTGTCCGTTGCGGACCTTCTGAACAAGCGCGGCCACAAGGTGACCATGTATGAGCGCAGCGACCGGATCGGCGGCCTTCTCATGTACGGCATCCCCAATATGAAGCTGGAAAAATGGGTCATCGACCGCCGGGTGGACATTCTGAAGGAAGAGGGCATCGAATTTGTGACGGAAGCCGATGTGGGACGCAATGTCTCCGCCGAAGAACTGACCGGGCAATTCGACGCGGTGGTGCTTTGCTGCGGCGCCAAGCAGCCCCGTGACATCAGCGCACCAGGCCGGGACGCCGAGGGCATCCATTTTGCCGTGGACTACCTGACCAGCGTGACCAAAAGCCTGCTGGATTCCGGCTTTGCCGACGGCAAGGCCCTCAGCGCCCAGGGAAAAAAGGTACTGGTCATCGGCGGCGGCGACACCGGAAACGACTGCGTCGGCACCGCCATCCGCCAGGGCTGCACCGGTGTTGTACAGCTGGAAATGATGCCCTGTCCGCCTGTGGAGCGTGGGCCCGGCAACACCTGGCCAGAGTGGCCCCGGGTACTCAAAACCGATTACGGCCAGCAGGAGGCCATCGCCCTGTTCGGCAGCGACCCCAGGCTGTACCAGACCACGGTAAAGGAATTTTACAAAAACGAGGCGGGCCAGGTCCGCGGCGCTCTCATTGCCAAGCTGGAAAGCCAAGTGGTGGACGGCAGGCGGATGATGGTGCCCACCGGGGAAGAATTTATCCTGGAATGCGACATGGTCCTGATTGCCGCCGGGTTTACGGGCTGCGAAAGCTATGTTGCCGAGGCCTTCGGCGTGGAACTGACCCCCCGGGGCAATGTTGCGGACGTAAAATACGCCACCAACCGCCCCAAGGTATTTGTCTGCGGGGATATGCGCCGGGGACAGAGCCTCGTGGTTTGGGCCCTTCGGGAAGGCCGCGACACCGCCACCGTTGTGGATAAATACCTGATGGGATATACCAACCTGTAATTAGGCTGTTTGCACAATTTCCCCAGGCAAATATTATGCAGTTTTACGGGAAATCCTGCAAAACCGGTTGACAGGGTGCCTTCCCTGTGATAAACTGTGATGGACGAAGCAGCGGCGCTTTTCCCGTGTGTGGAAAAGCGCCGTTTTTCGTGCTTCCGTGATGCAGCTGACTTGCAAAATTTGGGGTTTTGGGCAGGCGGGAATCACCGGTATTTTTATTCACCGGTGCACACCCAGAAAGGATGTTTGTTCTTACATCAGCGGCATTTGTTGCACTTTTGCCAAAAAATCCCTTCATTTCCGTCCCGATTTCTATTTTATTTTATAATATTTTACTTTACTTCTATCGAATAACATGTTAAAATATATACATTATTTTTGAATTTCTTCTTTGTGGAAAATTCATTTTTACGCTTTCCCGCTGCAAAAAAGAAGCATCTGTCCTATAATTGGCTTTGCCATTTGTAGATAGGCCTTATTTCCGAGGCCAGCCCGTTCGACCACAAGCAGAGAATATGAAAGGAATGATCTCTATGCAAACAACGAAACGACTGCTCGCCCTGCTGCTGGTTCTGTCCCTCGTGCTCGTGATGGCTGCCTGCGGCGGCGGTTCCGGCACTGCGGATACGGCCCCCGCTGCGGACGGCACCACCCCTGCCCAGGCTGCGGCGCCTGTGACCGAAAATGCCGTGTACAGAACCCTGTACGCCTCCGAAGTCACCACACTGAACTACCTCATCACCGGCCAGACCAATGAACTGTCTATCGCGGCCAACGTGGTGGACGGCCTGGTGGAATATGACTCCTACGGCAACGTGGAGCCTGCCCTGGCCCTGAGCTGGGAGCAGAACGAGGACGCCACCGTCTGGACCTTCCAGATCCGCGAGGGCGTCATGTGGGTGGACAAGGATGGCAACGAGGTTGCCCCCGTCACCGCCAACGACTGGGTCTCCTCCGCCCGGTATGCCTGCGATGCCAACAACGACTCCTCCACCTTCTACACCATGAGCGGTGTCGTGGCCGGCGCTGACGCCTACTACGACTGGACCGCTTACCAGATGGCTCTGCCCACCGCCACCGACGGCACCGACGAAGCCGGCAACGCCGTCAAGCTGGTGACCAACGAGGACGGCGAGCAGGAAGTCCTGGAAGAAGTTCCCGAGGCTTCCGCCGAGGACATCGGCGTAAAGGCCCTGGACGACTACACCCTGGAGTTCACCCTGGAAGCCCCCTGTCCCTACTTTATCTCCATGGTTTCCTTTGGCCCCTACATGCCCGTAAACGGCGACTTCCTGGCCCAGTGCGGCGACAAGTTCGGCACCAGCAACGAATATCTGCTGTACTGCGGCGCTTTTATCCTGTCCACTTACCAGCCCCAGCAGCAGCGTGTGCTGACCAAAAACGCCTCCTACTGGGATAAAGACAACGTGTTCATCGACACCATCCAGCAGACCTACAACGCGGAGGCTTCTTCCATTGCTGTTACGATGTATCTGGCCGGCGACATCGACCAAGCCGACGTTTCCTCCGATCTGCTGACCGCCATGATGGCCGATCCCGCCACCGCCGACCTGATTCATCCCACCCGTTCCGATACCTCCTACTCTTATTGGTATCTGTTCAACTTCGATCCCAACTTTGACGCGGAGTATGAACCTGACAACTGGGCATTGGCTGTTAACAACGAGAACTTCCGTCAGTCTATTGTTCACGCTTTCAACCGTCTGCCTGCCGTGGCAACCAAGGACAGACTTGATCCCACCAGCATGATGAACAAGACCATCACTCCCAAGGGCTTTGCCTCGGCAAGCAAGGACTACACCTATTATGGAGACCTGGCCAAGTATACTGAGGGCGACAACTTTGACGAAGCAGCCGCTTTGGAGTATAAGGAGAAAGCCATTGAGGAGCTGACCGCAGCCGGTGCTACCTTCCCGGTCAAGATTTTGATGATGTTTAACCCCACCGTCACCAATGCCGCCAACGAGTGCCAGGTAATTGAGCAGCAGATTGAAGGTGTTCTGGGCACTGACTACATTGATATTATCGTCCAGTCCGGCCCTGAAACCGGCTTCCTCGCTTCCGTCCGCCGCACCGGCAACTATGCTTTCATGAGCTGCAACTGGGGCGCCGACTACGCCGACCCTCAGACCTGGACGGACCCCTTCGCCGACGACTCCTCTTACAGCTTCATCTATAAGAGCACCGACGCGACCACCCAGGCCCTGTATGCCGAATACCTGCAGCTGGTAGCGGACGCCAAGGCCATTACCGACGACATGGATGCCCGTTATGAAGCCTTTGCCAAGGCTGAAGCCTTCCTGCTGGATCACGGCTTTGCCGTTCCCATCCACATCAGTTCCCGCAGCTATCAGATGTGCAACCTGAACGTGTTCGAGGGCCAGTACGCTTCCTTTGGCTTGGCAAACCAGCGCTACAAGGACCAGCACCTGTATGACACCTCCATGAGCCTTGAGGAGTACCAGGCTGCTTATGCCGAGTGGCAGGCCAAGCTGGCAGGCTGATGACGCATTGAATTTCCCGGATGGAACCAACCTGGAGAGAAGTCCCCTTTTGGGGGACTTCTCTCAATCCGCAATTTGGGGGTCCGCCCGCAAACCGTCTATTTTTTCATTTTCGGAGCTTATACCAGTGTTTCTTCTGCGGAAGTGCCAGTGGTATCGGCTCTGAACGATGTCCAACCCAGGAGGGTAACTTATGGCAAAATACATCACAAAACGCGTCCTGCGCTCTCTGATCACCATGCTCATTATCATCACCATTCTCTTTGCCCTGCTGCGGCTGATGCCCATTGAAGGGTATTTTGAGAATTTTGACAAAATGAGCGCCACCCAGATCCAGGTAAAACTGAACACGCTGGGCCTGACGGACCCGCTTCCCAAGCAGCTGCTGCGCTTCTACCGGCAATTGCTGCAGGGGGACCTGGGGGAGTCCAACGTTTACCGCAAGGGCGTCGCCATCACCACCATCATTGCGGAGAAAATCCCCATCTCGCTGCAGCTGGGACTGATCTCTCTGGCCATTGCCCTGGCTCTGGGACTGCCCCTGGGCATTCTCATGGCCCGCAGTACCCGGACCCGGTTCAAAATTGGGGACAAGCTGGGCACGGTGTTCATCGTTCTGATCCAGGCAATGCCCTCGGCCGTGTATCACATTCTGATCCAGTTTGCAGGCTCCCAGACCTACATCGGCAAGGAAATTCTGGGACTGCCTATGCTGTTCGATGCCGCCAATCCCCGCAGCTACATCCTGCCGGTTATTTCCCTGTCCATCGGCAACATCGCCTACTACGCCATGTGGCTGCGGCGGTATATGGTGGACGAGGCCAATAAGGATTACATCCGTCTGGCCCGGGCCAAAGGCGTTCCCAACGGCGCCATTTCCCGCCGCCATGTGTTCCGCAATGCCTTTGTGCCGCTGGTGCAGTACATCCCCAATTCCATTCTGTTTACCCTGATGGGCTCGCTGTATGTGGAATCTTTGTATTCCGTTCCCGGCATGGGCGGCCTGCTGGTCACGGCCATCAAGCGTCAGGACAATACCCTGGTGCAGGCACTGGTGCTGATTTATGCCGTGATCTCGATTCTGGGCCTGCTGTTTGGTGACATTCTCATGGGCATCGTGGATCCGCGCATCAGCTTTACCAAGAAGGAGGGTTCCCGCTAATGAAACGTCTTGGCATTCGTCCCCTTCGCCACCAGATGGCCGACAGTCTGGCGGACAAGCTGAACGAACAGCTTAAATCCGATGTGGATTCCCCCATGACCGACGAGGAGGCCTTCTCCTTTGCCGGCTTTGACGCGGAAAACGCGGAGCGGGGCGGCTACTCCGGCTACTCCTACTGGGGCTCCACCATTCGGGCATTCTGTCAAAATAAGATTGCCGTTTTCTTCCTGATCGTCATGGTCGCCGTGCTGGCCTTTACCTTTATCCAGCCCTATCTGCCCGGGCAGAAGGACCCTCTGCTGATCCACAATGACCAGTGGGGCCTGCCCCTGAACAACATCCCCCCCAGTGAAGAATTTTGGTTCGGCACCAACGCCATCGGCCAGGACCTGTGGGCCAGAATCTGGGCCGGCACCCGCACCTCTTTGTTCATCGGCTTCTCCGTAGCCATGGTGGAAGCCGTGGTGGGCATTCTGGTAGGTGTGCTTTGGGGCTATGTCCGCAAGCTGGACTTCTTCTTTACGGAGCTGTACAACGTGCTGGACAACATTCCCCAGACCCTATTGCTGATTTTGATCTCCTATGTGCTGAAGCCCGGCGTTTCCACCATCATTTTCGCCCTTTCCTTAACGGGCTGGCTGGGTATGGCCCGGTTCATCCGCAACCAGATCATCATCATCCGTGACCGGGACTACAACCTGGCATCCCGGTGCTTGGGGATCCCCACCTGGCGCATCATCGCCAAGAACCTGCTGCCCTATCTGGTCTCCGTCATCACCATGCGCATGGCGCTGGCCATTCCCTCCGCCATCGGCAACGAGGTGTTCGTCACCTACATCGGCATCGGCCTTCCTGTGGATACCCCCTCTCTGGGCAACCTGATTCAGACCGGCCGCTCCCTGATGACAATGGCCTCCCTGCGTTACCAGCTGTATTTCCCCGTGCTGGTGCTGGTGGTTATCACCGTTTCCTTCTACATCATCGGCAACGCCTTTGCGGACGCCGCCGACCCCAAGAACCACGTCAAGTAAGGAGGGGATTTTATGAATTACACAGAACAAGATGTGATCCTCTCCGTGCAGGATTTGAACGTGAAATTTACCCTCCGGGGCCAGGTCCTTCACGCCATCCGGGGTGTTTCCCTGGATGTGCACCAGGGCGAAAGCCTTGCCATTGTGGGCGAGTCCGGCTCCGGCAAATCGGTTTTCGTCAAATGCACCATGGGCCTTTTGGACGCCAACGGCTTCATCAGCAGCGGTTCCATTCTCTATAACGGCATGGACCTGACCCAAAACCGCACCGACAAGGACTGGCTCAACATCCGCGGGCGGGAAATCGCCATGGTTTTCCAGGACCCCATGACCTCCCTGAATCCCCTGAAAACCATCGGCAAACAGATTCAGGAGGCCGTGGAGCTGCACCAGGGGCTGAAAGGCGCCGCCGCCTACCAGATGGTCCTGGAGGTGCTGGCCGATGTGGGCATCGATGAGCCGGAGCGGCGCTATAAGCAGTATCCCCATGAATTTTCCGGCGGTATGCGCCAGCGGGTGGTCATTGCCATTGCCGTGGCGTGCCGTCCCAAAATTCTGATTTGCGACGAGCCGACCACCGCGCTGGATGTGACCATCCAGGCCCAGATCCTGGAGCTGATCCGGGCCATGCAGAAAAAGTACAACCTGACCACCATCTACATCACCCATGATCTGGGTGTAGTGGCCAAGGTGGCCGACCGGATCGCGGTCATGTACGCCGGAGATATCGTGGAAATCGGCAAATGCGACGAGGTGTTCTACGATCCCAAGCATCCCTACACCTGGGCGCTGCTGTCCTCCCTGCCCCAGCTGGGCGTCAAAAATGAGCCTCTGTACTCCATCCAGGGCACGCCGCCCAACCTGTTCTACGAGGTCAGGGGGGATGCCTTTGCCCCCCGGAACCCCAAGGCCCTGAAAATCGATTTTGTGGAGCGTCCCCCCTTCTTTGCGGTCACGCCCACCCACAAGGCCCGCACCTGGCTGCTGGACCCCAGAGCCCCCAAGGTGGAGCCGCCTGAACACATCCGCACCCTGCGGGAGAAGGGAGTGAACCGCGTTGGCTGAGCAGCGGAAAAAACTGATCGAGGTGCAGGACCTGACCGTAAAATTCGGTTCCAAACGCCATCCCTTTACCGCCGTAGACAATGTTTCCTTTCACATCTACCAGGGAGAGACCTTCGGCCTGGTCGGGGAATCCGGTTCCGGCAAAACCACCATTGGCCGGGCCATTATCCGCATCCATCCCACCGCCGGGGGCAAAATTCTCTTTGACGGCAAGCAAATCAACGGCCGTATTTCCCGGAGCCTGGACCGGGAGGTCACCCAGCGGATCCAGATGATCTTCCAGGACCCCATGTCCTCGCTAAATGAACGGGCCAAGGTGGATTATATCGTCAGCGAAGGGCTTTACGCCAGCGGCCACAGGCACCTGACCCCCGAGCAGCGCCAGGAGAAGGTCTCCAAGGTGCTCTCCGACGTGGGCCTGCTTCCCGAATTTGCCAGCCGGTTTCCCCATGAGTTCTCCGGCGGCCAGCGCCAGCGCATCGGCATTGCCCGGGCGCTGATTATGGAGCCGGATTTCATCATCGCGGACGAACCCATTTCCGCTTTGGACGTCTCCATTCGCGCCCAGGTGCTGAACCTTCTGTCCCAGCTCCAAAAGGAGCGGAACCTGACATATCTGTTCATTGCCCACGACCTGTCTGTGGTGCGCTTCATCTGCGACCGCATCGCCGTCATCCACAAAGGCAAAATCGTGGAGCTGGCAGAGAGCGAAGAGCTGTTTGCCCATCCCCTCCATCCCTATACCCGTGCCCTGCTGTCCGCGATCCCGCAGCCCGATCCCATTGCCGAACGGCAGAAAACCCTGCTGGTATATGACCCCAGCTGCCATCACTACAGCAGCACCAATCAGCCCTCCTGGCAGGAGATTATCCCGGGCCATTACGTTCTGGCCAGCCAGGAAGAAATGGAAGAATACCGGGAGCACTTTTGACTTCCTGGAGTGATGAGTTTGGAGTGAGGAGTGAGGAGTGGAATTTCCATTCTTCTGCCCCCCTAACTCCTCACTCCTAACTCCTCACTCCTAGCCGCTTTCAACTCTCCACACAAAAAGAGGTAACGCAACATGTACATTCCGAAGCCCTTGTTCCCCGGCGCGCGGGTGGCACTGCTGTCCCCGGCTTCCGCCGTTCCGGAGGAGCGTCTCCAGCCTGCGCTGAAGCTTGTCAAAAGCCTGGGGCTGGAGCCTGTAACCTATCCCTCCTGCTTCTATGCCAACCGGGACGGTTATTTCGCCGCCAATGACGCCCAGCGCGCGCAGGACATCAACCGGGCCTTTGCCGACCCCGGCATTGACGGTATCTGGTGCATTCGCGGCGGCTACGGCGCCCACCGCCTCCTGCCTCTGCTGGACCGGGAAACCATTTGTAAAAATCCGAAGTGGTTCGGCGGCTACTCCGACGTTACGGCACTGCACACCTATCTGAATCAAGCCTGCGGCCTGGAAACCTACCACTGCACCATGCCCTCCACGGAGCCGGAGCCAAACGAATTTACCCTCGGATGGCTGAAAAAAGCGCTGTTCGGCGGCCTGTCCGGTGCCTTGAGCAATCCCGGCGGCCAGCCCGCCGCCACCTTGGTGCCCGGCACCGCCCGGGGCAGGCTTTGCGGCGGCAACCTGTCCCTGCTGGCCGCTTCCCTGGGTACCCCATGGGAAATTGACACCGCTGGAAAAATTCTCTTTTTGGAGGACATCGGGGAAAAAACCTACCGGGTGGACAGCATGCTGACCCAGCTGCGAAACGCCGGGAAGCTTGACAGCTGCGCGGGCATCCTTCTGGGTGCTTGGACCGACTGCGTCCCGGAAATCCCGGAGCGCACCCTGACTCTGACCGAAATTTTCAGCCAGCTGATCGTACCGGCGGGCAAGCCCGCCATTTTGGACATTGCCTGCGGCCACTGCCCCACAACGCTGTCGCTGCCCATGGGCAGGATGTGCCGGATGGACGCCGGGAATTGCGCCATTGCGCTGGAGGAGGCTTGATTTTTGTGGACTGCACCGCTTTGGAAAGCGCTTTGCGAAACATCATGGATGCTTTTCCGGCACAAACCGCCCTTTACTGTGTGGATTTGACTTCCGGAAAACCCATTGCCGCCATCCGGCAGGATACCCAGGTCGTATCCGCTTCCACCATCAAGGTCCCGGTCTTGTGCTGCGCTTTGCAGGGTGTCCTGGAGGGAAGGCTTTCCCTGGAACAGGAAATCCCCATCGCCCCTGAGGACTTTTGCGGTGATACAGAGGTTTTTGAACCGGGCTACCGGCAAGATCGCTGCTCTTTGTGGGAGCTGCTGTACTGGATGACCGTGTCCAGCGACAACACCGCCACCAATGCCGTGCTCTCCCTGCTGGGCTACGGCCACATCAACCGCTATTGCGAGACCTTGGGCCTGCGCCAAACCCGGGTCCAGCGGAAAATGCTGGACTTTGCCGCCATTGCGGAAGGCCGCAACAACTATACCTCTCCCATTGACCAATACCGGATTTACGAGCTGCTGTATCACGGCAAAATCCTGAACGAGTCTCTGCGGGGTGTTGCCGTTGATTTTTTAAGCCGCAGCCGCAGTTTCAGCAGTCTTCAGCGGTATCTTCCCGATCCTGTTACCGTGCTCCATAAACCCGGCGGACTGGACCACCTGAATCACGACGCCGGGATTTTCCTGCTGGCGGAGCGCCCCTATTTTCTGGGGGTCTTTACCTGGGACGGTCCCGCCCTGGATGGAGAACCCCACCAAAAGCGGCTGATCGGCCAGCTGTCCCGGATGGTTTACGATTTTATGAAGGGAGACACCACGCCATGAAAGCCATTGTCAACACCCCTGTATGCGCCATGCGGAAGGCCTCCACCTGGGAAAGCACCCTGGAGGACGAAGCCCTGTACGGCATGGTGGTGGATATTCTGGAGGAGCCAGCCCCCGGCTGGTACCGCATCCGCACCCACTACCGCTACGAGGGCATCGTCTCTTCCGATACTCTGCTGGCAGGAGACGAGCCTGCGGCCGCTTGGGAGGCGCTTCCCAAGAAAGTGGTCCTGAACAAAAATTTTTGTGATGTTCTGTCCATTCCCAAAGTACAGGGCTGGATCCTCATAAACCTTCCCCGGGGCGCGGTGGTTTCCCCGGTGGGCGGGCCGGAGGACGGCTGGCAGAAGGTCCTGCTGGCGGACGGCCGGAGCGGATACATGCCGGAGCGCATTCTGGGAGAATACCACACCGCGCCGCTGTCCCAGGACGAACAGGAACTGCGGCAGGCCCTGGTGGACGCCGCCATGCTTTACCGCGGCACCCATTACCGCTGGGGCGGCAAATCCCCCCTGGGCATCGATTGCTCCGGTCTCGTCTCCATGGCCTATATGCTCTGCGGCATCCTGATCCACCGGGACGCCAGCATCAAGGAGGGCTTCCCCATCCATGAGATTTCTTTGAAGAATATAAAGCCCGGCGACCTGCTGTTCTTCCCCGGCCATGTGGCCATGTACATTGGAGATGGCCGGTACTGCCATTCCACCGCAAGGCGGGGAGACAACGGCTTCACGGTCAACAGCCTGAATCCCGACGCCCCCGATTACCGCGCCGACCTGCCCGGGCAAATCACCCAAGTCGGTTCCTACTTTTGACGAAACAGAAAGGATACGGAATATGAAAGTATTTTTAAGTGCCGATATCGAAGGTACCTGCGGCATCGTCTCCTGGCCGGAGACCGAACGGACCACGCCCATGGACTACGCCCCTTTCCAGAAGCAGATGACCCGGGAAGTGGCCGCCGCCTGCCGGGGCGCCCTGGCCGCCGGTGCCGAAGAGGTGCTGGTCAAGGATGCCCATGACACTGCCCGGAACTTAGACCCCACAGGGCTTCCCCGGGGCATCAAAATGAACCGTGGCTGGTCCGGCGATCCTCTCAGCATGATGACCGGCCTGAATCAAGACAGCTTTGGGGCCGTATTTTTCACGGGCTACCACGCCTGGGCCGGCTGCCCCGGCAATCCCCTGAGCCACACCATGAACGGCCGGAACAACCACGTTTTCCTCAACGGCACGCTGTGCAGTGAATTCCTGATCAACGCCTACACCGCCGGATACTACGGCGTTCCCGTGGCGCTGCTCACCGGCGACCAGGCCCTGTGCAACTTCGCCAAGCAGCTGATCCCCGCCATTACCACCGTCCCCGTCAATGTTGGCTGCGGCAGCAGCGTCACTTCCTTGCATCCCGACGAGGCGGTGGAACGCATCGAAGCGGCGGCAAAAGAGGCCGTTCAGAAGGCCGAAAAGTGCCGCGTCCCCATGCCGGAGCATTTCCACATGGAGATCGACTTCTGCAAGCACCATGTGGCCTACTCCAAGAGCTTCTATCCTGGAGCCGTACTGAAAGACGACAAGTTTGTCTGCTTCGATTCCGACGACTGGTTCGAAGTGCTCCGGTTCTGCCACTTCGTCCTCAGCGACGCGTAAGGTATTTTTTTGCCCGCCCGCGAAGTTGGGGATGCGTTTTGCCAGTTATTTGAGCGTCCATCTTATTCAGCACAACATCTATTGACAAATATTGTACTTAGTATATAATATTGCTAGAAATGCGATAAGTGGACTATATAATCCGGGGCTATACCATACGAAAAGGAATCCATTGCATGGATTCTTTTTTCGTCAATAGGGGGAAGATTTCCTTGCTGTTTAATTCTTACATTTTTATCCTTCTGTTTCTGCCTGTATGTATTACCGGCTACTTTGGGATAAATCATTATGGACATTATACTCTCGCACAGATATTCCTTCTGGGCATGTCACTGTGGTTTTACGGATATTTCAATCCCGGTTATCTTGTCATTATACTGGTATCAATTGTTATAAACTACCTGTTTACACTGGCAATGGACAAAGCCTCTACCTCTGTAATACGCAAAACAGAAGCCGTTCTTGCCATACTGCTGAATCTTGGCCTTCTGTTTTATTTCAAATATTACAATTTCTTTCTCTCTAATCTCAACCGGATTATTCATACAGAGTTTACCCTTCAAACTATCGTTCTGCCTCTTGGGATCAGCTTCTTTACCTTTCAGCAGATTGGCTATATTGTGGATACATACCGAAAAGAAGTTACCCAATATAACTTTTTCCAATATGCCTCCTTTGTCTCTTATTTCCCTCAGCTGATTGCCGGGCCAATCGTTTCCCATGACGAGCTGATTCCCCAATTTATGGACATATCAAAGAAGCAGTTTAACTGGGATAATTTTGCACGGGGCATCTATATTTTTGTTTTCGGGCTTGCAAAAAAGGTTTTGATTGCCGATGTGTTCGGCAATGCAGCAAACTGGGGATTTGGGAATGTCATTGAACTTGATACCACAAACGCCATTTTTGTCAGTCTTGCTTACACAATCCAAATCTATTTTGATTTCAGCGGCTATTCCGACATGGCTGTTGGCATCGGCAAAATGATGAATATCGATCTTCCTGTAAACTTCAATTCCCCCTATAAGGCGCTCACCATTGCAGAATTCTGGCAAAGATGGCACAAGACGCTTACCCGTTTCCTTACAAAATATCTTTACATCCCGCTCGGAGGAAATCGAAAAGGGACAATCCGAACCTACGTGAACATTATGATCGTTTTTTTGGCAAGCGGTCTGTGGCATGGCGCAAACTATACATTCATCCTCTGGGGCTTCCTGCACGGCTTATTCAGCATTATCACGCGGCACTGGAAATCCTGGTTCAACAAGCTGCATCCTGCTTTGTCTTGGCTCATTACCTTTACATTTCTGAACTTCACGATGGTTTTATTTCGGGCAAACACCATTACCGACGCAATCACATTTGCCAAACGTCTCTTCGTAATGGAATTTGGCCCTATTAATTCCAACATCACGGATTCCTTTCTGCTGCCGGGAATTCAACTGCTGATAAGGTATGTCCCCCTTTTCATTTATTTCGAATATTACCCTACTCTCCTGCTTACAGTATTCTTTGGCGGCACCATGACGATAATCTTGGGCGCAAAAAACGCCTATGAACATATGCTGGAATTTAGGCCAAATGCCAAAAACTTTATATGGATTTCTCTGCTTTTGACTTGGTCCGTTTTGTCCTTCTCAAGTGTCAGCACTTTCCTATATTTCAATTTCTGAGGAGGATGAATGTATATGAATAACAGCAAAAAATGGTGTATCTGCTCTTTGGCATTGGCCCTTGCACTCATGGTCTTTGCGGGCACTCTGACAGCAGTTATTGATCCGTTCTTTCATTACCACGCGCCACTGAACGGCCTGCAATATCCCCTGAATAACCAACGTTACCAGAATGATGGCATTGTAAAAAATTTCCCCTACGATGCCCTCATTACAGGAACATCTATGACCGAAAACTTCAAAACATCCGAGTTTGATGCGCTATTCGGTGTCAATTCCATCAAAGTATCTTTCTCTGGAGGTACTTACGAGGAGATCAACAGCAATCTGCAGCGCGCAATTGAAGCAAATCCAGAATTAAAAATCGTTATCTATGGATTGGATGAGTGGTTCCTGTTCGCCGGCAAAAGCATGATTCTGGCCGATGGTGAATATCCCACCTATTTATATGATAACAATCCATTTAACGATGTGGAATATCTTTTGAATAAGGATGTTCTCTGCAATAATACAGTGGAAGTTCTTAATTACACGCGCAGCGGTCAAACCACCACAAGCTTTGATGCCTTTGGCAGTTGGGATTGCTCCTTTCCATATGATGCCGCTAATGTCATAAGTAATTATACGCGCGCCGCTAAAGTGTCAGAAAATTCTATATTTACCGAGGAATTGCAAACACGCCTGTCTGACACCATTCTTAACACCGCCGTAAAACTTGCCCGGGAGAATCCGGAAATTCAGTTCATTTATTTTTTCCCTCCCTACAGCATTCTCAATTGGGATAATCACAATCAATCCGGAACCCTGCAGCGGCAGATCGAGGCTTTTACATTGGCCAGCCAACTGCTGCTTGAGGCCGATAATATTGCGCTTTATTCCTTTTATAACGACTACGGCACCATTACAAATCTAAATCTTTACCGGGATACTGTACACTATTCCGGTGAAATTAACTCTTTGATCTTACAAAGAATTCATAATGGGGAATACAAGCTGACCAAAGAGAACTATTCGGCATACTGGCAGGAGATTTTAGATTTTTACCAGTCCTACGATTACGACGCTATATTCCAAACAGAAACGGCCTGAAAATGGTCCCCCATAGGAGCGAACCTTATGCAATATCTTTACGAAACCCACTGTCACTGTTCCCAGTGC
>JAUNJE010000013.1 GCA_030533415.1 Eubacteriales bacterium | reverse complement strand
GACGGATAAAGCCTATTGGCCTTATCCAACTTATTCAGATTTGCTGTTCTATTGACAAACATTTAGGAAGTGCGTTGGCCTTCTTTAGATTGTCGAAGAACCCGGAAATCCAAGCGGATTTCCGGGTTTTACATATTATAAAATCATTTTTCTGCAGTGGATGTCATTGCCGCCGATTTTCGGGTGGTGGTTTTCTTCTGCGCTGGGGTTTCCGTTTTATCAGCTTTTTTGGTACAGTTACGGGCCTTCTTGCTAGCTGCTTTTTCCACATCTCCGGGCAGAATAACCCGCTCTTTCAGCACCACGGCGGTGCGGGCGGGGAGGTACAATTCCACATAGTGCTTGCCGTCAAACTGCTTGGTGGGGTAGGTGATGTGCTGAATCTGGTTCCAGCCGCCATACTTTTCGTCGTCGGTGGACAGGGAAACGGTGTATTCTCCGGGCTGATGGACGGGCACCAGCATGTTTGCCAGGGACTTGGACGGATGGAAGTTGAAGGCGAACAGCAGACCGTGGCGGTAGAATACCAGTACCTTTTCTGGCTGCTTGTTCAGCAGCAGGTCCCCCATATGCTGGTCGAATATCCGGTTTTCCTTGGTCAGGGCCACCATGTCCTGGTCGAAATCGTTCAGCCACTGGTATTTCAGGAATCCGTTCTCCTTCAGGCTCCACTGGCGGCGGCAGTAGTGGAAGCTCCAGCCGTTGCCCTCCCGGGGGAAGTCGATCCATTCCGGATGGCCGAATTCGTTGCCCATGAAGTTCAGGTAGCCCTCACCGCCGCCGCCCAGGGTAAAGAGCCGGATCATCTTGTGCAGGGCAATGGCGCGGTCGATGACGGGATTGTGGGTGGCCTTGTCCATATCCGTGTACATGGCGGCGTCCGCCAGCCGGAAGATCATGGTTTTGTCGCCCACCAGCGCCTGGTCATGGGATTCCACATAGGCAATGGTTTTTTCGCCGGGGCGGCGCAGGCACATGCTGCACCACATCTGGAAGATGTCCCACTGCTCGTCCGACTGTTCTTTGACGGTCTTGATCCACATATCCGGCAGGCCCATGCCCAGCCGGTAGTCGAAGCCGATGCCCCCGTCCTCGATGGGAAGGCACATGCCGGGCATGCCGGACATGTCCTCGGCAATGGTGACGGCCTTGGGATTCACCTGGCGGATTAGCTCGTTGGCCAGCTGCAAATAGGTGATGGCCTCGGTGTGGGTATTGTAGGAGAAGTATTTGTCGTTGGTATTGAAGTCGGTGCCAAGGCCGTGGTCGTGATACAGCATGGAGGTGACACCGTCAAAGCGGAAGCCGTCGAAATGGTATTCGGTCATCCAGAATTTCAGGTTGCTCAGCAGGAAGTGGATGACCCCGGTTTTGCCGTAGTCAAAGCACTTGGTGCCCCAGGCGGGATGGTCGCCCTTGGCGCCGTCGTGGAAGAACTGCCAGGTCGTGCCGTCGAACATGTTGATGCCCTCGGCGGTATTTTTGACAGCGTGGGAATGCACCACATCCAGCAGTACCCGGATGCCCATTTCATGGGCCTTGTTCACCAGATATTTCAGGTCCTCGGGCTTGCCGAACCAGGAGGAGGCGGCGAAGAAGCTGGAAACCTGATAGCCGAAGGAGCCGTAATAGGGATGCTCCATAATGGCCATCAGCTGGATGGTGTTGTACCCCGCTTTTTTTACATGGGGCAGGGTGTTGTCGGCAAACTCCCGGTAGGTGCCAACCTTGCCTTCCTCCTGGGCCATGCCGACATGGGCCTCGTAAATATATAGGTTGTCCTCACCGGTAAAGTCCTTGTCCGTCCAGGAAAAGGGCTTCCGGTCATCCACGATCTCACAGGTAAAAGTGATGGTTTTGGGGTCCTGGACCACCCGGCGGGCGTAAAGGGGAATGTGCTCGGTGCGGGTCATATTGGCATCCACCACGGTTTTGACCTTGCAGCCCTCCCACAGGGCGTCATCGCCCTCCAGGTAAAGCTCCCAGTTCCCGTTGCCGATGTTTTTCATGGGGTGGCTGGTTTGGTTCCAGCCGTTGAACTCACCCTCCAGATACAGCTGGTAAGCGCTGGGCGCCCATTCCCGGTAGTACCAGCCACCGTCCACATGGTGAAAGCCAAAATAGTTGTGGGCATTGGCGAAGTCATTCAAGGTTTGTGTTCCGCTCAGCAGGCGGTTTTTGGTAGAACGGTACAGGAACATGCGCAGGTCAATGTCCCCGGCGAAGGGAAGCAGCTGGGGATTCAGTTCTAAAATACGATACATAAAGTCACCTTCTGGTTTTATTTTGCGGGAGAAACAGCAGAGGCTTTTCCAATATCTGTATAGAGCCTATAACCTCTTATCCTACATTTTAGAAGAAGAGCGGCCTTATGTCAAGCATTTTCCGTTTTAACGCATAAAATTGCCATGGGGAAGAGCGGGTTTTATACATAAATTTTACAAATGCCCTGGATTTTTGATGCTGTTTTTACAGAAACCGGATTTCTGATTTTACATGGAACGGCTATCATGAAACCCGTAGGATACATCCAAAGTATCCCAATACAACAATAAGGAGAAATAAGATTATGAAAAGCATGATCAGCATTGTCCTTGCCGTGCTCATGGTGTTGGCCATGGCCGGCTGCGCAGAAAGAGGCGCTGCGGCGCCTGCCGTAACCGCAGCGGCGCCAGATGCCGCGCCTGCCGCCGAAAAGTACACCGGCACCGTTTCCACCGACGGCTCCACATCCATGGAAAAGGTCATCGGCGCTTTGGGAGAGAGCTTCATGGCCGCCAACGACGGCGTTACCTTTACTTACAACCCCACCGGTTCCGGCAGCGGCATCAAGGCCGTTCTGGAAGGGCGCTGCGACATCGGACTGTCCAGCCGGGCGCTGAAGGCGGAGGAAGAGGCCCAGGGCCTGGTGGGCACCACTCTCGCCATCGATGGCATCGCGGTCATCGTCAACCCCGCCAACACCGTGGAAGATCTGGACGTAGAGACCATTGCCAAAATCTACACCGGGGAGATCACCGGCTGGTCCGAGGTTGGCGGAAACGGCGGAGAGATCGTCCTCATCGGCCGTGAGGCAGGCTCCGGCACCCGGGGCGGCTTCGAGGAGATCACCGAAACCGTGGACAAATGCCAATACCGCCAGGAGCTGACCTCCACCGGTGATGTTATCACCGCGGTTGCCCAGAACCCCGGTGCCATCGGCTATGCGTCCCTGGCCTCCGTCAAGGATACCGTAAAGGCGCTGAAGGTCGCGGGAGTGGCCCCCAGCGAGGAGACCGTAAAGGACGGTACTTACCTGATCCAGCGTCCCTTTGTGCTGGTGACCAGGGAGGGGACCGAACTGGCTCCGGCAGCCCAGGCCTTCTTCGGCTACGTTACCTCCGCTGAGGCAAACGAGGTCATTGCCGCCGCCGGTGTTGTTCCCGTGAACTGAAGAAACCACGGCCCCGGCTCCCTTACCGGGAAGCCGGGGCGAAGCATTCCGTTTCCGCAAATACCCCGCCTGTCCGGGCGCGGGCCGGCAAAAGGCTGACACAATGAAAAAGAAAAGCAATCTGTTTGAAACCCTTGTTCACGGTATTTTCCTGATCCTGGGCCTTGTTACCATCGGCTGTGTACTGCTGATCACGGTGTATCTGGTGGTATCGGGGATCCCCGCCATTCGGGAGATCGGACTGGTCCGGTTCCTGTTTGGAAGCAAGTGGGCCTCTACGGCGGCCCAGCCCCAGTATGGCATCCTGCCATTCATTCTGACCAGCATATACGGTACCGCAGGCGCCGTTTTCCTCGGTGTTCCCGTTGGCGTTCTGACGGCGGTATACCTGGCCAAGCTGGCGCCCCCGAAAATCAAATCCGCCATGGGACAGGCGGTCAGCATGCTGGCGGGCATCCCCTCCGTTGTCTATGGCCTGGTGGGCATGATGGTGCTGGTGCCGGGTCTTCGCAGAGTGTTCTGCATTCCCGACGGGGCCAGCCTGCTGGCCGCCATAATCGTACTGGCGGTGATGATTCTGCCTGCCATCATTAAGATGTCCGTTACCGCCCTGGAGGCGGTGCCAAAGGAATATGAGGATGGGTCTTTGGCGCTGGGGGCCACGCCGGAGGAGACCTATTTCCGGGTCAGCCTGCCTGCTGCCAAAAGCGGCATCGCGGCGTCCGTCGTGCTGGGAGTGGGCCGCGCCATTGGAGAGGCCATGGCGGTGATGATGGTTGCGGGCAACGCGCCGAATATGCCGGACTCCCTTTTTCAGAGCGTCCGGTTCCTTACCACTGCGGTTGCCAGCGAAATGTCCTATTCCAGCGGGCTGCAGCGGCAGGCGCTGTTCTCCATCGCGCTGGTGCTGTACCTGTTTATCATGCTGGTCAACGGGATACTGAATTTGTTTCTGAAAGGAGAGAAAGCGGAATGATTTCCAATCGCAGAAAGCTGTTTTTGTGGACGGTCCGGGGTGGAATGTGGCTGGCCACGGCCATCACCGGCGCCCTGGCGCTTTTTCTCATGGGCTATGTGCTGTTCCGGGGCGTCCCCAACATCACCTGGGAGCTGCTCAGCACAAGCCCCAGTTATCTTTCGGGACGGATCGGGATTCTGCCGGATATTTTGAACACCGTTTATATCATCATCGCGGCCCTGGTGGTGGTCATTCCCCTGGGGGTGGGAGCGGCGGTCTATCTGACGGAATACGCCTCCAATAAGCGCTTGGTGGGCGTGATCGAATATGCGGCTGAGGCGTTGTCCGG
The DNA here is from genome assembly GCA_030533415.1 of Eubacteriales bacterium. Taxonomy (GTDB): domain Bacteria; phylum Bacillota; class Clostridia; order Oscillospirales; family Oscillospiraceae; genus Faecousia. Next base: position 49,586 of record JAUNJE010000013.1, on the reverse strand, counting down.
TATTCCGTCCATCATCTATGGACTGGTGGGGATGCTGGTGTTTTCCAACAACATGGGGACAAGCCTGCTGGCAGGCGCACTGACCCTGGTGATCATGAATCTGCCCACCGTCATGCGCAATACCCAGGAGAGCCTGAAAACCGTGCCCCAGTCCTACCGGGAGGGCGCGTTTGGTTTGGGGGCAGGGAAGTGGCGTGTCATCCGCACCGTGGTTCTGCCCGGCTGTGTGGACGGCGTGGTCACCGGCTGCATCTTGTCCGTGGGGCGCATTCTGGGAGAATCCGCCGCACTGCTGTTTACAGCCGGGTTTGCCCATGCGGCCAACGGATTTTGGGAAGGCCTGCGCAGTGCCGGCGCCACATTGACCGTTGCGCTGTATGTCTATGCCAAGGAGCAGGGGGAATTCGGCGCCGCTTTTGCCATTGCGGCGATATTGATGGTTCTGGCATTTGCCATCAATATGGCCGCCGGGATGGTCACGAACAAATTCCAAAGGAGTAAGAAATGAACGAAATCATAACGGTCCGCGACCTGTGCCTGTGGTACGGGCAGACCCAGGCGCTGAAGCACATCAGCATGTCCATTCCGGAGCACAGCATCACCGCGCTGATCGGCCCTTCGGGCTGCGGAAAATCCACCTTTCTGAAAACCCTGAACCGGATGAACGACCTGATTCCGGGGGTCAAAATCACGGGCCGGGCGGAATATGCCGGGCAGAATATTTTTGAAGCGGAGGTCAGCCGCCTGCGCCGGGAGGTTGGCATGGTGTTTCAGAAGCCCAATCCCTTCCCCATGAGCATCTATGATAACGTGGCCTATGGCCCGAGGACCCATGGCGTGCGCGGCAGGCAGCAGCTTGACGGAATCGTGGAGGAGTCCCTGCGGGACGCGGCGATCTGGGAGGAGGTCAAGGACCGGCTGAAAAAGAACGCCCTTGGCCTGTCCGGCGGCCAGCAGCAGCGGCTGTGCATTGCCAGAGCCTTGGCGGTAAAACCGTCGGTGCTGCTGATGGACGAGCCAACCTCCGCGCTGGACCCCATCTCCACCCTGAAAATTGAAGAGCTGGCGGTGAAGCTGAAGGAAAAATATACCATTGTCATTGTCACCCACAATATGCAGCAGGCCCTGCGGATTTCGGACCGCACCGCTTTTTTCCTGCTGGGAGAGCTGGTGGAATATGGAGAAACGGAGCAGGTATTCTCCCGGCCGGTGGACCGGCGGACGGAGGACTATGTGACGGGGAGGTTCGGCTGATGAGAGAGCGGTTTGAGGGGCAGCTTGCGCTGCTGCATCAGGAGCTGACCGAAATGGGAAGCTTGTGCGAAACGGTCATTTCCCTGGCGGCCCAGGCCTTGTCCGGATGGGACAAGGAGCTGGACAGGCAGGTCCGCACGGTTGGCGCCGAAATCGATGAAAAAGAGCGCACCATTGAGAATCTGTGCATGAAGCTGCTGCTGCGGCAGCAGCCCGTGGCGAAGGACCTGCGGGCCATTTCGGCGGCGCTGAAAATGATCACGGATTTGGAGCGTATCGGCGACCAGGCGGAGGATATTGTGGAGATCGTGCCCCATATGAAAGCCCATGGGGAATCCGCAAAGCTCCGGGAAATGGCGAAGGAAACCATTGCCATGGTCACAGACAGCGTGGATGCCTATGTCAGGCAGGACGTGGATTTGGCGAAGGCGGTCCAGCTGCACGACGATGTGGTGGACGGCTATTTCGCCCGGATCAAGGACAGCCTGATTGGGATGATCGCCAGGAACCCTGCGGAAGGGGGATACACGCTGGATCTTCTGATGATCGCGAAATACTTTGAACGCATCGGCGACCATGCCACAAATGTTGCCGAATGGGTGGAGTTCTCCGTTACGGGCATCCATAAGGAATGACCCCGCAAATTGGAACAGCGCCATGGAAATTGTGCTCCATGGCGCTGATTTTGGGTTATGAGCCGGAGACCGCCGCCTGCACATCCTGGCGGAACTGCTGCCAGGCGTCCTTGTCTGTTACGAAATACAGGGGGCATTGCTTTTGTGTGATGTCATAGTGCCGAATCACATGGCTGCTGTCCAGGGAACAAATCCCGCACAGCCAGGCGGTCAGCTTCACTAAGGCGGCGTAGGATTGGTCCGTAAATTTGCCGGTTTCATCCGGGTGGCAGACCTCGATGGAGATGGTGTCCCGGTTCCGGTCGTTGCTGGCGGAGCTTTTTTCCGTCAGGGGAATACACTGGATGATTTCCCCCTCCAATCCGATGACAAAGTGGGCGCTGACCTCCGAGGCGGCGCTGTTAAAATAGTCCCGGTTTTGCTGGGCCGTGGTGCCGGGATTGCCCACATAGTGGATGACGATGTCCCGGACGCCCTCCAGCGGCACGCCCCGCCGGGAGCCGCCGTCCACACCGATGAGCTGTACATCCACCCAGTCCGGCATGGGAATGCCTGCCAATTTCAGCACCGTCCAGCGGGGCAGCAGATTGCCCACCAGAAGATTTCCCAGCAGCGCCAGCAGAAGGACAAATACGGTAAATAAAACGATTTTTTTCATCGGCATCTCTATGTAATTTGCTTGCGGCGGAATTCCAGATACAGCGCCGGAATCAACAGGGCGATGAGCGCCAAATAGATCCAAGGGAGAAGATGAAGCGCGCCAAAGGATTTCTGGCCGATGGAATATACATCGAAGTAGCGGATGCACTGGGTAACTTGCAGCAGCCGGTCAGGGAGCAAACCAATGACCTTATCGACGGAGGTGCTCAGGTTCTCCAGCATGCTGGGCAGCAGGATCAGAATAAAGGGGATAGTTACGGAAAATACGGCGGATTTGGTCTTTGCAGAGACCCACATGGTCAGAAGGACAAAGAACAGCGTGCCGATATAACCCAGAACCACTGCAATCAGATAGACCTGCCAGATTTTCCAGTTATAGAAGCACTTCCAGATAGAAATCTGGATGGGGCATCCGCCGCCGTCGGCCCCCAGATAGCCAAGAATAACGGCGGTGTAGACTCCAATCCCAAGCCAGTACAGTCCGGTAATCAGCAGGAGCGCCGCTTTGATTTTGGCGGCAGTTGCCTTTGTCCTTCCGTACTGGCTGGAAAAATAGATCGCGTCTGCCTTCCAACGGAATTCGTCGGAGAAAAATCCGACTACCAGAAAGGTCAGAACCAACGCACCCATGGCAATGGGCAGGAAGGATTGATACATGGCCTGATTCCAGCCTCCCCAATAGTCATATTGAAAAGGAGTCTCAATTTGCTCATACTGCTGCAGCAGAAACTGCTTTTCCTGCTCGCTGAACAGGCTGTATGCCTCGTTACTTTCATCATACAGCCAATCTCTCAGCAGTTTTACGCGGTTGAGATAAAACTGGGACACCATATCCACCGTAACCCGGTCTGCAACGTATGCGTCCATGCTTTGAAAGCCATCGGCATAGGCATAGTTCATCAGCCACCAAATCTCATAGATACCCTGTTTCCAGCCAAAGGCGATGTTTCGTTGCTGAGTATCCTGGGAGTTTGCCTCCGGGGTTGCCTCAATCCGCTGGTTTTCCAGGATGACCTGGGTCAGTGTCTCCTCATCCAAGGGGCCGGACCACTGTTTTTGGGCTTCCCGAAGCTTCATGACAGCGGCGTGGCCCTGCTGCTGTTGTCCCTGTTCATCGGTCCATTCCACACCGTTAATGGCCAACAGAGACCCAATCAGGATGAGTCCCGCCCAAATCAGCAGGGTAATTTTGCTGCTGGTCTTTCCCAGCACCTTTTTCAGTTCAAATCTCACCATCATCTTCACCCGCCCTTTCTCCGAAGTAGTGAAGGAATACATCCTCCAATGTGGCGGTTTCCTGTACCGCGTTTGCCCTGGGCGGGGTGGGAGAGAGAATCCGCAGCTCCGCACCGCCGGGAACGGTCTTTACATTGGAAACCTTGAAAGATTTGAGACAGGCTTCGATTTTCTCCTTGGGCACCGTACAGCGCCAGACCTTCTGGGGCATGGAGGAAATCAGTTCCCCGGATGTGCCGGAGACGGTGATTTCGCCGTTTTTCATCAGCAGAATCTCCCCGGCGATATACTCCACATCGGAAACAATGTGGGTGGACAGCAGCACGATCCGGTCCTCCGACAGCTCGCTGATCAGATTGCGGAAGCGGATCCGCTCGCTGGGGTCAAGTCCCGCTGTCGGCTCGTCCAGGATCAGGATTTTCGGGTCGTTCAGCATGGCCTGGGCGATGCCCGCCCGGCGCTTCATGCCGCCGGACAGGGTCTTCATTTTCTTGTTCCGGGCCTTTCCCAGCCCCACCTGGTGCAGAAGCGCCTTTACCCGCTGCTTCGCGACCCCCGGGCGGATGCCCTTGATGGAGGCGATATACATCAGGTAGTCCTGGACGGTGAAATCCGGGTAGTATCCAAAATCCTGGGGCAGATATCCCAGCAGCCGCCGGTATTCCCCGTCCATCTCAAAAATGTCCCGCCCGTTCCAGGTGATGGCGCCTTCGGTAGGCCGGATCAGGGTGGCCAGCATCCGCATCAGGGTGGTTTTGCCCGCGCCGTTGACCCCCAGCAGGCCGTAGACTCCGCAGCCCATGGCGTAGCTCACGCCGTTTACCGCCGTTACGTCCTGAAATGTTTTTGTTAATTTGGTTATTTTCAATTCCATACAGCTTTAACCTCCCAGGTTTGCTCCCATTCCCTGGAGCCATGGAGGATGCAGTAAGCCAGGTATCCAAAGGACAGCACCAGCATCAGGCACCACATGGGAACGGAAACCGCGTTATACACAGCATCATGGAGAAGGACCTGCATCCAAAGCCCCGTACCGACAGCGCACAGCAGAAGGGAAAAGGCCTCCGACCCGTTTTTCTTACTGTAAAGGCAGCGGAAGCAGATGCAGCAGGCTACATTTAAGGGCAGCACGAACTGCACCAGCATTTCCCAAAAGGTGATACGGACCACAAAAGAAGCGCCGCAGAAAAACAGGCTCAGAAGCACCAGGTCCACCCCGGCAAACAGGGCCATCCGGGCGGCGTAGATCTGCCGCAGGGAAAAGAAGGTGGTGCACTCCACCTCCATGGCACCGCAGCTGCGGTTTTTCCACAGCTCCGGAAGAATCAGGACCACGAACAGGGGCGCGGCGACACCCAGGCTCCGCTGGATATAATAGTCGCTTTCCGAGGCGTGCATAAGGAACAGCACAAATCCGAGCAGTCCTCCCTGCAGCGCCCACCACCGCTTTTTGAGGTAGCGGCTCTGCTGCATCAGAAATTCCGGCCAGGACAGGCGCCCTTCCGCCTCGCTTTCGTAAAAGGCGGCCTTGGATGCTTCTATGGTTTTCACGATTTTTTCTTCCTTGCAGGGGATTGTTTGTTTCCAGTCCATTACAGTTCCTCCTTTCCCAGAAAAGCGGCGAGCATTTCTTTCGCCCGTTTCACCCGGTATTTTACCAGCGGCAGGCCGATTCCCAGGATTTTCGCGATTTCCCGCTGCCGGAGTCCCTGGACGAAGAACAAAACCGCCACCTCCCGGAATTCCTCCGGCAGCCGGGACAGGGCAAAGCGGACGCTGATCTGGTCCTCCATGCCGGCATCCGCCAGCTCCGGAAGGTCCTCCAGGGAAATCTCGCTGTGCTTTTTGTAGAAATCCTTGCAGCAGTTGCCCGCGATGACATACAGGTAGTTCGCCGCCTTTCCATAATGCTGATATTGGGTTAGGGTACGGAAAAACCGGGCGAAGGTTTCCTGGGTCATATCCTCGGCATATCCGAAATCCCGGATATGCACCCGGCAATACCGGAGAATCAGGGGATAATATTTCCGCACGAAAATCCCGATGGCTTCATCGTCGCCGTTTTTCATTCGGCGGATCAGGAAAGCATCCTCATCCACGGCTTTTCCCCCTCTCTGTTTCATGTAAAAGCGCTTTCAAATAGTATAACGGTATTGGGGCCGAAAAAGATAGTCGGAACGAAAAAAATACGGCACAGCCCGAAGGCTATGCCGTACCAATTGCAAGGGTATCACAGGGCAAACTGGCAGATGCAGAAGGCCGCGTAGATGCACAGCAGCAGGATGCCCTGCCAGCGGTGCAGCTTCTTGGTGGCCAGGGCGGGAACGGTCAGCAGCAGCATAACGGCCACCATCAGGGGGATGTCCATGACCAGGGAGGCGTTGTGGCCGAAGAGCAGGTTGCCCACAGGCACCTTGAAGGGAGCCAGGGTGACGGAGACGCCGGAAACCAGCACCAGGTTGAAGACATTGGCGCCGATCACGTTGCCGATGCCCAGAGAGGCGTGGCCTTTTTTCAGAGAGGTGATGGTGGTGACCAGCTCGGGCAGGGAGGTGCCCAGGGCGACGAAGGTCAGGGCAATAACGGTTTCGGGAACACCCAGGCCAATGGCGATGTTGGTGCCGTGCTCTACCAGCAGGTCAGCGCCTACGGCGATCAGGGCGGCGCCCACAATCAGCCAGAACAGGTCCTGGGCCAGGGTCTTGGGCTTGCCGTCGGATTCTTCCGCTTCCTCGGTTTCCACGGAGTCGGGGTTCTTCATGCCCTGACGGACAGTGATGACCAGATAGACGAAGAAGATGACCAGCATGATCAATCCCATGGGACGGGTGAATTCGCCCATAATGTAAGCGGCCACGCAGTAGATGGCGGCGCTGCAGAAGAAGAAAATAACGGGCATTTTCATGGACTTGGTGTTCACGGGGCCGGGATTGACGGCTACGGAGATGGCCGCGATCAGGGCGGTGTTGCAGATGATGGAGCCGATGGCGTTGCCATAGGCCATAGCGCCCTGTCCCAGCATGGCGCCGGTAGCGGAGACCATGACCTCTGGCAGGGTGGTGCCGATGGAAACCACGGTGGCGCCGACAACGATGTCAGGCAGGTTGAACCGGCGGGCAATGCCCGTAGCGCCGTCGACGAACCAGTCGCCGCCCTTGATGAGCAGCACCAGGCCGACAGCAAACAGCAGAACAGATAAAAGCATTTTGTTTCTCTCCTTATTTCTTATGGACGGGATGGACCGCCCAAAAAATTCGTCTCAATCCCAATATTGCCAAATCTTAGCCAATTATTTACTAAGCGTACCATAAATCCATAATGAAGTCAAGCCTTTGCAAACATTTTGGCGGAAATCCAATGTTTTTTGCAAGAAAAATTGTGCGGAATTACCGAAACGGAAATCTGACAGCTTTTCTCTGTCCCGGCGTGCTACTATTTTTCCAGGAGGGGATTACTAATGAAAACGATCTGGAAGGATATTCTGACGGCGCTGTTGATGGGAATGGTCGTACCGGGGAGCCTGCTGAATGTCACGGTGGCGTTGCTGGACAGAAACCCGGAAAGCCCCGTTCCGGCGCAGACCGCCGCCCAGGAGACGGTGCCGGAGACAGTTCCGGAAACCGTGGGGCTTTCCATGCGCCTGCGGAAATCCGACGGCAGTGTGGAGGAAATGGATATGGACACCTATCTTGTGGGGGTGGTATTGGCGGAGATGCCCGCTTCTTTCGAGCCGGAGGCTCTGAAGGCCCAGGCCGTGGTGGCCCGCACCTATACCCAAAAGGCCTATGAAACCGGCGGAAAGCATGGCGACGGCAGTGTTTGCACGTCCTCCTACTGCTGCCAGGCCTATGTGACAGAGGCGGATTACCTGTCCCAGGGCGGGACCCAGGAGGGATTGGCGAAAATCCGTGATGCCGTGACAGCGACCTCGGGTTATGTGCTGACCTATGGGGGAGAGCTGATCGAAGCCACTTACTTTTCCTGCTCCGGCGGCAGTACGGAGGATGCCGCAGCGGTGTGGGGAACGGATTTTCCCTACTTGCAGGCGGTGGCCAGTCCCGGCGAGGAGAATGCGGCCCACTTTATGGATACTGTGACCTTCACGCCCCAGGTGTTCCAGGATGTTTTGGGTACCCGGCTAAGCGGCTCCCCCCGGTCCTGGTTTGGCAGTGCCACCTATACCAGTGGGGGCGGCGTTGCAACCATCACCATTGGCGGCGGGACCTACACGGGGACCCAGCTGCGGGCCCTGTTTGGCCTGCGTTCCACGGCCTTTACCGTGTCGGCAACGGATACGGAGATCACCATCACCACCCACGGCTATGGCCACCGGGTGGGCATGAGCCAGTACGGAGCCGATGCCATGGCCGTGTCGGGGAGCACGTTTGAAGAAATTCTGGCCTATTATTATCAGGGAACGGAGCTTACCCGTCTGTGCTGACAGGCCGGAGATTTTGCCTGTATTTTGGCTTTCCAACCGCCGGTTGGGCGGCATTTCAACCGAATCCTACGTTTGGTTGGGAAATTTCAACCGCTGCTTGCTGGCTTTTTCTTCCCGAAGGGCTTACAATAAAGCCATCAACACACAGAAAAGGAGCGAACCGATATGAATGAATCCATTGGAAACCGTATCTCCAAATACCGCAAGGACAAGGGCATGACCCAGGAGGAGCTGGCCTCCGGGCTGGGGGTATCCTCCCAAGCTGTCAGCAAATGGGAAAACGACATTTCCTGCCCCGACATCTCCCTGCTACCCCAGCTGTGCAGGATATTGGGCATTACCTCCGACGAACTGCTGACCGGCAAGACCAATGAGGTGAAAATGCTGCCGGTCTCCGAGCGAAGGAGCCTGGACGAGTTGACACTGCGGGTGTATGTCAACAGTGCCGACGGGGACCGGGTAAGGGTAAACATTCCCATGTCCCTGGTAAAGGTCTGTCTGGAACTGGGGGTGGACGTGGCACCCAGCATAGGCGGCAAGGAGACGGCGAAAAATCTGGATTTTGGGAAGATCATCGAATTGGTGGAGCAGGGCGCCATCGGCAAGCTGGTAGAGGTGGAGTCCAGCGACGGCGATACCGTGGAAGTGGTGGTGGAATGAAAATCCGGATAACGGAGGGCGGCCATGACTTCGGCCTGGCACTTCCCACAAGGTTGGTATGCAACGGATTCGTGATCCGCATGGCGCTGCAATGCGCCGGTCCGGAGGGCAGGAAACTGCCGCCGGGAGCCGTGAAAAAAATCGTGGCGGAAGTAAACCGGGTGAAGCGGAAGTACGGGCACTGGGATCTGGTGGAGGTACAAAGCGCCGATGGAGAGCATGTAAAAATTACACTATAACGCACTGGAAACGGGGCGGAGGCGTGCCTCCGCCTCAGACTGTCGATAAACCCTCTGGCGCGGGAGCGCCCAAGGCTCCCTTGTGCAAAGGGAGCTGTCACGCGAGCAGCGTGACTGAGGGATTGTCGCGGTAAAATGTTTCCTTTTCGCCGAAGTCCAATGCGAATTCGTAACATTCCACTGCACAATCCCTCCGAGGCGGCTTACGCCGCCCCACCTCCCTTTGCACAAGGGAGGCTTTGGTGCAATGCAAATTGGTAAACTTCTACGTTTCAACTTACTTTTTCGACACTCTGCGGCGGAGGCGTGCCTCCGCCTTCCTGCCGTCAAGGCAAATGGTTGTTCCCCAGTTGGCTGGGAACGGCCTTCTTTTTTTGCGTCGGGGGTTGACAACAGCAGAAGCGGTGTTATAATGTACTTGTACATTAAGTACAATTTGAAAAGGCGGTGGGCTATGGAGATCATTATCAGCAACAATGCCAACAAGCCGATCTATGAGCAAATCACCTCTCAGATAAAGGCAATGATCATGAGCGGAGAGCTGCAGGCAGGGGAGTCCATCCCCTCCATGCGCGCCCTGGCCAAATCCATTCATGTCAGCGTCATTACAGTGCAGAAAGCCTACGAGGATCTGCAGCGGGACGGTTTTATTGAAACTACCGTTGGACGGGGGAGCTTTGTATCGGCCCGGAACAAGGAATTCTATCAGGAGGAGCAGCAGCGCATTGCGGAGGCGCATTTGCAGGCGGCGGCGGAAATCGGACGGGTGAGCAGCATTCCCCTTGAAAAGCTGACGGAGCTGCTGGCCTTATTTTACCAGGAGGACGAATAGCATGGAGCATATTTTACAATTGGAGCAGGTTTCCAAGGCGTTTCCCAAATCGGGCTTTCGTCTGGACAATGTGTCTTTTTCCCTGCCCTATGGGGCGATTTTGGGGTTTGTGGGAGAGAATGGCGCGGGCAAAACCACGACCATAGGCTGTATCCTGAATACGGTCGCGAAGGATAGCGGCACGGTAAAATTGTTTGGCAGGGAAATGCGGGATGCGGACACGGACATGCGGGAAAAAATCGGTGTCGTCTATGACGGGGATAATTTTCCCGCCTATCTGACGGCAAAGCAATTGGCGAAAATCCTGGAAGGGGTCTATTCCCAATGGGACCAGCCGCTTTTTGAACGCTATCTGCGGGAATTTCATCTGCCTTCCGGCCAGAAGATCAAGCACTATTCCAGAGGAATGACCATGAAACTGGCCATGGCGGCCGCCCTGGCCCACCATCCGCAACTGCTGATTTTGGACGAGGCCACCAGTGGACTGGATCCGATTATGCGCGACGAGATACTGGATGTGTTTCTCGATTTCGTGCAGGAGGAAAACCACTCCATTTTGCTGTCCTCCCATATCACAAGCGATTTGGAAAAGGTCGCGGATTATATTGCGTTCATCCATGACGGAAAACTGATTTTGACCGCGTCCAAAAATGACCTGGCATACCGCTATGCCGTTATGCGCTGCAGGGAAAGCCAGTTCCTGGCCCTGGAGCCACAGGATATGATCGCCTACCGGAAGCGGGATTTTCAGACCGATGTGCTGGTCCGCGACGGGAAAGAGGCCCAGAGAAAATATAAGGATGCGGTTGTGGACCATGTTTCCGTGGATGAGATCATGCTGCTGCTGGTAAAGGGGGAACGGGTATGAAAGGGCTTATGAGGAACAATTTCTTTGCTGTGTGCGCGAACGCAAAGGTGTTTTCCATTTTCATGCTGGTATTTGGAATCTTTTCGGTTGCCGTTGTCAGCCAAAGTCTGCAGATCGGCTATGTGCTGATCGGAATCATTGGATTTTCCGTGAATGGGATTTTCGTCGCGAAAAACGGATTCGGTTCCAAATGGGGGAAATACAAGCTGACGCTGCCTGTAAAACGGGCGGACATCGTAAAAAGCCTGTTTTGGAATCAGATCATCTGGATGCTGGCGGGAACGGCCTTCGGCGGAATAGAAATTGGGTTATCGACGCTTCTGCATGGATGTGCATTTGATTTTCCCATTGATATTCTGTCCCTGTTTACGATGGGAATCAGCATCAGCCTTTTCTTGGGCGCGCTTTTCCTTCCACTGTTTTATTTGGGCGGGGAGGAACGGTGCGAGGTGCTTTTGGTAATCGCCCTGCTCTGCGCGTTTGGGTTTGATTTTGTGATCATCAGTGTATGCAATGAACTGTTTGATCCGGGAGTCATCGGAATTTTGCTTGGAAACCTTGTTTTGCTGGTATGCCCGCTGTTGGCGTTTGCCCTGTCCTACCCGGTCACGGTGGGCATATTCAAACGAAAAGAATATTGAGCCAGTCACAGGCCCAGCCGAAGGCGGTAGCAGAATATGCTGCCGCCGCAGAGTGTCGAAAAAGTAAGTTCAAACGTAGAAGTTTACCAATTTGCACCGCACCAAAGCCTCCCTTGTGCAAAGGGAGGTGGGGCGGCGCAAGCCGCCTCGGAGGGATTGTGCAGTGAAACGTTACGAATTCGCATTGGACTTCGGCAAAAAGGCAACATTTTACCGCGACAATCCCTCAGTCACGCTGCTCGCGTGACAGCTCAGCGCAAGGCACTCTCTTCGGTCGCCTTTGCACAAGGGAGCCTTTGGCGCGCTGCAAGCCGGTCTTGCTGCGTTAAGCCAATAAGCCAATTTCAGAATTTAGCGGTTTTATGGATTTCACGCTTGACAAAACGGAATGGTTGTACTATACTACAAATACTTAGCAATGCAAAGTACAAAGCAAAGGAGAAGGACTGATGGAAGACCGATTTGCCCAGCAGCTGAAAAAAGGCGTGCTGGAAATGCTGGTGCTGAAGCTGGTCTGTGCCCAGGCCACTTATGGCTATGAGCTGCTGTCCAGGCTGAAGGAGACGTCCGGAGGGCGCTTCTCCCTGAAGGAGGGGACCCTCTATCCCATCCTCTACCGGCTGGAGGACGACGGCATGATCCTGGCGAAATGGTCCCAGGGACAGGGGAGGACAGCACCGAAGAAAATCTATGAGGCCACCCAGGCAGGCCGGGAGGAAAATCTCCGCCGGCAGCTTGTCTGGCGGGAATTTGAGGAAACCGTCAACATATTTTTGAAGGGAGACAGGGACCAATGACGGATGCGGAAAAGAAAATGAAGAAATACACCAATGCCGTTGAGCGGCGTCTGAACCTGCCCCGGGCGGTGAAGGCCAGGGTCATGAGCGACTTCCTCAGTTCCATTGCCGCCCGCCGGGAAGCCGGCCGTACGGATGAGGAGATTTACGCGGAATTGGGAGATGCCCGAAAGGCGGCGGCGGACCTCAACGAGCAGATGAAGGAATTTGCCTACCGGAAAAGCCCCTGGCGGTTCTTGTTCCTCGGACTGGCGGTGGTTGCGGCCGCCCAGATTTTGTATGACGGTATCATAGCGCTGGTTGGCAGGTACATTCTGTACCGGGCATCGGCGGACCTTTCTGCTGCGATCGGCATTATCGGCGGCGCGGACGGCCCTACGGCGTTTTTTGTCACCACTCCTTCCTGGATGGTGTCGGTGGTAACAGCAGCACTGCTGATCGTTGGCATCGCGGGGTATCTTCTGCTGCGGCACTGCAAGGCAAAGTAAATTTGGCTTGCAAAAAGTATAAACGTGTGCTATAATATAGCACACGTTTTGTGCAATTCCCCTAAGGAGGTGCTTTTGTGTATTTATTTATCGATGGGCGTCGAATTGAGACACAACCGGAACAGAGCCTGCTGGATTTGGTGAAGCAGCTTGATCTGGCGGGGAATACCCTGTCCGACCGCCCTCTGGCCGCCAAAATCGCGGGCGAGGTCTTTACCTTGAATTATATCCCCCTGCGCCGGAAGGATAATGGAACTGACCGTCCTTCCATGCGCCGTGCCATGGCCGCATCCAACGGGGAAGTGCGCCTGCTGCGCTATGTGGACCCGGCGGGGAAGGAGTGCTACAGCCGTACCGCCCAGTTTGTCATTTTCCTGGCGATCCGCCAGCTGTGGCCAGAGGCAAGGGCCAAAATGAACTGCACGTTGGGCGACAGTGTCTATATCAGCGTCAGCGGCGCGGCGGACTTTTCCGCCGGGGTCCTGAGAGAACGGGTCGCCCGGCTGGTGGCGGAGGACATTCCACTGATCCGCAGCCGGGTTTCCCTGGAAAGCGCCATTGACCACTTTACAAAGGACGGCCAGCTGGACAAAGCAAGGCTTCTTTCCTGGCGGAAGCTGGACTATTTTGACGAATATGCCTACGGGGATTTCGCCGATTACTATTATGGAGAGATGATGCCCTCCACCGGCTACCTGACGGTGTGGAATATCCTGCCTGCGGACGGGGGCTTCATCTTCGTCTACCCCGACGATCAAAATCCCGAGATCTGCGCAAAGGTTCCCGCCATGCCCAATTTCTTCTCCGTGTTTACCGAGGGGGAGCGCTGGTGCAGCCTGATGGAATGCGAGACGGTGGCGGACCTGAACGGCCTGACCACATCCGGCCGCATCCGGGAGCTGATCCGGGTCAATGAGGCCCTCCATGAAAAGCGCTATTCCCAGGTTGCCGACCTGGTGTGCCAGCGGGGGGCAAAGGCCGTGATGCTGGCGGGACCCAGTTCCTCGGGAAAGACCACCTCTGCCAACCGCCTGGCCACCCAGCTTCGTGTCCACGGAAAAAAGCCCGTGCTGATGAGTCTGGACGATTACTACATTGACCGGGACAAAATTGCCCCCGGCCCGGATGGAAAGCTGGATTTGGAGCACATCAATACCATTGACTGCGCGCAGTTCCGGCAGGATATGGCGGACCTTCTGGCGGGAAAAGAGGTGGAGCTGCCCAGCTTCAATTTCCTGACGGGCCGCCGGGAGTGGCGGGGACACAAGCTGCGGCTGTACCCGGATTCCGTCATTATCGTGGAGGGCCTGCATGGCCTGAATCCTGCCATGCTTCCTGAAAATGTGGATGGGAGCCTGATTTTCAGGCTCTATGTCAGCCCCCTGCTGCCGCTGAACCTGGATGACCACAACCGCATCCCCACCAGCTATCTGCGGCTGCTGCGGCGCATTGTCCGGGATTATGAGACCCGGGGTTCCTCCGTACAGAGAACCATCTCCATGTGGGAGTCTGTCCGCCGTGGGGAAACCCGTTGGATTTTCCCTTATCAGGAGAACGCGGATGTGATCTTCAACAGCTCCACCCTCTACGAGCTGGCGGTGCTGAAAAAGCATATTTTCCCCCTGCTCAAGGCGGTGCAGCCGGAGGACGAATGGTATGATGAAGTGTGCGGCATTGTCAAGGTGCTCAATTATGTTCAGGAGGCCGATGTGGACGATGAGATTCCTCCCACCAGCCTGGTGCGGGAATTCATCGGCGGAAACTCCTTCTACCGCTGAGAAACGGGGGCTGAAACTCAGCCCCCGTTTTCTGCAAGGGGAAAAAGGGCTTTTTCGTAGTCCTTTACATAGAAACGGAAATTTTTCCGCCCCTTTTGTATGACCGTATGCCCCTCGGCCTCCAGCTTTTCCCTTTGCGCCGCGATTCCGCCGGGGTATTTTTCGTTCAGCTCTCCGCCCGCCTTCAGTGTCCGCCAATAGGGCGTTTCGCTGTCCTCCCGCTGGAAGCTGGCCCAGGCCGCTATGGAGACGAAAATCCCGGCAGTGATAGGCTCGGTGAAGTCCGCTCCGCTTTGGGATGCGAAATAGGCCCGGATCTCTCCTACAGTTGTCAGCTTCCCCCAGGGGATCCGCTTCATAACGGCGTCGTAGTCCAGGGGCGGAGCGAAGTACATTTTGCTTCCGCCGTACTTTTCGATGCTTTTCGTGTCTGTGATGATTTGGAATTTGGGCATGTCCTTGCTGTCGTGGAGCATCGCGTTGAAGTCTTTGTGCTGTTCGTTTGCCATATTTGACACCTCCTGCGCTCATTATACTGCATTGCGGCATACCCTGCAATGAGACGGTTGAAAAAAAGGCAGCGGCCAAAGCCGTTGCCTCTTAAAATTTTTAAGTTACGCGGTGGGAGCGGGACAGGGATAATTCAGAAGGATGGATATCACAACGCAGATCACGATGGAAATAAAAGCGGTCACCATCCACAGGCTCCGCCGGCGGGAGAATTCCCCGGTCAGATACAGCCAGCCTACGCATAAAAGGGAACCAAAAATGGCGATAATGGCGGTAACGACTTTCAAAACGCTGAGGATGTCTCCGCCAAGTCCGGCGCAGACCAGATATAGCACGAATACAAGGGCGTCTCCCAAAATGATCTTGGTCATCAGACTTTCCATCTCACGGTAACGGTTACGCTTTGCCACTTTTCATCCCTCCAGAAGATTTCTTTTATGGTTATCATAGCACACCAAATCGAAAAATGCAATATTTTCTGAAAGAAAGGTAAAATTTTTCGAACCACTTGCGCCGCATCAAAAACAATGGTATAATGCTAAATAATCTGTTGCTGCCGCTATAGGAAAAGGAAACCAATATGGGAGAACCGCAATACCGTTTGGAGGGGATCGTCCATACCCGCAGTGAGGTCATGGAGGATTTTGAAGGCCCTCTGGATGTTATTTTTGAGCTGTTGAGCAAGAATAAAATCGAGATCCAGGATGTGTCCATCACCGCGATTTTGGAGCAGTACCTGGCCTATTTGGAGGAAATGAAGCGTCTGGACATGGAGATCGCCAGTGAATTTATCACTATGGCCTCCCACCTGATGCTGATCAAGACAAAGATGCTCCTTTCCGCGGCGGAGCAGGCGGAAGCGGAAAGCGAGCTTGACCTGCTGCGCCAGTCTCTGGTGGAGCGCAAGCGGAAGGAAGCCATGGAGCAGATCCGTTTGGCCGTAGCCGTTCTGGAGCCGCGCAATGAGATCGGCCGCTGCCTGTTTACCAAAGACCCCGAGCCGCTCCGCCGGGAACAGGGCTACCGGTATAAGCATGATGTGGTTGACCTTCTGCGGGCTTTGGATACCATTGCCGAGCGCAGCCAGCGCCAGTTGCCTCCGCCTACCGCGAACTTTCAGGGGATCGTGGGCAAGGAGCCGTATCCTGTGGGAAGAAAAGCCGCGGAGGTTTTGCGCCAGTTGCTTCTGCGGGGCGTAGAGCGGCTGAAAAACCTTTTTAGGGGCAACAGGAGCCGCTCTGAGGTGGTGGCCACGTTCCTGGCCATTCTGGACCTGTGCAAAACCAACTCCGTGACGCTGGAAGACGATGTAAATGGAGAAAACCCCAATGTCCGGTTGCTGGACGATTCCCGGGGGAAGGAGATGACCTGATATGGAAGAGGAGCAGCTGCAGCGCGCTATAGAGGCGATTCTCTTTGCCGCCGGCGAGCGCATGGAAATTCAGCGGCTTGCCGCCGTCCTGGAAGCCGATCCGCCGGAAATCGAAGCGGCCGCCAATCATTTGGCGGACCAGTATGCGTTCCAGCGCCGGGGCATCCGGATCCTGAAGCTGGAAAAGGGATATCAGATGGTATCCTCCGGCGAAATGGCGGATTATGTAACCAAGGCTCTGGAGACGAGAAAGCCGCCCAAGCTTTCCGCCTCTCAGTTGGAGACGCTAACCATCATCGCCTATTACCAGCCAGCTACCAAGGCCATGGTGGAGCAGATCCGGGGCGTGGACAGCGCCTATTCGGTTGCCGCGCTGCTGAACAAGAAGCTGATCGAGGAGGCGGGACGGCTGAATGTTCCCGGCCGTCCCATTCAGTATAAAACCACACCGGATTTTTTGCGGACCTTCGGACTCAGTTCTCTGGAAGAGCTGCCCTCCATTGACAAAATCTCGTTCGGAGAGCCTGTGGAGCTGCCGCAGGAGCAGCAAGTGGAGGAAAGCTGATGGGCTGGCTGATTGCTTTGGGTGTGGTTACTGTGCTGGCACTTCTGCCGCTGGGTGTCAGGGCCAGCTACGGCGCGGATGGGCCGCTGGTGAGGATTCTCCTTGGCCCTGTCCGGTACACGGTATTTCCGCGCCCGAAGAAGGAAAAGAAAGAAAAAAAGCAGGACGCTCCCGCCGAAAAGGCGGAAGCGCAGAAAGCGGAATCCTCCCTGCCGCAGCTGCCCCAGCCGCCCAAGGAAGAGGCCCCAAAGCCGGAGCAAAAGGGTGGCAGTGTGACGGATTTTTTTCCCCTTGTGAAGGTGGCCCTGGATTTTTTGGGGGATTTCCGCCGGAAGCTCCGGCTAAACAACCTGGAATTGAAGCTGATCCTGGCAGGCGGGGATCCCTGTGACCTTGCCGTGAATTACGGACGGGCCTGGGCGGCTTTGGGAAACCTGATTCCCCAGCTGGAACGGCTGTTCATTATCAAAAAACGGGATATGGAGGTGGAGTGCGACTTCGCTTCCTCCGAGACCCGTGTATTTGCCCGGGTGGATATGACCATCACCCTGGGCAGGCTCCTGGTCCTGGCCATCCGGCATGGCTTCCGGGCGGGAAAGGAATTTTTAACCATTCAGAAGAAAAGAAAAGGCGGTGCTGCAAAATGAGCCAGAAACTTCCCAACATGCTGGAAAATACCATTCAGAAAATTCGCGAGATGGTGGATGTAAATTCCGTCATCGGCGACCCCATTACCACCCCCGACGGCGTGACCATCATCCCTGTCAGCCGTGTCAGTGTGGGCTTTGGCGGCGGCGGGTCCGACTTCGCCAGCAGTAAGGCCACCGGCGGAGAGATGCCCTTCGGCGGCGGTGTCGGCGGCGGCGTGAAGGTGTCGCCCATCTGCTTTTTGATCATCAAGGACGGAAATGTCCGCATGATGCCCGTGGCGGAGCCTGCCAGCACCACGGCCGACCGCATTGTGGAAATGGTGCCGGATACTTTGGAAAAGCTGACCTCTTATCTGGACGCCAAGAAGGAGGCAAAATGATGGAACCGGTCTGGCGGCTCCTGAAGGCCATGTTTCTGATTTTGGTTTGCCTTGCGGTTTTGGCCGTGGATTGGATTCTGGGTAATGGGGCCTTTGATACGGTGATCGGCGCGCTGGTGCTGGCCGCCTGCCTGATTGGCATTGCCGCCGGGATTTTCGGGGGCCTTTTGGTGATCTGGGAGCGGCGCGGGGAAAAGAACCGAAAGGCGGAATAACCTTTCCAAACCTGGGCAGAATAGCCTTGGGTGAGGAAGATGAAACGAATGATCGCCGGAACGGCGGCTGCATTGCTGGCCGCCGTTCTGTTTTTACCGCTGCGGGCAAACGCAATTTCTGCGCAGAAGGCCTATGTCCTGGACGCGGTCAGCGGACGGGTTCTCTATGAAAAAAACGCGGACCAGCGAAGCCTGATTGCCAGTACCACGAAAATCATGACGGCGCTGATTATCTGTGAGCGGTGCAATGTGCTGGACCGTATGCGCATTCCCAAGGAAGCGGTGGGCATCGAAGGCTCCTCCATGTATCTGAAGGAAGGGGAAGTGCTGACCTTGCAGGAACTGCTTTACGGCCTGATGCTCTCGTCGGGAAACGATGCCGCCGTGGCGCTGGCAATCTATTGCGGCGGTACGGTGGAGGGCTTTGCGGAGCTTATGAACGACAAGGCCCGGGTCCTCGGGCTGACGGGAACCCACTTTGAAAACCCCAACGGCCTGGACAGCCCCGGGCACTACTCCACGGCAAAGGATTTGGCCAGGCTTGCGGCCTATGCTATGGAAAATCCGATTTTCTACAAAACCGTTTCCGCCAAAAACGTAAAGACAGGGGAGCGCTACCTGACCAACCACAATAAGCTGCTGTGGCGGGTGGAGGGCGCCGACGGTGTGAAAACCGGCTATACCAAGGCTGCGGGGCGGATTTTGGTATCCAGCGCCACCCGGGATGGCCGCCGGCTGATTGCCGTCACCATCGACGACCCCGATGACTGGCAGGACCATCAGACCCTGCTGGAGGAGGGGTTTTCCCGTTATTCCATCCAAAGGGTCGTCTCGGAAGGGGAGTTCGTTGGTACGCTGGAAGTGGCGGGGGGCGAAAATTGCCGGGTGCGGGTGCTGGCGGCCCAGAATTTTGA
This sequence comes from Eubacteriales bacterium, assembly GCA_030533415.1. Taxonomy (GTDB): domain Bacteria; phylum Bacillota; class Clostridia; order Oscillospirales; family Oscillospiraceae; genus Faecousia. The sequence continues at coordinate 30,451 of JAUNJE010000013.1, read as the reverse complement.
CTATGCCACCGCCCCGGAGGAGCATCCCCAGCTGGCGCTGCCCGGCCCGGGCTTCGTCTACGCTCCGGCGGTAGAGGGCGCCGACGCAGGCGTTGCCTATGTGTTGATTGAGGGCAAGGCCGTGGGAAAAGTACCCGTGGTTTATGGCGCCACCATCGAGCAGACGCCCACGGAAGAAAAGAGCTTTTGGCAGAAACTGTGCGGCCGGACCCGATAGTGGGATTCCGGACGCCGTAAAATGGAGAAGAACCGCCGTATATGCACTGCGGCGGGAAAGGAGGCACCCCATGCGGGAACGTCTGCAAAAAATTCTCTCTGCCCGGGGGGTCGCCTCCCGGCGCAAGGCGGAAGAGATGATTCAAAAGGGTCTGGTCACGGTAGGGGGAATCCCCGCTTCCTTAGGGGATTCCGCCGACCCGGATACGGAGGAGATCCGCATAAACGGCCGGCCCCTGCCCGGCCGGGAAAAGCATGTGTACATCTTATTGAATAAGCCCCGGGGCTATGTCACCACCCTCTCTGATGAAAAGGGCCGCCCAAACGCTGCCCGGCTGGTGGAGGACTGCGGCACCCGGGTCTATCCCGTGGGCCGGCTGGATATGGACTCCGAGGGCCTGCTGCTGTTTACCAACGACGGGGCCTTTGCCAATGCCCTAATGCACCCGAAGCATGAGGTGAAGAAAACCTATGATGTCTGGGTGGCGGGCTATGTCCCCGGCGCGGAAACCCTGCTGGCAAAGCCCATTGCGCTGGACGGCTATACCATCCGTCCGCCGGAGGTGGAGATTCTGAAAGCGGAGGGGGAAAAGGCAAAATTCCGGGTCACCATCTACGAGGGCCGCAACCGCCAGGTGAGGCGTATGTGCGATGCCGCAGGGATGCGCTGCACCCGCCTGCGCCGCATCCGTGAGGGAAGCCTTATTCTGGGCAGCCTTCCCCTGGGGAAATGGCGGTATTTAACGGAGGAAGAAGTAAAAAACCTGTGCGAAGAGAAAGGGTAAATTCAAAAAGTCCGGCGTCCTGAATTATGTCTGCGGAAAAAATTCTGCATGAACAAAAGGTTTCCCTTGCAAAATACGGCGTCTTTTGCTACTATAGGTGTTGCTATGAATGAAAGACTGCATCATGCAGGGAGGCAGCTATGAGTTACGATATTTTGTCGATTTTACAGGAAAAGGAACCGACCTTTTCCAAAGGACAGAGACGCATTGCGCGTTATATTACCGAGGCCTATGACAAGGCGGCTTTTATGACTGCCAACCGTTTGGGAAAGACGGTCGGCGTCTCCGAATCCACCGTTGTCCGGTTTGCCGTGGAACTAGGCTTCGATGGATACCCCAGTATGCAGAAGGCCATGCAGGAAACGGTGCTCAACCGCCTGACCTCCGTCCAGCGGATCGAGGTGGCGAACAACCGCTTTGGCGACCAGGATGTGGTATCCATGGTGCTCCATTCCGACATGGAAAAGCTGCGGCAGACCGGGGAAATTCTGAACCGCGACGAATTCCGGGCCGCGGTGAACGCCATTTTGAAGGCCAAGCGGGTGTATATTCTGGGGGTCCGCTCCGTTGCGCCGCTGGCCAACTTTTTGGGGTATTATCTGAACTATATGTTCAATAATGTCCATGTGATCTCCGGTTTCAGCACCGTAGAGATGTTTGAAAAGATCGTCGGGGTGAATTCCGGGGATGTGGTTATTGCCTTTTCCTTCCCCCGCTATTCCTCCTCCACCACCAAGGGTGCCCAGTATTGCCGCTCCGCCGGTGCTACCGTCATCGGCATCACCGACAACAGGCTGTCCCCCCTGGGCAGCAACAGTGACCATGTACTGGTAGCCAAAAGCGATATGGTGTCCCTGGTGGATTCCCTGGTGGCACCGCTGAGCATTGTCAATGCCCTGATCGTGGCAGTGGCTTCCAAGCGGGAAAAGGAACTGTCTCAGACCTTTGCCAATCTGGAGCGTATCTGGGATGAGTATGATGTCTACGAAAAGCAGGCTGAAAAATGAGCGGATTTGACGGCATCGTAATTGGCGGCGGTCCGGCGGGAATGTTTGCTGCCATCGCGGCGGCGGAGAAGGGAGACCGGGTGCTTCTGCTGGAACGCAATGAACGTTTGGGCAGAAAATTGCTCATCACCGGAAAAGGCCGCTGCAATGTGACAAATGACTGCTCTGCCCAGGAGGTCTTGCAAAACGTACCCCGGAACGGCCGCTTCCTATACAGCGCCATGACAGCCTTTCCCCCGGAAAAAACGAAGGCGTTTTTCGAGCAGCGGGGCTGCGGTCTGAAAACGGAGCGCGGCAACCGGGTCTTTCCCGTAACGGACAAGTCCCGGTCCGTCCTGGAGTGCCTGACGGAGGAGCTTCGCCGCCGGCATGTGACGGTAAAGACCGCCAGGGTCAAGCATATTTTGACAAAAGACGGGCATGTTACCGGGGTAGAAACCCAGGAGGGCAGCTGCTTTGCCGGCTGGGTGGTTCTTGCCACAGGCGGCGTATCCTACCCGGCCACCGGCTCCACTGGCGACGGTTATGCCATGGCGGCAGAGTTGGGGCACACCATTGTGCCCACCGAAGGAAGTCTTGTTCCCCTGGAAATCGCGGGAAGCGACTGCCCTGATATGCAGGGCCTTTCTCTGCGCAATGTGGGGGTCAGGCTCCTGAATGCCAAGGGAAAGGTGTTGTATAAGGATTTTGGGGAGCTGCTGTTTACCCATTTCGGTGTCTCCGGTCCCACGGTGCTGAGTGCAAGCTGCCATCTGAAGGGAGAAGGGTGCCGCCTGGTCATCGACCTGAAACCGGCCCTGGAGGAAGGAAAGCTGGACGGCCGGATCTTGCGGGACCTGGATATGTACCAGAACCGGACTATGGAAAATGCCCTGACCGATCTTCTGCCCCGCTCTATGATCCCCATCGTACTGCGGCGGCTGGAGATTGATCCAGGTATGCAGGCCAATTCCCTGACGAAGCAGAAACGGCGGAGCCTGGTGGAGCTGCTGAAAGCGTTTCCTCTGGAGATCACCGGCAAACGTCCGGTGGCCGAGGCCATCATCACCAGCGGCGGTGTGAAGGTATCCGAGATCGATCCCAAAACCATGGAGTCGAAAAAAGTGGAAAAGCTGTATTTTGCGGGGGAGATCATCGACTGCGACGCCTACACCGGCGGATTTAACCTTCAAATCGCCTGGGCAACGGGATACGCGGCGGGAAGCTCCGCAGCTGTGAAATCAAGCATTGACAAAACTGCCAACCTGTACTAAAATAATCCATGGATAGTGCTTGAGAGACTATTTAAGGAGGACTTATCTATGTACGAGAAACTTGTGAGTTACGCCGCAAGGCAGCTGGAACTGGATGCGGCCGATATCAGCCCCGATTCCACCTTTGAGAGTTTGGGCATCGATTCTTTGGATGTTGTCGAAATGATCATGGACCTGGAGACGGAGCTGGGCGTGGAACTGGATGTGGAAAATCAGAAGATCACCACCTTCCAGGAATTGGCGGATTTTATTGAAGCCAAGCTGGCCTAAGTAAATAAAGAAACCTTGTATAAGGCCGACCGGCTTATAACAAGGTCGCACTAGTCGGGGAGATAGCGGTGCCCTGTACCTGCAATCCGCTACAGCAGGGATGAATTCCCACACCCGGACGAGTCTTGCGTATTGTCTGACCTGCGTAAGTGGTGTTGAGAGATTGGTCTTGCGCAACGGGATCCCGTGAACCATGTCAGGTGGGGAACCAAGCAGCATTAAGCGGACCTTCCCGTGTGCCGCGAGGTTGCCGTTCTTGAGCTAACTGCTAAGGTTCGGATGCGCAGCCCGTTCAAATGTGGGTGTGCGATCTTGTTATGAGCCGGTCGTTTTTCAATTGAAAATTGAAAATGGAAAGTTGAAAATTTATGGACAATGCTATTGAGGAGAAAAGTTTTCAATTTGCAATACGGCTTGTGAGACTGTATAAGCATTTGTATTCGCAGAAACGGGAATTTGTTTTGTCTAAGCAGCTGCTTCGTTCAGGTACCAGCATTGGCGCAAACGTTGCGGAGTCCCAGCAGGCACAAAGCCGGGCAGATTTTCTTTCAAAATTGAGTATTGCCTTGAAGGAAACCGCAGAAACCAAGTATTGGATCCGTTTGCTGAAAGAATCAGACTACCTTACGGCACCTGAGTTTGCGTCCATCTATTATGACTGTGTTGAACTGGAAAAGATACTGGTAGCAATCATCAAGACCATGAAGCAGTAATTTTCCATTTTCAACTTTCCATTTTCAATTCCCGGGAAAGGAGGGGTGTTATGTCCGCTTACCAAGCTCTATACCGGAAATACCGCCCCCAGACCTTTGACGACGTCTCGGGACAGGCGGCGGTTACCCAGACGCTGAAAACCCAGCTCATCACCGGAAAAATGAGCCATGCCTACCTGTTCACCGGTTCCCGGGGAACGGGCAAAACCAGCTGCGCCAAGATCCTGGCGAAGGCGGTGAACTGCCTGAACCCGGACAACGGCAATCCCTGCAACTGCTGTGAAGCCTGCAGGGCCATTGACTCCGGTTCCTGCATGGACGTGCTGGAAATCGACGCCGCCTCCAACAACGGCGTGGACAACGTCCGTGACCTGCGGGACGACGCCATTTATACGCCGTCCCAGGTGAAAATGCGTGTGTATATCATCGACGAGGTTCACATGCTGTCCATTTCCGCCTTCAACGCGCTGCTGAAAATCATCGAGGAGCCGCCGGAGCATCTGCTGTTCATTCTGGCGACCACGGAGCTGCACAAGGTTCCGGCGACCATTCTTTCCCGGTGCCAGCGGTTTTCCTTTCGGCGCATCAGCCAGGAGGACATCGCCGCGAGGCTGCAGTATGTGGCCTATCAGGAGAATATCGATCTGGATGACGGAGCAGCCCGGGTTCTGGCCCGGCTGGCCGACGGCGGCATGCGCGACGGTCTGAGCCTGCTGGACCAGTGCGCCTCCGCTTCCACCGGGGAGCTGACGGCGGAGCGGGTATACGCCTGCCTGGGCATTGCCGGGGAGCAGAAATGCGGCGAGATGATGGGCTACATTGCCAATCATGATACCAAAAGTGCCCTGGAGCTGTTCAACCGGCTCTATACCGAGGGCAAGGATTTAAGCGCCATGCTGGATGAAATGGCCTGCCTGACCCGGGACCTGCTGGTGATAAAAACGGCGGGCAATGGGGGGATCGCCATGCTGTCCGGCGTGGCTTCCGATAAGGAGGCGTTGGAGCTGACGAAGCAGCTTTCCAGCGCCGAACTGGTGCGCATGATGAATTTGATTCAGGCGACCCTTGCCGGATTTACCCGCAGCGCCAGCCGGCGGATGGATGCGGAGCTGTGCATCCTTGAATTATGTCAACCGGAGCTAAGCCTGGATGCCAAAGCATTGAATGCCCGCCTGACCCGGTTGGAAGAACAGCTGAAAAGCGGCAGCTTTGTGGCGGCCAAGCCTGCCAAAGCGGCGCCTGCCCCGGCGGAGGAGGATTATGACGATGACCGTCCGCCGCTTCCGGCGGACGAGGACGCGCCGCCCCTGGCGGAGGAGCCTCCCGCACCTGCGCAGAGCGAAGCCCCCATGGGCTTCTGGTCGGACCTGTGCGGCGCGGTTCGGAAGGAATTGAAGCCTCCCGCGTTCGGCTTCTTCACGGCGTCTCCCAATGCCCCCGTCCAGGGGGTGCTGACAGGGGGCAGACTGGAATTGCGGTGCAGCAATACCTTCATTGCCGAGACCATCGACAAGGCGGACATCCTGGAAGTGGTTTCCCGGAAGGCCGGCGCCATACTGGGAAAGCCGGTTCAGGCCGTGGCAGTGGACTTGTCCGCGCGGCCCGCGGGAAATCCCCGGATGGAGCAGCTGATGAACTTCGGCAGGGCGCACAGGGATATTGTAAAAATAAAAAACAATTAAGATAGGAGAATGAACAATGGCAAAAGGCGGATTCCGGGGTATGCCCGGCGGTGGAATGAATCAGTCTGCGATGCTGAAGCAGGCCCAGAAGATGCAGCAGGAGATGCTGCGCATGCAGCAGGAGCAGGAGGCCAAGACCTTCACGGCCAAGGCAGGCGGCGGCATGGTGGCTGCCACGGTCAACGGCAAGCATGAGCTGGTCAGTATGGAGATCAACCCCGAGGCGGTGGACCCCGAGGATGTGGAAATGCTGCAGGATATGGTGATCGCCGCTGTCAACGAAGCCATGCGGGCGGCGGATGCCGAGGCCGCCAACAACATGTCCCGTCTCACCGGCGGCCTGAACCTGGGCGGCCTGTTCTAAGGAGGCGTCATGCAGTTTTTTCCCGCTGCATTGCAGAATCTGACGGACCAGTTTGCCCGGCTTCCCGGCATCGGCGGCAAGACCGCCCAGAGGCTTGCCTTCCATGTGCTGAGCCTGCCCCTTGAGGAGGCGGAGGAATTCGCCGCAGCCATTCTGGAAGCGAAGAAGGCCGTTCACACCTGTCCGATGTGCCAGAATTTGACGGACCGGGAGCTGTGCCCCATCTGCGACGATGAGAGCCGTGACAGGAGCCTTATCTGCGTGGTGGCCGAGCCGAAGGATGTCATTGCCATGGAGCGCTCCCGGGAGTTCCGGGGGGTCTACCATGTGCTCCACGGCGTTATCTCCCCGCTGAACCATGTGACCCAGGACGACATCAAAATCAAGGAGCTTTTGAAGCGCGTGGGCACCGGGGAGGTCAGTGAGGTCATCATGGCCACCAACCCCGACACCGAAGGAGAGGCCACGGCCATGTACATTTCCCGGCTGCTCAGGCCCATGGAAGTCAAGGTCACCCGTCTGGCCTACGGGGTTCCGGTGGGAAGCCAGCTGGAATACGCCGACGAGGTTACCCTGTCCCGGGCGCTGGAGGGCCGGCAGGAAATTTGAAATTTTTTCACGCCATCCGGTGGGATCCGGATGGCGTGCTGTCTGTGAAGGGAGGAAAACCGTGAAAACCACATCCGTCAACATCATGAACCTGTGTGTCCCCTGTGAAAACCGCTGCCGCTATTGCCTTCTGTCCTGGAATGGGAAATTGTCTGGGGTGGAGTATGCGCGGAGCGTAAGCTATGCGCGGCGGTTTTACCGCTAGGTGCGGGAGAACAGGCCTGAACTTATGCTGACATTCGGCTTTGGTTACTCCATGGAGCACCCCAGGCTGCTGGAGGCCATTGATTTTATGAACGAAATCGGTTCTCCCACGGGGAGGTTCCTGCAGCTTGACGGAATGAAATTCCGTGACCCTGCGCAGATACGAAGCTTTCTGTCCGGTGTCCAGGCCCATGGCGTGGAACTGATCGACCTGACGTTTTACGGAACGCGGGAATATCATGACCGCTTTGCGGCCCGTCCGGGGGATTTTGACTTCCTGCTGGATATCCTCTGCCAGGCCAACGCCCTTGGGCTGGCCGTGGAGGTTGGCATCCCGCTGACCCGGGAAAACGCGGGACAAGCGGATGGCTTGATAGAGGAATTGGAGCACTTTTCATTAAGCAGGCTTTTCTGCTTTATCCCTCACCAGGAGGGAAGAGGAATCAGCCTGAACAGAGTCAGATTCCGTCACGAGGATTATACCGCGCTCGGACAACGGGGAAAGCGGCATCTGAACACCGCCCGGTTTCGGCCGGAAGGGCAGTGGCTGGCGGAGAATCAGTTCTCCGTCCCACAGGAGCGGGCCTTATATTTGTCCCTGACCGGGGAGAATATGGCCTTTTTTGAGCAGCTTCCCTTTGCGGAAACGATTGCCTATCTGGAAGAACTGGACGATGCTTATTACCGAACAGTCCCTTCTCTCGGGGAGCTGGCGGAAAGATACGGAGAACCGGATAACACGGAATACTACAGCGAACGGGACCTGTATCTGAAATACCAGCACCGCTATATTGTTGGGAACAAAATCGAAATTTACGACATCAACGATGAACGCCAGTGCAGCAGCAGAAGATTCTGATGCAGTGGATTTAATCGGACACTGATATCAAAAAAGAGGCTGCAGTGCAGCCCCTTTTTTCAGAGTGTCGAAAGAGTAATTTCAAACGTAGAAGTTTACCAATTTGCATTGCACCAAAGCCTCCCTTGTGCAAAGGCGACCGAAGGGAGTGCCTTGCGCTGAGGTGGGGCGGCGCAAGCCGCCTCGGAGGGATTGTGCAGTGGAATGTTACGAATTTGCATTAGACTTCGGCGAAAAGGAAACATTTTACCGCGTCAATCCCTCAGTCACGCTGCTCGCGTGACAGCTCCCTTTGCACAAGGGAGCCTTGGGCGCTCCCGCGCCAGAGGGTTTATCGACAGCCTGACAGGAGGCTTGCAGCCTCCTGTTTTTGCATCACAAAATAGATGTGTTTATATTATAAAATTACGGGCAAGCCACTGCGCAACGCCATCTTCCTCGTTAGATAAAATAATATCAGTAGCGTATTTCCTTAAATCTTCATGAGCGTTTTCAACTGCATAGCTTTCATCAGCCAATTCGAACATATCAATATCATTTTTCCCGTCGCCAAAGGCAACTATTTTTTCACATCCCAATAATGACTTTAATTGCCTAATTGCATTTGCTTTGGAGGCATTTAAGGGCATAATCTCCAGCCATTGTTCGTTTGTATATATATCTGTCTGATAGACACAATGAAATACGCTCTTATATTTCTCATACAATGGTCTAAGTTTTTGAGGCGCATCTATGCAAGTGATATAGAAAAGGTTCCCTGATTTCAAATCAGCGGCTGAGTTTACTGCATTGGTACGAACATCCCCTTTTCTGCTGTCAAGAAATTTCTGCATTCCCGCTGCACACAATTCAGGCACAAATGAAAATTTCTCTTTTCCGTCAATATATGCATACACTATGGGATAAACGTTATTTTCAAACAGATCATCTAACATCTCATACACCGAAGCGTCAAAATAGTTTGCAATCAGGATATTTTCCGTTGCATTATCCATTATAAACGCTCCGTTGTATACAATCAGTGGAATTTTGGCAGCGATTCCCTTCGTTGCTTTTTTAGCGGTTATCAAAGACCGAGCGGTTGCATAGGAAAAAATCATCCCTCGTTCCGTCAGATTATTTATCACACTGTTTGTAAAGTCTGAAGTTCTCTCATTGTTTCTTAATAATGTTCCGTCCAAATCGGATACATATAAAGTTTTCATACTTATTACACCTATAATTTCCGCGTTATTGATTCCTGCGGCATATACATTATTTTAGAACATTATTTTTCGCGGTTTGCCTTTACCGGCACCTGTGACAGAATCACCCCCGCGAATACCAGCACGCAGCCGGCCAGCTCCCAGGCTGTCATGGTTTCGTTCAGGACCAGCCAGCCGCCCAATGCGGCAAAGACGGATTCCAGGCTCATGATCAACGCGGCGGTGGTAGGTTCCAGTTCCTTCTGGCCGACAATCTGCAGGGTATAGGCAACGCCCATGGAGAGAATTCCCGCAAAGCACAGGGGCAGCCAGCAGCTCAGGATGTTCTGGACGTTCACCGTTTCCGTCATGGCCAGGAAGGGGACGGAAAGCAGGGCCACCACCAGGCTCTGTACGCAGTTTAGGCGCAGGCCGTCAAGGTCTCCCGCAAGACGGTCGATGCAGTTGATCTGAACCGCAAAGGCCAGGGCGCAGCCCATCAGGCACAGGTCTCCCTTGTTGATCTGCGAAACGCCCATACAGCTGAGCAGATACAGCCCCACCACAGCCAGCGCCACGCTGACCGCCGCGGTTTTTGGGGGTTTGCGTTTCAGAAACAGCCCCAGTACCGGAACCAGCACGATATACATGGCAGTGATAAAGCCTGCCTTGCCTGCGTCCGTATATACCAGGCCGATCTGCTGCAGGCTGGCCGCCACGAACAGGGCGCAGCCGCAGATGGCGCCGACCTTCCACAGCGTGGGATTTTTCCATTTTTCCAAGGATTCCCGGAAGCCGCACTTTCCGGCGTCCAATACGAAAGCGCAGGGGATCAGAAACAGCACGGCCAAAAAGCAGCGCACGGCCTGAAAGGTAAAGGGGCCGATGAGGTCCATGCCCACGCTCTGGGCGATAAAGGCAAAGCCCCAAATGACGGTTGCCAGCAGCAGGCTGAGACTGCCGCGGAGTTGTTTCTTCATATTTTATCACCGGCGCTTACTGTATCATAATTTTCCAATAATTGCAAGGGCCGTTGCTTTTTTTCATTCCCGTGGTATAATAAAGAAAAGCATCATGCAGGGCGGAGGCTTCCGCCCTGTGTTGACGAAGATTGACCAGGAGGGATCATATGAACGAAACCAAGAAAATCCGCAGCCGCGAGGAAATCCCTGCGGAAGATAAATGGGCCATTGAGGACCTGTATGCCACCGATGAAGCCTGGGAACAGGAGCTGGCGACGCTGGCGGAGGACCAGAGCGCTTTGGCCTCTTTTGCAGGCAGGCTCGGGCAGGACGGTCAGACATTGCGGGCGTATCTGGAAAAAATGGAGCAGGTCAATGCAAAAGCGGAGCTGCTAGGCAACTACTGCATGCGCAGGGCCGATGAGGATACCCGCAATGCCGCCTATCAGGCCATGACCGGAAAATTCATGAGCGTGGTCGTGGCCCTGGGGGCCGCGTGCAGCTTTGACACACCGGAGATCATGGCGATTCCCGACGAGGTCCTGGAGGGCTTTTACGCTGCCTGTCCCGGCCTGGAGCGTTACCGCCGGTATCTGACCAATCTGCGCCGCCGCAAGGCACATACCCTGTCTGCCGCCGAGGAAAAGCTGCTGGCTGCGGCGGGGGAAATGTCCCAGGCGCCGGATACCATTTTCGGCTCTTTTGTCGATGCGGACATGACATTCCCCGATGCCGTAGATGGGGCAGGGAAGAAACATCCCCTGACCCAGGGCACCTTTGTCAGCCTGGAAGAAAGCCCCGACCGGGATCTGCGCCGCAGTGCCTACGAAAACTTCTATGACGGATTTGCAAGCTTCAAGAACACCACCGCCGCCATATTGAACGCGCAAAACAAGCAGCTGAAATTTTTTGCCGAGGCCCGGAAATATGAGAATGCCTTGGAGGCCTCTTTGGATGGCAGCAATGTTCCTGTTTCCGTTTATCGAAACCTGATAGAAGCGGTCCACCAGAATCTGGATAAGATGCACCGCTACGTCCGCCTGCGAAAAAAGCTGCTGGGCGTGGAGGAACTGCATTTCTACGATATCTACACCCCGCTGCTGGCGGATGTGAACAGGGATATTCCCTATGCCGAAGCAAAACAGACGGTTTACGACGCCCTGTATCCTTTGGGAGAGGACTACCGCGCGATTTTAAAGGAGGGCTTTGAAAACCGTTGGGTGGACGTTTATCAGAATCTGGGCAAGAGAAGCGGTGCCTATTCCGCTGGTGCCGCGGTTCATCCCTTTGTGCTGATGAATTACAATGGGTCTCTTGACAGCCAGTTTACCCTGGCCCATGAAATGGGCCACGCCCTCCACTCCTATCTGTCCAACAAGCATCAGAACCCCATTGACGCGGACTATGTGCTTTTTGTGGCCGAGGTGGCCTCCACCTGTAATGAAGCCCTGCTGATGGAATACCTGCTGGGCAAGACGACGGACAAGCGGGAACGGGCATATTTTATCAACCACTTCCTGGAGCAGTTCAAAGGAACGCTGTACCGGCAGACTATGTTTGCGGAATTTGAGCTGAATATCGGTCAGATGGTAGCTGGGGGGCAGACGCTTACCGCCGATGTCCTTTGCGCCGAATATAAGCGGCTGAACGAGATGTACTTTGGCCCCGACATGGTGGTGGATGACCGTATCGCCATGGAGTGGGCACGGATTCCCCATTTCTATTACAACTATTATGTGTTCCAATACGCCACCGGCTATTCCGCAGCCATTGCCCTGTCCCGCCGGATTTTGAAGGAAGGGGAGCCGGCCGTGAAGGATTACCTGGGCTTCCTGTCCGGCGGCTGCTCCAAGTCTCCCATCGACCTGCTGAAGGGCGCCGGTGTGGACATGACCAGCCCCGAGCCTGTGAACAATGCCCTGCAGCTTTTCGGAGAGCTGCTGGACGAGATGGAAGCGCTGACCAGGGAGTAAGCCATGGCAGAACTGTTTATTCCGACGCTGCACACCTTTGCCATGAACAATATTTTTACCGGCTCCTTGGGCCTATTCCGCTTCCGGGCAAAGCCCAATGTGGTGATGGCTACGGCGAAAGAGGTGGATTTCGGGCAGAGTACGATTTTTGTGGAGTACTGGCACGGCCTGTACTGCTACGAAAAAAGCACCATGGAGGGGGAGGAAACCTTTCCTATGACCGAAGAAGGCAGAAGCGCCATGATCGAATGGCTGAAAAGCAAAGTGTGATTCGGGCCGCAGCGTAAGCTGCGGCCGCTTCCTTGATAAGCGGGAAAAAATTTGTGAAAAAACGAAAAATAACTGTTGCAATCTTCAGAGATTGTTGTGTATAATATCCATAAATTGGGAAATGGGAAGTGATGGCCAATGGATCGCAGTGCATACAGGGAAATCGTGAGAAGAAGCATGGAAGCGCCGGTGCAGGAGCGCAGCATTGCCTATCTGGCGGACCATTTGGGACGCTTTCTGAGAAAACGGGAGCGGGTGCTGATCTGCTTCCCGGAATATAAAAAGGGCGGACTAAGCTGGCTCATGGAACAAGCGGTGCTTCGCTGTGGGGCGCTGCCCGTGGTCTGGGGGCCGGATTTCCGCTGGAAGACCCTATTGCGGATGGCGTTCTCCACAAAAGCCAGTGCCATCATCGGCGCGCCCCTGATCGTTTTGGGCCTGACAAAGCTGAAAAAGGCCTATGCGACGCCCTTGTATATTCGCAGGGTGGTCACGGCCGGGTATCCCTGCGTGGACTGGATGATCGATGGGATCGTCAAAGGCTTAGACTGTGAGGTGGGAGGCTGCTTCAGCCTTGGCTTGGAGGGCGTCGTTGCGGGCTTTGCCTGTGGCCACAGCTGGGGCGTCCACCTATGGGATGAAGCGTATGGCGCTGACATTGTGGACGGGAACGGAAGCATTCTGCCGGCGGGAGAAGTGGGAGAGGTTGTGCTCTATCCCAAGGATCGCCCCACGCTCCGCTGTCCCATGGGAGAAAACGCAAGGCTGGAAACAGCGCCCTGTGCCTGCGGCTGCAGCGCGCCAAGGCTGATGGATTTTGCCCCGGGAAGGGCTACAGACCCGGATCTGGCGGCGCTGGGGCAGTACTTGCAAAGCTGGACCAGCATTCTGGACTGCCGCCTGAACAAAGGAGAGTGCGGGCTGGAAATGGAAATTGTTGTTTTCCCGGGGGAGAAGCTCCCAAAGCTGCCTACTGCGGCCAAGCTGGTCATACGTCCCTGGGATCCGGAGCATGACGAACCGTTCTGGTATGTTCCCAGGGGCAAGATCCCTGAAACGGGTGGGGAGGACGATTGATGGTTGGCCGTTTTCCAACCCGCGCCGGGGAAAGATGCGAAAAAGTGGAGGTACAAGCCGATGGCGCCTGGGCAGAAGGCCGTTGTTCAATATGCTGAGCTGAACCGGTATGACAGGGTAATCGTGATCAGTGACTTACATGGAGACTGCTGTGGATTTTATGGAGTTTTGAACAAAGTCGGCTTTACACAAAAGGATGCGCTTGTCATTGTCGGAGATATTCTGGAAAAGGGGGAGCATTCCCTGGAACTGCTGAAAGCCGTAATGAACTGCAGCAGGGCGGGCAATTTGTATATGGTCGCCGGAAACAATGACGTGATTTTTTCGGAGTGGTATTCCGGCGAGGTTTCTGACGAGGATGTGCATTGGTATCTCCATTCCAGGCACAGCAGTGTCATTATGGAAATGGCCGGGCAGCTCCATATGCCGTATGACACTTTGGAGGATGTGAAAGCACTGAAAGCGGAGATCAGGGAGCGTTTTGCAGAGGAAATCCGGTTTTTAGACCGGCTGCCCCACATCCTGGACAGCGGGCTGGCAACCTTTGTACATGCGGGAATCAAGCCTGGAAGCCTGGAGGAGCAGGACCGGGATTACTGCCTGACCGCTCCGTCCTTCGGAAAGCAGACAGTTCCTTTTGAGAAAATGGTCATTGTAGGCCACTGGCCAGCCAGCAATTACAGCGGTGCGGTCATCAATGTCAATGCGTATTTTAACAGCGCTACCAAAGTCATCAGCATTGACGGCGGCAACAGCATGAAGGACTGGGGGCAGATCAACTACCTGATTCTGAAAGACGGCGGGATACAGGCGGGGTATTATGATGATTTGCCGCAGATAAAGGCACTGGATGCGCAAAAGGAAACCCGGGAGCCGTTGTCGCTGATTTTTCCGGATACGCTTCTTGAAGTGGTGGAAGAAGGGGAAACGGCAAGTAAATGCTATTTTCCCTCTCTGAACCGGGAGATGGAAATTGCGAATGAAGCCATATATCCCTATAAAGGGAAAAAATATAGCCGGGATTTTACCACATATGGCTTGCCGGTGGAGGAAGGGGAGATCTTATCCTACTGCGAAACAGCGCAGGACGGCATCCTGGTCAAGCGCGGGGGCATCGTCGGAAAATACAGCGGCAGATATGTGTTTGTGAATGACGGAAGTTTTTGCGGTTTTTCCGGGAAAAGCCATTGACAATTTCCCCGTTTGTGGTAAAATACAGTGGATATGCAAAGACCTTGCGGAAACCAAGCAGAGCATGAATTTCTTCAGCGAGAGGGAAATGGTGTAAGCCCTTGACTTTCTGCCTGCAAGCCACTTCCTGCGTCGCCCGGGAGGACCGGGACGGGTGCTCCCGTTACAGGGCATCTAAGATGCCTGCCATGCAGGCGAATTAGGGTGGTACCGCGAGTATATTCACCTCGCCCCTATTGCCGGGGGCGGGGTTTATTTTCTGCTTTGTAAACAATAAATGGAGGTATAGTCCAATGAATCCCAAGCCCTATGGTGTAAACGAACTGCGGGAGATGTTCCTGTCCTTTTTTGAGAGCAAGGGCCATCTGCGCCTGCCCAGCTTTTCCCTGATTCCCCAAAATGACGCGTCGCTGCTTCTGATCAACTCCGGCATGGCGCCCATGAAGCCCTATTTCAAAGGCGAGGTGGAGCCGCCCCGCCACCGGGTCTGCACCTGCCAGAAGTGCATCCGCACCGGCGATATTGAAAACATCGGCAAAACCGCCCGCCATGGCACCTATTTTGAGATGCTGGGCAACTTCTCCTTTGGCGATTACTTCAAGCACGAGGCGATTTGCTGGAGCTGGGAATTTCTGACCAAGGTGGTGGGGCTGGATGAGAACCGGCTGTACCCCTCCATCTATGAAAATGACGACGAGGCCTTTGAAATCTGGAACAAAGAAGTTGGCGTTCCCGCGGACCGGATCTTCCGCTTCGGCAAATCCGACAACTTCTGGGAGCATGGCTCCGGTCCCTGCGGCCCCTGCTCCGAGATCTATTATGACCGGGGGGAAAAGTACGGCTGCGGCAAGCCCGGCTGCACCGTGGGCTGTGACTGCGACCGCTATATGGAGGTCTGGAACAACGTTTTCTCCCAGTTTGACAATGATGGCAACGGCAACTATACTGAACTGGCACAGAAGAATATCGACACCGGTATGGGTCTGGAGCGTCTGGCCGTGGTGTGCCAGGACGTCAACTCCCTGTTTGATGTGGACACTGTCATGAACATCACCAACAAGGTCACGGAGCTGACCGGTGCCTCCTATGGCCAGAGCGTGAAAATGGATGTCAGCCTTCGGGTCATCACCGACCATATCCGGGCATCCACCTTCATGATTGCCGACGGCGTCCTGCCCAGCAATGAGGGACGGGGCTATGTGCTGCGCCGCCTGCTGCGCCGGGCCGCCCGTCACGGCAAGCTCTTGGGCGTCAACACCCCCTTCCTGTATAAGGTTGTGGAGACCGTCGTCCAGGAAAATGAGGTGCACTATACCTACCTGCGGGAGCGCTGCGGCTATATCACCAAGGTGGTCAAGGTGGAGGAAGAGAACTTTGCCCGCACCATTGATGGCGGCATGAGCATCTTCGCCAATATGTTGGCGGAGCACAAGGCCAAGGGGGAGACCGAATTCTCCGGGGCCGACGCCTTTAAGCTTTACGATACCTACGGTTTCCCCATTGACCTGACGTTGGAAATGGTGGCCGATGAGGATATGACCCTGGATCAGGTGGCGTTTGCCAAGCTGATGCAGGAGCAGAAGGCCCGCGCCCGGGAAGCCCGCAAGGCCCTGGGGGACCTGGCCTGGGCGGGTATCGATCTGGGACTGGACAACACGCCCACCACCTTTGTCGGCTATACCCAGAACAATTGTGAGGCCAGGGTCCTGGCGGTCTGCGTTGGGGAAGAGGTTGCCGGCACCATCGCCGGCGGTGAGAGCGGCATTATCGTGCTGGATCAGACCCCCTTCTATGCGGAAATGGGCGGCCAGGTTGCGGATCACGGTGTGATTTTGGTTGGCAACAGCCGCTTCCAGGTCACCAATGTCCAGAAGGATAAGGGCGGCAAGTACCTGCACTATGGCAAGATGGTCAGCGGCTCCATCAAGGTGGACGATACGGTCTGTGCCGCCATCGATGTGGACCGCCGCAAGGCCATCATGCGTGCCCACTCCGCCACCCACCTGCTGCAGAAGGCCCTGAGAAGTGTTCTGGGCGACCATGTACACCAGGCCGGTTCTTATGTGGAGCCTGACCATCTGCGCTTTGACTTCACCCACTATTCCGCCATGACCGCCGAGGAGCTGGCGAAGGTCAATTCCATTGTCCAGAATGCCGTTCTGGAGGGCTATCCCATTGAGACGAAGGAAATGGGCATTGATGAGGCCAAGGCTATGGGCGCCACTGCCTTGTTCAGCGAAAAGTACGGGGATACCGTCCGTGTGGTCAACATGGGCAATTACTCCATCGAGCTTTGCGGTGGCACTCACTTGGACAATACCGCCAAGGTCGGCCCCTTTGAGCTGGTGGGAGAAGGCTCCGTTGCCTCCGGCGTCCGCCGCATTGAGGCCATCACCGGCAAGGAATGCCTGAAGAAAATGGAAAAGAGCCAGCAGATGCTGTTTGACGCGGCTGTAAAGCTGAAGGCCAAGCCTGCGGAACTGGCGGCCCGGATCCAAATGCAGCTGGACGAGGTGAAGGAACTGAAGCGGGCCATTGAGCGTTATCAGGCCAAGGAAGCCTCCGGCGAGGTGGAGCGTTTCTTGTTCGCGTCTCACAACGTGGGCGGCTTGAAGGTGCTGACCGTCACCATTCCCAACGCCGACGCGGGGAAACTGCGCCAGATGGGCGACATGCTGCGGGAGAAGGACCCCAAGGTCGTGGCGGTTCTGGCTGCCGTCAACGGCGACAAGCCCACCTTCCTGGCGGTCTGCGGCAAGGATGCCGTTGCCGGCGGCATCAAGGCCGGCGAGCTGGTGAAGCTGGTGTGCACCACCTGCGGCGGCAGCGGCGGCGGCAAGCCCGATTCCGCCATGGGCGGCGGCAAGGATGTCAATAAGATTGACAATGCACTGGCCATGGTGGATGATTTCGTGGCATCCAAAATTCGCTAATAGGGAAGGGCGCTGCTGCAATAGGCGGCGCCCTTTGCGCATTTGAAGCTTGTCCCATGAAAGGAGGCTGCGGCAATGCGAAAACTCATGTGGTTCACCCTCGGCTTTGGCGCGGCCTGCGGGCTGTGCGCCTATGTGCTGCCAAAGGAAATGCTGCTGCTTGCGGCCCTGTGTGCAGCCGTTCTGGGGACCGGAGCGGCGCTTTTTGCCCGAAAACCAAGGGCCGCCGCGGTCTTTTTTGGCTTTGCCATGGGTTTTGGCTGGTTTTTCCTGTATTATGTCCTTTCTCTCAATACGGCGGTGGACATGGATGCCCTGACGCGGAATGTGTCCATCCGGGTGACGGATTACAGCTATGAGACGGCCTATGGGACAGGCGTGGACGGTACGGTTATCCTGGATGGAAAAAGCTTCCAGGTGCGTGCCTATCTGGATGGCAACGATGCCCTGGAGCCGGGGGATGTGGTTCAGGGGAATTTCCGCTTCCGCATCACCACCCCGGACGGCGCGGAGGAGGCGACCTACCACCAGGGCAAGGGCATTTTCCTTTTGGCCTACCAAACCGACGGAATAACGGTGTCCCATACCCCCGCCACATGGCGGGACATTCCCGCAAAACTGCGGCGGGAAATCAAAAAAATCCTTGAGTCCTGTTTTCCGGCGGATACCTATTCTTTTGCCAAGGCTCTGCTGTTGGGGGATACCAACGACTTGGGGTATGAAACAGATACGGCTTTGAAGCTCAGCGGCATCCGCCATGTGGTGGCGGTTTCCGGGCTGCATGTTTCGATTCTGTTCACGCTGCTCGGCGCGGTCACACTGCGAAAGCGGGTTTTGACGGCACTTTTGGGATTCCCGGCGCTTTTGCTGTTTGCGGCGGTTGCTGGGTTTACGCCCTCCGTCACCAGGGCCTGTATCATGTCGGGACTGATGCTGCTGGCCATGCTGTTTGACAGGGAGTATGACGCTGGGACGGCTCTGGCCTTTGCCGCGTTGGTAATGCTGGCGGTGAATCCGCTGGTCATCACCTCGGTCAGTTTCCAGCTTTCCGTGGCCAGTGTGGCGGGGATTCTGCTGTTCGGTCCCGGTATCCGGAAGTGGCTGCTGTCCCTGGGCGGAGAAGCCGGGGAAAAGCAGGCCTTTTGGATGGGCTGGTTCGCAGGCCCGATATCCATTAGCTTAAGCGCTATGGTTTTTACAACGCCCCTGTGTGCCTGGTACTTTGGGACCGTCAGTCTGGTGGGGGCAGTGACGAATCTTCTGACACTGTGGGTCACCGGCTTTGTCTTTTACGGTCTGATAGCGGTATGCCTGGTGCATTTGCTTTGGCCCGCCGGGGCGGTGCTGCTGGCCGGAATCGTGTCTTTTCCAATCCGGTACGTGCTTCTGGCCGCAAAGATGCTTGCGGGTATTCCGCTGGCGGCAGTGTACACCCGCAGTCCTTATATTGTGGCGTGGCTGGTTTTTATGTACCTTCTTGTGGGAGTATTTTTCCTGGGCAAAAGGAGAAAACCGGCGCTGCTGGCGTGCTGTGCCGTGATGGGACTGTGCGCTGCCCTGCTGGCATCCTGGGCGGAGCCGATGCTGGACAGCACCCGTCTGACGGTACTGGATGTGGGACAGGGCCAGTGCCTTTTGCTCCAGAGCGGGGGCAGGACCTACATGGTGGACTGCGGCGGAGACAGCGACAGGACAACCGCCGATATTGCCGCCGAAGCCCTGCTGAGCCAGGGAATTGCCAGGCTGGACGGCCTGATCTTAACCCACGGCGACCGGGACCATGCCGGAGCGGTGGAAAATCTGCTGACCCGTGTGGACACCGATCTTCTGATTCTTCCGCCCCCGGCCGCCGGGCTGGCGGAATGCACCGGCGGCGAAGTGGTATATGCTGGAAGCGACCTGTGCCTGACCTATGGGGATACCACGATCACCATTTTTGCCCCAACTTTTCCCGGAAACAGCAATGAAAACAGCCTGTGCGTCTTGTTTGAAACGGAAAAATGTGATATACTCATAACCGGGGACCGCAGCGGTTTTGGAGAGCGGATGCTTCTGCGCAATGCCGCTGTCCCGGATGTGGACATTCTCATCGCGGGGCATCACGGTTCCAAAAATGCCACATGTGAAGAGCTGCTTCAGGCGGTCCGCCCGGAAACCGTGTGCATTTCCGTGGGCGAAGGGAATTCCTATGGCCATCCGGCCCCGGAGGTGCTGCAGCGCTTACGTGACTTTGGATGCACCGTATACCGCACGGATGAAAACGGAGATATTCTGATCAGGAGGTGAACCTATGGCGAAAAAAGCCGCTCCCGGCAATGCTTTGCAGGAACTGAAAACGGCGCTGAAAAACAAAAACCTGGGCAGGCTGTATTTTTTCCATGGGGAGGAGACTTTCCTGCTGAACCATTATTTGGGACAGATGAAAAAGCAGCTTTTGGACCCCTTGACGGAATCGTTTAATTTTCACCGGCTCAACAATGAGACCTTTGATATTCGCGGCTTTGCCGACGCGGTGGAAAACCTGCCGATGATGGCGGAAAACACCTTCGTCCAGGTGGATGAGATCGACCTGTTCAAAATGAATGAGGGCGACCGGAATAAAATGGTGGAGATCCTTTCTGACATTCCCGAATACTGCACGGTGGTGTTTACCTACCTCACCACCCCCTGGAAGCCGGACAAAAGACTGAAAAAGCTTTGGGAGGCGGTGGAGGGCAGCGGCACCGTGGTGGAATTTGCCAGGCAGGACCAGCGGGATCTGGTGGCCTGGGTGACCCGGCATTTTGCCGCCCGCAGGAAGCGGATTTCTACGGACCTGTGTATTTATTTGATCGACATCACCGGGGGGACCATGACGGCCCTCAGTGGGGAAATTGAAAAGATCTGCGCCTACTCCGGTGCGGAGGAAATTCGCAAAACGGACATTGACGCCGTAACCGAACCGGTGCTGGACGCGGTGGTTTTTCAGATGACGGACCTGCTCAGCGCCGGCCGTTATGGGGAGGCCCTGGGCAAGCTGCAGCAGCTGCTGAAAATGCAGCAGGAGCCGCTGGCCATTTTGGGAGCGGTGGGGAGCCATTTCCGCCGCATTGGCGCGGCCCGGACCCTTCTGGACAACGGGAAAACCGCTTCGGACCTGCAAAAGCTCTGCGGCCTACCGGACTATCCTGCCCGCAAGACCATGGAGGCTGCCCGCCGGTTCCGCCCGGAATTTTGCCGAAAAGCGGCGGAACTGGTGCTGGAAACGGACTATCAGATGAAGACCTCCTTTGACGACAGTGAACGGCTGCTGGAAATGCTGCTGCTGCGGCTTGCCGGGGAGGCACGCAATGGTTAAGATCAGGGAAGCCATTGTGGTGGAAGGCCGTTACGACAAAAATACTCTGAGCCAGATTGTGGACGCGCCCATTCTGGAAACCTCCGGATTCGGGATTTTTAAGGACAAGCAGCAGATGGCGCTGCTGCGCCGGGTCGCGGAAAAGCGGGGCTTGATCGTCTTTACCGATTCCGACGGTGCGGGCTTTGTGATCCGCAACCACCTCAAAAGCGCCATTCCGGGCAAATTTTTGAAGCACGCCTATATTCCCGACATCCCGGGCAAGGAAAAACGGAAGTCCGCCCCCGGGAAGGAAGGGAAGCTGGGGGTCGAGGGCATGTCCCGGGAAATCATCCTGGAGGCCCTGCGGCGCGCGGGTGCCACCATAGAGGGGGAGGAAGCGCCCCCGGCCTGCGGAATCACCAAGCAGGACCTGATGGAGCTGGGGCTTTCCGGTGGCCCCGGTGTCGGTGCAAGACGTCTGGCCCTATTGAAAAAACTGAACCTGCCGGAGCATATGAGCGCGAATGCCCTGCTCCAGGCGCTGAATTTACTGTATTCCCTGGAAGAACTGACCACCACCGTAAAAGCAATGGAGAACCGCAATGGTTGATATACAAGTAAAAAATCTGACAAAATTCTTTGTCATCGGCGAAAATCTGCTGGAGGGATTGAGTTTTGAGATCCAGGAAGGGGAGTGTGTCGCCATCCTGGGCCGAAACGGCTGCGGCAAGACCACGCTGTTCAATATCCTCACCGGGCAGATGGACTATGACGACGGAGAGGTCTATGTAAATCCCAACAAACGCTTGGGCCTGATTTCCCAGATCCCCAAATTCCCCCAGGGTTACACCGTGGAGGATGTGCTTCGCTCCGCCTATGCGGATCTGATGAAGGTCAAGCGGAAAATGGAGCTGCTGGAAGGGGAAATGGCCAGGGGCGCTACCGCGGAGCAGCTGCGCGAATATGATGCCCTGGCAAACCGGTTCCAGTCCGGCGGCGGCTACGGCATGGACGTGGACGTGGACAAGATCTGCAACGGCCTGGGCATAACCGCCGAACAGCGCACCCAGGAATTTTCCAGCCTGTCCGGCGGCGAAAAGACCCGGGTGAACCTGGCGCGGCTGCTGCTGGAAAAGACGGACATTTTGCTGCTGGACGAGCCGACCAACCACCTGGACCTAAACAGTGTGGAATGGCTGGAGCAATATATCAATGCCTTTAAGGGCACCGTCCTTGCCATCTCCCATGACCGCTACTTTATTGACCAGGTGGCGGACAGGGTTATTGAGATTTCTGAGGGCCACGCCGAGTTTTATTCCGGCAACTACTCCTTCTATATGGATGAAAAGCAGGCCCGTTTCGACCTGCAGCTGAAGCAATACGAGCAGGAGCAGGCGAAATTAAAGCAGCTGGGCTATACCGTGGAGCGGATGAAGGGCTGGGGCATCAATAACCGCACCCTCTACCGCCGGGCCATGTCCATCCAGCACCGGATGGAGCGCATCCGAAAGACGGAGAAGCCCAAAAAGGAGCGGACCATGAAGGCATCCTTCGGGGAAAAGGACTTCTCCGGGGATGTGGTTTTCAAAATGAAGAATGTGAGCAAGGCCTTTGGGGAACGCGTCCTTTTCTCCGATGTCAATCTGAACGTGGAGGGCGGCGAGCGGATTGCCCTGCTGGGGGACAACGGAACGGGAAAGACCACCTTTATCCGCTGCCTGTTGGGTGATGAGGATTGCCAGGGAAAGATCCAGTTTGGCCCCACCGTCAAATGGGGCTATCTTCCCCAGATCATCCACTTTGCCCACCCGGAGCGCAGCCTCTACGACACCATGCTCTATGAGAAAAATTGCACCCCCCAGGTGGCAAGGGACCGCTTAGGCGCTTTCTTGTTTCAGGGGGAGGATGTGTTTAAGACTGTGGGCAACCTCTCCGGCGGGGAGCAGTCCCGGCTGCGGCTGTGCATGCTGATGGATGAGAAAATCAACCTGCTGATCCTGGACGAGCCGACAAACCACCTGGACATTGCCTCCCGGGAGTGGGTGGAGGCCGCCATTGAGGAATTTGAGGGCGTGCTGCTGTTTGTCTCCCATGACCGCTATTTCATCGAGAAATTCGCCGAGCGTATCTGGCTGCTGGAAGACGGACATATCCGGGATTTTCCCTGCGGCTATCAGAAATACCGTTCCATTTTGGAGCATGAGGCTGCCGCCAAGCCTACCGCTGCCGCTGCGCCAAAGCCCAAAAAGGAGCGCCCGAAGGGCGGCACCAAGGATACGGAAAAGCTGGTCCGCAGGCTGGAGCGGGAGATCGAAAAGCAGGAAAAGGCCATTGCGGACCTGGATGGGAAAATCGAAGCTGCTTCTGCCGACTATCAGGAGCTGACCCGTCTGCTGGAGGAGAAGGAAACCGCAGAGATGACGCTGATGGAACTTATGGAGCAGTGGGAAGCTGCTCAGGAATAGCAAAGGAGCGAAAACATGAGCAAGAGCAAAAATCAGCCGGTAGAGCCAAAGGAATTTGTCTGGACACTGGATATTGACGGTGAGGAGAAGGTCTGGAAATGTCTGGTGACGGAGACGGAGTGCGTTACTTTTGAGGCGGATGTGGAGCGCAAGCACCTGAAAATCATGAACCCCGTCCGCAAGGAAAAGGTTCTGCAGATCGATACCGTCACCGTGGTCTATGGACAGCAGACGCCCTTCCAGCTGGAGAACGGCATTCCCTATATTAAAATTGACGGGCACTGGAAGATGTCCGATACCACCCATGACGACCGGATTGAGGAAGCCGTGCACATCCATCAGAGACGCTCTAAAATGGAGGCCATTGTCGGCGTCGCCTTCTTTGCCGTTGCGGTCGGCAAGAAGCTGGTTACGGGCGAGGTGGGAGAATGGTGGATGCTGAATGTGTTTGGCGTGTTTTGCTTTACCAGCGCCATTATGCGCATGGTGCGCCTGCGCAATGAGCTGAATGCCCTGAAGGAAGCGGCCGAAGAGGAAGCCGCGGAAAAAGCGGCGGCCAGAGAGAAAAAGCCGGAACAAAAGGAACCGGAAGCGCTGGATGCGCCCGCACCGGAAGAGGAATAACAGCAGCCGGGAGGGGAAATTCCCCCTCCCGGAATTTCCAGGAGGACCCAGTGGAAAAGAAATTACGCAGTATGACCTCGATCTGCCTGGTCAATGACACCGGCATTTTGTGCCTGTACCGTATCGGTTCCCGGGTGGTGAACAATCAATATATCGGTTCTGCGGGCGGTCACTTTGAACCCGAAGAATGGAATGACCCGAAGCGGTGCGCGGTTCGGGAGATGGGAGAAGAGCTTGGCCTGTCCGAGGCGGACATAGAGGGGCTGCGCCTTCGCTATGTAACGCTGCGCCTTAAAAATGGGGAGATCAGGCAGAATTATTATTTCTTTGCCCGGTTAAAAGAGAAGCGGGAGTTAAAGAGCACCGAGGGAATCCTGCGCTGGATCTCTTATAGCGATCTTCCCGGGCTGGATATGCCGGTTACTGCCAAGCATGTGATGCTGCACTATCTCCGGGAGGGGCAGTTTACGGACCGGCTCTATGGAGGAATTGTCCAAGAGGGTGGAACAGAATTTGCGGTTCTGCGTGAATTCTGACAAAACCGGACTTTTGCAAAAGCATGAAAAAAGGAGGGCAGCCATGAAACACTTGGGAACAAAAGAAATCGAAACACCCCGCCTGTGTTTGCGGCGGTTTACCCTGGACGACGCCCAGGCGATGTATGTGAACTGGGCCAGGGATGAAGCGGTCACCCAATATCTGACATGGCCGCCGCACAGCAGCCCGGAAGTCAGCAGGATGGTATTGCAAAGCTGGACGGAAGGATATGGGAAAACGGATAACTATCATTGGGCAATCGTTCTGAAGGAACTTGCGCAGCCCATTGGCAGCATCGGCGTGGTTTCTCATGACGACCGGGTGGAGAAGGCTGAAATCGGCTACTGTATTGGCAGGCGCTGGTGGCACATGGGAATCATGCCGGAAGCGCTGAACGCGGTCATAAATTATCTGTTCTGTGAGGTTGGTGTGCGGCGCATCGAAGCCCGGCATGATATTCGAAATCCCAATTCCGGCGCCGTGATGCGAAAATGCGGGATGAAATATGAGGGAACCCAGCGCCAGTCCGATTGGAATAACCAGGGCATTTGTGACGCAAGCTGGTATGCGGTGCTGGCTTCCGAGAGATAATACAGAGGAAAATCACAAAAACGGCAACGCCGGCAGGCGGTGCCTTCTTTATAAAAATAAAACATTTTATAAAGAAACAGTATCAGAGGTTGACACTATCCAAACAAAGTCCTATAATGCAGAAAGACAAATGCAAAGGAGAGAATCACAATGAGTTCTTGCAACGGCAACTGTTCCAGCTGCGGTTCCGACTGCGCTGACCGCACGGCGGAAAGCCTGCTGGCTGCGCTGAATCCCAAGTCCAATGTCAAAAAGGTCATCGCCGTGGTATCCGGCAAGGGCGGCGTAGGCAAGTCCACCGTCACCTCCCTGCTGGCGGTGGCCATGGCCCGGCAGGGCAAGCGCGTGGGTATTCTGGATGCCGATATCACCGGCCCCTCCGCGCCCACGGCCTTCGGCGTCACCGAGTGCCAGGGCGCCAATGAGGACGGGTTGTATCCCGCCCTGACCCGGGGCGGCATTCAGGTCATGTCCATCAACCTGCTGCTGGACAATCCCGCCGATCCTGTGGTATGGCGTGGCCCGGTCATTGCCGGCGCGGTGAAGCAGTTCTGGACCGATGTGGTCTGGGAGGATGTGGATTACCTGTTTGTGGACATGCCTCCCGGAACGGGGGATGTCCCTCTGACGGTGTTCCAGAGCCTGCCTGTGGACGGGATCGTCATTGTCACCAGCCCTCAGGATCTGGTGAGCCTGATCGTTTCCAAGGCGGTCAAGATGGCAAACATGATGCACATTCCTGTGCTGGGCTTTGTGGAGAATTATGCGTATCTCCAGTGCCCTGACTGCGGCAGGAAGATCAGCGTCTTTGGCAAGAGCCACTTGGACGAGGTGGCGGCACAGTTCGGTCTGCCTGTGCTGGCGCGGCTGCCCATCGATCCGGCTGTGGCGGAGGCCTTCGACAGCGGCCTGATGGAGACGGTTCCCACGGATGCCCTGGCGGACGTGGTAGAAGCCATCGAAAGGGCGGAGTCATAAAAAACGAAAAAAAAGAATTTGGGGAGGTGCACTATGACGGAACAGGAACTAATGAAGCTAACACCGGGCGAATTAACGGATTTGGGAATTTGCCCTACCTGTTTTAACAGGAAGCATAACGGCGCTGTATACGGCGACAACCGTGATAAGCTTCTATATGAAGACGAAGACATAGAATGCTTTTTTGTCGGGAATCCGAGAGCCGACGGTCATATGTGCATTGCGACAATAGAGCATTATCATGACATGAGTGAAGCGCCCGATTCGGTCAATGAAAAAATCATCCGTTATGCCAAATGCTTTATGAACATTATAAAGGACGTCTATCAATGTGAGCGTGTATATATGTGCACCATGTGTGACGGACCCAACAACCATTACCACATCCAACTCATTCCCAGATATAGCTATGAAAAGCGGGGCAGTAAGAACTTTGTAAAGCCTAGAAAAGAATATGTATATGACGAAGCAAAGTTCAATTCCGTGAAGAAGCAGATTCTTGAATATAGCAAAGAACATCTGTAAATGGCTATTTATCGAACAAGGAGAAATATCAGCGGAAATCGAACCGCCGTGCCCACCGGTACTTTGAAAAAGCAAAAGATTAGTGTATGCCCGAAAATGAGCATAAAAAGCGGTGCAGCCGATATGGCTGCACCGCTTCCTTATTTCGTTAGGATGTCAAAGCTATCTTAGGGTACCCTTCTTGCGAAGGGCCAAAGGCGAAAGTTCCTTCGGGGGTCCCATAAAATGAGAACATTAACCCAACAAACCAAGCGCCATTTTCCATTTCAATACATGGGTGGCGCGGTCGTTCAGAACATCGATATCAATTCTTCCCTCCAGCACGGCGTCCAGTACCGCATCATATTGGGTGGGATAGTCCGTAGAGCACAGCAGGTCATTTCCCGCCAAAACCGCCAGTACAGCCGCTTCTCCGGCGCCGTACTGACCGGAAATGGCCTCCATGACCAGATCGTCGGTGACGATGACCCCGTCAAACCCCATATCCTTCCGAAGGTATTGGTGCACGGCAGGGGAGAGGGAGGCGGGAAGCTCCGCGTCCAGCGCCTGTACAATGGTGTGGCTGACCATGACCGCGCCGCAGCCAGCCTCAATGCCGGCGGCAAAGGGAATGAGGTCATTTTCCGCAAGCACCTCCATAGATCGGCTGTCCACGGCAGTCCCGGTATGGGTGTCCGAATTGTTGCCATAGCCGGGGAAATGCTTCAGCACGCTGCCGATGCCGTAGCGGTCCATAATCTGTACGGTTTCGGAGACGAAACCGGAGGTCACCTGAGCGTTCTGTCCAAGGGAGCGCTGGTACAGGAAGGCTTCCGGATCGGTGGCAATATCGCAAACCGGTCCCAAATTCACATTGATTTGAAGGGAGGACAGCAGCATACACTTTTCCTCCTCATAGGAAAGCACCTGGGCCAGCCCACCCCAGGCAAAGGCATCCCGCGCAGAGGGAAACGGGCTGTCCCGGAAGGCGGGATACCGGCTGATTCGGGTGACGGTGCCGCCCTCCTCGTCCACTGCGATGAGCAGGGGGAGTTTGGCGGTATTCTGATAAGCGGCAAGGGTTTCCCGGATGGAATCCGGCGTCTGCCCGTCAAAATCCTGGACGAACAGCACAAAGCCGCCCAAATGATATTGCGCGATGTCATTCAGGGCAGTCCTTGCATCACAGCGGGCCAGAAACAGCTGCCCCACCCGCTCCTCCAGCGACATCTGATTCAGCAGTTCCCGAATGGGATCGGCAGGCTGGGTCTCTATGGAGACAGGCTCCGTATCAACAGGCTCCGGTGCGGCGGTTTCCTCAGTGGAAAAGGTCCCGGAGGTCTCCTCAGGCAGGGCGGAGGCGCATCCGGTAAACATCAGAAAGCACAGCAAAACGAGCAGAATTTTCATGCTTTTCACCTCCCGGAAATTCTACCACAGCATCTCCGGGATGTCAATTCGTGTCGAAAAATGGAAAGCCCTCCGCATTTGCGGAGGACGCAGAGTGTCGAAAAAGTAATTTCAAACGTAACCAATTTGCACTGCACCAAAGCCTCCCTTGTGCAAAGGGAGGTGGGGCGGCGCAAGCCGCCTCGGAGGGATTGTGCAGCTGAATGTTACGAATTCGCATTGGACTTCGGCGAAAAGGAAACATTTTACCGCGTCAATCCCTCAGTCACGCTGCTCGCGTGACAGCTCCCTTTGCACAAGGGAGCCTTGGGCGCTCCCGCGCCAGAGGGGTTATCGACAATCTGAGCCCTCCGCATTTGCGGAGGACAATTGGTATTACAGAACGTGGCCGATCAGATACCACAGAATCAGCAGCAAAAGTACCAACGGAATATAGGCAATCAAAGCCGCCGAGGTGATGCAGATTACGGTATAGCCAAAGTATTCCAGCAGGTAAACCACAGCGCACAGGATCGCACTGGAGAACATGGCCTTGCTCAGCTGTTTGCCGACGAGATTGGAGAAGAAGAAGGTATACATGGCGCCCATGAAGGGGTTTGCCATGGTAATGACCAGCCCGAGGATCAGATTCAGCGCGCCGGAAAGCATCATAAAAATGAGAAGCACCAGCAGAATGCTGGGAGCATAGGTGACCAGCAAGCCGGGCAGGTAGGTCCGGAAGGCCCACCGCACAAGAAGATGCAGTACCATGGCCGCAATGACACTTAAAAACCGCAGCAGATACCAGCCCACCATAGTCTTACCCTTGGGGATCAGGGTATCCAGCAGATTCACCAGGAAGGCCAAAATCACCAAGGAAAGCACCTCCGAGCAAAGGGCCGGGAACTGGGCATCGGCAATGGGGAAGATGATCAGATATTCCCCGGAGAAGGTGACAAAGGGAAGAGGGGAGAGGAGCGCCTCCAGATTCCATGGCTTGAAGGTATAGACCCCAATGGTCACGGCATAGATGAACAGAATGCCCACCACCGAGGACAGGGAGTGGTTCAGACTGGAGCGTTTTCCCAGCACCACCCGGCTGATGACGCCGAGAATCAAGGAGGCAACGGCAAAGTACATCATAAACTGGGCCGCAGTCATCAGGTCGATTTCCGTGGGGATATAGGAGGCCGCATGCTTGATTACCTGTTCCCAATCATCGGGAATGTAAGACACAGCGTCTGAGACAGCCTGCCCCAGATCCTCGGGTATGTAAGAGGCAATCGTTGAGAGGGTGTTTTCCAGGTCCATAGGATGTCCTTTCTGATACCGATACTCCACCAAAAAGAAGGTTTTGATAGGAAGATCGTATGAGACGGCTTTTGCGCTCCGAAGGGGCAAAAGGGCGGCGCCATTGGTCGATGTCTTTCCGGTAAAATGAAATATGCTTATCGGAAAGAAGGATTAGGCCGGCATAGAGATTTCCCCATTCCTGCGCAAATCTCTGTGTTGGTCCGCAGGGGAAAGAGAAAGCCGCCGCTATTTTTGGCGGCGGCGCAGACAGTCGATAAATCCACTGGTGCTTATAGCGCACAAGGGAAGCTTTGGTGCAATGAACTGCGTCCAAATGGATCGCAGTTGGTGGTTGCTATTCAATTACTTCCTTAAGGAAGATTCGTTTGTCGAATCCACCTCGGTGAACACGTTTTTCTTTGCGAACACGGGTCAAATCATCCCAAGTATAGCCCCTAGCTTTGACAACAGCGTCCATGACTTCCAGAAGGTCTGCCAGTTCCTCCAGGGATTTACTCTGCAGGTACTCGGCCAGCTCCTCATTTAACTTGTTGTCTAGTGCCCGGATGTAAGCATCATAAGACAGAATCTCTGTTACACAAGTGTTGCCTGAGGCTTCGACGATTTCAGGGATTTTGTCACGGACAAGTTTATTATAAACTGTACGCTTCTTCATCTCTTTCATTTTCTCCTTCACCATGGTGTGAGAGTAAACAAAACCTTTGCAAACACAGTTGTTTTTCTGACAATGTCAAATAGAGACTCGATAGCTGAAATTGATGAACCGCTCTGAATCTTGCCAATCAGAGCCGCCGCCATTTCTGGCGGCGGCACAGCTTTGGCGTTGAGAGAAACTTACTTGATCTCGGCGTCGGCGCCAGCTTCCTTCAGCTCGGCGACCAGCTTCTCCGCGTCTTCCTTGGAGATGGCTTCCTTCAGGGTCTTGGGGCAGTTGTCGACCAGCTCCTTGGCGTCCTTCAGGCCCAGGCCGGTAGCGGCACGGACGACCTTGATAACGCCCAGCTTGGAAGCGCCGGCAGCCTTCAGGATGACGTCGAACTCGGTCTTCTCCTCGACCTCTTCAACGGCGGCAGCAGCGGGAGCGGCAACAGCGGCGGCAGCGGCGGAAACACCGAAAACTTCCTCCAGGGTGTGGACCAGTTCGGACAGCTCCAGAACGGTCAGTTCCTTAACCTGCT
>JAUNJE010000052.1 GCA_030533415.1 Eubacteriales bacterium | reverse complement strand
GTGGGAACGAGCCAGGTGGGAACGAACCCGGTGACGAACCCAGTGGAAATGAACCGAATGAGGATATTGATAGAGATATTGACGACGGATTGGAGGGCAATACGGAAGATATCCCCAATTCCTATGAAATTCTCTTGACAATGACCTGCAATGGCTCCGAGGTCTCCGGGGAGCGGTTGGTTGTGGGAGAAGATGGAGTTACCCTTCCTAGCGCCCGTGCGCATAACAATCAGACCTACTGGCTCAAGTCGGCGGTCCGCAACAGTGACGGCGCCGAACTGCTAAGCCTGCGCATTCCCGGTTTTCCTATCGATGGTGAAGGTGCGCAGGACGCCTGGAAGGATGTGTGGGAAGACGGTGTCACGCTGAATTACACCCGCTCCACGCAGATCAAGTCCGATCAGGTGGTGGAAGACACCACGCTCCAGGTGGAAGCGGGCAAGGAAACCGCCCTTTGCTTCTCCGCCTATATGGAGGGCATCCCCTCCGGCGGCGTTTGGACCTGGACCGTTACCCCCTCCGAGGGCGAAAATGTCCTGAAGGCCACCCCCAACGGCAACTTCCTGATCCTCTCGGGAAAGCCGGAGGCGGCGGACGAGCCGGTGGAATATACGGTGGAGGCCACTTATTCCTTCAATGACAGCACCGGTAAAAATTATCTTGTGAAGGAAAATTTCTCTTTCAGCGTCAAGGCCGTGGAAAATGACGACCTGGGCGAAACCAGAGGAAGTTTCTATATGATCCTCAAGGTGACGCAGGACAACCGGGAGCGGGGAGCGTATCTGACCTGGCAGGGACTGCATGTGTTCTGCTATGAAGATGGCAGCTATGGCATGACCCTGTTTGATGCCAGCAGCCTGGAAGATTACACCCTGGAGGAGCTGGAAGAGGAAGAGATGGAGCTGCCCGATATCGACTTTGGCAGCGGCTACACCGCCGGAGAGATTGCCAGAATGCGGGCTGACCAGGAAAAGAAGGTCAAGGAGCTGGATCTGGCCGTGCGTATGGCCGAGGCGGAGTTCAACATCATGCAGGCTGAGGTCAACGACGGTACAGTATCCGCCGACTTCGACGGCAAGGTGGTATCTGTCCTGACGGAGGAAGAGGCCCGGCAGGACAAGCGTCCGCTGCTGAAGGTCTCCGCAGGCGGCGGCTTCTATGTGGAAGTCAGCGTCAACGAGCTGGAAAAGGATAACCTGAAGATCGGCCAGGAGGTCACGGTCAACGACTGGAATACCGGCATGACCTATACCGGCACCGTGGAATCCATCGGTGATTTCCCGGTCAGCCCCAACGGCTGGAGCAGCGATGACAATGCCAATGTGACCTACTATCCCTTCACGGTCTTCGTAGACAGCACCGCTGACCTGCAGGCCGGCAACTACGTCAATGTCAACTATTCCACCTCCGAAAACGAAAACGGCGTTTACCTGCAAAATGCCTTCATCCGCACGGAGCAGGGGAGAAGCTATATCTTCGTGGAGGGAGAAAACGGAAAACTGGAAAAGCGGTATGTCACCGTGGGCAAGTCCCTGTGGGGCAGCTACACCCAGGTGCTCAGCGGCCTGACGGAGGATGATTTCCTGGCCTTCCCCTATGGCAAGACGGTGAAGGAAGGCGCTCCGGCAGTGGAGAGCGACAACCTTTCCGCCCTGTATTCTTACTAAGGAGGGCATTTTATGACGGAAAATATCAGACTTGCCTTCCAGGGAATTTGGGGCCACAAAATGCGCTCCGTGCTGACCATGCTTGGCATTATCATCGGCATTGCCGCGATCATCACCATCGTTTCCACCATCCAGGGCACCAACGAGCAGATCAAGGAGAATCTGATCGGCGCCGGCAACAATGTGGTCACCGTGCAGCTGAATCAGAACGGCTATCCCTATGACCTCAGCTGGAATTCCATCCCCAGCGGCGTGCGGGTGGTCACGGAGCAGACCCGCCAGGAGCTGGAGCAGATCGACCATGTGGAGAAGGTTTCCCTGTATACCTCCCGGAATTACGCGGAGCAGGTATTTTATAAGACCACTTCGTTCAATGGGGAGCTGTATGGAATCGATGAAAACTACCTGTCGGTTTACGGTTACCAGGTCAAGAGCGGACGGGGCTTCACCCAGACGGACTTCGAAAAATGCCGCAAGGTGGCGCTGGTGGATACCAATGCGGTGACCACCCTGTTCGGCGGAGAAAATCCGGTGGACAAGACCGTTGAGATCAAGGGAGACGTCTTTACCGTGGTGGGCGTTGTGGCGCTGTCCGAGGAATTTGCGCCAACCATCAATTCCATGCAGGATTACCAGCTGTATGCGAATACATCCGCTGGCGCCATCTATCTGCCGGACAGCACCTGGCCGACGGCTTACCAGTTTGATGAGCCGCAGAATGTGGCGGTCAAGGTGGACAGCACCGACGCTATGACCACTGCCGGCAAGGCGGCGGCAGACCTGCTGACGGAAAAGCAGATCGTGAACGCGGGCAGTTCGGATTTTGACTACCGCAGCCAGGATATGCTGGAACAGGCCCAGCAGCTGCAAAAGATGTCGGAATCCACCAACACCCAGCTGATCTGGATTGCCAGCATCTCCCTGCTGGTAGGCGGCATTGGCGTTATGAACATCATGCTGGTGTCCGTCACGGAGCGGACCGCCGAGATCGGCCTGAAAAAGGCCATCGGGGCCAAGAAAAAGCGGATTTTGCTTCAGTTCCTGACGGAGTCCGCCGTGCTGACCAGCCTGGGCGGCATCATCGGCGTGGTCAGCGGAGTCGTTATGGCCCAGCTGATTTCCGGTATGATGCAGATCCCTGTATCCATCAGCATACCGGCCATTCTGGTGGCGGTGGTATTCTCCACGCTGATCGGTGTGATTTTTGGCATGCTGCCTGCGGTGCAGGCCTCCAACCTGAACCCCATCGAGGCGCTGCGGCGGGACTGACAAAGGCGCAGACACCGGCTCCGATCCAAAGGAGCCGGTGTTTTTGGATATTTCCCGCGCGAAAATGCCCATGTGCGGTAAAGTATCACAAGAATTTGATGGACAGCAGCCCTGCTATTGCGTAAAAATAAAGGGAAACTATATAGCAAATCATCGGAAAACATGATATACTTAACCAAAATAACCGAGAAACAAATGACCAATTTCATAGGGAGATAGTTATGCCAAAAGTTAAACTTACAATAACCGATAGTCATTGTCGGAGCGGATATTTCAAAAAGGGACAAGAGTATATTGTCGAAGACTTATGTCCTCCGTTGTGTCATGAACTATGGAATAATATCTATCCAATGGTCTATGCTTTACTAAATGGGGCTGAATTAGATTATGGAAATACTCGTGCTAAAATATTCGATGCAAAATGCCCCGATGAATGTAGGGTAAGCATTCATGGAGAAGTCATAGAAAATTAACGCTTATCAAATCCATATTTACGAAAAGTACGGATTTAAAGAAATTGAACCAAATGATTATGAGTATGTTCGGGGAGATGTCGCGTTTGAACGGATAATAGATTGATGTAACATCTTCTTGAGGAAATGGCAAAACCAACCGAGCCAGTCAACGGTCAAGATGAACGGGCTGCACCCGCCGCCCACAGCCCCGCCCGGTTTTGCAGTTGGGCAATCAAGGAGCGACAGCATATTACTCTTTTTTTACTGTTTCCCGCCCCTGCGCCAATGCGCCGGAAATGTCGCGGCCCATTCGGGGGTAAGTGTTGCATTTTTACACAAGATATGCTATGATTCAACATAGTTTACGTGATTATGGAGGTTTCCGGCTTTGAAAAAGTTTTTATGCGTGGTGCTTGTGATCCTGCTGGTGTTCGCGCTGGCCGCCGGCGGCGGCTATGCCTATGCCTGGTACCGCAGCAGCCATATTTTTGTGGAGAAGGATGTCTATCCCATCGACGCGCAGAGCCTTGACCTGCGGGAGAAGGATATTTCCTTTGCGTATTATCAGGAAGTCCATTCCCAGCTGCCCAATTGTGAGATATTGTGGATGGTGCCTTTCCAGGGTGGGAAATTTTCCAACGATACGGAGAGCCTGACCGTCACCAGCTTTACCCAGGAGGATATGGCGCTTCTGCTGGAATATTTCCCGAAGCTGAAACGGCTGGACGCTACCGGCTGTGAGGAATATGCCCTGCTGGTGTCCTTCCAGGAGCAGCGGCCGGAATGTGAGGTGACCTACCAGGTCAACCTGGGGGGCAAGTCCTTCCCTCTGGATACCACCGAGCTGGTATTGGAAAACGGGGATTATGATTTGACCACACTGACGGAAAACCTTTCCTATCTGCCCCAGGTCAGCGCCATCACGCTGCGGATGCCCCAGCTGTCCCAGGAGGAACTGGAGGAACTGAAAGCTGCCTACGGTACCATTGCCTTCAGCTGCACGGTGGATCTGCTGGGCGTGGAATACGATACCCAGACCACAGCGCTGGACCTGTCCGCGCTGACATCCGCGGACGTGGCGGAGGTTTCCGAAAAGCTTGCCATGCTGCCGAACTTGGAAAGCGTGGAGCTGATGGATGCCAATGGAGAAAGCCGGCTGGCCAAGGAGGATGTGA
Source organism: Eubacteriales bacterium (assembly GCA_030533415.1). Classification (GTDB taxonomy): domain Bacteria; phylum Bacillota; class Clostridia; order Oscillospirales; family Oscillospiraceae; genus Faecousia. The sequence continues at coordinate 11,897 of JAUNJE010000052.1, read as the reverse complement.
AAGCGCTGATGGACGCTACGCCGGAGGCGGCTTTCCACTATGCCTTTGACTTCTATGGCGAAACCATTTCCACCACCGACGAAGAGGTGGTGCTGGTCAATAAGAGCATCGGCGACGAGGGCGAGGAGGAAGTACGGCTGGCGCTGGATTTGATGCAGAATTGTACCCGCTTCGTGCTGGACAACTGCAAGCTCTCCAATGAGGTCATGGCCCAGATCCGGGATGACTACCGGGAGAAAACCAAGGTGGTCTGGCGGGTCTACTTCGGCAAGGGCAGCAGCCTGACCGACGCGGAGCTGATGCGGGTGGTGGGCGACCTGGTTGACAGCAATTGCAGCGACCTGATCTATTGCGAGGATGTGGTATGTATTGACCTGGGCCACAATGAATGGCTCACCGATACCAGCTTCATTGCGGGAATGGTCAATTTGGAGTACTGCATCATTTCCGGCGCGCCCATCAAGGACCTGACGCCCTTCAGCAATTGCAAGAAGCTGAAATTTCTGGAAATTGCCTTCTGTGAATACCTGACCGACGCCACGCCTTTGGCGCAGTGCGAGAGCCTGGAGATGCTGAACATCAGCAACACCCACATTACGGACCTGACGCCCCTGGATGACCTGCCCCTGACGCACCTGTGCGCCAAGATGAACCCCGGCGGCGTCAGCCGGGTGTCCAGTGACGAGCAGGCCCGCTTCAAAGCGCAGCACCCGGATTGCTGGGCCACCTTTAACGAGGATGCCCAGCCCTATGGCCGGGGCTGGCGCTACGATGAGGACCAGATCACGCCGCTGCCCTACTACCAGCAGATTCGCGACTGGCTGCTCTATGACATTTATCCCAGAACCCCCAACCATACCGGCTGGTACTTTGACACCTACGCAGACAAAACATAAAGGAGAAAGCGATTATGAATAAACCCATCCACACCCCCAATGCTCCCGCCGCCATCGGTCCCTATTCCCAGGCTGTCCAGGCGGGAAATATGCTGTTTGTCTCCGGACAGATCCCCATTGATCCCGCCATGGGCGCTTTTGCGGGGGATGATATCACCAGCCAGACCCGCCAGTCTTTGACGAATGTAAAGAACATTCTGGAAGCCGCAGGCTATTCCTGTGCCGACGTGGTGAAAACCACCGTGCTGCTGGCCAATATCGAAGACTTCGCCGCCATGAACGCAGTCTATGCCGAATTTTTCACAGGTGACTGTCCCGCCCGGGCGGCCTTCGCCGTGAAGGCAATTCCCAAGGGCGCACTGGTGGAGATCGAGGCCATCGCCTGCAAGTAAAAAGATAGATTCCGTGAAATACCCATTGCAGGGCGGGGCTTGGCCACGCCCTGCAATTGTGTGTCTGCGCCGGATTTTTTTCTTCCCAAGCCGGCGGCCTTATGGTATAATCGAAAGAAAAAAGGAGAGGCCATTATGAACCTGGACCAGTTAAAACAGAAAATGGACGAAGCCAATTATATTTATGACGAGACCCTGGCGACGGTGCTGTTCGTCGCCCTGCAGCTGGGGCGCCCGCTGCTGATCGAGGGGGCCGCCGGCGTGGGAAAAACCGAGGTGGCCAAGGTCATGGCCGCGGCCCTTGGCCGGGAGCTGGTGCGCCTGCAGTGCTATGAGGGGCTGGACGAAAGCAAGGCCCTCTATGAGTGGAACTATCAGAAGCAGCTGCTGTCCATCCAGGTGAACATGAATGCCCAGGACCGTGACACATTGACCAAATCCCTGTTCAGCGACGAATACCTGTTGGAGCGGCCCCTGCTGAAATCCATCCGTTCGGAAAAGCCGGTGGTGCTGCTGATTGACGAAATTGACAAGGCCGACGAGGAATTTGAAGCCTTCCTGCTGGAGCTGCTGTCGGAAATGCAGGTCACCATCCCCGAGGTGGGAACGGTGAAGGCCAGGTCCGTTCCCTTTGTGGTACTGACCTCCAACCGTGCCCGGCCGCTTTCCGAAGCGCTGCGGCGGCGGTGCGCGTACTTGTATATTGAGTACCCCAACATGGAGAAGGAGCTTGCCATTCTCCGGGCAAAGCTGCCCCATGTGGATGACCGGCTCTGCGCCCAGGTGGCCCTGGCGGTGCAGAAGCTGCGGGGGAGTGAGGCCATTTTGAAAAAGCCATCCATAGCGGAATCCCTGGACTGGGCGGCCGCCCTGGACGCCCTGGGGATCCGGGAGCTGACGCCCGACGCCCTGCGGCAGACGGCGGGCTTCGTACTGAAAAACAGCGAGGACATCGCGTCCCTGGATGCCGCCGGGGAGGAAGAGCCGCATCACTGCGGCAGCTGCGGAGAACACCGCCATGACTGAGCCGGAAGTCTATCTGGAAAAGCTCTCCGCCTTTTCCCGGATGCTCCGGCTGGAGGGGTTAAGCGTCGGCCCCCAGGAGACCGGGGATGCTGGCCGCCTGCTGGTGAGCCTGGGCATGGATGACCGGGAGCGGGTAAGGACGGCGCTGCGCACCGTCTATGCCAAATCCCGGGAGGAGCAGATCGCCTTTGACCGGTGCTTCGACGGTTTTTTCATCTCCGAGGCGCAAATGCGGCGGCAGGCGAAGGAGCAGATGCAGCGGGAGCGGGAGATGGAGCAGCACCGCCGGGAGGCGGAGGAGGAACTACAGCTGAACGGTAAACCCATGGAGCTGAGCCGGGAGCAGCGGGAGACCTACGCCGCCATGCCGGAGGAAGCCCGGCAGCGCCTGCGCAATTTCATGGACAAGTACCGGGGCACCGCCGAGCGCAATCCCAAGCTTTACGGCGAGTTCATCCATTCGGTTTTTACCCGGGCCATTCTGGAGCAGCAGATGCTGATGGAAAACGCAGGCCTAGGGGGCCAGGAGGCGGACCCGGAGATCGGCATTTTGTACCGGGATATTTCGGATTTCAAGGACACGGAGATTCCCAAAGCCATTGAGATCATTCAATCTGTCGCCCGGCAGATCAATGGCGAGCTGTCCGCCCGGCGGAAATCCACCGGCCATACGGGCAAGCTGGATTTTCGGAAAACCATTCGCAAGGGCCTGGAAACCGGCGGAAGCTTTTACCGCCTGCGCTACAAGAAGAAACGGGCCCACCGCAAGCATCTGGTGCTGCTGTGCGATGTGTCCGGCTCCATGGTGCAGTTTTCGGAATTTGCTTTGCGGTTCATCCAGAGCCTGAACCAGGTTTCGGACAACTCCCGTACCTTCCTGTTTTCGGAAACGGTGGTGGAAGCGGACGCGTTCAAGCTGCAGAATATGGACCTGTTCCGCGGATATGTGAAAGAATCGGGAATCTATGGCCGGGGCACGGACCTGGGCACAGCGCTGGAGCAGCTGTGCAGCCGCAGGCCCGCTGTTTTGGGCTCCGCCGCCACGCTTCTGATTTTGTCAGATACCAAGACCATCGACCAGCCCCGGGCGGTTTCGGCGCTGTTGGAGGCCAAGCGCCAGGCCGGGCGGGTGATCTGGCTGAATCCCATTCCGGAGGGAAAGTGGCAGTATATCAAAAGCGTTCAGACCATGGCGTCCCTTTGCCCCATGGTGTCCTGCAGCACCCTGCGGGAGCTGGCGGCGGCCTGCAGGCGGCTGGCCCAGGCGTAAAGAATACCGGCGCGTTTTGTGCCGCAATATTTATTTCGATGATAGGAGATTTCTTTTCCATTTACATTTTCTATCCATACCATCTATTATTTTCATTCATCAATTTTATGGATATGAGTTGACAGAAACTGTCGATAAGTGTTATAGTAGGACAGGTAAGTATTCCATATGTGCACAAATGTACATGGGATAAAAATGAAGGAGAGAAAAGATTATGAAAAAAATTTTTGCTGCCGTGCTTGCAGTGCTGATGCTGCTGTCTTTGACCGCATGTTCTTCCAGCGGCACCGCCGCGGAAACCACTGCTGCTGCGGCTGAGACCAAAGCGGCGGAAACCGTTGCTTCTGCTGCCCCTGCTGGGGCGGAGGTTTCCGCTGAAACGTATGTAGTGGGTATCTGCCAGCTGGTTCAGCACGACGCGCTGGACGCCGCTACCCAAGGCTTTAAGGACGCCATTATCGAAGAACTGGGTGACGCTGTCACCTTCCAGGAGCAGAACGCCTCCGGCGAACCCGCCAACTGCACCACCATTATCAATGGCTTTGCTTCCAGCAATGTGGATTTGATTCTGGCCAACGCCACTGCCCCGCTGCAGGCGGCTGCCGCTGCTACCAGCACGATCCCTGTCCTGGGCACCTCCGTGACCGACTATGCCTCCGCTCTGGAGATCGACGACTGGACCGGTACCGTGGGTGGCAACATCTCCGGCACCTCTGACCTGGCTCCTCTGAATGAGCAGGCCGCCATGATTCAGGAACTGTTCCCCGATGCCCAGACCGTGGGCCTGCTGTACTGCTCTGCTGAGGCCAACTCCCAGTACCAGGTGGACGTGATCACCGGTTACCTGGAGGACATGGGCTTGACCGCTGTTCCCTATTCCTTTACTGACACCAACGACGTCGCTTCCGTTGCCCAGAACGCCTGTGACAATTCCGACGTGATTTACATCCCCACCGACAACACCGCTGCCTCCAACACTGAGGCTATTGCAAACGTGGTTTTGCCCGCCAAGGTTCCCGTCATTGCTGGTGAGGAAGGCATCTGCTCCGGCTGCGGCGTGGCCACTCTGTCCATCAGCTATTACGACCTGGGCTATGCCACGGGCAAGATGGCTGTCCAGATTCTGACTGGCGAGGCCGATGTCTCTGAGATGGCCGTCCAGTACGCTCCCGAGGTCACCAAGAAGTACAACGCCGCCAACTGCGATGCGCTGGGCGTTACCGTGCCCGAGGACTACCAGCCCATGGGCTAATTTGTCAATCCAATTGGGCAGGGCAGGGTCCTTCAGACCCTGTCCTGCCTTGATGTTCATCACGAGAAAGAGGTACCAGATATGAATTTCTTCTCCTCCTTGCTAAACGCCATGCCCGGTGCCGTCACCCAGGGTATGTTGTGGGGCATCATGGCCATCGGCGTGTATGTCACCTACCGTATCCTGGACGTGGCGGACCTGACGGTGGATGGGTCTCTCGCCACCGGGGGCGCGGTCTGTGTAATGCTCATGCGCGCCGGAGTGAATCCCTGGGCCGCGCTGCTGTGCGCTTTCCTGGCGGGGGTCTTGGCAGGATTGTTCACCGGCCTGCTCCACACTCGCTGTGGCATCCCGGCCATCCTGGCTGGCATTCTCAGTCAGCTGGCGCTGTATTCCGTGAATCTGCGGATTATGGGGGGGAAGGCCAACACCCCTATCGGCGTGGATAAATATGATCTGCTGGTCTCCCAACGGTATGTCCGGGATGTGTCCTTGGACAACCCCATTCCTCTGGTGATTCTGGTGCTGATCGTGCTGATCGCCGTGCTGTACTGGTTTTTTGGGACGGAGTACGGCAGCTCCCTCCGGGCTACCGGCTCCAATCAGCATATGGCTCGGGCGCAGGGCATCAATACCCGTACCTGCATCACCTTCGGCCTGATGCTGTCCAACGGCCTGGTGGCCCTGTCCGGCGGTCTGCTGGCCCAGTACCAGGGTGCTGTGGACATCAACATGGGCCGTGGCGCTATTGTCATTGGTCTTGCTGCTGTTATCATCGGCGAGGTGCTGCTGGGGAATCTGTTCCGCAGCTTCGCCATGAAGCTGGTCACTGTAGTGGTTGGCGCCGTGATTTATTACATTGTCATCCAGATGGTGCTGCAGCTGGGCCTGAATACCAATGACCTGAAGCTGCTGACTGCCCTGGTAGTGGCGCTGTTCCTGGCCATCCCCTATTGGAAGGAACAACTCATCCGCAAGCAGGGAAAGGAGGGCACTCATGCTTAAACTGGAAAATGTTTGGAAGACCTTTAACCGGGGTACTGTCAATGAGAAAGTGGCCCTTCAGTGTCTGAGCCTGGAAATGAAGGAAGGCGATTTTGTTACCGTCATCGGCGGCAACGGGGCGGGTAAGTCCACCATGCTCAATGCCATTGCCGGTGTCTTTGGTGTGGATTCCGGTTCTATCTGCATTGATGGTGTGGATGTGACCAATCTTCCGGAATATAAGCGCGCGCAATATATCGGCCGGGTATTCCAGGACCCCATGATGGGTACCGCCGCTACGATGCAGATCGAAGAAAACCTGGCTTTGGCTGCCCGGCGGGGAAAAACCCGGACGCTGCGCGCCGGCATTACCAAGGCAGACCGGGAACTTTACCGGGAGCAGCTGAAAATCCTGGATTTGGGCCTGGAAAACCGCATGACCGCCAAGGTTGGACTTCTTTCCGGCGGCCAGCGCCAGGCGCTGACCCTGCTGATGGCCACCCTGCAGCGCCCCAAACTGTTGCTATTGGACGAACACACAGCAGCCCTGGATCCCAAAACCGCCGCAAAGGTGCTGGACGCCACCCAGCGCATCGTGGAAAAAGACAATCTGACCACTCTGATGATCACCCACAACATGCGCGATGCCATTGCCTATGGCAACCGGCTGGTGATGATGTATGAGGGCCATGTGGTGGTGGATGTGGCCGGCGAGGAAAAGAAGAATCTGACTGTGGAGCACTTGCTGAACCTGTTCAGCCAGGCATCCGGCTCCGATGAAGTCAGCGATAAAATGGTTCTTTCGTAAAATAAGTAAGGGCACGCTTTGCGTGCCCTTAGGGTATCGAAAAAGTAAGTTGAAATGTAGAAGTTTACCAATTAGCATTGCACCAAAGCCTCCCTTGTGCAAAGGGAGGTGGGGCGGCGCAAGCCGCCTCGGAGGGATTGTGCAGCTGAATGTTACGAATTCGCATTGGACTTCGGCGAAAAGGAAACATTTTACCGCGACAATCCCTCAGTCACGCTGTTCGCGTGACAGCTCAGCGCAAGGCACTCCCTTCGGTCGCCTTTGCACAAGGGAGCCTTGGGCGCTATAAGCGCCAGAGGGTTTATCGACAGCCTGAGGGCACGCTTTGCGTGCCCTGCTTTGCGTGCCCTGAACGTTTGGAGGGAGATTATGAAACCTACGGAGCTGCTTGAAATTCTATCCGTGGCGGAGAAGCTCAAGTGCAATACCCGCCACTGCTATACTTCCTCCGGCCGCCATGAAAGTGTGGCCGAGCACAGCTGGCGGGTATCGCTGATGGCCATGCTGCTGACGGAGGAGTTCCCGGAGGCGGATATGGACAGGGTCATCCGCATGTGCCTGATCCACGATCTGGGCGAGGCCTTTACGGGAGACATCCCCGCGTTTCATAAAACCGCCGCTGACACGGAAAAAGAGGATTCCTTACTGAACGGCTGGGTACAGACCCTTCCGGAAACGGTAAAAGCGGAATTTTCCGCACTGCTTGCGGAAATGAACGCCATGGAGAGCCGGGAGGCGAAAATCTACAAGGCGCTGGACAAAATGGAGGCCGTGATCCAGCACAACGAGTCGGATATTGCCACCTGGCTGCCTCTCGAATACGGTTTGCAGCTGACCTATGGGGAGGAAAATGTACGGTTTTCTCCTTACATGCAGGCGCTGAAGGCAGAGGTCAACCGCCGTACCCTGCAGAAAATCGAAGAAAGCAAAACCACTCCTGCCGGTGCGCAATGAATGGCACGGTTTTGGGGAGATTGTGATCGGCACCCCCGGCGCAGCAGCGCCGGGGGCGTTTTGGTTATAGGTCCTGCAGATCCGCATAGGGAATGTCATTTTCCAGGTTGTCCCGGGCCAGGTCCGTGTCGAGGATGCCGTGGGCCTTGGAAATAGGCTTTTCGTGCCAGACCTTCATCCCGGCGCCTGTGGTCCCGGCGATAATGGGATTTGCCTTTTCCTTACCGCTTTTGGCCTTTCCCTGTATCTGAGGGACAGGGGAAATGCTGTTTTTGGAATGGTCGGGAATTTCCGGACGCTTCATGCCTTGCTTTGCCATCAAATCACCTCCCGGTCAGTGTTCCACAAGGGGAAAAAACTATCCTTGCGGTACTCAAGCAGCCCTTGAATTTTCATTTTCAAGTCAAAATTGATAGGAAAAACAGGGAAAACCTGCTATACTGAGAGCATAAGCAGCTGCAAAAAAATAAGGAGGAACACTTATGTTCGATACTATGAAGGTCGCGAAGAAAATCAGGGAAGCCCGGATCGCCCAAAATATGACCCAGATGAATCTGGCGGATGCCATGGGTGTCAGCTATCAGGCAGTCAGTAACTGGGAGCGGGGCAATTCCATGCCGGATATTTCCAAATTGGAGGATTTGTGCGGTACACTGCAAATCAGCATTGCCCAGCTTTTGGGGATGGAGACAAAGGAGACAGCCGCAGTAACACGGATTTTGCAGGAGGAGGACGCTCCGCTGACGGTGGAGGAGCTTTCGGAGCTTGCGCCGGTGCTGCCCCCGGCGGAGGTAAAGAAGCAGGCCAAAAAGCAGAAGCTGAATGTGGCTGCTTTGGTGGATATCGCACCCTACCTGGATGAGGAATTTTTGGGGGAGCTGCTGGAGGACGCGGAGGTGGAAAGCCTGCTGGTGCTGCAAAGCCTGGCGCCGTATCTGGACGGAGATGTTTTGGACCGTCTGGTTCGTAGGGCGCCTGAGACGGATTTTGACGGCATTGCCGCTATGGCCCCTTTCCTGGAGGAGGAAACGCTGGACTATCTGGTCAAGCACTGCGGGCAGAAGCCGGAGAACGGCGCGTTTCTGGAGATGCTGGCACCCTATTTGGACAAGGATACTCTGGACTGGCTGGTAAAAAAGTGGGGAGGAGATTTTGACAGGGACATGTTGAAAATGCTGGCACCGTTTCTGGAAGAAGAAACCCTGGACTGGCTGGTAAAAAAGTGGAAAGGGGATTTTGACAAGGATATGTTGGAAACGCTGGCCCCTTTCCTGGAAGAGGAGACCATCGATGCTCTGGTGGAAGCCCAGATTGCCAAGGGCAATATAAAGAACCTGGCGGGTTTGTATCCCTTTATGGACAGTGACACAGTGCGAAAGGTGGTTAAGGTCCTGATGGAGAATGGAAATTTGGACGCGGTGAAAGAAGCTGTGATGTTCCTGTAAGGAAAAAGTCTATAAAAACGCTGTCACCCGCACTTTTATTGCGCGGGATGACAGCGTTTTCTGCCTTTCTGAAATAGTTATCCCTCGACCGGGTCAGCGCCGAGGTATTCCTCCAGGCAAAGCCCGGAATCCTTCATGTCCAGCGAAACCTCCGTACCCACATACCGGTAGTGCCAGGGTTCGTTGATGATGCCGGTAACGGCCTTCTTGTCCAGGGGATAGCGGAGAATGAAGCCATACTCCCAGCAATGCTCCTGGAGCCAGGCTGTGGCTTCATCGCCCAGCAGGTCCACCGCAAGGCCCATTTGGTGCTCGCTGGTACCGGGAATCGCAACGGTTTCCAGCGCCTTTTCCCGGGCTTCCTCAAAGTCCAGGTCATAGGTTTTCATATGCTCCAGGGTGCGCAGCTCCAGAATTTCGGTCTGCTCCTCCATGGTACGGTAGGCGGAGTTGAAGACATATTCAATGCCTGCGGCGCTGCAGTCCGCCAGCATTTGCACCAATGCGTCGTAGCAGCGGATATCTACATCATGGTAGTCTACCACATTTTTCAGCTCAATTTCGTAGTAGCTGGGAATGGGATTCAGGGCATTGACCAAGACCACTTCAATGCCCTTGGGCGTGAAATAGTGAGTCTCCCCGCCGATCACCGTGGGGCCGACGGAGGCGGCTCCGTCCTCCTGGAGATAGTAGCGGTATTCCCCCAGCTGCAGCCAGCCGGTGCGCATCATTCCGTCTTCTGCGAAATAATAGAGACAGTCCTCGATTTCCGTCCAGCCGAAGGCCATCGGACCGTCAGGAAGATAATAGCAGCGGCCTTCATCGGTATCCTGCCATCCGGTGAACATGGTGCCGTCCTCCAGGAAGCGGTACTGCTGCCCGTCAATGTCGGCGGAGCCTGTGACCATGGCACCGTCGCTGCCAAAGTAATAGCGGCTGCCCTCCAAATCGGCAAAGCCCAGGGCCATGATGCCATTTTCGTCAAAGTAGTAGCGCTGGCCCTCGATATCCTGCCAGCCTGTGACCATGACACCGTCCCGGAGAAAATAGATGCCTTCATCCAGCCACAGCCAGTTTTCCACCATGGTGCCGTTGTAGCCGAAGTAATAGCGCTGCCCGTCCAGCTCCTGCCAGCCTGTGACCATGATGCCGTTTTCGTCAAAATAATATGGAATGCCGCCGATGTGCTTCCAGCCAAGACTGGGGGTGCCGTCGTCGTGGAAGTAATAGCGCCCGCCGTCCAGCTCCAGCCAGCCGCTGACTGGGTCCGCGTGGAAGTCCTGATAAAAGCGGATACCGTCCTTCTCCACCCACCCGCTGCGGTCCACATGGCTGTCATACCACAGCCAGCCGCCATAGGAAAGTGCCGCGATGAGAAGAATGCTGATAAGAACCGGCAGAAAAAGCCGCCTTTTTGTTTTCATGGGATCCCTCCTGGGGTATTATATATAGCATTATACCATGTGCGAAGGGGAAATGCAAGTTAAGGAAGTATTATGGGAATCTTAAACCAAACCTATAGGAATCTTAAAAATTGACAGTAGATTTTTTCCGGGAATCTGCTATAATGAGACATGCTCACAGATCACCTTGCCGTAACGGAGGAACCCTATGGAATCGCAGGAAAAGAAATTAAAGATTCTGATTACAACGGATCTGTATACCGTGAATACCAACGGCGTTGTCACGTCGGTGCATAACCTTTTCAACGAGCTGACCGCCAAAGGCCATGATGTGCGCATTCTCACCATTTCCGAAAACCACCATTCCCATAAGGATGGCGCTGTCTATTTTATTCGTTCCGTGCCCCTGGGGGCGGTGTATCCCGGTGTACGGATGCCCGTGTCCTACCGCCATAAGCTGATTCAGGAGCTGATCGACTGGAAGCCGGATGTGATCCACAGCCAGTGCGAATTTTTCAGCTTCCAGTTTGCGTCCCGAATCTCCCGGATCACCGGAGCGCCCATTGTCCATACTTACCATGCCCTGTATGAACAGTATGTCACCTATTTGGTTCCAAGCAAGCGCCTGGGCCAGGTGCTGGTACGGGTGCTGTCCCGGGAGCGGCTGAAGAAGGTGAGGACGCTGGTAGCCCCCACGCAGAAAGTGGAGAATGCCCTCCACAGTTATGGACTACATAATCCCATCAGCATCGTTCCCACCGGCATCAGCTTAGAGCAGCACCATCAGCGTTTAAGCCCCGAGGAGCGGCTGGAGAGACGCCGCCGGTTGGGCATTCGGGACGATCAGCTGGTTCTGCTGAATCTGGGCCGTTTGGGTACGGAGAAGAATTTGGGAGAGCTGGTGGAGCTGTTTGCGGAGGCGCTGAAAACAAATGACAATATGATCTTTCTGATCGTAGGCGACGGCCCGGCCAAGGAGGATCTGGAAAAGCAGGTCCACAGGCTGGGAATCACCGGTTCCGTGATCTTCACCGGGATGGTGCCGCCGGATCAGGTGCAGAATTACTACCAGCTGGCGGATGTGTTCGTCAGTGCCTCCACCAGCGAGACCCAGGGCCTGACGTATGTGGAAGCTGCCGCCAACGGCCTGCCCCTGCTGTGCCGCCAGGATGACTGCCTGGTGGACGTGCTGAAAGAGGGGGAGAACGGCTACGAGTATACCAGCGCCGAAGAATTTATCAACGCCATTGATACGTTCATGGACGACCCCAAATGGCGGGAAGCGGCCTCGAAGCGCAGCGAAGAGATCGCGGCGGGGTTTGATAAAAAGGCCTTTGGCGAGGCCATTGAGAACGTTTATGAATCCGTGCTATAAGTGGTAAACGCGCCGCCCGGGAAGGGGCGGCGCATCAGAGTGTCGAAAAAGTAAGTTGAAACGTAGAAGTTTACCAATTTGCACTGCACCAA
>JAUNJE010000078.1 GCA_030533415.1 Eubacteriales bacterium | reverse complement strand
CATCTTTGTCACTTAAAGGTATCATATGTGCGTGTATCAGTCAAGTTCATTTTATAGAACCTCTTTTTGTCTTTTTTCTCTATTTGTCACACATCATTGTAACACCTACAATTTCCGTTTGTTGAAATTGCAACATGACCTTGACAGCAGGGGCTGTCCAGCGCTATAATATCAGCAGAACATGCCGCTGCAGGAAGCGGCATGTTTTGAAAATGAAAGTTAGCGTATGCTAACCGAGGAGAGAAAAATATGAGCGCGTGGAAAGGATTTCCGAAGGAATATTGGATGTACTGGGTGGCTTCCAGTCTTGCCGGGGCGGGCAGCAATATCTTGCAGTACCTGCTTTCCCTGTATGTCCTGGAGCTGACCGGTTCCGGAACACTGTTTGCATCCATACTGTCCATTATTGTGATCCCTCAGATTTTGCTTTCGCCCTTTGCCGGTGTGGCGGCCGACCGGGTACCCAAAATCAGGATGATGTCGCTGATTTTATTTGGGGAGGCGGCGGTGCTGCTCTGCCACATGCTGCTTGGCCTGGCCATCGGGCTGAAACTGGCACTGGTCTATGTTCTGGTCGTGGCGCTGGAGGCGGGGGAGATCTTCTACAATGCCTCAGCCGCCGCTATTCTGCCGGAGCTGGTGCCGCCGGAAAAAATCAAGGACGCGGTATCCGTATCCAGGGTCGATGACGGAATCGTTCAGGTTGCGGGACCGATGATTGCCGCCGCCATTTATTCAACCGTGCCCATATCGGGAGCGTTGGGAATTGTGGCGCTGGTGAATCTGGCGGCGGGGGTCCTGCAGTTCCTGATCTGTCCCCGGTATGCGCGGGGCGGGGCTGGGCAGACGGCGCGGTCCACGGTATTGACGGATATGAAGGAGGCGGGCAGATTCATTCGAGGGGACCGGTTCATCCGCTCTTTCATTAAGGTAATGCCCATGGTGAATACCTTCTTTGGCGCGACGTTTTCGGTGGGCGTGATGTATCTGTTGCGGGAACAATATAGGCTAAGTCCGTATGCCTATGGCCTTTATTGCTCCGTCACCGCTTCCATGAGCCTGATCATTCCGGTACTGGCGGTTCCCTTGGTAAAAAAATATGAGCCGGCGCGCATTTTTCCGGCATCTACTGCGGTCATCGCGGCTGCGATTGCCGGCATTGCCCTCGCCGCGTTCCTGGGAATGCAGGGGATTATTCCTGTGGTGCTGAGCGTGGTGGTGATCACGCTCCTGGACTGCTGCACCATCGCGTCGGCCATCCCCATGCAGCTGTCTTCCTCCATTATGATACAGACAGGCGTGGATCAGCGGATGCTGGGACGGGTACGGGCGGTGATCCGCATGGTGTCGTTGACGGCTGCGTCTGTAGGAGAATTGCTTTTCGGCGCGGTCATTGACCTGACAAATGTCTGGCTGACGATCCTGCTGGGAGCGGCCGGTGTGGCGGCGGCGTCGATGATGTATCGACGGAGCATGAAGACTCCGGCGGAGGAAGAAAGGTGATGCCACGTTTTTGAGAAAATCTATCGGACAGTGCAAAACACCCCACACCTGTGATTAAGGTGTGGGGTGTGCGTTTGCGCGTTTACTTCATACGCAGAATGCGGACAGAGTTCAGCAGGCACAGCATGGATACACCGGTATCGGCAAACACGGCGACCCACATATTCGCAAAGCCGAACAGGCCCATAATCATGACGATGAACTTGACGGCCAGGGCGAAGTACACGTTCTGCCAGGAAATGCGGCTGGTATTCCGGGCAATTTTCACTGCGTCGGGAATGGCGGACATTTCGGAGTTCATGAATACAACGTCGGCGGCTTCGATGGCGGCATCCGCGCCGCTGCCCATGGCGGCGCCCACGTCGGCGCCGGCCAGAACGGGCGCGTCATTGATGCCGTCGCCCACAAACATGACGCTGCCGCGGGCCTGGCGGATCTTCTGCAGCTCGGAGAGCTTGTTCTCAGGCAGAAGCTTGGCGTGAACTTCGTCAATGCCGGTCTGTTTGGCAACGTGCTCGGCACTGTCCTGGGCGTCGCCGGTAAGCATGGCGGTCACAATTCCCTGCGCCTTGATCCGGGAGATGGCGTCTACCGCATCCTCTTTCAGGGTATCGGAAATCACAATATTGCCGAGGAACTTTCCATCCTTGGCCACCAGAACCTCGGTGCCGAAAGCGGTTTTGGTGTAAGCGGACAGGTCAACCTGATTGGCTTCCATCAGTTTGCGGTTGCCGCAGAGCAGTGTACCGGAGGAAACGGATGCCTGAATGCCGTGGCCGGGGATTTCCTTCAAATCAGCGGGACGCTCCACGGTGAGGCCCTGCTCCTCCGCGGCGCTTACGATGCTGACGGCAATGGGATGGGTGGAGAACAGCTCACAGCTGGCAGCCAGGGCCAGAAGCTCCCGGCTGGAAACAGTGCCATCCGCGGGAACAGCCTCCTGCACTTGGAAATTGCCCTTGGTGATGGTGCCGGTTTTGTCCATAACAACGGCCTTGATGGAGGACAGTGCCTCGATGGCGCTGCCGCCCTTAAACAGGATGCCCTTCTTGGAGGCGGCACCAATGCCGGAGAAGAAAGCCAGAGGCACGCTCAGAACCAGCGCGCAGGGGCAGGAGATAACCAGAAATGTCAGGGCTGTCAGTACGGAGGCGGTACCGGAGGTGCCGTTGATCACAGACACCGCTCCGGTGTAATCCG
>JAUNJE010000077.1 GCA_030533415.1 Eubacteriales bacterium | reverse complement strand
GCCCCTTTCGGAACAGCTTGCTTATATTACCACCCGCTCCCTCTTTTGTCAAGCGATTTTTTACAAATTTCTCCATTTTTCACTTGCAATGAAAAGGGAGCCTCCCGAGAGGCTCCCATATGTTTCACCGCTTATTCCGCATCATCGATCAGGCCGTAGCCCCCGTCATTTCTGCGGTAGACCACCGCAAAGCTTCCGCCGTTGTCCTCATCCCGGAACGCGAAGAAGCTATGATTCAGCAGATTCATCTGCATGACGGCCTCCTCCCGGGTCATGGGCTTGAAATAGAAGCTCTTGACGCGGACGATTTGCAGTTCGTCTTCCGCGGGATCCGGCGCAAAGGAGGTTTCCTCCTGCACCGTGCGGTTGAACGCCCCCTGCTTCAGGCGGCGGGCCAGACGGGTCTTGTTCTTGCGAATCTGGCCTTCAATGGTGCCTACGGCGGCATCGATGGAGGCAAACATATCGGATGTGCTCTCGCTGGCCCGGAACCAGGTGCCTGCGCCGTGAACGGTCAGTTCCACATTGTTCCGGTTCTTTTCTGTAGAAAAGACAATCAATGCTTCCGCATCCTCCTCAAAGTAGCGGCCCAGCTTCATAACCTTCTTCTCAGCATAAGCATGGACATTTTCGGGGAGTTTTACTTTCTTCTCGCTGTACTGAAACTTCATATGCGGCAGCTCCTTTCGTATTACCGGTCATCCGGTGTACTATTACTATACCACGATTCGCAGGAATCGGCAAGGGGCATCAGTCGTCCAATTCATCTTCCTCATCCAGAAGCTCCGCCATGGTCAGATTATATACGGCCTCCGCCTTCTTTTCAAAGAGCTTGCTCAGGCGAATGGCCTGCCGCTGGTTCGGGGCCAGCAGCTCCAGGGTCATCAGGTTGCCCATTTCGTCATCCAGGGCCATAATGACGGAAAAATCGCCGCCCTCCCTGGGCAGAATCTGGGTCTTGACGAAGCTGCTGCGGCGAATCTGCCGGTTGAAGCGGGAAACCGCGTTCTCCGCCCGCTGCTTTACCGTAAAAGCGATGGAGTCCTCGGTGGTCGCGCCGTCATCTCTTCCCTTCTGCGTGATTTCATAACATTCGTTTTCCAGCTTCTTCAAATGGCCGGAAGCAACCATTTCCGGAATGGCGGTGCAGACATCAAAATAGCTCAGGCAGTCGTCCTGAAAGCACAGTTCATAAATCTGCTGAATGGTAACGGGATAGCTGACCCTGGCCATGACGAACAGGATCAAAACCTTCACATCCAGCATATCGTGAATAAATCCAAGTCTCTGCATACACATCACCTCTTATATTTATTATACAGAATACCGCAAAAAAATCAAGCACCAGGGTTCCCCTTCCCGCATATTCTGGCACAAAGGAGTGATGTATTTGGATTCCATTCGAATTTTTCCGGTAGGCAATACCTCCGCCTGCCGCTGGGGCGCCGCTTTTTTGGAGGAAGCCGGTATCTGCCTTGTGGATCATCCCAGCCCGGAGGTGACGCACCTGCTGCTGGATGTACCCAGCTTCGCCGCCGACGGAACGCTCCGGGGCGGCGGCGAGCTTTTAAGCCTACTGCGGATGCTGCCCCCCGGCATTACCGTAGCCGGTGGAAATCTGAAACACCCCGCTTTGGCGGGATACCGGACGCTGGATATGCTGGAGGATGCGCAATATCTTGCGGTAAACGCGGCCATTACGGCGGATTGCGCCCTGCAGGTGGCCGCGCCGCTGCTGAACACCACCTTCGCGGACGCTCCGACGCTGATCATCGGCTGGGGACGCATCGGAAAATGTCTGGGACAGCTGCTGAAATCCATCGGCGCGGATGTGACCATCGCCGCCAGAAAGGAAACGGACCGGGCCATGCTCCGCGCACTGGGATTCTCCACAGCGGATACCGCCAGCCTGACCGGAATCCTTCCCCGCTTCCGGCTGATTTTCAACACCGCGCCGGAAATGCTGCTGACCGAAGAACAGCTGGCCCCATGTAAGCAATGCGTAAAAATTGATTTGGCCTCTAAGCCGGGTATGGAAGGCAGCGGCGTGGTCTGGGCCAGGGGGCTGCCCGGGGTTCACGCGCCGGAATCCTCCGGGAAACTGATCGCCGAAACTTTTTTGAGACTATCCAGGGAGGGAGCAGAATGAACATTGGATTTGCCATGTGCGGTTCCTTTTGTACTTATTCCAAGGTATTCCCGGTGATGGAGCTGTTGAGCCGGGACCACAAGGTGACCCCCATTTTCTCCGAGGCCGCCTATCACATTGACAGCCGGTTCGGTACCGCAAAGGAACATATCGAAAGGGCGAAGGAAATCTGCGGCACGGAGCCGCTGCATACCATCGCCCAGGTGGAGCCTATCGGGCCGAAGAAGCTGCTCGACGCCCTTATCATTGCCCCCTGCACCGGGAATACCCTGGCAAAGCTGGCCCACTCCATTGCCGATACCCCCGTGACTATGGCGGCGAAAAGCCACTTAAGAAACGGGCGGCCGGTACTGGTCGCCGTGTCCACCAACGACGCTTTGGCCGGGGCCGCGGAGAATATCGGCAAGCTTCTGGCACGGAAATACTACTACTTCGTTCCCTTCGGGCAGGATGATGCCCTGGGGAAGCCCACCTCCATGGTCGCGGACTTTACGAAAATTCCCCAGGCGCTGGAGGCGGCATTGGAAGGCCGGCAGGTGCAGCCTATTTATATAGCAAAATAAACAAAAAATAAAAAAATTTAAATTAGAACGTATCTGAAAACTATTTCACTTTAACCAAGTTGCACAAAAGGCCGAAA
>JAUNJE010000051.1 GCA_030533415.1 Eubacteriales bacterium | reverse complement strand
TAGTATATTCAAAACATTTTGTAATATTGATTTATATAACAATTTGTTATATAATAAAAAGGAGTCACAATGCGAACCAACTAGAATATAAAAACCGGAGGAGAAACTATGGATGACGAAGAACTGTTTAAGCTGGATTGGGCAAACATAACACAAGAGGAGCTTCTCGAGCGTTTCCCGTGTCAAATGGATATTTTCGAGCAGGTATATGGTTCCCTGTTTGGAGATCTGATTCCCTCGTACACGCTGCCGTGGGTAGAAAATATCTTTGAGCCCGGAAAGCCCTGCTATGAGGCATACAGCAAAATGCTGCATGCCTATGAGCGGCTTTGTGAACGGCTGGGCGAAGTGGATGAGGACCAGGATGTGGAAATCATCATCAATTCCCTGCTGCAATACAGCAAGATCAGCGCGAAGGAAATGTTCAAGTACGGAATGCAATACCAGAAAATGCAGGACGCCGAAGAAAAGCATAATCCGGAAGCGTAAAAGAAGGGCACCCCGGTGGGGTGCCCTTCGCCGTATGCGGTTGAAAACCTTCCCATTTTATTGGGAAACATCCTTAAAATTCACACTTTTTGGTGATATATTCCTTCAGCTCAGCAATGGGGATGCGCACCTGCTCCATGGTGTCACGGTCCCGGACGGTGACACAGTTGTCGGCGGGGGTGTTGTCGTCGCCCACGGTCTGGAAGTCCACGGTAACGCACAGGGGGGTGCCGATCTCGTCCTCCCGGCGGTAACGCTTGCCGATGGAGCCGGAGTCGTCAAAGTCTACCATGAAGTCCTTCTTCAGCTCCTTGTAAATCTCCTCCGCCTTGGGAGACAGCTTCTTGGAAAGGGGCAGAACGGCGGCCTTGAAGGGGGCCAGATAGGGATGCAGGTGCAGCACGGTGCGGATATCGGGGTTGCCCTTCTTGTCCACGCCTACCTGCTCTTCGTCATAGGCCTCGCACAGGAAGGCCAGCGCCACACGGTCACAGCCCAGAGAAGGCTCGATGACATAGGGGATATAATGCTCGTTCTTTTCCTGGTCGTAGTATTCCAGGCTCTTGCCGCTGGCCTCCTGGTGGCGGCCCAGGTCGTAATTGGTGCGGTCCGCAATGCCCCACAGCTCGCCCCAGCCATTGCCGAAGGGGAACTGGTACTCAATATCGGTGGTGGCCCGGGAGTAGAAGGCCAGCTCCGCAGGCTCATGGTCCCGCAGGCGCAGGGACTCTTCCTTGATGCCCAGGGAAAGCAGCCAGTTTTTGCAGAAATCCTTCCAGTAGGCAAACCATTCCAGGTCGGTGCCGGGCTGGCAGAAGAATTCGCACTCCATCTGCTCAAATTCCCGGATGCGGAAAATAAAGTTGCCCGGGGTGATCTCGTTGCGGAAGGCCTTGCCCACCTGGCAGACGCCGAAGGGCAGCTTCTTCCGGGTGGTGCGCTGGATGTTGGCAAAGTTCACGAAAATGCCTTGGGCCGTCTCAGGCCGCAGGTAGCAGGTGGAGGCAGTGTCCTCGGTGACACCGATCTGGGTCTTGAACATCAGGTTGAACTTGCGGATGGGGGTAAAGTGGTGCTTGCCGCAGGTGGGGCAGACCACATCCTCGTGCTCAGCGATAAAAGTGTCCATTTCCTCAAAGCTCATGGCGTCCACGTTGACGCTCTTGCCGGATTCGGCGGCCTCGATCAGCTTGTCCGCCCGCTCCCGGGAGCCGCAGCCCTTGCAGTCCACCAGCGGGTCGGAGAAAGAACCCACATGGCCGGTGGTGACCCAGGTCTGGGGGTTCATCAGGATGGCGGCGTCCAGGCCAACATTGTAGTCGGACTCCTGCACGAACTTTTTCAGCCAGGCCTTTTTGACATTGTTCTTAAACTCCACACCCAGGGGGCCGAAGTCCCAGGAGTTTGCCAGTCCGCCGTAAATCTCGGAGCCGGGATAGACATAGCCCCGGTTTTTGCAGAGGTTCACGATCATATCCAGTGTTTTTTCGCTGTTTTTCATTGTATTTCCTCCAAAAGTGTTGGATTATTCCAAATATTGACACCTTATTATACAGGCGATTTGGCTGTAAATCAAGTATTTTGTGCCTGAGGAGGCGCAAAATCCGGCCCCAAATCCGCAAGCATCATCTGATAAACCCGGTCGCTGATCTCCACGGTGGTTTTGCCCTTCAGCTCCTGCGCCGGGATCACATCCACCAGATGCAGCTCCACGTCGGTGTGCTTTAATTTTTTCAGATTGGGGAGGATCTGGCGGGTATTCTGGATGGTGCACACCACGATGGGGACGCCTGCCTTTTGGGCGATCTTGAACACGCCGGGGCGGAAGGAATGGAGCTTGCCGTCCTTGCTGGTGTAGCCCTCCGGGAAGACACAGACGGAGACCTCATCATCCTTTAGAAGCTGAATGCACTTCAGGATGGTTTTCAGGGCCTCCCGGTCGTTTTCCCGGTTGATGGGCTGGCACAGGATTTTGTGCATGATCTTGCCCACGACAAACATGCTTTGGTTTTCCTGCTTGGTCACGAAGGCCAGCTGGCTCTTTCGGAAGCAGTTCAGCAGGATGCCGGGGTCTGCGATGAACAAATGGTTGCATACCAGCAGAAAACGCCCTTCCTTCGGCGTTTTTTCCAGCCCCCTGGTGTGGACCCGAACCAGCACCAAAGAGATCAGGGCCTCGATGTAGATATCCATGACGGTGCGGTAGAATTTGCTGTCATGCTCCTGGGACTTTTCCATATCCACCGCCCGGCACAGCAGCCATAAAATGAGAAAAGCAATCAGTGTAAGGCACAAATCCATGGCCACGAACAGCAAAGGCAGTAGCCAAAGAGACAACGGCGAAAAAATGCAGATTATGGCCGCCAAAATCAGAGCCGCAACAGCAATCCCCTTAAGAAGCATAATTCTCCTCCCATAGTAAAATTCGATTTTATTTTTCCGTTTTACGCATAAATGAACAACTAATTGCTACAAACAAGCCCAATAGAATCCACGGCAATGCCGCTCCCATAAAACCGCCAATCATATTTATTCTCCTTTTCAAATTATCATTTATTATACTCTGAATCGTAAAGTGAAACAAGAAGAAATAGTCAACAAAGAGTTTTTTTGCAAAGGGCTGGAAATTGGGAGAATAGACTGGTATAATACAATATAATTGAAACTGCTCCCCATTGGAGGAATCTGCCATGAAAAAACTTTGGAACCCCAACCGTCTGCCAACTGCCACCGCCGTACTGGGCGCAGCCGGGCTTATTCTGCGCCGGATGCTATATGCCTTCGGAACGGATGCAAAGAACCTGCTGGTCCCTCACCATCCGTTGGCAGTTGCGCTGTGGGTGCTGACCTTGGCGGCCTTGGTGCTGATCATTGCCGCTGTCTGGAGGCTGGATGGCTCCAACCGTTATGTGGACAACTTCTCCCCCTCCATGCCGTCAGCGGTGGGGCATATCCTGGCGGCGGCCGGGATCTTGCTGACGGTGCTGCTGAAAGAGCCTATGATGCCCGGACTGCTGGGAAAAATCTGGAAGGTGCTGGGATTCCTGTCCGCCCCCTGCCTGGTGCTGGCGGGATACGCGCGGATGCAGGGCAAGCGCCCTTTCTTCCTGCTGCATATGGTGGTCTGCCTGTTCCTTGTGCTCCATATCGTGGATCATTACCGGGTATGGAGCGGAAATCCCCAGCTGCTGGACTATGTCTTTGCCCTGTTCGGAACCATGGCGCTGATGTTCTTCGGATTTTATACGGCGGCCTTTGACGTAGGCTCCGGCCGGCGCCGAATGCACCTGGGCATGGGTCTGGCGGCGGTGTATCTTTGCTTCGTGAGTCTGCTGGACAGCGGCTACTTCTTCCTGTACCTGGGAGGCATTATCTGGGTGCTGACGGGTCTGTGTACCCTGAATCCCAAGCCCAATCAGCCCCCCAAGGAAGGGGAACCGGCGCAATGAACCTTCCGGATTATGTGACAGAATGCCTGGATGCTCTGGAAAACGCCGGCTTCGCGGCATATGCCGTGGGAGGCTGCGTCCGGGACGCCTGGTTAGGCCTGATGCCCCAGGATTTTGACCTGTGCACCGAGGCCTTGCCCGGGGAAACGGAAGCGATTTTCGGGGACAGGCGGCTGGTGCTGGCAGGAGAAAAGCACGGCACTGTAGGCGTGGTGACGGACTTTGGCGTGGTGGAGATCACCACCTTCCGAACCGAAGGGGCCTACCGGGACAACCGGCATCCGGACTGGGTGAAATTCGTGCCGGAGGTGGAACAAGACCTGGCCCGGCGGGATTTCACCATAAACGCTATGGCCTACTCCCCGAAGCGGGGCTTTGCCGATCCCTTCGGCGGGAGGGCGGACCTGGAAGCAAAGGTGCTTCGCACCGTAGGAGCGCCGGAGAAGCGCTTTCAGGAGGATTCCCTCCGGATTTTGCGGGGCGTCCGCTTCGCTGTCCGCTATGGCCTGACGGTAGAGCCTGAGACGGAAAAGGCCATGCGCTCCCAGGCACATCTCATGGACAACCTGGCCCGGGAACGGGTCTTCGAAGAATTATGTAAACTCCTCCCTCTGGTGAATACAGCGGATTTGATCCGCTTCGCCCCTCTGCTGGCCGCAGTCATCCCGGAATTGGGGCCGATGATCGGCTTTGACCAGCACAGCCCCCACCATGCCTATGACCTCTACACCCATGTTGCCCACGTGGTTGCCGGTGTTCCGGCGGAACTGCCCCTGCGGTGGGCGGCGCTTCTGCATGATGTGGGCAAGATTCCCACCTTCACCCAGGATGCCAACGGCCGGGGCCATTTTTACGGCCACGCCCAGGCCGGGGCGGAAATGGCAGACGAAATTCTCCGCCGCCTGAAAGCCCCCACAGCCCTGCGGCAGCAGGTGGTAACTCTGGTAGCGGGCCACATGACCCGGCTGGAGCCGAGCAAGAAAGCCCTTCGCCGCCAGTTGGGCCGGCTTGGCTGGGATACTGTGGAAAAGCTATTGTATCTGCAGGAAGCGGACATGGGCAGCAAGGGCACCGGAGAGCCGGCGGACATGGCGCAGTTTTCCCTTATCCGGTCGCTTTTGGAGGAAATCAAGTTGGAAAACGCCTGTCTGAGTGTAAAAGACCTGGCTGTGAACGGCCATGACCTGATGGCCCTGGGTTTTGCGGGCAAGGCCATCGGAGACTGTCTGAACACCCTGCTGGAACAGGTCCTGGAGGAAAAGCTGCCCAATGAAAAGCAGGCATTGCTGCAATTTGTACAAACCAATCTGTAGGAAAGGCCCGGCGGCCTGCCTGCGGAAATCAAATTCGGAGGTACTATCTTTATGAACATTGCCATTGTCACCGGCGCCAGCTCCGGTATGGGACGGGAATTCGTCCTTCAGCTACCTGGTTATGTCCAGGTGGACGAGATCTGGGCCATTGCCCGGCGGGAAAGCGCCCTGGAATCCCTGAAACAGGAGGTTTCCGTCCCTGTCCGTCCCATCTGCCTGGACCTGTGCGAGACATCCAGCTTTGAGGCCTTCAGCCAACTGCTGGAACAGGAAAAACCCAATGTCAAGCTGCTGGTGAACGCGGCGGGCTTTGGAAAATTCGGCACCTGTACCAAGATCCCCGTTGCGGATGAGTGCCGCATGATCGACTTAAACTGCAAGGCGCTGCTGGTAATGACCCGGCTCACCATTCCCTACATGCAGCCCGGCAGCCATATTTTGCAGCTGGACAGCCTTTCCGCCTTCCAGCCCGTGCCCTATATCACCACCTACGGCGCCACCAAAGCCTTCGTCCTCAGCTACAGCCGGGCCATGAACCGGGAGCTGAAAGAAAAGGGCATCCGGGTGATGGCCATGAATCCCGGCTGGGTAAAAACGGAGTTTTTCAACCACGCCTTCCAGACCAACGGCGGGGGCGAAGTACAGTACTTCGACCGCCTCTACGAAGCGAAGGATGTGGTTACCACAGGCCTGAAAGACCTCTACCGGACCAACAAGGACTATTCCGTCCATGGCCTGCCAGTCAGGACCCAGGTGCGCCTGGTGAAGCTGCTGCCCCACAGCCTGGTGATGAACATCTGGCAAAACCAGCAGAAAAAGGCCAAGAATAACACGGGACTGACGAAATAATGAAACGGAAATGGATTGCCCTGCTTCTCTTCCTGTCGCTGCTGCTGTGCGGCTGTGAGCTGGTCCCGCAGACTCCTGCAGCCCCGGTCTCCGGCGATGGGCTGACCGTCCACTTCATCGATGTGGGCCAGGCGGACTGCGCCCTTTTGGAGTGCGGCGGCGAATACATGATGATCGACGGCGGCAACAAGGAGGATGGACGGCTGGTGGTCTCCTACCTGGAGCAGCAGGGCGTGGAGGAGCTGTCCGCCGTGGTCTGCACCCATGCCCATGAGGACCATGTGGGCGGCCTGCCCTCCGTGCTGGCGGTATATCCCACCGAAGCGGTCTATGCCCCCACCAGGACCTACGCCTCCAACATCTTCGACGATTTTGTCTACTACACAGACCAGCAGGGACTGGACATCACCATCCCCACTCCAGGCAATGAAATCACCCTAGGGGAAGCCGTGATCACCGTCCTTGGCCCGGTGAAATCCTACGCCGACACCAACAATACCTCTCTCGTTTTGAAGGCTGTCTATGGGGAAACCACCTTCCTGTTCACCGGCGACATGGAAACGGCGGCGGAAAACGACATGCTGGACTATTGGGACGGCCGCGTGAATTGGCAGGCCGATGTGCTGAAGGTGGGCCACCACGGTTCCAACACCTCCACGGGCTACCGCTTCCTGCATGAAGTAGATCCCACCTACGGTGTCATCTCCGTGGGCGCGGGGAACTCCTACGGCCATCCCCACGAAGAACCCCTGTCCCGGTTGAACCAGGCCGGGGTAGTCCTGCTTCGCACCGATGAATTGGGACATATCGTGGCCGCGTCGGACGGCAAGGAAATCATCTTCACCTGGACCAACCAGTCCGCCCAGCCGGAAAACGCGGAGCCTGCCGAAACATCCTCACAGGTTTTCATCGGCAATATAAACTCCCACAAATTCCACAGCCCTGACTGTGCCAACCTGCCCGCAGAAAAGAACCGGGTGGAATTTGATTCCTACAGCTCCGCCATTGCGGCGGGCTATACCCCCTGCGGGAGCTGCCTGGGCTGAAAAAGGCTGTGTTTGAGATTCACGCTCTAACTTATCCGAACGGGTTCCAGAACTGCACTGCAATTGGAGGAAGATACCGGAAGCAAATTCATGTCCGGAGCGGCAACTGCATACCGCAGAACCGGTACAAAGCTTTGTAATACTACTGTCCGTTCTGTTATTGGGAAAAAAATAACCCAATGGCGTCTCATAGGCTTTTCATTGAGAATCCATATGAAAATACCGCATACCATCTCGACGAACGCCTCCTTTTGTGATACAATACACCCGGTATTTGTTCACAAAGGGAGGCGCTTTTATGGACCGGATGGGGGAAAAAGAACAGAAGAAGCCGCTGTGCGCCGGCCTGCTGGCCCATGTGTGAGCGGGTAGAGGAGTACCACATTTTTACAGCCCCGAGAAGTTTGAATTTCTTGCGTGGCTATATTTCACACCTTCATGAACGCCGACAGCCGACTCTTTCATAGAGCCGGCTGTCGTTCGTTCTCCATTTTTTGGGGGGCTGCCTCACGCTTTGGTGAGACATCCCTGTATTGCTTCAGTCGGTAGAAATCAGGTAGTCAAGATAGTCTTGGCACTCAGGCAGTCGTGGAGTATTGGCAATGATACCGATATACACGCTGTCAGAGAAACCGGCTTCCTTAAAAGCAGAAAGTTGGGTCAACTCCAACGCATTACTTGCAGTTTTCGTCACTACTATATATTCCTGTGCCTCATTTAGATTGTACTCCACAGCATTGTCTTCCAGAATGACTTGATTGGCAGTCAGATAAGCGGAATCCACCAAATTCGTTAAATCCAGCAGATAGCCGCTGGCAGAGCAGAGATCGTAGGCTTCCCGATTCATGAGAACCAAATCCAATTGCTTGGAATTGATCGTTGCCAGCAGCTTCATTCTGGATGCGTAGGCGTATTCGTGATCGGAGGCGGCGGGATCATCGGACAGGTACAGATCCCGGTAGAGGCGCATCTCGGTGCGCTTGGGATTCAGCCCACGGCAGGTCAGATAGTCCTCCGTCAACCGGGCTTCCATATCCTCGCCCACGGAAACATTCAGATAGGCGAGATACATCACCGGGTCTTTTTTGGTTGCTGCCCGATACACCCCGGACACCAGGATGCCCAACGCAAGGATGGTCAGAAGAATCGGCGCTTTGTAGTACAGCCAGATGTGTTCCAGCTTTTTCTCTGGCGTCAGCTGGCGGAAACCTTCCTGCCGCCGGCGGCGCTCCTCCGGGGACAGCTTCATTGGTCTCCTCCATTCTCCTCCGCCGGGTCATAGGAGCACGCGCGGATCACTCTGCCTAACAGATAGGAACTGAGCAGGGCACACAGACCCTCACCGAAAATAATCAGCGGTGTAAAAATCGCAACCACAGCAAAAAACATAGCGAAGTGGATTGCAAACACCAGAATCGTGCAGAACAAATAGTGAATGCCGATAAGCAGGGAGTTTTTCAGCATTGCCCAGTTGGTGTTTTTTACACTGGCAACCAACGGAAAAACATAGATCAGCACAATTACATAAGCGATCGCTGCCACAATGATCAGCGCCAGACCCAGAGTGCAGATCACGGACACAATGCCGGTGGTGCTTTTGTAAAGGTGGTAGAGAATGTATCCATCCGCTCCCAGCAGGATGCCCAGCGTCAGCAAAATCAGCCACAGAGTGGTCGCCTGCCGGAAGTTTTCCCGGAATGCATGGAAAAACCGGGAGGTCAGCGGCGGATCTTCCTCACGAGCTATTTGAAGTGTCACATCATACAGTGCCGCTGTAGATGCGCCAATTGTGAACACCGGAAGGGAGCATACAAACCACAGAAGGTTCAGATAGCAGCCGTAGCAAAGTTTCAGCATGATCTGGCTGAACTTGCTGTCATAAGAAAAAAATTTCATAGCAGTCCTCAGAGGGTGCCCGTTGAGTCACGGTAAATTAAATTCGTCTCTGTGTGAATGGTTCGGAAATCCAGGGAGGGTTCCTTGATTCTGGAAATCAGCAGATGCACAGCGGAGAAAGCAATGATCTGTGTGTGAATATGCACCGTGGTCAGAGCAGGCTTACTGAGTCGGGACTCAGCAGAATCGTCAAATCCGCAGATACGGACATCCTCCGGTACCCGCTTTCCCGCCGCAGCCAGCGCCTGCATCAAATCCGTGGCTACAAAATCATTGGCGCAGACAAAGACCTCCGGCAGCTCCTTTAGAGAAGCAATGGCAACTGTCAGCTCCTCGCGGTGATTCTTCTTGATTACGAAGCGGTTCTCCACCTTCTGCCCTGCCATCAGCATGGTCAGATAATAGGCGGTATAGCGCTCAAAGAAGGACTGGCAATGGTCGTAATTTCCAACGAAACCAATCTTCGTGAACCCTTTTTCCAACATATCATTGACAAACCGGGTAATTTCGGTAGTATTGTCCATATAGAGCTGGTCTGCAGGCAGGCTTTTTCCGCTGCGCTTGGCGGGGCCGTCCACGAACAAAACGGGAATATCCAGACCGCAGAGCATCTCGTCGTAATCCCAGTCAAACATCTCAATGCACATGATCGCTTTGACCTGCTTTATGTTCATAGTGATCGGAAGGGTCTTGTTGGCAAGCTCTGTTCCTGTGACCCGATGGGTGTTCATGGTGTAGCCCAACTGAGAAATTTCCCGCTGGAATTTGTCCAGCATCAGGGACGCGAAATGAGAATGCGTTAGGAAAGAACCGGTGAGCAAGGCGATTTCTCCCTGATAGCCTGGCGCCTGTGGACGTTCCGTCTCGGAAGCGGCAGGCGCGCCGGAAATGGCGGCAAGGGAACCGGCGTAGGAAAACTGCTTGTAGCCCATCTCGATTGCTTTCTGCAGAATCTTCTCTCTGGTGGCCTCTGCCAGACCTTCGGTATTGTTGATTGCTTTGGATACGGTGTTTCTGGAGATACCGAGTGCGTCGGCAATATCCTGTATGGTAACTTTTTTGTTCATCTCAGCCCTCCTGATTCGTGTTCTTTACTATTATAATATAACACATTCAATATGCAAATGTCAATTTTTATCCATCGGCATTGTGTGCAAATATCGCTGTTTGAAATCGTGCAAATGCACCAAAGAATGTGCAAATGTAAAATTTGTGTTGACAGGAGAAACGAAAAGTGCTACCATGAAGTTGTCAAAAACCTTTATAAATTGTGCAAATGCAAATTTGTAAAGGGCATATGTAAAAAAGGAGGAATCAAATGAAAGGAGCAATGACACGCACCTCTGAAAAATCGGGCAAAGCATCCGGGCTGCATAACACGCTGATTTACATGCGCCAGCATTGGCAGCTTTATGCAATCTTCATGCTGCCCGCCGTACTGCTGACCATCATTTTCCGCTACATCCCCATGGGCGGTGTTATGATTGCGTTCACAGAGTACAATCCCATCAGAGGTATCCTGGGAAGCGAGTGGGTTGGCTTCAGCCACTTCACCCGGTTCCTGTCGTCCCCGGACTTTATGCAGTATCTGATGAATACGCTGAAGCTAAGCATCTTCGGCCTTCTGTGGGGATTCCCGGCACCGATTCTGCTGGCTTTCCTGCTGAACCGGATTCTGAGCAGCGGCCTCAAACAGAAGATCCAGCTGGTACTGTATATGCCCAACTTCATCTCCGTCATCGTCCTATGCGGTATCGTCCGGATCCTGCTCTCTCCCACCGGTATGCTGAACATGCTGCTGGGAACGTCCTACAACTTTATGACGATGCCGGAAGCATTCCGTACTATCTACATCGCCAGTGGTATCTGGCAGGGCGCAGGCTGGGCCTCCATCATCTACACAGCGGCTCTGTCCAATGCCAGCAAGGAGCTGAAGGAAGCAGCGGTTCTGGATGGCGCCAACATCATCCAGCAGATCAAGGCGGTGGAATGGCCTGCCATCAAGGATACCGTCCTGATTCAGTTCATCATGAGCGTGGGCAATATCATGAGCGTTGGCTTTGAGAAGGCTTACGCATTGCAGACGGACCTGAACCTGAATGCATCCGAAATCATCTCTACCTACGTCTACAAAAAAGGTCTGCTGGACGGCGACTACGGTTTTTCCACCGCTGTGGGTCTGTTTAACACGGTTATCAATGTCGTCCTTCTGGTCTCCATGAACAGCATCGTGAAGAAGCTCAACGACGGCAAGGGTGTCTGAGGAAAGGAGAGAAAACAATGAATACCAAATTCTCCCGGCTTCCCGGCTCTGACAAGGCGATCATGATCTTCGCCTACACCATACTGGGTCTATTTATGGCTGCCATTATCCTTCCGATGGTTTACATCATTCTGGCATCCTTCATCGACCCCATCACCCTGCAGAACAGCGGTCTGACCTTCGATTTCAGCAAGTGGACATTGACCGCTTACGAGCGTGTTTTGACCAATGCCCAGATCTGGACAGGCTTCAAGAACGCCATG
Organism: Eubacteriales bacterium; assembly: GCA_030533415.1. Lineage (GTDB taxonomy): Bacteria > Bacillota > Clostridia > Oscillospirales > Oscillospiraceae > Faecousia. The sequence continues at coordinate 6,256 of JAUNJE010000051.1, read as the reverse complement.
ATCTACTCTGTTCTGTTCACCATCATTTCCGTAACGGTGACGCTGCTGGCTGCTTACCCCATGTCTCGCCCGGACTTCAAGGGCAAAGGCTTCTTCAACGTCATGTTTGTCATCACCATGTTTTTCGGCGGCGGTCTGATTCCCACCTATTTGTTGATCAGCGATTTGGGTATGCTGGACACCATCTGGGCGATTTTGATTCCTGGTGCGTTCAGTGTGTGGAATATGATTATTGCCCGTACCTATTACATGGGGATTCCCAACGATATGCAGGAAGCCGCTGAAATTGACGGCGCTTCCGAAATGGTTTACTTCTTCAAGATCCTGCTGCCTCTGTGCGCGCCCATTATCGCAACCATCGCCATGTGGCAGTTTGTCGGCATGTGGAACAGCTACTTTGATGCCATGATCTATCTGAACGATGCAGCAAAGCAGCCCCTTCAGCTGGTGCTGCGTGCGATTTTGATCCAGAGCCAGCCCGAACCCGGCATGGTCTCCGATACGCAGAGCACCGCTGCCCGTGCACAGTTGGCTGAACTGCTGAAATATGCAACAATCATCATTTCCAGCATCCCGCTGATGATCCTGTATCCCTTCTTCCAGAAATACTTCGACAACGGAATTATGGCCGGTGCCGTGAAGGGATGATCCGTCCGTATTTTTACAGGCGATCGCCTGAAATAATGAAAAGGAGAATAGCAATGAGTAAATTTGCCAAGATTATGTCCCTGGTTCTCGCAGCGATTATGATGCTGTCTCTGCTGGCTGGCTGCGGCGGCAAGGGCGGCACCGTCGGCGGCAATTCCAACGGCCTGGAAGTCGATCCCGCTACCCTTTCTTTCCCGCTGGCAGAAACCGCAACCATCAAGGGCCTGACCAACTTCCCCGCCGGTACCGAGTCCGAGCCGAACAACCGTACCATCTTCAAGCGTCTGGAAGAGCAGACCAATGTACACGTGGAGTGGAAGACCATCCAGTCTGACCAGTGGGGCGAGAAGATCGCACTGGAAATGTCCAACGCCAAGACTCTGCCTGACTTTGTTTTCAATGCCGGATTCGGAGATACCGATCTGCTGAAGTATGCGAAGCAGGGTGTCATCATCAATCTGGAAGAGTATATTGAGAAGTACATGCCCAACCTGTGCAAGGTCTTCGAGCAGGCTCCCGAGTACAAGGCAATGTGTACCGACGAGGATGGCCACATCTGGGCACTCCCCTGGATCGAACAGCTGGGCTATGAGAAGACCGCTATCCAGACTGTCGGCAATATGAGTTTTATCAACACCGCATGGCTGGAGTACCTGGATTTGGAAATGCCTACCACTGTTGACGAGTTTGAGGCTGTCCTGATCGCTTTCCGCGACAATGCCGCTGACCTAAAGGCGCACTTCGGCATCGAGGGCGACATTATCCCCATGTCCTTCATCATGAACGACGGTGACCAGGATCCTTGTATCCTGATCAACGGTTTCGGCGAGGGCTACGGCGATCCCGACCGCGGTCGTCACATTGCTGTTACCGATGACAAGGAAGTCATTTGTGTTGCCAACTCCGAAGGCTTCAAGGAGGGCATTGCCTGGCTGCATGAGCTGTACGCCGAAGGTCTGATCGACCCCGAAGCTTTCACGCAGGAATGGTCTACCTATGTTGCCAAGGGCAAATCCGGCCGTTATGGTGTCTGCTTCTCCTGGGACATTGCCAATATCGCATCTCTGGACGGCTGGGCTCCTCTGCCTGCGCTGACTGCGGATGTCCGTAACATCACCCCCCAGAACGGCTCCTTTACCTCCGGTTTTGACCGCGGCCGCTGCGTAGTTACTGCTGCTGCAGAGAACCCCGCTCTGGTCTGCGCATGGCTGGATCAGATGTACGCTCCCATCCAGTCTCCCCAGAACAACTGGGGCACCTACGGTGAGAACGATGATTTCGATATCTTCGTTATGGGCACCAATGACCAGGGCGAGCCGATGCTGCAACACGCGCCTCTGGGCGATGCTTCTCCTGTTGAGGTTCGCGAAGCAGAGAGCGTCAACGGTCCTCTGGCCATTCTGGACAGCTACTACGGCGTTTATGTCACCTGTCCTGATGACGCCCAGTATCGTCTGGACTGGATCAAGGATATTTACACCCCTGACATGAACACCAAGTATGTGTTCCCCAACGTGTTTATGAGTACTGAGGATACCAAGAAGATCTCCGATCTGCAGGCGGATATCTCCAAGTGCATCAACACCGCTAAGGCTAACTGGGTCATGAACGGCTTTACCGATGCGGACTGGGATAAGCTCCAGTCTGATCTGGATGCTTATGGGCTGAAAGAATACCTGTCCATCCATCAGAAGTATCTGGATGCCTATTACGGCTGATTTCCCTATATTCCCTGCCCCCAAACGGGGGCAGGGAGTGAAAGCTGTCTTCTGTTTTTTGACGGAAATCCCCTGTTTCAGCAGATTTCCGTCAAAGCACAGAATGTGACTACCGATTCCGTGCATTTGTTGTGCGAAAGGAGCATCCTGTATGACCAGTAAAAAATTGCAGCGCGCCCGGGATTTTGAGAAAAAATACAGTCCCTATGTTGCCGAGGAGCTGCCGAAATTCCATGTGACCGGCGGCATCGGCTGGATCAACGATCCCAACGGCTTTGCGCCCTACAAGGGCGAATACCATCTGTTTTACCAGTACTACCCCTACGATACCAAGTGGGGTCCCATGCACTGGGGGCATGTGAAAACCACGGATTTTATGAGGTGGGAGCGGCTGCCCGCTGCTCTGGCTCCGGACATGGATTATGACAAGGACGGCTGCTTTTCCGGCGGCGCTGTGGAGATGCCCGACGGACGGCATCTGCTGATGTACACCGGCGTCCGCAACGTCCGCCGGAAGAACGGAAAAATCGATTCTTTCCAGACCCAGTGCATCGCCATCGGTGACGGCGTGAACTATGAAAAGTATGAGGGGAACCCCGTCATCCGCAGTGAGGATATTCCCGAAAACGGCAGCCTTCACGATTTCCGCGACCCCAAGATCTGGCGGGAGGATGGAATGTACTATATGGTGGTGGGCAACCGCACCCCGGACACCAGCGGCAGCATTCTATACTACCGCAGTGAGGACGCCATCCACTGGGAATTTGTGAACAAGCTGGCTTCCTGCCATAACCAGTACGGCAAGATGTGGGAGTGCCCGGACTTTTTCCCACTGGACGGCAAGCACGTTCTGCTGACCAGCCCCCAGGAGATGAACGCGGTGGGGGTGGAGTTCCATCCCGGCAACGCCAATGTGGCGATCATCGGCACCTTTGATAAAGAGATCCATCACCTTCTGCGGGACAACGTGCAGGCCATCGACTACGGTCTCGACTTCTACGCCCCCCAGACGCTGGAAACCTATGATGGCCGCCGGGTGATGATCGGCTGGATGCAGAACTGGGAGACCGTGGGGAGCCATCTGCCCGATCAGCAGTTCATGGGTCAGATGACCATCCCCAGAGAGCTGAGCATCCGAAACGGCAGACTGTGCCAGAATCCGGTTCGGGAAATCGAAAACTACCGCAGCGTCAAGATTGCCTATCAGAATGTGATGATGACCGGCGAAAACTCCCTACAAGGCATCAATGGCAGATTTATTGATATGACGGTCACCATCCGTCCGGGCAACGAGGCCTCCATGTACCGCTGGTTCAAGATCAACGTGGCCCGGGACGGGGAGCACTGCACCTCCATCCGCTTCAAGCCTGCCACCAACATCATCCGCATTGACCGCACCCAGAGCGGCCTGCCCTGTGATATCGTCAACGTCCGGGAGTTCCCGGTGTTTGCGGGAAATGGGGAGCTGAAGCTGCGGCTGATTATGGACCGGTACAGCCTTGAAGTCTTTGTAAACGACGGCGAGCAGGCTGCCACCAGCGTCATTTATACCCCGTTGGAAGCGAAATCCATCAGCTTCTCCTGTGACGGAACGGTGCTGATGGATGTGGAAAAGTACGATATTATCGTGGATTGAGGTGTTTCTGTGACAAATCAGGAACGCAGAGATGCACACCTTGCCTACATTGCTGACGAGCCTATCTTCCAAGAGCTGGTCAGAACCAGAGGGCTGATACAGAAACTCAACGCCATTGACTGCACGGATGAGGAGGGTATCCGTAAGCTGGTACGGGAACTGCTGGGGACAGATCAGGTTCCTTACATCGTTCCCCCCTTCTACTGCGACTACGGAAACCATATTTCCGTGGGCAAGAATGTATTTTTTAACTACAATTGCACCCTGCTGGACGTTGGGAAGATCACCATTGGCGACAACTGTATGCTGGCACCCAATGTGGCTATTTACACCGCCGGACATCCCCTGCATCCAGACAGCCGAAACAGCGGCTATGAGTATGGTGCGGATGTGACCATCGGCGATAACGTCTGGATCGGCGGAAGCGTCGTCATCACTCCCGGTGTCCACATCGGAGACTGCTGCGTGATTGGTGCGGGCAGCGTGGTGACAAAGGACATTCCCCCATGGAGCCTTGCTGCCGGAAACCCCTGCCGGGTGATTCGGAAGATTACCGAAGCCGACAGAAGATTCTATTTTAAGGATAGAGAATTTGATGAGACCGCATGGGAACAGGTCAGAAAGGGAGAATCCAATGAAACAGTTTGATGTAGTAGCTCTGGGCGAGCTTTTGATTGACTTTACGGAAAACGGCGCCAGCAATCAGGGAAACGGCCTGTTTGAAGCCTGCCCTGGCGGCGCACCCTGCAATGTGCTGGCTATGCTCCGGAAGACCGGCAAGTCCTGCGCTTTTGTCGGTAAGGTGGGGGACGATATGTTTGGTAAGCTCCTGCGGGATACCATTGAGGAGGCCGGCATCAATGCGGACAATCTGATCATGGACGCAAATATCCCCACAACTTTAGCTTTCGTCAAGACCTTTTCCAACGGTGACCGGGACTTTTCCTTCTACCGCAAGCCCGGCGCGGATATGATGCTCACCTGCGACGAGCTGCCAGAGGAAACCATCGCCAATGCCAGGATTTTCCATTTTGGCACCCTGTCCATGACCCACGAGGGTGTCCGGGCTGCTACTGTCAAGGCGGTAGGGCTGGCAAAAGAGGGCGGTGCTTATGTTTCCTTTGATCCCAATCTCCGTCCCCCTCTGTGGGAGGATTTGGAGGAAGCCAAACGGCAGATCGCATGGGGCCTGTCCCAGTGCGATATTCTAAAAATTGCCGACAATGAGCTGGAATTCATGACCGGGGAAACGGATTTCGTGAAGGGTGCTGCGATTCTCCATGAAAAATACCCCAATATTAAGGTGCTGAATGTTACCGCTGGTGCCGACGGAAGCTACTCCTTCTATGGTGAGGAGGAGCCAGTGTTCGTGCCCTCCTTTAAGCTAGGCGGTACCATCGAAACCACCGGCGCGGGGGATACCTTCTGCGCCAGCGTGCTGAATTTTGTCCTGGAAAACGGCATTGCCTGCCTGACTCCCGAAGATCGGGAAGCTATGCTCCGCTTTGCCAATGCGGCAGCCTATATTGTCACCACCAGGAAGGGCGCTATCCGCTCCATGCCGGAGCGCAGCGAAGTGGAAGCCCTGCTGGCAGCAAATTGAGAAACGCTCAATGCATTTCATTTTCATTAAGGCGGAAGGCAGCTACTCCACATAATAGCTGCCGGAAGCTAAAATAAAGGAGGATAAATCCGTCTGACTCACGGTGCGGCAGTGTGGAGACCTGTCGTAATGCTCCCGGAATTTCGCTTTCCGGGTTTGCGAGAACGCATGCGAAAGTTAGGTGCGTTTAGAGTCGAAAGAAAATGGCAAGTTTGACCCTGAAGAACGTAAAGAAGATCTACCCCTTCAACGGCGACGACGCAAAGAAGAAAAAGAAGAAGGGCGAGCCCGAGAAGAAGACCAACCTGCAGATCACGGACAAGGGTGTCGTGGCTGTGCAGGAGTTCAATCTCGAGATTGCGGACAAGGAATTCATCGTCCTGGTCGGCCCCTCTGGCTGTGGCAAGTCCACCACGCTGCGTATGATCGCCGGCCTGGAAGAAATCTCCGAAGGCGAGCTGTACATCGGCGACCGTCTGGTCAACGACGTGGCCCCCAAGGACCGTGATATCGCCATGGTCTTCCAGAACTACGCTCTGTATCCCCACATGACCGTCTATGAGAACATGGCCTTCGCTCTGAAGCTGCGCCATACTCCCAAGGACGAGATCGACAAGAAGGTCAAGGAAGCCGCTGAGATCCTGGACATCA
>JAUNJE010000050.1 GCA_030533415.1 Eubacteriales bacterium | reverse complement strand
ACGACCTCCGGGTTATGAGCCCGACGAGCTTCCAACTGCTCTACTCCGCGATATTTCTTTGGCACTTTTCAGTGCTTGAATAGTATAGCACAGATTTTGCCCCTTGTCAACCCCTTTGTTTTTGCGGTTGGGTATATTTGCGCGGGACCGCAGTGGCCAAAAGATGGTAGTCTGGGACGTATGAAATGGCCACCCGCTTTGGAGAGGAAAGCGGTTGGATTCATTATGCCCATGCAGATGCTGTTTATTCGGACAGCCGCAGCTGATATCGAGGGAGGACGCAGAATTGGGAAGAATTTCCTTATTCCGCGTTATGAATAAACGTAGAAATTCCCAAACAGCTTGCAGACTTTCTCGTGATAGCTTTTTTCCTTTCTGCACAGTGGAATGTTTTACAAATCCGTGGTATAATCGCTTTATGTTTGAACGACGAAACGCAATTTTACGGAGGAACGTTATGAGAAAAGCCTTCATGTGTAGTTTGTGCAAAGATGGAATATTGGGGGGCGGATTGTATCTGGATGATCAATCCATTATTTACAGAACACAAAAGCTTACTGTCAATGAAAAATACAGAAATCTTGTGTTACCCTTAGATGAGATAAGAAAAATTGAATGGAAATGGACCGTTTTTCCTGTTGCAGCATTTCACATGAAAAACGGAGAAAAATATAAAATTATTATTTTCAATAAATGGCGCTTTGACAAATGCTTCCGGAAATATAGCCGGTAATTAGAAAATGCGAAATTCCGTTTTGTCCAGCTGTACCATTTAACAAAACCAATGGTTTGATTTTGCGGTACCCCCTGGGACACCGCCCTTACGGAGGGTGCCCCATAGGACAGCTGTTGCTTGACAACGCCGGGACCTTCTGCGCGGGCAGGTTAATGGGTGCCCCGAATGATGGAAACGCCTTTGCTTTCAAGGTATGCGGCCGCGTCCCGAATCACCGGACATTCCTGCCCAGTGCCGCGGCGTACCGTACAGACCCCCAAATGGCATGCCTGCGCGCCCTCGCTGACGATCCGGTCCAGTTTTTCCCGGAAGCCGCCGTCAATTCCGGCTTCGCAGCCATTGCAGCGGGCCAGGGCCACCAATTCCAGCGGTTCCTTTTCATAGCGGGCGAAGTGGCGGGTTTTGCTGTTAAAGGCCTTCAGGCAGGCGGCGCCGGTACAGACGGTATTGGCCTGCAGACAGTTCAAAATCGCGATTTTCATGGGGCTTCCTCACAGTCTGGAATAATAGACGACATTCAGTTTCCCGGTTTTGGGATGCCGCATGACATCACATTCAACCTCGTACACATCCCGGATCAGCTCCGGTGTGATGATGTCATCCGGCCGTCCGTGGGCAACAACACTGCCGCCTTTCAGAACGTACACATAATCGCAGTACATCAAGGTCAGATTCAAATCGTGCAGCGCTGCCAGTACGCCGATGTTCAGGGATTTGACGACATCCATGATTTGGATTTGGTATTTGATATCCAAATGATTGGTTGGTTCATCCAAAATCATCATATCCACCTGCTGTGCCAGGGTCCTGGCCAGCAGGATCCGCTGCTTCTCGCCGCCGGAAAGGGTCAGGAAGCTGCGGTCACGGAAGTCCAGCATGTCCACCCGGCGCAGGGCCTCCTCCACAATGCGGAAATCCTCGGCGGTATCCTTGGACAGGGCTGTTTTGTGCGGCGCGCGGCCCATAAGGACGATTTCCTCTACGGAAAAATCAAAGCTCATATTGGTGAACTGGCTCACAACGCCCATGCGTTTGGCGGTCTCCCGGTGGGAGAGCGCTTTTATATCGGTGTTGTCCAGGGTAATCCGGCCGGCCGCGGGCTTCAAAACCCGGTAGATGCTCTTTAGAAGGGTAGTTTTGCCGCTGCCGTTTGGGCCAAGCAGGCCGACAAATTGCTTCCCCCGCACCTGCAGGGATGCCTTTTTTACAATATCCTTATTGGATAGGCGGACAACAATATCTTTTGCCTGTAAATCCATCAGTCGTGCCCTCCAAACCCATAGGATTTTTTCACCATCATATACACGAAAATCGGCGCGCCGATGGCGGAGGTGATGACACCGATGGGAATTTCGCTGTTGCTGATGATGACCCGGGCAACCACGTCCGCCCAGATCAGGAAGATGCCGCCGGACAATGCCGCCATGGGCAACAAAAAGCGGTGGTCAGAACCGACGAAGCCACGCACGATGTGGGGGATCATCAGACCCACAAAGCCCACGATGCCGCAGGTGCATACCGCCACGGCGGACAGAAGGGACGTCATGACCATATAGACTTTCCGCCGCTTGCTCAGATCGACGCCCAGCGTGATGGCGGCCTCGTCGCCCAGCAGCAGGGTGTTCAGGGTCCGGGTCTGGGTCAGGAAAAAGAGCAGCCCCAGCGCCATACAAACGCCGGGCAGCAACAGCTTTTCCCACCGGGCGGAGGTCATGCTGCCAAGCAGCCAGTAGGATACGGTCTTCATATTCTCCGCATCGTTGCCGATGTAGATCATCATGTTGGTGAAGGAGCCGCACAGGCTGCCCACCACGCTGCCCGCCAGCACCAGCTTTGCCGAAGTGATCCGGCCGCCGCCGGCGCTGGCCAGAATCATGACCAGACACATGGCGCCGAAGGCACCGGCAAATGCCCAGAAGGCAATGCCCATGGTAGCCAGAACGCCTGTAAACACCGCCGACGCGCCGATCATAATGGAGAAGGTGGCGCCCAGGGAGGCGCCGGAGGAAATGCCCAGAATGTACGGGTCCGCCAGGGGGTTCTGTACGGTTGCCTGCATGACAACACCGCACATGGCCAGCAGAACGCCGATCATTGCGCCCATGACCACCCGCGGCATGCGGATGTTCCACACGATCTCATAGACCGTGCCTTTTGAAAGGAAATCGATGTCTCCAATCTGGATTCCGGTTTCCAGACTGCCAATCTTAAAGTGGGTGACCTGGTACAAAACGATGCGGTAAACGTCCTTCAAGGGGATTTTTACGGCGCCGATGGTGACAGCCAGCAGAACCGACAGGACAAAAAGGACGAGAAACGCTGCAATGGCCATGCTCAGGACCACATGCTTCCGGTGAAGATGCTTGTTCATCCGCGAACCTTCTTTCTGGTTTTTTACAAACCGGCAGTCCGGCGCAAACGCGTTCGGACTGCCGCAGATGGGGAAAGGAAAATCAGCCTTCGTACATGAAGTTGAACATGGCCTCGACGGAAGGAACCATGCGGATGCCGCCGCCGTACACGTCGGTCAGGTTGACCGCCATGATCTTGCTGTTTGCAACGGCGGTGACCTCAGCCAGGGCTTCAATGGAGGTGACGGTGGCAATGGCGTTGGCCTCGCACTGGGCGGTGGGAACGCCCTCTTCTTCCATGTAATCTACGATGATCACATCGGGATTCAGGTTGATCAGGTCCTCGGTAGATAGGGTGCCGCCGTCGGGGCAGGCATACACGGCGCCGGCGGAGACGGCCAGGGAGCCGGTCAGGGTATTCTCACCCCAGCAGTACCAGCTGCCTTCGTCCATCGGCTCAATGACAATGGCGGTCAGGGGCGCTTCCAGAGAGGCGACCTTGGCATTGACGGTTTCCACCAGGGCACGGGCATCGGCAATGTAGGCATCGGTCTTGTCCTCGATATCAAAGATGGCGCCGATGTCGGCGATATCCGCAAGGACGGCGTCCAGATTCCGCTCATCCACCGTGTTGTTGGAGCAGCGCAGGATCATGGTGCCAACACCCATACCGGTCCACTCGGAAACATCGCCCAGCTGATCCTCGGCAAAGGCGCTTCTCCAGCCGAAGATAAAGTCAGGCTCCAGTGCCAGAACCACTTCCTTGGAGGGATAGCCCTTCACGGTCAGCTCCTTGCCGGCGGCGACCAAAGCGTCGTATTGCGCCTGCAGATCCTCGCGGACCGCGCCGTCGAGGTAGGCGGTGCCTGCGATGTATTCATCCAGGCCGAAGTACAGCAGCAGCTCCGTCTGGCTCTGGTTCGTGCAGACCACCTTCTGGGGGCAGCTGTCAAAGGTGACCTGAACCGGCTCCTTGGCATAGTTATAGGTGGTGATGGTCACGGGATAGTGGCTTACTTCCGTGGGAGCCTCGGTGGCGGCTTCCGTGGGGACCTCGGCGGGGGCCTGTGTGGTGGGGGCGTTGGTGGCGGCTTCCGTAGGGGCGCTGCTGCCGGAACAACCGGCCAGCAGGCTGAAAAGCATTACGGCAACCAGAACCAGCGCGAAAAACTTGCAATTTTTCATTTTTCTTCTTACCTTTCTGGCAGGATAGTCAATGAAGCAATAAAAATAAAGCCATTGTCCGTATCTAAACGGAAAATGGCCTCTCCAAAACGCAATGACCGCGGCTGCCCGTATAACAGCGTCCGAAATCATTGCAAACATTCAGATAAGCTACTTTCTTCGGAAGATACTTATCGTTCCGTCTGAGCAGGTTTCCTGACTTACGGATTCCCTCCGGATGTGCCTTCTCACCTTTCGGCAATGGCCTGTACATCCGAATAACCGCTTACAGTGACCGGATCGTTCGGGATGTTCCCCCGATTCCCTTTTACCTTTTTGTATGTAACAAAAAGCACTCAGACAGTAGTATTCAGCTTTATTCGTATGCTGCCAGAGCATACTTTATTTCTTCATTGCTAGCCTTTATCATAATGTTTTCGGATTGCTTTGTCAATCTATTCCGGGAAAAAATTGGGGTGGTCCTCAAAAAAATCCACAAAAAGCCGGACTGCTTATGCAGTCCGGCTTTTTTGGAGCAGGGTACGGGAATCGAACCCGCCTCTGTGGCTTGGGAAGCGACCATTCTACCGATGAACTAACCCTGCGCTTGTGATGGTCATTATAGCAGAACGCGCAAAAAAATTCAACCCCTTTTTGTCGAAGGGGAGAAGGTATTTTTGACTTTGGGAAAGGGCATATCGACAATTTGGACGTGTTGTGCTATGATATCGGAAAACCGGAAGCAAAGGAAGAGGAATATGCAGAAAATATTGCTGTTGGAAGATGATATTGCCCTGGGCAACGGCGTTTGTCTGGCGCTGCAGGGGCCGGCGGTGGAGATCACCCTGTGCCGCACCCTGGCGGAGGGACGCGGGGCATTTGAGGCCGGGCAGTTTGACCTGCTGATTTTGGACGTCAACCTGCCCGACGGCAGCGGACTGGAGCTTCTGCGGCAGGCGCGGCAGGTAAGCGCCGTGCCTGTGATTTTGCTGACCGCCAACGACATGGAGATGGACATCGTCACCGGGCTGGAATCCGGGGCGGATGATTACATTACCAAGCCCTTTTCCCTGGCGGTGCTCCGGGCCAGGGTCAATGCCCAGCTGCGCCGGGGCGCCCCGGCCCAAAGCGCCTGTGTGGAAACCGGAAGCTTCCGCTTTGACTTTGAACGGATGGAGTTTCGCAAGGACGGCCGTTTGGTCGAGCTGAGCAAGACGGAGCAGAAGCTTCTGCGGCTCCTGGTAGAAAACCGGGGGCAGACCCTGAGCCGCGCCGCATTGGTTGACCGGGTGTGGACGGACGGTGCGGAATATGTGGATGAAAATGCCCTGTCCGTCACCGTCAAGCGGCTGCGGGACAAGCTGGAGGACACCCCCTCCAAGCCCCAATATTTGAAAACGGTCTATGGCATCGGCTATACCTGGGCGGTGAAATGATATGACAAAAATGGGCTACTGTATCCTTGCGCTGGTGATTCTGGCCTGCGCCGGAACCGTGCTGGTTTACCGGCACCGCATGAAACGCACCATGGAGCGGCTGAACCGGATGCTGGAGGACGCCATGCGTGGCAGCTTTTCCGAGGCGCATTTTGATGAAAGCATGTTCTCTGCGATGGAAACGAAGCTTTCCCAGTATCTGGCCGCCTCCGCCGCTTCCGGGCGGAACCTTGAGGCGGAAAAGGATAAAATCAAGACGCTGATCGCCGATATCTCCCACCAGACGAAAACCCCCATTGCCAATGTGCTGCTGTACACCCAGCTGCTGGGGGAGCAGGACCTGCCCCAGCAGAGCAGAACCCTTGTGGCGGCTCTGGAGGGGCAGGCGGAAAAACTGCAGACCCTGATTGACGCCCTGGTGAAAACCTCCCGCCTGGAATCCGGCATCATCGCGCTGCACCCCGCCCCCGGAGGGTTGGACGAGGTCATTCAGTCCGCCGTAGCACAGCTGGCCCCAAAGGCGGAGGCAAAGGGGATTCGGCTCAGGGTGGAGCCTACGGACGCCTGCGCCGTATTTGACCCCAAATGGACGGAGGAAGCGGTTTTTAACCTGCTGGACAACGCGGTGAAATATACCCCCGCCGGGGGACAGGTCACGGTCAGCGTGGTGTCCTACCAGCTTTTCGCGGCGGTCCAGGTCCGGGACACCGGGCCGGGCATTCCCGAAGAGGAGCAGCCAAAGGTATTTCAGCGCTTCTACCGGGGCGCCGCCCACCAGGGGGAAGAGGGCGTGGGACTGGGCCTGTATCTGGTGCGGGAAATCGCCGGGGGCCAGGGCGGCTATGTGAAGGTCGCGTCCCGGGAGGGCCAGGGCTGCACATTTTCCCTCTATCTTCCCAAAACCTGACAATGCGAATCAAGAGTTGAATTGTTTGGAAAAAAACGGGAAAACACACCAGTTGTCATCCTGAGCGAGCGGAGCGAGTCGAAGGATCTTGGCACTTAAGTTACGTACCAAGAAAAAGCAAATGCGAAGATTCTTCAACTCTTGATTCACATTGACAATCTTTCAAAACTGTAAGATTTCAGAAAGAACGTGGAAAGATTTATCCTGTAAAGTCTGTGGTGTTGAAAGACAGTACAGACTTTTTTAGGAGGAAAAACCTATGCAGATTTTACAGACAAAGGCACTTAAGAAAATTTACGGTTCCGGCGATACCGAGGTCCGCGCCCTGGACGGTGTGGACCTGCAGGTGGAGAACGGGGAATTCGTGGCCATCGTCGGCACCTCCGGCTCCGGGAAATCCACGCTGCTGCACATGCTGGGCGGCCTGGACCGGCCCACCAGCGGCACCGTGATTGTGGACGGAAAGGACATTTTTTCCCTGAAGGATGAGGAGCTGACCATTTTCCGCCGCAGGAAAATCGGCTTTGTGTTCCAGAACTACAATCTGGTGCCCATGCTGAACGTACAGGAAAACATTGTCCTGCCCGTCCAGCTGGACGGCGCGGAGCCGGACGGCGACCATGTCCGGCGGATCATCCAGACCCTGGGCCTGGAAAGCAAGCTGCAAAACCTGCCCAACAACCTGTCCGGCGGCCAGCAGCAGCGGGTGGCCATTGCCCGGGCCTTGGCGGCAAAGCCCGCCATCATCCTGGCTGACGAGCCTACCGGAAACCTGGATTCCAAGACCAGCCAGGATGTCATGAGCCTGCTGAAGGTTTCCAGCCAGAAGTTTCAGCAGACCATCGTCATGATCACCCACAACGAAGAGATCGCCCAGATGGCCGACCGCATCATCCGCATTGAGGATGGCCGCATCGTAGTCCGGGGGTGAAGGTCATGATCAAAGTTTCCAACGGCAAGTGCATCCGCCGCCTGGGCATTCGCTCCATGAAGGCGGCCCGCACCCGGAACATCGTGGCGGTTCTGGCCATCGCCCTGACCACCATTCTGTTTACATCCCTTTTCACAATCGCGGCCTCCATCAACTATTCCTACCAGCAGGAGAATTTCCGCCGGATGGGCGGGGACGCCCACGGCGCCATCAAGGACATCACCTGGGAGCAGGCGGAGGCGTTCCGGAAGGACCCGCTCATTGTGGATTCCTGGGGCCGGCTTTTTGTGGGTATGCTGGAGCAGCCGCCCTTCAACAAATCCCATGTAGAGGTCAGCTATATCGAGCCAAAGGGGGCGCCCCACTACTTCTGCCAGCCCGTGGAGGGGACACTGCCCCGGGAGGGCACCGACGAAGCGGCCACGGATACCCATGTGCTGGCCCTGCTGGGTGTGGAGCCGGAAATCGGCGCCAAGATCACCCTGCCCATCACCATCGACTCCAATGTGGGCGGTGGCCAGACCGTGGAGCGAACCTTCACCCTGTCCGGCTGGTGGGAATATGACAGCGTCGTGGGGGCGAACCATGTGCTGCTGCCCCAGTCCGCCGCCCAGGAGCTGGCCGCGCTGTCCTGCGGCGATCCGGTGTCCATGACCGGAAAATGGAATCTGGACATCCTGTTCAAAAACGCCGTGAACATCCGGGAAAATCTGGAAACCGTGCTGGAAAACCAGGGCTATCAGAATACGGAGTCCGGGGCGGATAACTACCTGAAGATCGGCGTCAGCTGGGCACACACCGCCTCCCGGTTCAGCAGCTCCGTCGATTTGGAGACCGTCCTTGCCGTCGGCGCCATTCTGCTGCTGATCGTCTTTACCGGGTATCTCATTATCTACAATATATTTCAGATATCCGTCACCAACGACATCCGGTTCTATGGCCTGCTAAAGACCATTGGTACCACCGGGCGGCAGCTCAAGCGCATCATCCGCCAGCAGGCCCTGCTGCTGAGCTGCATCGGCATTCCCCTGGGCCTGGTTCTGGGTTTTGTCATTGGCAATGGGCTGACCCCCGTCATTATGGCCCAGCTCAGCTATAAGAACGCCTTCGTCACCTTCAATCCCTGGATCTTCATCGGTGCGGCGGTGTTCTCCCTGGTGACGGTGTTCTTCTCCTGTGCCCGCCCCGGCCGCATGGCCGCCCGGGTCTCCCCGGTGGAGGCTGTCCGTTATACCGAGGGCAGCCAGGCGCCTTCCAAAAAGAAAACCGCCAAGAAACGGGCCGCGAACCAGACGCTGAAAGGCGCGTCACTGCCCAAGATGGCCATGGCGAACCTGGGCCGCAGCAAAAGCAAGACCGTGGTGACGGTCATCTCCCTGACATTGGCTGTGGTCCTGATGAACCTGACCTACACCTTCGCCAGCGGCTTCGATATGGAAAAATTTCTGGCCGGCTATGTGGTCACCGACTTCATCGTGGGCCATGCGGACCAGTTCGACTCAGGCAGCGGAGGGTTCAGCTCCGGGTACAACGCCGTGCCGGAGGAGCTGATCTCCGACATCGATGCCCAGGAGGGCATCACCGGGAGCGGCCGGGTGTATGCCCTGGGCTGGAACGTCCAGCAGTTCGTCACCGAGGACTGGCTGCGGCAGGCCTGGCAGGCATTCGGCAGCGACTACGCCGGCCAGAAGGTCGCGGCGGCAGAGCATCTGCCCGATGGCCGGGTGGCGACGGACGCACTGCTGTATGGCATGGAGGATTTCCCCCTTGGCAAGCTCAATGTCATCGAGGGGGATTTGGAACCGCTGAAGGACCCAACCCAAAATGCCATTGCCGCCGTCGGTGAAATGGACGACTATGGGAACCTGATGCCGGAGAGCGCCTGGGCCAAGGTGGGCGACACCGTCATCCTGCGCTATGTGTCTGAGTGGGGTTACTACGACGTTGCCAGCGGAGAGGAACTCAGTTTGGAAGAGGTGAGTGCCCGGCTTAACCGCGGAGAGTACGACACCTTTGTCGGCCGACCCAAGGTCTATGAGGAGAAGGCCTACACCGTCTGCGCCCTGGTGACGGTTCCCTTTGCCATCTTCTTCCGATACGGCACCGTAGGTGCTGACGACTATATCCTGGGCGCGGAGCAGTTCAAGCAGGACACCCAGACCGATCTGGTCATGCTCTACACCTACGACACCACCGACGCGTCCAACGCCGCTATGGAAGATTTCCTGGCAAGCTACACCGAGACCATCCAGCCCGCCTACGACTATGAGAGCAAGCAGACCTACGTGGATGAATTCGAGGGCTTCCGGGGGATGTTCCTGACCATGGGAAGCGCCCTGAGCTTCATCATCGGCCTGGTAGGCATCCTGAATTTCTTCAACGCCATTCTGACCGGCATTTTGTCGAGGAAGCGGGAATTTGCGGTGCTGCAGTCCATCGGCATGACCGGGACCCAGCTGAAAACCATGCTGATGTTTGAAGGACTGCTCTATACCCTTGGTGCCATCGTCCTTGCGCTGCTGCTGAGCGCGGGATTGGGGCTGCCGCTTTCGGCAAGTCTGGAGGGGATATTCTCCTTCTTCACCTACCGCTTCACCGCCCTGCCCATTATGCTGCTGACGCCGGTATTCACGCTTCTGGGCTGCCTGCTGCCCCTGGCCGTTTACCGCTCCGTGGAAAAGTCCACCATCGTAGAGCGCCTGCGCCAGGCAGAAACGTAAAACCAAACCAAACCGAACCTGTCCCCCAAAAAGCAGATACCCGATTCGGGTATCTGTTTTTTTGATACAGCGGAACGATAGCAGCCGAATTGCAAACTCAATTAGCTTCTTTCCGATACATTCGTTTCGTTTTCCTATTTTATTGGAAACGACAATACGGTTTTGCATCCACCCCCTTCAGGGGATGTTACTGCCATCGTGCCATTATGGGCCTTTGTGACTTGCCGAACGATAAGCAGCCCCAATCCATGCCGTAAGTCCAACCGTTCATCCGTGCTTTCCATATAGTGCGGCTTTTCTTCCAGCTCCTGCCGTTTTTCAGGAGATAGTCCAACGCCGTTATCTTCTACTGTAAGCAAAAGAGAATCTTCCGCTTTTTCCAGCATCAGCCTGATCTCACAGCCCTGCGGATTGTGCTTGATACTGTTTTGAACCAGATTGTTGATGGCCCGTGAAATGAAACGGGCATTACATTCCAGCACTTCCGTTTCCGCTTCGGGCGAAATCTCTATATTCAGCGGATAGGCGTCATATACACCTGCATTCAGTAAGTCGGCCACATAGGAACGAATGAGCTTTGAGAGGCGTACCGGTTCTTTAGGAAGCGGCTGCATTTCATATTCCAGCTGTGAAACCAAATTCAAGTCCTGTACCAGCTCTTTGATTTTGGCACCTTGCTTACGCACGATTTCTGCCTGCTCTTTGATCGGGCTGCTGGCTGATTGATCCCCAGAAATTCGTTCTGCGTATCCCATAATCATAGAAAGCGGTGTACGAATGTCATGGGAGACGCCGCTGATCCAGTTGGCGCGCGCTTCGTTTTGCCGGCTCAATATTCGTGACGCCTTGTTGACGCTGTCCGCAACCCCGGATAATTCCCCCGAAACGCGGAGTGACACGGCTTTCCCATCGGATAAGGTTTCAATGGCGGCGACGATTGGCCCGGTATTCTGGATAATGGTTCTCTTGGAAAAATAGTAGGCCGAAAACAGAAGCAATAAATCAACCGCCAGCATCCCCGCGACAAAGAATGGCAGCTTCTTAATGAATTGGAGGGGATAATAGTTGCCGGTGAGTTTTGTGTAGCTGTCCTTTGGATACCCCAATACAAGTAAGCCATCATCCGTATTCCAGACAAAAACAGGATAGCCGGCAAGATACCCTTTGGAAAACAAAGCGACGTCCTGTATGGTATAGCGTTCCGGAAGCCCATCCGGCAGATCAAGCGACCAGAAAGGCAGCCCATCTTGATTCAGGTATATGGCCCAGATATGATTCCGGCGTAATTTCTGCTTTGCTTCTTCTGATATTCCCGTTTGCGTTGTGTTATCGGCAACCATTTCCAGTATTACGCGCGGAGAATCTTCTCCGTAGTCCTCTGTAAATGTTTTCTGAAATGTCACTCCAAATATGACCGCATTGATAAACAGAAGCGCAAGAATAAACCCAGTAAAGGATGCCAGATGTTTGGAAATATAAGCGCCAAATGATTTCATGGCGTCACTTCCTTGTGTTTAATTTGTACCCTAATCCCTTGACCGTAATCAGGGATACGGGGCTTGACGGATCGGTTTCAATCTTCTCACGGATACGCCGGACATGGGCGTTCAGGCTGTTTTCATACCCGAAAGGGTTATCCCCCCATAGCGCTTCACAAAGCGCATCGACTGTAACGATTTTTCCCTCGCTGCGGGCCAATGTTTCAAGCAGGGTATGTTCCTTTGCGGTCAATGGGATGATCTCACCGCCCTTATTGACCTGCGCGCGGCTAAAGTCAATCGTACATCCATCCAAAAGGACAAGCGGATTATCTTCCTTATATGTCCGGCGCAGCACTGCATAGGTACGCAGCAATAATTCCTGCGGCATAAAGGGCTTAGCGATATAATCGTCTGCGCCAAGGCCCAGCCCGGCAAGTTTGTCTGCTGCTTCATCCCTTGCGGTTAAGAAAATCACTGGCACATCGGTAAAAGAGCGGAGCTGCTGCATGAGAGAAAAGCCATCTCCATCCGGCAGCATGACATCCAATATCGCCAAATCAGGTTTTTCCTTTTGCGCTTTTGCAGCCCCTTCTTTTACAGAGGCTGCGGCCACGATATTTTCAAAACCGGCATCTTTTAAAATAGCCGATACCATTTTCAGTAACTCCGGCTCGTCATCCACGAGCAGGAGTTTTTTGCTGTGTAAAAATGAATTGTCCATAGCGTCACCTCCGACTGAAATTATTATAACACAGGACGTTCAATTTGCGGAGCTTATTGCGAAAAAGTAAGGTAAAAGTAAGGACACGAGAATGTAGAAGTCAGGTTGATATTGTACCATATAACCATCGAAAGGAGATGCTTATATGGATTACATCATTACAACAGACCAGCTGACGAAAAAATACAAAAATTTTATTTCCGTCAACAATGTTTCGCTTCATATTCGGAAAGGCAGTATCTATGGTTTCCTTGGCCCCAACGGTGCGGGAAAATCCACCACCATGAAAATGCTGCTGGGGCTGACCGCTCCTACAAAGGGGACGTTCACCATTGACGGGAAACACTTCCCGGATGACCGGATTGCCATTTTGAAAGAGATTGGGTCATTTATTGAATCGCCCTCTTTTTATGCGAACCTGACCGGCCGGGAAAACCTTGACATCATCCGCAGGATTTTGGGACTGCCGAAAAGCACTGTCGAGGACGCCTTGGAACTGGTGGGCTTGTCCGAGTTTGGTGACCGGCTGGCAAAGAAATATTCATTGGGTATGAAGCAGCGTTTGGGCCTCGCCGGGGCGTTGCTGGGCAGACCGCCGATTCTGATTCTGGATGAGCCGACCAACGGCCTTGACCCCTCCGGCATCCATGAAATCCGCAATCTGGTGAAATCTCTGCCCAATCTTTACGACTGCACCATCCTGATCTCGTCCCACATGCTGTCGGAAATGGAACTGATGGCAGACGACATCGGCATTCTCAATCATGGGCGGCTGCTGTTTGAGGGCAGCTTGGATGATCTGCGTCAGAGTGCTTTGCAGGCTGGCTTTGCAGCGGATAATCTGGAGGATATGTTCCTTTCTATGGTAGAAAAGGACAACGCCGTGAGACGGCAGAGGGCAAAGCTATGAACGCACTTTCAATCGAACTTCGGAAAGAGAAACGAACCGGGGTCATTCCCGTACTGCTGGCTGTCGGTGTTTTGGGGGCTGCATACGCATTTGTCAATTTCATTGTGCGTAAAAGTACCCTCTTAAACCTGCCGCTGGCTCCTATGGATATTCTGCTGACCCAGCTTTATGGCATGATTATGATTTTGAATCTGTTTGGAATCGTAGTTGCCGCCTGCATGATCTACAACATGGAGTTTAAGGGGAACGCTGTCAAAAAGATGTATCTGCTTCCCATGAGCGTTCCGGGAATGTACCTTTGCAAATTCTTGATCTTATCGGCCATGCTTTTTGCGGCCGTAGCTTTGCAAAACCTGGCGCTTATGCGGATCGGTATGACAGACCTACCGCAAGGGACATTTGAAATGGAAACTCTGATTCAATTTGCAGGTTACTCCTTCATTACCTCAATGCCTGTCCTGTCATTTATGGTTTTGATTTCGTCCCGCTTTGAAAATATGTGGGTGCCGCTTGGCGTTGGCGTTGCAGGTTTTTTAAGCGGGATGGCCTTGGCCAATGCAAGCCTTAACCTGTTGATGATTCATCCCTTCGTCATAATGTTAAAACCTGCGGTTGCTATGAGCGCACAGCCGGATATAACGGTTATCATAGCCGCTTTTATTGAAACGCTGGTTTTCCTCGGAGCCGGGTTGTGGATGTCAAAGTATTTGCGCTATGAGTAAGGAGGGATTTGTATTATGAGTTTTTTTGAGCTTCTTAAAATTGAATTTATGAAAGTAAAACGCTCGAAAATCGTGCCGTTGATTTTCGTCGCGCCTCTGCTGGTAGTTGCTTCTGGTGTCGCAAATTTAAGCCGATACTTTACACCGGAATATACGAACGCATGGCCAGCCATGTTCATCCAAAGTGCGCTGCTTTACGCCTACTACCTGTTGCCGTTTTCTATGATTGTGGTCTGCGTGATGATTGCGGGCCGGGAAACAGGAAATAACGGCATCCTAAAAATGTTGGCGCTGCCGGTCAGCCGCTATGCGCTCTCCATGGCAAAATTTTGTGTGCTGGCATTTTATCTATTTATGGAAATGGTTGTATTCCTTGCCGTGTTTGTGATCGCCGGGACAGTTGCTACAGGCACAATGGGCGTGACCGAAACGCTGCCTGTCCTTTACCTGCTGAAATGGTGTGTCGGATTGTTTCTGACAATGCTGCCATGTATCGGAACCATGTGGGCAATTACCGTCCTGTTTGATAAGCCGCTGCTTTCCGTAGGACTGAATTTGCTCCTTGTGATTCCCGGCGTCCTGGTTGCAGGCACACCCCTTTGGACCGCCTATCCGTACTGTTACAGTGGATATTTGGTATCTTGTTCATTGCATGATTTTACGGTGGAATCCAACACAATGGCGTTTTCAATGTTCCCATTCGTGCCGGTTGCAATACTGGTCTTTGCGCTGGTACTTACGGTTGCAGTCAAACAATTTGGAAGGAAAGAAATGAGGTAAAGGCTATGGAAAACAAAAAACTGAAAACATTAAGTTTGGTATCGCTGATGACCAGCATTATTCCCGCGGCAACCCTTATCCCCGTGTTCCTTAAAATCACGCTGCCGGAGGGCGTGAGTACAGTTTGGGCCGGCGTCAGTATCGCTTCCGCTGTGGTGGGACTGATCCTCTCCATTGTCTGCGTTAGAAGTGAAGAAAGCCGCAGTCCTGTGAACATCGCATCCACAATCGTCAGCGCCTTTTGGTGCTTGCTGATGATCGGGATGTTGGCTTTGGCATTGTTTTTGACATTTTTACAGTAAGGAAAAACTATAAAGTTTTTTAATTGAATATCAGTATAAGATCCGAGTTCCGTTTGCCACAGAACCACCGACAGGCACAGAAAAACCGGCGTGACTTTCGACACGCCGGTTTCCCCGAAATTTTTATTTACGTCCTTATGAAACTCAAACAGGTGATACTCCATTACATTTTTCAGACATTCCTGGATGTTACTGTGAAGCAGCAGGTTCATATAGTCCACCGGGCGCGCATTTGGCCTTCATGCAGGCGATTTCGATATTGAATTCACAAGAGATAATTTTATCCATGGCAATCCTCCCAATAAAGCAATAATCCGAACCCGTCTCTTACAAAGAACAGGCTCGGATTATTCTTCTTTGGTACGCCGGAAGGGACTCGAACCCCCAACCCTCGGAACCGGAATCCGATGCTCTATCCATTGAGCCACCGGCGCATTTTTTACAGCCTATGTATTATAGCAGTCTTTTCCGCCTTTGTAAAGAGGTAGACGAAAAATATTTTTTTGCGCAGTCCAGACCTTTGCGGCGAAAATGGTTGTTTTCTCGGGATTCCTGTGATATAATCCAAAAAACAGGTTCATTTTATACATCAAAGGGAGGAACTACTATGGCGGCACCTCAGAATTTCCGCAGTGCGTTTCATGGCTTTAACCGGGAGGATGTGGTCCATTATCTGGAATATATCAATGCCAAGCACCAAAATCAGGTCAATCAGCTCACCGCAGAGGCGGACGAACTGCGTGCCCAGCTGGAGGAGCGTCCGGATATGGAGCAGGAGGAGCTGGTGGAATCCCTTCAGGCGGAGTGCGCCGCGCTGACGGCCCAGCTGGAGGAAGCGCAGGCCGCCAAGGCCGAGCTGGAAGCCCGGTGTGCCGCTTTGGAGCAGCAGGCGGGGGAGGCGGCTGATACACAGGTGCCCGGAGAGCTGGAGGCCTACCGCCGGGCCGAGCGCATTGAGCGGGAAGCCCGGGAGCGGGCGGAACTGGTGTACTTCCAGGCCAACGGCGTGCTGACCGAGGCCACCGCCAAGGTGGACGGCATTGCCGCGGAGATCACCGGCATGGCCGACCATGTCATGGGACAGCTGACCCAGCTGCAAATGGCCGTAAGCTCCAGCAAGCAGGCGCTGCAGGACGCTGCGTCCATCATGGGAACCATCCGGCCCAACAAGTGATTTTTCGGAGCGCATACCCTGCGTATGCGCTCTTTTTCTGCTTGAGGAGACGTTATGCTGATAACAAAGCCCGATTATTTTGACCGATTCCGCTGTGTGGCGGGGGCCTGCCCGGACAGCTGCTGCAAAGAGTGGGAGGTTCAGGTGGATGCAGCCTCCGCTCGCTTTTACCGCAGCCTGCCGGGGGCGCTGGGAGACCGGCTCCGGGAGGTGTTGCGGGTGGAGGACGGAGAGACCATGATGACCATTCAAAATGGCCGCTGTCCCATGTGGCGCGCTGACGGCCTTTGCCGCATTCAGGCAGAGCTGGGAGAGGATGCCCTTTGTAAAACCTGCCGGGAGTTTCCACGGCTGACCCACGATTACGGGGATTTTATAGAACTGGGTCTGGAGCTGAGCTGCCCGGAGGCGGCAAGGCTGATTCTCAGCGCCGCGCCGGCTGCGCCAAAGGTACAGCGGCTTCCCGGCGGGGACGCGCCGGAATACGACACCGCCGCTATGGATGTGCTGAAAGCCACCCGGGAAACGATGCTTTCTATTTTGTCGGATACCTCCCGCCCAGTGGGGGAGAGCCTGGCGCTGGGATTGCTCTACGGCTGCCAGGCCCAGGGAGAGCTGGACAGCGGGGAAATGCAGCCCTTTGACGCGGAAAATGCACTGCGGGAGGCGGTGGATTTGGCAAAACCCGGAAGCCCCGGAGAAATTCCGGAATTTTTCTTAGGGTTGGAGATCCTGACGCCGGAATGGGAGGCCCGGCTCCGTGCGCCCGTCCCCGGTGTCTGGGACGGGCGGTACCGTGCCTTGGCCCGGTATTTTGTGCAGCGCTACTGGCTTCAGGCGGTGGCGGACTATGACCTGTACAGCCGGGTCAAATTTGGGATGATCGCCTGCCTGCTGGTGAAGGAGCTGGGCGGCGAACTGCTCCGCACGGCGCAGCTGTTTTCCAAGGAGATCGAGAACGACGTGGAAAATGTGGAAGCGGTTCTGGATGCCGCCTATTCCCACCCCGCCTTTACGGACGACAAGCTGCTGGGGATGCTGTTGGGAATGTAAAGGATATAGAAGGAGGACGGCCCTGCCCGTCCTCCGCAGAGTGTCGAAAAAGCAAGATGGAACGTAGAAGTTTACCAATTTGCACTGCACCAAAGCCTCCCTTGTGCAAAGGGAGGTGGGGCGGCGCAAGCCGCCTCGGAGGGATTGTGCAGCTGAATGTTACGAATTCGCATTGGACTTCGGCGAAAAGGAAACATTTTACCGCGACAATCCCTCAGTCACGCTGTTCGCGTGACAGCTCCCTTTGCACAAGGGAGCCTTGGGCGCTCCCGCGCCAGAGGGTTTATCGACAGTCTGAGGAGGGCGGCCCTGCCCGTCCTCCGTTTCCTGTTTTATACTGTTATTTAATTTTTCAGATACGCTCTAAATGGCTGCATCCACTATAGGATGCAGCCGTTTTCTATATGTTTTATGCCCCGTGCGGTCATGCACGGGGCGCATTCTCTCTATAGTTCAGAGAATTTCCCGACAAATCCATTGGAGAGTGTGGAATAATGGAGATATTCCCAATATTTTTACCAAATGAGGGAACCTTAATTGTCAGGAGGCGTGGATTATGGAAACAGATCAATTGAAAAACAAGGTAACGGAATATCTCAGCGGGCTGGAACGGGAGGAACGCAGCGCCGCGA
>JAUNJE010000012.1 GCA_030533415.1 Eubacteriales bacterium | reverse complement strand
ATGCAGATATTTGGCTCTGCTACATCTTAAACTTACCAGAACATTAAATCCTAGAATTATGTGTAAGCGTCAAATAGACCCGTACCTTGTCCCCCATGGTAAGATGAAAAGGGCCGTGCCGGAGACTGCGCCAGTAATTTCCTGAATGGGTTCCAGGGACTTCTTCATACGGATGGCTATGACGGATATCATTGCAAGCTGCCGCCGGAAATCACGGTAGTTGGATGCTGGGCGCACATGCGCCGGAAGTTTGCGGATACGCTGAAAAGCATACCGAAGGATATCCGGGAGAAATCTCCGAGCCGCAATAGAAGAATGTCTGCCTTGGAACCCTCGGGTACAAGCGCAGTGTAAATAACCGGTCACCACGCTAACTTTGGTGACCGGTTTTCCTAACCTATGGTACGGGACTATTTGACGCTTACAGATATTTTTTCGCGTAGGGAAGCCCCAGGAGGACGGTCACGGTAGATACACAGGGTTCTCTCCCAGAATGGCAGCGCCCTTTTTGATTTCTGCGTTTTTTTGAAAAAGGGTGCTACAATTTTTGCGAGTTTTCAAAAATTTATCAATTTTATTTGGGCCGGGTATTTGAGAGCATGATGCTCTTTAAGTATCCGGCCTTTTTGTTGCCAAAAAGGGCACCAGACTCTGTTGTATAGTTTTATCTGCCAGTTCTGAAATATGGACTGGCATTTTTTATTTTCAGACTTTATCTGCTGGAGTGAGAACGGGGACTGCATGAGAACCAGAATGGAAAAATTGCAAAACAGGAAGGAGAAAAGAAAATGATTCATTTATCTCGCGCACAGGTGGAACGCATCTATCAGCAGTATCCCCCCGGAACGGAGGTGGAGCTTATCGCTATGCCGGAGGATCTCCACCCAGTGCCTCCTGGCACCCGTGGTAAGGTTTTGGCTGTGGACGACGCCGGGCAGGAGCTCAAGCACATTTGGTTCCGGGAGAAGCAGGAGTTTTTCCTGGATTTGTTTTGGAATATCCGCGTCAGGATGGAAGGGCTGCGGAAAAATGGAGAAGATAAAGTATATGTAGACATCTTGTGGGAAATTGTGGATATTTAAGGAAATGCCGATTCCTATTATAAAAAAATACCCTGAATTTATCGGCGAATGTTACAACTTGCGGGCCGCACAATTGAGCAAAACAACAAAAAACAACAGAAACCCAAAAAATACTTGCAAAAATACAACAAAAGTAGTAAACTGAACCTGTCGGAAGGACGCGCTTTCGAACAATAAATCAAATAGGAGGAAAAATCATGAAGAAGCTGATTGCTCTGGTGCTGGCTGCGCTTTTTGTATTGAGCTTATGTGCCTGCGCTGCAACCAAACCCGCTGAGACCACCCCCGCAAACAATGTGCCCGACAACTCCGAGGTCCCCGTTCAGACGGAAGAACTCCCCCTGCAAGGCAAGCGGATTGCGTACATCCTGAATGTCGTCTCCACGGACATTTTCCAGCTGGCTGCCAAAGCAGCGAAGGAAACCGCTGAGGCCTTGGGTGCTACCTGTGATGTCTATTTCACCGATACGGACAACGTTCGTTTCCAGGACACCGTTTCCACCTGCGCCAACCAAGGGTATGATGCCATGTTCCTCTCCCACGGCAATCAGGAAACTTCCTACGACCTGGTCACCGGCCTGGTCGAGAAAGATATCAAAGTGGTTTGCTTTGATACCCAGTTTGTTGACGCGTCCGGCGCCAATGTCACAATAGAAGGTGTGACGCAGATGTTCCAGGATGACCAGGGTATGGCAGCCATGCTGCTGGATTACGTTCTGGATATGTATCCTGAGAAGGTTGAGGCAGGCGAGCCTGTTAAGATCCTGAAAATTTGGCGCGGCCCCGGCATCTCTCCCTTTGACCGCCGTCAGGAAGCTTACCTGGAGTATGAGGAAAAGGGCGTGATCGAGACGCTGGAGGTTCTGGCCCCCGCCGATCCTAAGAACGGTGAGTCCTCCATGACCGACGTTATGGCCGCCGCTCTGCCCAAGTATCCCGAAGGTTCTGTCGATGCCATCTGGTGCTGCTACGATGCCTATGGCCGGGGCGCTTATGTGGCGCTGAGCGAGGCCGGCCGTACCGATATTCCCATGGTTTCCGTGGATATCTCCAACCAGGATATCAACTACATGATGGATGGTACCGGAGTATGGCAGGCCTGCGCAACCGTTGACTTTACCACCATCGGCCAGCAGGGCGTCCGCATCCTAGCCATGATGCTGAAGGGAGAAGAAACGGAGAGCGTATACAACCTGACTCCCTCCATTGTTACTTATGACCAGCTGACTCCTGATTCCAATGTCACCAATCTGGGCGGGATCATTGAAGGCTACGGCGTCAATGATGACCACATCAGTGACTGGATGAAGCCTTACCTGGCCGGTTAAAATCCGAAAAGAAGCGCTGGGGCGCATACCGCAGCCCCAGCCTTTTTATATCTGCATTTCTATAAAGGAAGGGAATCCATGGAAAAAATCAAAATTGAAACCCGGAATGTATCCATAGAATTTCCCGGTGTAAAAGCGCTTTCCGATGTCAATTTCTCGATTGAAACGGGAGATGTCAGGGCGGTCGTCGGCGCCAACGGCGCGGGAAAGTCGACCCTGATGAAGGTTCTGGCGGGCGCAAATCCCGGCTATACCGGTGAAGTTCTCCTGGATGGGAAAACTGTTGAGCTGCGCAATCCCGGTGTTGCGAAAAAGCTGGGGATTGAGATTGTCTACCAGGAGGTGGACATGGCGCTGTTTCCCTCTCAGACGGTGGCTGAGAACATTATGATGAACGAACTGATCACCGGTATGGAACGGAAACTGGCGGTCAATTGGAAGCACATCCGCCAAGAGGCCCAGCAGACCCTGGACCGCCTGCACATTGAAATCAATGTAAACAAAATGGTCAGTGAACTGTCTCTGGCCCAAAAGCAGTTGGTCTTGATTGCCCGGGCGGTGCAAGGGGCCTGTAATTTCCTGATTTTGGATGAACCAACCGCGCCCCTGAGCACGGCGGAAACCGAAAAGCTGTTCAAGCTGGTGAACCATCTGACGGAAACGGAAAACATTGCGGTGGTTTTTATTTCCCACCGCCTGCAGGAGGTTCTGCAGATCTGCAAAACCATTACCGTTATGCGCAACGGGGAAATCGTGGCGGATTATCCCATCACGAAGGAGACCACCATCAAGTCCATCGTGGATCAGATGCTGGGCCGTTCCTTTGAGGAAAATTTCCCAAAGGTTCAGAATGAAATCGGGGATACCGCTTTCGAGGTAAAAAACCTGTGTGACGAGGAAGGCATGCTGAAAAATGTCAGCATCTATGTCCGCAGGGGAGAGATCGTCGGCGTCAGCGGCCTGGTAGGCGCCGGGAAAAGTGAGCTGTGCAAGACCATCTTTGGCGCCCGGGCAAAGAAAAGCGGCCAGATTCTGCATCTGGGGAAGGAGCTGAAGATCCATTCCCCCACGGATGCCGTCAAATACAAGCTGGGCCTGGTTCCGGAGGAGCGCCGCAAGGAAGGCGTCCTGGTGGACGAGCCTGTGTACTTCAACCTGGCCGCCGCGGCGCTTCCCAAGTACAGCAACGGCATTTTGATCAGCAGAAAAAAGCAGTTTGCCAATGCGCAGAATTATATCCGCTCCCTGGGCATCAAGACCCCCTCGGCATCCCAGCTTGTAGCGCTGCTTTCCGGCGGCAACCAGCAGAAGGTGGCAGTCGGGAAGTGGCTGGCGGCGGACTGTGAGGTCTATATTTTTGACGAGCCTACCAAAGGCGTTGATGTTGGCGCGAAGCATGACATTTTTACGCTGATCCAGGATATTGCCAGCGCGGGAAAATGTGTGCTGTATGTCACCAGTGAAACCTCCGAGATCCTGGCGATCACGGACCGGACCTATGTCATGTACGATGGCCGTGTGACTGCGGAGCTGGTTACGGCCGACACCACAGAAGATGAAATTATGTTCTATTCCACGGGAGGAAAATAAATGAAAAAGAGACTGTCCCCTCATAGTATATTGAACTTCGTCCAGAATTGGGCAGCGGTGATTGCCATTGTGGTTTCGGTGGTGCTGTTTTCCATCCTCCAGCCCGGCTTTTTGACCGTTGGAAATTTTGAGACGATCCTTCGCTCCATTTCCATCAACACGGTGCTGGCCATGGCCCTTACCGTGACATTGGCTGTGGGCGGCTTTGACCTGGCGGCCGGCGCTCTGGCGTCTGTTTCCGGTTACTTCGTCATGAGCTTTGTGCTGTGGTATGGCATGGGCCTGCTGCCTGCCACTCTGCTGACCATTGTGCTGACCATGCTGCTGCAGTGCATCACCATGTTCCTGATCATCCGGTGTAAGATTCCCGACCTGCTGGCGACCTGTGCCATGATGTTTGTGCTTCAGGGCGTGGGCCTGACCTATACCGGTGGCGGCGCCATTTCCGCAGGCATGTACCGTCCCGACGGTACCCCCTCTGTCGGCTCCATTCCCGATATCATGAAGACTATCGGCTCCTCGCCCACCATTATTGTCATCATGCTGGTCTGCGTGCTGGTGGTGCATGTGTTCCTGAAATATACCAAGTATGGCCGTTACATCTATGCCGTAGGCGGCAATAAGCTTGCGGCCAAGCTGTCCGGCATTCCTGTGAAAAAATACCGCTTCTTTGCCGGCATGATCGCTGCTTTCTTCATCGCGCTGACCGGCGTGCTGGTCTGCTCCCGGAACCAGTCCGCCCAGATCCAGGGCGCGGAAGGTTACCAGATGTATGCCCTGTCCGCCGTCTTTATTGGCCGGTCGGTGGCCGGGCAGGGAAAGCCCAATGCCATTGGTACGCTTATCGGCGCGACTTTGGTGGGCATTTTGGATAACGGCCTGATCATGATCGGCGTGCCCTACTATTCCCTCAACGCGGTCAAGGGCGCGGTGCTGGCCGTGGCGCTGATCGCCGCTTACGCTTCCAGCAAGGAAGAGCAATAAGGAGTGCTGCCAAATGTCCAAGTATGACCACAATTTCAGTATGACGCCCCAGGACACCGTCGCCTACGTCCGGGAGAAGCTGCCACAATTTTTTGGCGGTGAAAAGCTGACCTGCCGGGAGATCGGAGACGGAAACATCAACTATGTTTTTCGGGTAGCCACGGCGGATGGCGGCAAGTCCCTCATTGTCAAGCATGCGGAAACCACCTCCCGTTCCTCCGGCAAGGAAACCAGCACGGACCGGAACCGGATCGAGGCGGAAATCCTTCAAATTGAACGGCATTTGGCCCCAAAGCATGTGCCGGAAATCTATCTGTATGATCCGGTGATGTGCTGTGTCGTTATGGAGGATATCGGCGACCATGAGAATCTCCGGGACGCCCTGCTTGCCCACAAAACCTTCCCCACTTTGGCGGAGGATATGGCCGGCTTCATGGCCCAGACATTGATCCGTACCAGCGACCTGATCCTGCCCGCGGATGTGAAAAAGGCCTATACCAAGCAGTTTCTCAACCCGGCCATGTGCGAGATCACCGAGCGGCTGGTGCTGACGGACCCGTATAAAAATCCCCAGGGCCGAAACCGCATCTTTCCGGGCAACGAGGCCTTTGTGCAGGAAACCCTGTATGGGGATGAGGCCCTCCACCTGGAGATCGCCAGGCTGAAAAACAGCTTCCAGTCCAAGGCCCAGTGCCTGATTCACGGGGACCTGCACAGCGGCTCCGTGTTTGTCAAACCCGGCTCCACCAAGGTCCTTGACCCCGAATTTGCCTTCTACGGCCCGGCGGGCTACGATGTTGGCAACATTATCGCCCATTTCGTTTTTGCCTGGGCCCATGCGGAGTTCACTGTGGCGGACCGGCAGCAGCGGCAGGTCTTCCAGGAATGGATGGCGCAAACCATTGACAAAACCCTTGCCCTGTTTGCGGAGGAGGCCGGGCGGATCATCCGGGAAAATTGTGCCGATCCGGTGTTTGCCACCCCCCGCTTTGCCGGATGGTATGTCAGCGATATTCTCCGGGATACCGCGGGCTACGCGGGAACGGAAATCATCCGCCGGGTGGTAGGCAGCGCCAAATTTAACTATGTGGAAAGCATAACCCGGCCGGAAACACGGATCCCCATGGAGCGGGCCTGCATCCGGGCGGCGAAGAAATTCATCCTCGGCCGTGAAAGCGGCTTCCAGCGGGGCAGTGATTATATTGCGGCCCTGAAGGACGCGGTAAAGGAAACCAATTGACCGAAGAACAGGAGGTAACAATATGTATCGAGCAGATGAAGGCTTGGCGTTCCTTCTGCGGTATGAAAATATCGCATGGTACGAAGACGGGGTGGTAAAAATTCTGGACCGCAGGATTTATCCCATTCGCGTTGCGTTCGTAGTCTGCCGCCGCCATGAGGAAGTGGCCCAGGCGATTTTCGATATGGTGACCCAGAGCGGCGGCCCCTATACCGCCGCCTCTATGGGGATGGCGCTGGCGGCCTATGAGGCCAGAGAGCTTCCCGACGGGGAATACAGGGCGTTCCTGAAGAAAGCCGCCTACACCTTGTCCCATGCCCGGCCCACCACTGTGGAGCGGATGAAGCGGGTGGTGGAGCGGGCCTTGTCGGTCCTGGAACAGGAATTGGAGAAGGGAACCTGCCGGGCGGAAATACCGGAACGGCTCCGGGACGACGCCATTGCCCGGGTCAATGAGAACTACACCCGCTATGATAAGATCGCCGTACATCTGGCGGATCAGATTCCCGACGGCGGCACCGTCATGACCCAGTGCTTTGCCGAGACCATCATCGGCACACTGCTGCGGGAATGCCGCAGGCGGGGCAACGCGGTCAAGATGATCTGTCCCGAAACCCGGCCTTACTATCAGGGAGCGCGGCTTACGGCGTCCGTTGCCTGTGACATGGGCTTTGATACCACCGTCATCACGGATAACATGCCCGCCTATACCATGAAGATGAAGCAGGTGGATCTCTTTACTTCCGCCGCAGACGTCATCACCATGGACGGCCATGTGGTCAACAAGGTGGGAACCTTCCAGATCGCTCTGGCGGCAAGGTATTGGGGCATCCCTTATTTTGCCACGGGCACGCCCAACGCCGCCCATCCGGATATGGCTTCTGTGGAGATTGAACTGCGGGACCCGAATCTGGTGACGGAGTCCATGGGACAAAAACATACCCTGCCCGGCGTAAAGGGCTATTATCCCGCCTTTGATGTGACACCTCCGAAGCTGGTGGATGGGATTGTGACGGACAAGGGGATTTTCTCACCCTATAACCTGAAAGCCTACTTCGGATAAAAGCAAACGCGGCACCGCAATGTGCTTGCGGCGCCGCTGGGAAGCAGAACTCATTCCGGAAGAGAGGACATGACGGAAACATTGTGTTCTTCCAGCATTTTAGTCCAATGGTCATTGGGAGCCTGGTCGGTAATCAGAAAATCCAGCTTTTGGAAGGGCATGGTATGGACGAAGCCGGGGGTGCCGAATTTGGTCCGGTCTGCCAGCAGATAGGACTGGTCACTTTGCTCGCACAGGGCGCGGCGGAAAGCGGAAACCTGGGCATTCGCGTCGAAAATGCCTTTCGTCAGATTCAGTCCCTTGCAGGAGAAGAAAACCTTGTCGAAGTAATGCTCCCGCAGAAAGTTCAGTGTCTCCGTGCCGAACATTCCCTGGTCGTCCACACTGACGTTGCCCCCGGTGACCACAAGGTTGATGTTCTTCTGATTGGCCAGCTCCCGGATCACCCACATGGAGTTGGTAACGACGGTCAGATGCATGGCCTGGATCTCCTGGCACATTTCGGCCACCGTGGTGGAATGGTCCAGAAAGATGCAGTCGTTGGGTTTGATCTGGCTGGCGGCGATTTTGGCAATCAGCTGCTTTTCGCCAACGCAAAGGTTTTTCTTGATGTTGGAGGTGGTTATGGACGTGCTTCTTGTTGCCAGGGAAGCGCCGCCGTAGGTCTTGGTGCAAAAGCCCTCGCTGCAAAGCACTGCCAGATCCCGGCGGACGGTCTCGTCGCTGACACCAAAGCGCTTGGCGATTTCGCCGACTGTGACGCTTTTCTTCTGCAAGAGCAGGTGCCGTATCTCCTCTTGACGCTGAAATGAAAGCATTGGATTCATCCTCTCTTCTTGAATTACTAACATAATACCACAAAACCTGTGGAATCGTAAAGTGTTTTCTGCATGTTTTTCGTGGAAGACTGGCAAATTCGGCCAATTTCCTCTAAATTTTTCAAATTCCGCAATCAAATACCAACCAAAAGAGAGGGATCAATATGAAATTTCGATATTATTTGCCCACCGAGATCCTCTTTGGAGCGGGAGTGCTGTCAACGCTTCATGAAAAAACGCTCCCCGGTACCCATGCCCTGGTAGTCACAACCTCCGGCAAGTCAGTCAGGCGTCTGGGATACCTGGACCGCCTGCTGGAGCAGCTGGCCGCCGCAGGCGCAAAAGCCACGCTTTATGACAAAGTCAGTCCGAACCCCACCAGAGATAACGTGATGGAGGGAGCCGCCATGGCACGGGAGGCCGGCTGTGACTTCCTGGTAGCGCTGGGCGGCGGCAGTGCCATTGACGCGGCCAAGGGCATGGCTGTAATGGCGGTCAATGACGGCGACTGCTGGGACTATGTCCGCGACGGCTCCGGCAAGGGATTGCCCCTGCAGGCAAGGCCGCTGCCCATCGTCGCCATTCCCACCACCGCCGGAACCGGCTCCGAGGCCGACGCGGGCTGCGTCATCTCCTACCCGGAGCGCAAGGAAAAGGTTTCCTTCGGTACTCCCTGGAGTTTCCCGGCCCTAAGCGTGGTGGACCCGGAACTGATGACAAGTGTGCCGCCAATGCTGACCGCTTACCAGGGCTTTGATGTGCTGTTCCATGCGGTGGAGTGCTATCTGAGCAAGGCGGCCAATCCGCCCAGTGACCTCTACGGCCTGGATGCCATAAAGCGGGTCATGCGCTCGCTGCCGGCAGCGGTTCGGGACGGTGCCGACATGGATGCCCGGACGGACATGGCCTGGGCCAGCACCGAGGCGGGCTTCTGCCTGACCCTAAGCGGACTGACGGCCCAGCATTCCTTGGAGCATGCCATGTCCGGCTGCTACCCGGAACTGCCCCACGGTGCGGGCCTGATCCTGATCAGCCGGGCCTATCTGACCCGCTGTGCCAAGCAGCCGGAATACCGCCAGCGGATGCTCGATCTGAGCCGGGCCATGGGTGCGGAAAGTGCCGCCGGGCCGGAGGCCCTGCTGGAACGGCTGGAATGGCTGATGGAGGAATGCGGTGTGGCAAATCTGAAAATGTCCCAATTCGGTATTTCCAGGGACGCCCTGCCCGGGATTGCCCGGATGTCCATAGACAGGCGCTTTACCAATGAGCGCGTACCCTTAAGTCAGGAGGAGGCCTTGGAAATCCTTGAGCAGTCTTATTCGTAAAAACCGTGCCGGCCGTGCCTGGCTGGTCCTGCTGGGATGCTGTATGATGCAGGGCGGCAGCATGGGCGTGGTCATGAACACCATGGGACTGTTCTTTTCGGCGGTCAGCCGGGATCTGGGCTTCAGCGTCGGCGGAATTTCCTTTTACAAGACGGTGGCCGGACTGTCGTCCTGTATTCTGCTGCCCTTTGTCGGAAAGGTGCTGTACCGGTTTGATACCCGGGTGACCCTGTCCCTCAGCGCCCTGGTTATGGCGGTTTGTACGGCGCTGATGGGAACCTTCCAGGCCCTTTGGCAGTGGTATCTTTCCGCGTTCCTGCTGGGGATCGCGTCGGCCATGCTGCTGTCCACCTCCGAGCCGATCATCCTGGCAAACTGGTTTTGCGAAAAGCTGGGATTGGCCATTGGCATTTCGGCGGCTTTTTCCGGCGTCATGGGGATGGTCTGCAATATGGCCTTTGAGCGGGTGATTTTCGCGTGGGGCTGGCGTGCGGGCTATTATGTAACCGGCGGACTGTGCCTGCTCATGATCCTGCCCATGACTTTGTTTGTGATTCGGTTGGAGCCTGGAATGGTGGGGTGCAGTCCCTACGGCGTCCCCAGGGAGGCGGGCCAGCCGGAGGAGAAAATGCTGGAAATGAGCCGAAAGGGCAGACTTGGCGTTCTGACCGCCCTGTTTCTGGCGGCGGGGGTCATGCAGTTCTGCGTAGGCTTTTCCGCCCAGATTGTGACCTATGCCACGGCGATGGGAAAAACCATGGCAACCGGGGCGTTCCTGGTGTCCTGCTCCATGATCGCCAACGCCGGGGGAAAGGTGCTTTTGGGGCAGGTCAATGACGCCCGGGGGCTGAAGCTGGCCTGCGTGACGGGCGCTGCCTTTGGCGTGCCGGCGTTTCTGGTGCTGTTTTCCGACCGGATCCCCATGATGACGGCGGGATGCCTGCTCTATGGAGCGGCCATGTCCCTGGCCGTGATCATGCCGCCGTTGTTGACAAAGAAATTCTTTCGGGGCAGGGAATATCCCAAGGCCTTTTCCCTGGTGATGATGCTGTCGACCTTTGCGTCCTCCTTTTCCACGGGGATCCTGGGCTGGATGTATGACCGCTGCGGAAGCTACGGCCCTTCCTTGCTCCTGTGCCTGATGTTATGTATCGTGTTCATACTGCTGTGCGGCGGTATGCTGGTGTACTACCGGCGGCTGCTGAGGCAGAATAGGACTTGAAAGCAGAATTGGTAAATTTTATAATACAGAAAGGAGATTTATATATGGATGGTATCAGCTATATCGATGGCCTGATTGCCAATGCCCGGGAGGCCCAGAAAAAGATGGAGGGCTATACCCAGCAACAGGTCGATGCCCTGGTAAAGGCCATGGGCAAGGTGATTTATGACAATGCGGAAATTCTGGCAAAGGAGGCCGTGGAGGAAAGCGGCTATGGCCGGGTGGACAGCAAAATCGTCAAGCTGCACCGCTGCACCCTGGGAGCCTGGCATTTCCTGCATGACAAGAAGTCCGTCGGCATGATCGAGTATGATCCGGCCGAGAAGCTGGCCACCTTTGCAAAGCCCCTCGGCATTGTGGCGGCACTGGTGCCTACCACCAACCCGGTTTCCACCACCGTCAGTAACGGCATGAATATCATCAAGTGCCGCAATGCCATGATCGTCTCTCCCCATCCCAGAACCAAGAAGGTGACGAAGCATGGTGTGGATTTGATCAACGGAGCGTTAGCACAGTTAGGCGCACCGGAAAACCTGATTCAGATCGTGGAAGAGCCGTCCATGGCCCTGACCCAGGAGCTGATGCAAAAGGTGGATGTGGTGGTCGCCACCGGCGGTGCGGCCATGGTCAAGTCCGCCTACTCCAGCGGACGGCCGTCCTTCGGCGTCGGCCCCGGCAATGTGCAGGTGATTGTGGCCCCCGACTATACCGACTTTGACAAGATCGCTGCCCAGATTACAAACAGCCGCTCCTATGATAACGGCATGCCCTGCACCGGAGAGCAGGCCATCCACGTGCCTGCAGACAAGGTGGAAAAGTT
Source organism: Eubacteriales bacterium (assembly GCA_030533415.1). GTDB lineage: Bacteria > Bacillota > Clostridia > Oscillospirales > Oscillospiraceae > Faecousia. Next base: position 48,059 of record JAUNJE010000012.1, on the reverse strand, counting down.
GCTGGACGCCTTCCGGGAGAAGGGGGCCTATGTTCTGCCTGCGGACAAGGCGCCGGGCCTTGCCGGCATCCTGTTTAAGGAAAACGGTATGACCGATCCGGCCCATGTAGGCATGCTGCCCTGTAAGCTGGCGGCGCTGCTGGGCCTGGAGATTCCCGAGGAAACGCCTCTGCTGCTGTTTATGAGCCTGGGCATGACCAGGCAGAACCTTCTGCGCAGGGAGAAGCTGTGCCCGGTGGTTCAGATTTTCCCCTATACCGGCTTTAAGGAGGCCCTGGCCAATGCCAAAGCCAATCTGCTGTGGGAGGGCGCGGGCCACAGCTCCGTGATTTACACCGATGAGGAAGCCTATGCCGAGCAGGCGGGTCTGGAACTGCCCGTATCCCGTCTGGTGGTCAGCCAGCCCGGCGGTGCGGCGTCCGGCGGCAATTTCATCAACGGCCTGCACCCAACCATGAGCTTGGGCTGTGGCAGCTGGGGCAATAACTCCATCAGCGACAACCTGACTTACCGGCATCTGATGAATACCACCAAAGTTGCCTACTACCATGCGTCCACCCTTCCGGATCCGGATGAAGTCTGGGCAGAATAAGCTGGAGCGTACCTATGAACTTAGAGCATCTGAAAAATAAAATTGCCATTGTGGGGGTGGGCTACACCCCCCAGGGGAAGATTCCCGGCCGTACGGCGGTGAGCTTTCACGTTGAGGCCATCCGCAATGCCCTGGCGGATGCCGGCATTGAAAAGGGGGAAGTGGATGCCATGCTTTTGTACCGCCACTTCGCACCCCTGGCAGGGGATTACGATGTGACGGCCTTTACCGTGGCAGAGCAGATGGGCTTCCGCCCCAGTGTCATTGGGCAGGAGGCATATTGTACCCGGGGATGGCTGTATCATAGTATCGGCCTGCTGGCGTCCGGCCTGTGCCGGTATGTGGTAATTTCCTACGGCGACAATGCCCGCAGCGGCCGGCGCAGCTTTGTGAAGGAATTGTCCGGCGGCAAGGCCACCGACGATTTGGCGGCCTTTGGTGATTTGAGCACCATGTCCAAATACGCCATGCAGGCCCGCCGGGCCATGGAAACCTACGGCACCGGCCCGGAGGTGTGGAAGGAAATTTCCATTGCCCAGCGGCAATGGGCCTGCCTGAATCCCCAGGCGGCTATGTACGGAAAACCTCTGGACGACGATGCCTATTATGCCTCGTCCATGGTGGCCGCCCCTCTGCGGCTGCTGGACGCGACGCCCAGCAGTGACGGCGGCCGTGCCATCGTATTAACCACGGTGGAGCGGGCCAAAGGGCTGGGACACCCTTACGCGCTGCTGCGGGGCTTTGGCAGTGCCAACCAGCCGGTATCTCCTTTCCGCTTAAGTGTGGAGGACCCGGAGAGCGCAGCGGCACTTGCCAGCCGGCAGGCCTTCGAAATGGCGGGAATCACATGCCGGGACGTGGATGCCTGTGAGCTTTACGACTGCTTTACCTACACGGTAGAAGCGACCCTGCGGGACTACGGTTTCTTCCGCAGAGAGGATGTCCGGGAGTTTCTGACCCGGCAGCGGCTGGGGCCGGGGGGAGAACTGCCCGTGAATACCTCCGGCGGTATGCTGTCCGAGGGCTATTTTATGGGCCTGACGCCGGTGGCGGAGGCGGTGATGCAGCTGACCGGCCGCTGCGGCCAGCGCCAGCTGGGCAGGGTACCCGGAACAAAGGCGCCGTCCGTGATTGTTTGCAGCGATAACGGCGCGGTGTTTCAAAGCCATATTACCTTGGTGTTGGAAAGGGGGGCGTGAACCATGGATTTTTTTGAACCGCGTGTCAACATGGATACCGCGGACTTTTGGGAGGGCTGCCGAAACCATGAGCTGCGTTTTCAGCGCTGCAGGGCCTGCGGCAAGGTCCGCTGGCCCGGGGCCTATCTGTGCCCGGACTGCCTGAGCGGGGATACCGAAATTGCCGTGCTGCCGCCGGAGGGAAAGCTCTATTCCTACGTTGTGATGCACAAGCCCTTTCATCCCAGTGTAGCGGAAAAAGTCCCCTATGTGGTTGCTGCGGTGGATTTGGAGGAGGGCGTTCGAATCCTGGCCAATCTGGCGGATGGGGACATGGACGGTCTGCACTGCGGCGCCCCGGTCACCATCGGGTTTGCGGACAGCGGCACCTATTCGCGGCCTGTTGTCAGGCTGAAAGGAGAATCCAAGTGAAATTTGTAGTCATTGGCGGCAATGCCGCCGGTATGAGCGCGGCGTCCCGGGTCAAGCGCCGGGCACCGGAGTGGGAAGTCGTGGTGCTGGAGAAAACCCGGGAGGTTTCCTACGGAGCCTGCGGCCTGCCCTACTATGTGGCGGGACTGAACGATGACATCGATTTGATCCGCATTCGCAGTGTGGAAACCTTTGAAAAAAGCGGCATCCGGGTGCGCTTACGCTGTGAGGTCCAGTCGGTGGATTACGAAAAGAAGCAGGTTCTGTACCGGGACCCCCAGGGGACGGTTTGCACGGAGCCTTATGACAAGCTGCTGGTTGCCACAGGCTCCTCCCCCAAGATTCCGCCGATCCCCGGCATTGCGAAGAAAGGGATTTACCCCTTAAAAACCCTGGAGGATGCCCAGCAGCTGAAGCAAGCCCTTATGGAGAAGCCCCAAAATGCCGTCATTGTGGGCGGAGGCTATATCGGTATGGAGCTGGCAGAGGCCTGCATCCTGCAGGGTGTGCCCCGCATCCGGGTTATTGAGGCCATGGACCGGGTCTTGAATGGCTTCGATCCGGAATTTGGCGCGGCGGCAAGAGTCGAACTGGAAAGCCATGGCGTGTCCGTTCACACCGGGGAACGGGTGATGGCCTTTGAAGGCGGCGCGGCGGTCAGCCGGATTGTCACCGACCGGGGGAGCTATGACGCGGATCTGGTGATTTTGTCTATCGGCATCAGCCCCAATACCCGCTTCCTGGGCGGTGCCGTTGAGAAGCTGAACAATGGCGCGGTGGTTACGAATCCCGCCATGGAGACATCGGTGCCGGATGTGTATGCCGCCGGCGACTGTGCCACCGTCTGGCATAAGCTGCTGGACCGGCCTATGATGATCGCCCTGGGCACCAATGCCAACAAGCAGGGGCGGCTGGCCGGCGACAGTGTTCTTGGAAAGCGCGTGGCGTTCCAGCGGGCGCTGGGAACCTCCATGCTGCGCTGCATGGGCATGGAATTCGCAAAAACCGGCCTGGGACAGGAGGAATGTGCGGCCAACGGCATTCCCTGCAAAACCACCACGGTGCAGACCCGCTCCCATGCCCGGTATTATCCAGACCCCAAAGACTTAACGGTCAAGCTATGCTACCGGCCGGAGGACCATGTGCTGCTGGGAGCGCAGATTATGGGAGCCCGGGAGGCGGCATGGCGGATCGATGTATTTGCCTGTGCCATCGACCAGGAAATGACGGTGGAGGAGCTGGGCTTCCTGGACCTCGGCTATGCACCGCCCTTTGCATCCGTATGGGACGCCGTTGCCGTGGCGGCAAACGCCTCGAAATAAACGAAGCATAAATGAAGTAAAATTAAGAGATAAAGGTGGTACTTTTTATGCGAATGGAAAGAGAAAGAGCGCTGCTTGCCGAGTATGGCAGAAAAATGAGCAGTGCGGGCCTGAGCCACGGAACGGCGGGAAACCTGAGCATCCGTGACGGAGAAACCGGACTGATTGCCATTACACCCTCCGGTGTGCAATATTTTGATATCCGCCCTGAGGACATCGTGATCATGGACATGGAGGGCAACGTGGTGGAGGGCAGCCGGAAGCCCTCCAGCGAGTATGGCCTGCATGCGGGCTTCTACCGGGCAAACGAAGACAAGGGCTGCGGCGCCGTGGTACATACCCATTCCACCTACGCAACCACGCTGGCCTGCATGGGAGAGCCGATCCGCGCGGTGCATTATGCCATTGCCGGAGCGGGGACCCATGAGATTCCCCTGTGCGAATACGCGACCTTCGGCACACCGGAGCTGGCAAAAAAGGCGGTTGCCGCCTGCAACGGAGGCCGGGCCGTGCTGCTGGCAAACCATGGACTGGTGGCCTTTGGTCCCAATCTGGAAAAAGCCTTTAATCTTGCTTCCAATCTGGAAAATCTGGCACAGATTCAATGGCAGTGCCTGTGCACAGGCCGGATGAACGTGCTGACAAAGGAGCAGATTGACCAGGTGCTTGTCCGTTACCAGACCTACGGCCAGACCGCTGCCAAGGATGGCTCCCTAAACGGCTATTAACGATACGAACCCGCCCATTTTCTTTTGCGGAAATGGGCGGGTTTGTAATACCGGCGGCTCCCGGTCAACGGACTGCCCCGATGTTTTGGGCCGTTATGTTCTGCCAGGGAATGTTCAATGGCTCTTTCTGGGCGAACAGCTCTGCTTCCCAGGCTTCAAAATCCTTGCGGCTGAGAAAGCGGTCCTGTCCGTTTTCCTGGATCCGGTATACCACACCCTCATGCTCCGTGTCGATATCATCCGGGAAAGACATGTTTCGGTAGGAATCATAGTCCGAGATGGATTTATCCCAGGCGTCCACACTGCAGAGCTCCTGATATGTATCCGTCGCCGGATCGTAGCGCAGCACATCATAGGGCCACATCACTTCTCCAGCGTATCCGTGGTTATGGGCAGCGTCCACCTTCAGCATACCGGGATAGTGGGTGACCCCCACATAGTTCCAGGCTTCCACCCGGACTCCGCCGGCTTTGGCGTCATAGCCGTAAATGATCTCGCACATTCCTGCCACATAGGTGTTGAATACGGAAACCAGCAGTTCATCCTCCCCATCTCCGTCCACATCGTAAACAGCAAACGTCTCGTCCTCAATGGTGCCGGGTTCCCACAGGTCGATTTTGTCCCCATTCGGAAGCGCCGGCCAGCACAGCTCATCATGAATCTGGCGCAGCGCCTTCTGGAAGGCCTCCGGGGCGGAATCGCTTTTTTCGGATTTCTGCCTGACGGTGATGTACGCGCCCTTGGTGTAAGCCGGGCCGCCATTCCCGGTAAAATAGCACTGGATCCGCCAGCCGTTCATGGCGTAGGGAATATTGCTCAATTTCAGCGTTTCGGTGCCCTGCCCCTCAATGGTAAGCCCCGGAAAGTCGGCAGGGGGGTTATCCAGTTCATAGACGGTTTTGGTATCCGGGCTTACGGCGATCCATACGGTCTTTTCCGCATTCTCCGCCTTGGCGGTGAAAAACGCGCTTCCTCCCTCGTCCACGGTTTCGTCCGTGGGGCTTTTGGTGATGGATATGGACGGCTTCACGTCCTCCACAGTTTTCTTCGGCGGGGCAGTGGTTTCGCTGACAGCGGCAGGCTCCGTCGGTTCCGTTGCTGCTTCCGTCACGGAAACCGTCTGCTCCGCCGGCGGCTCGGTGGCTTCCGTGTAAACGGTACCAAGCGTAATATTTTCCGTAGTCTCCGGCAGCTGTGCATCCTGTTTCCCGCAGGCACTGAGCGTCAGCGCCAAGACAATAACAACCCAAAAACCAATTTTTTTCATATTCTTATCACACTTTCTTTATACAATCGTGAAAAGTTGGGGCCCTAATGGGCGACCTTATTGGGATCCCAACTTGTGTAGAAATCTCCCGGATGGGCCCGGTTCCAGTCGATATACGCGGCCAGGTCAGACGCGGAGTTGACATTCATCGGATCCATGTTGTGACGGTAAATGCAAAACTGCGCCGAAGCCGTATTGAGCTGTTCCACACCCACGGAGAACGCATATACATCAGCGTTTTCCTCCAACGGTGCCAGATAGAGGGTGTAGCCCAAATCACAAATCTGTCCGTTTTGGAAGGAACCGTAGATCTTACTTCCTGGCATGACGATGATAAAATCATTCTCATAGGGCACATACACATAGAATCCGTTTGTTTCCGCCAGATTATAAAGCGCGTCCATCGTTGCACTCTGATCGCCATAGGCTATGGGCAGGAATACCGTTTGGAATAAGGCAAAGCTGTCCTCCTTGCTCACATCGGCAACGATTGGATAGGGGTACCAGGCAACATCCTTTTTGGCATCTGCGTCATGGAAGGAGGTGCTGACGGTCTCCTGCGTCCAGCTGTTTGTGGAGCTGTCCCAGCGCAGCTTTGCCCAGCCGTCATTGTCCCCGCTGCCGGAAAAGGCGAAGGTGCCGTCCTGCTTGATATTGGACATCTGGCGGTAAGAAAATTCCTGGCCGAATACGGTTCCGCCTTCATACCGAAGCACCATACACATGACCTGCTCATTCCCGGCAAAGCGGAAATCGGCGATGGCTTCCTGAATGCCATCCTCATCCAAGTCCACAAAGGCATACCGGGTGATGCTGACCGGGCAGTTCATCCGGCCGCTCTCGCTCTGGCAGTATTCTTTCAGATAGCGGTACATACCGTCGTCATGTCTGTAAAAGGTATCCTGTTCCATCAGCACCCGCAGGAGCTTGCTTTCCGCCGCGCCTTTCAGCACGGCCTTTCTGTCCTCCGGTATAGGCTCGTCTTGTATCAGGCCGTCTTCCTGGCGGGTGTATTTTACCAAAACCGCATTGTACTCCTCCTGTGTGATCTGCGTCCACATCACGCTGGAGGCGCCGCCAGACTCGCTCCAATACCATTTGCCGTCTTCTCCCCAAACGACGCATTCCACCATGACCAGCTGCTGATCCTGAACCCGGTAATATTCATTTAGCTGCTTGCCCTGCACGGAACCATCCGGGCATTCCCGTTCCAGGATATTGCCCTCGCAGAGGTACATCCTTACCGCGTCATATATGCTGCTGCTGTAAAGGCTCTGCGGGACGCCATTGACCATGGTCACCACCTCATAGATAACGCCGGTTCGGGCGTTCCAGATGAGCATTTCCTGGATGCCATCGCCGTCCAGATCCAGAAGCTTCTTTTGATAATCCGGGCTATATGCATCCGAGCCGAGAGAGCCGGGCATCCAATTGGCCATGTAATCGTTGTAGTTCCATTCCGATTCGCTTTCCCCTTTGGGAATATCCGGCTCCCTGGGAGCAATCTGATAAGCAAATTTATCGGCGATCCGCTCAAACTCCGTCCGGGAGCAGGGATTGTGGGGATCCACTTCCATTCCGCCGGCGGCATAGCAGAAATCCAGCGACACGGAAACAAAGAAGTCCCCCACATCCGCCGTGATGATACCCTTGCTGTAGCTCTGCGCCAAGACCAGCTCCGTGCCGTCCCACGCGGTGTATTCCCAGGAATCCACGGAGTCTATATCGTCAAAAATTTCGTAGTCCGGGAAGAAGACGGTTTTTCGGTCACAGTAGTAGCTAAACAGCAGGCTGTCCGGCGTATCGCGCCCTTCAAAGCGGTGGGAGACCATCCCGACCGTGTTAAACGAGCCGCTGCGGAAGTAAGACCCGCCGGAAAAGGAGAACATGGACTCGGAAGCGGGATGGACCATGGACGATATCCCAACGGCGGAATATAATGTTTCCGGATCTGTGTAAGAATGCGGACGTCCGGCAAGGGCGAGACCGTATTTTTCACAGATCTCATCCACTTTTTCTTCCATTTCGGATGTATAACAGCCGTAGATCCGGTAGTCCTCCGGAGGCTCGTACCCAATGCTGTCCCGGTTATATTGCAGGCTTCTGTCCGGGTCGTAAACCGTCTGGAAGTCGATCCACTCCCGGGTCGCCTGATAATTTGGGGAGTCCAAGTATCCGTTTATGGATACCAGGTCAAGGGTCCACCCCTCATGACGGTATTGGGGAAACGTAACCTTCCCCATATCGATTTTCTGCAAGCCGATCAGCACGGCTCCGCAGCCCACCAGCAGCAACAGCAGGGAAATCACGGCAGCGATCAAAATAATCCGCTTCCGGGACAGTTTGCGGATGGACGTTTTTGCTTCCCCGGTGCGCAATTTCTGTGCCTCCAGTATGTATTCGCCCCGGACATTTCCCAGGATGGTCAGCAATTCCTGATTGGTCATCGCAAGCCCTCCTTTTCCAGGTGGCCGTTCAGGCGTTTGCGAAGCCTGAAGAGCATGGATTTGACCTTGCTTTCAGAGAACCCGGACTGTTCCGCGATCTCTTTCGTGGAATCCAGATACCAGTAGCGGCAGAGAAATACGCTGCGCTCCGTGCTGGTCAAGGTGGCAAGAAAACGGTTCAGGCTTGCCAGCACCTCTTTTCGAATGACCGTGTCTTCGGCGCTTTCCGCTCCGCTGACGCATTCCGCCAGCTCTTCCAGGGCAATCTCGATCTGCCCCTCGCCCCGCTTGAAGGCCCGGGCCTTTCTCCAGCGGTCGATGGAAATGTTCCGGGTGATCTTGCCCAGGAACGCCGCCAGGGCCGGGGGACGCCGGGGCGGCATGGCCTTCCAGGCCGAAAAGTAGGTATCGCTTACCGCTTCCTCCGAGTCCTCCTGATTGGTCAGAATGTTGTAGGCGATGCTGTAGCAGTAGCCGCCGTATTTGGTGTCCGTCTCCTGAATCGCCTGCTCGGAGCGGGCAAAATACAGGTCAATGATCTGGCTGTCCTCCATAAAGGAACCTCCTTCTTTCTCTTGGGGGTGTTTCATACTGTTTCTTTATAAAAATGTATCCTTTTTATAAAGAAGGCACCGCTTAAAAAGTTCCATTCTGACGAATGAAACTTTTTAATGGAATATCAGTATCACTTATCAATACGGATAAATCGCCAAATTGGTTGCACGAATTTGGGAAAAATTTTCTCTATTTTTATGTCTGCCGAATAAGCTGCTTATGCGGCTTATTCGGCAGACATGAAAAATGTGAATCAAAGGTTAAATCCAGAAAAGCATTGAAAAAACGCTGACGGAGTCCCAAAAACATACCGTGCCCGGTGTGAAGGGCTACTATGGCCCTGAATCAGGTCTCCGCCAGCTCCCAGGCCATTTGTGCCGCGCCCCAAAGTGCGTCGTGGGCAGGGGAGATTGGCCGGCCAAGCCGGGACAGCTTTTGAACCACGATCTTGCGGTAAGGGTTGTCATTTTCCAGAAGCCCACCCAGCAGTCCGATAGGGCAGCCCTCCAGGCATAGCCTGCGCTGTACCGCCAAGACCAGGGCACACAGCTGCTCTGCCCCGTTTTCCAGAATCTCCAGGGCGGCCGGGTCCCCCGCCTCCGCCTGATGAAGCGCGACACTTGACAGCCGGGCGATGCCCGCCTTTCCGGTTTTTTCGTCATAGACGAAGGACACCAGTTCTTGGGGGGTATGGATTTTCAGTTCCCGGAAAACCGCTTCCAGCATACTGCCCTTGCGGCGGCCGTCCAGAATTTTTACGGCCTCCGACAGCACGTCCCTGCCCAGGGCGTAACCGCTGCCGCCATCGTCGATCAGATGCCCGAAACCGCCGCTCCGGGCGCTTTCTCCGGCTTCGTTTTTGCCGAAGCAGATGGAGCCGGTTCCCGCGATTACCACGGCGCCGGGGGCGTCCATGGCGCCCCGCAGGGCGATTTCCTGATCGCCGCAGAGCTTCCATCTTCCCCGGAAGCCCGCCCTGCGCAATTCCTCCGCCAGGATCTGTTCCGTCCTGAGGTTGGAAACGCCGGCCCCACCAGCACACAGCGCCCCGCAGTCGGTCATACCTCCGCATTCGGCAAAAATCTGCGCCAGCAGAGCACGAAAGGCTGGTTCCCCAATGCTGTTGAGATTAAAGGGGCCGAATTCCGCCCGGCGCAGGAAGCGGTTTTCGGCATCCCGCAGTTCCAGCCGGGTATGGGTGCCGCCGCCGTCAATTCCCAAAAGAAACATAGCATTCCCTCACAGTTTCACGGGCAGGGTGCCCGTCATGGCTCCGCCCGGTTGCCTGGGGCCGCGCCGGCTTCGGAGCAGAGCCGTTTCTTATATTCCAGTTTTTTACAGAGCCAGGTCCCATTCCCCCTGCTCCGCCGCCCGGGCAGCTTTCTCAGCTGTTCCGCAAAAGAGCATGATATTCAACACTCCGTAGGGTAGATTTCAAAGGGGGCCTTGCGCCGGCGGAAATTGCTGCTTTCTTCTTCGTAGCGGCGGAGGATCTCCTCCGGCCTCCAGCCGGGATTTTCAAAATCGCGGTGCCCGGCGAGAAGGGAAAGGAAGGGCCTGCCGCCTGCCTGATGGGGAGGAAGCAGCCGGAAATCCGCCGGATACAGAGTCCGCAGAAGATCCAATAGCGTTACCCCCAGCTCCACGGGCTTCACAAGCGCCTCATCCAGAATGTGCAGGTGGATACCGCCGCAGAGGATACCCTGGTGCTTGGAGGCGGTGGGGGTAAAGTACACGGGTGTTGCCACAACGCCGGGGCAGTGGAGGGCGTTGAAGGCGGTGCAGAAGGCCTCCGCTTTGATAAACGGCGCGCCGATGATGGCAAAGGGATCGGCGGTGCCCCGGCCCTCGGAGCAGTTGGTGCCCTCGATCAGGCAGGTGCCGGGATACAGCAGCGCCGTTTCATAGCGGGGAATTCCCATGCTGGGCATCACCCAGGGCAGCCCCCAGTCCCGGAAGGTCATGTGCCGGGCCAGTCCCGCGCAGGGGACGACATGGAGGTCACAGCCGGCATGCAGCTCCTGGTTCAGCATAAGCGCCAATTCCCCACAGGTCAGGCCATAGCAGACGGGAAGGCTGTGACAGCCTACGAAGCTGGAAACCGCGTCCTGCAGCACGCCGCCCTCCACCCGGTCCCCTAGGGGATTGGGCCGGTCCAGAACCACCAGCCGCTTTCCCGCCCGGGCGCAGTCGGCGATGCAGAACTTTAAGGTGGAAATGAAGGTGTAATACCGGCAGCCCACGTCGGCAATGTCATAGACCAGGGTGTCGAATTTTTCCAGGGTTTCGGCGGACAGCCGTTTGGATTCCTTCGTGTACAGGCTGCGCACGGGCAGGCCGCTGTCCTCGTCGGTTTCGTCGGCAAACAAAGCGCCGGCGGCCTTGTCCCCCCGGACGCCGTGCTCCGGGGCCAGCAGAAGCACCAAATCGCAGCATTCCTGCAAAACCGCGATGGTGGAGCGGTTACCGGATGTGCGGCCGGAAGGGGCCGTAAGCAGCGCCACCCGCCCGGTCAAAATGCCGCGGTATTCCGATATGCGGTCAACACCAAAGAAAATCATGACAATTCCCTCCTTGACAATGGGCGAATGCCCGGGTACACTAATTTAGGACAGAAAATCAAGTTTGAAAGAAACCGGAGGAACGGACAATGCCCCTCAAAAATATACACCAGCCGGATGCGATTGTGGTCAGTGATTCCGTAAGGCTGAGAAAATACGATGGTCATTATGAAAAATTCCTGACCGGATATCAGGACCCCTATGTGTATCAAAATTCAGAGGGGATATTCGACGAGACGAAAAAGCCGGACTTAAATTATGTAAAAGGAATGTGCGAATATCTGGACAGTGCCGGAGAGCTTTACTTTATCGAGGTGAGGGAAGGGGACTGCTTCCTCAGCGTAGGTGACGTTACCATAAAAGCGGAAAATCCGCCGATTGCGATATGGACGCAGAAATACCGGGGCGCCGGAATTGGAACAATGGTGATGCAGGCCGTGATCACGCGGCTGAAGGAATTGGGATTTTCAGAAATAAAAGGCTCCGCCGTTTTTAAGTGGAACGTCCCTTCCCAGAAAATGCACGAAAAGCTGGGCTTCCGCCGTGTGGGGGAAACGGAAAATTCCTTTCTTTACGATTTGGATTTGAAATGAGGCTTTGCCATGGAGTATCTTTTTACAGAGATTCCCCAGCCATCCCGGCTGGCGGTGGGGCTAGAACCCGGGCAATCCTGCCATCGGCCCTGTCGAGCATGGCCTTGGCTGTTTCCGCATCCACGCCGCAGAGGATCATCACAATGGCGGTTTTGGGGCGGTAGCCGCAGCGTTCCAGCGCGGCGGTGGCCGTATCCCCGGTGCATTGGGTGGCGGTGCAGACAATGGTGACGCAGCGGCGGATCAGTTTTTCGTTGGAAGGCTTGACGTCCACCATCAGGTTGCCGTAAACCTTTCCCAGCTTGATCATGGTGCCGGTGGAGAGCATATTCAGCACCATTTTCTGGGCGGTGCCGCTTTTCATCCGGGTAGAGCCGGTGACCACCTCCGGCCCCGGCGCCGGGGCGATGCCGATGTCCGCGAAGGTATCCAGCACGGAGCCGGGACAGCAGGTGACGGCAATGGTGGCGGCGTCCAGGGCTTTCGCGTATTCCATGCAGCCAAGCACATAAGGGGTGCGGCCGCTGGCGGCAATGCCCACCAGGACGTCACTGCGGGAGAAATGGATCCTCTCCATATCGGTAACCCCCAGCGCCTTGCTGTCCTCCGCGCCCTCCACAGCCTGAAACACGGCGGGATAGCCTCCGGCCATCAGGGCCTGTACCATTTCCGCGTCGGTGGAATAGGTGGGGGGACATTCCACGGCATCCAGAATGCCCAGGCGGCCGGAGGTCCCGGCGCCGCAGTAGATCAGACGTCCGCCTTTGGAGAGCCGGTCAGCGATCACGTCAATGGCGGCGGCGATGGGCCCGGTAACCTTGCTTACCGCCTCTGCCACACAGTGGTCCTCCCGGTTGATGAGCTTCACCATCTCCAGGGTGGACAGGGTGTCAATATTCATCGTATTGGGATTGCGCTGTTCTGTCGCGATGGAACCCAATTCAACCATATCCAATCTCCTCCATCGTTTGCACGAGTTTGTACTGTCCGGGAAAACATTCACGTTGGCCCTTGCGGCGCCATCCGGGACGCTTCTTCTCCACAATTTAAGCATATAATACTACTGCAGAAATTTTGTGTCAAGAAGAATCAAATTTGAAGAAATAGAGGTTCATCGGCTGAACGCATTTTGAAACCTTTGTTTGATTCGACAAAACTTTCCGGGAAGTAAAGATACGGAATGTGCATTTTGGCTAATTCCAAATAGCGAATGGCTTTGGGGAGGAATAAAGATTAGAAAGGATTTGATTGCTATGCAGCGGTTTTGCCGGGAAATCGGAATGCCGGAGGAGGTTACAGGGAAAGTGCTTCACCTGCTGGAATCCGTGGAAGCCCTGCCCCGGCTGCCCAAGCTCCTGGAGGAAGCGGCCTGGGAGGAGGGCTATCAGGAGCTGTTGGCTATGCTGGGGGAGGATCCCCGGGGCTATCGGATGCTCTGCTACATGCTTCTGCGGGCAAGGGAGGCCTGGGCGGAATATGAAAGACTGGGGCTGTCAAGAAACCTATATGTGGATACCATGGCCTGCTTTTCCCGTTTTGTCAAAGAACACCGGGAAAGCTATGGCCATTACGGCTTCGACCGCGGCTTTTGGACGGTCCGCCAGATTTCCTGCAAACTGCTGCGGATTGGGCAGCTGGAATATGAGCTGACGCATTTGGACGGTGCTCCCGTTATCAGCCTGCATATTCCTACGGATGTGCGGCTGGTTTCGAAGCTGCTGCGGGAATCCTACGGTCAGGCCCGGGCGCTGCTGGGGACCGTGTTTCCCACATACCGGGATGCTCCTGTTTTCTGCTGCTCCTGGCTGCTTTCTCCCACGCTGAAAACGCTGCTGCCGCCGGAGTCCAATATTTTGAAGTTTCAGCGGTCCTTCGCCGTTACGCCTGTGGAAAGCGGTGGAGGATATCTGCAGTGGGTGTATAAAAACCCCAATTTGCCGCTGGAAGCGTTACCGGAGGATACGTCCCTCCAGCGCAGTTTGAAAGCCTACCTTCTCAGCGGCGGCACCTTTGCCGATGGAAAAGGGTTCCTCATTCAGGAGCCGTTCCGGGAGGAATTGTAGTACCATTTCTTCCCCGGTCCGGCAAAAGGGAGACGCGCCCAAACCCCGCAGAAAAATCATGCACCCATATATCCCCCTAAAATATAATGGATATAGGAGGTGCAACATGGATAATCTTGTCATAATGGCGTTGCTTGCAACGCTGGGAACCTGGTTTCTCACGGCGCTGGGGGCGGCCACCGTGGTTTTCTTTAAGTCCCCAAGCCCCAAGGCGATGAACCTTATGCTGGGCTTTGCGTCAGGGGTGATGATCGCGGCCAGCTTCTGGTCTTTGCTGCAGCCGGCGATCGAGCGCGCGGAGGTATCCTCGAACCTGCCAGCCTATTTCGTGGCCACGGTGGGATTCCTGTTCGGCGCGCTGTTCATGTGGGGATCGGACAAAGTGGTCTCCTTTGCCACCGGAAGGGCCAACAATACCCAGGGAGGGCCAAATGAGCGGCTGAACCGCATCATCATGCTGGTGCTTTCCATTACCCTGCACAACATACCGGAAGGGCTGGCGGTGGGCGTCGCCTTTGGAGCGCTGCAGAACGGCAGCTACACCGCAGAGGGGCTGATGGGAGCCATTTCCATTGCGGTGGGGATCGGACTGCAAAATTTTCCGGAGGGCGCGGCGGTTTCCGTTCCCCTGAGAAGGGAGGGCTATTCCAGAAAAAGAAGCTTCCTGCTGGGCCAGGCCTCCGGTTTGGTGGAGCCGCTGGCGGGGGTGACGGGAGCCTTGCTGGTGGTCTACGTGGAAGCGGTTCTGCCCTATGCCCTTTCTTTTGCCGCCGGGGCCATGATCCTGGTGGCGGTCCATGAGCTGATTCCGGAATGCCAGAGAAATCAGAAGGCACAGCCCTATTCCGCGACCATGGGAATTGTGGTCGGATTCGCGCTTATGATGCTGCTGGATGTGATGCTGGGGTGAACCCACGGAAAAACGGTCTGTCTTGGCAGGCCGTTTTGTTTTGAAAAGAAAAATCAACAATTGTTGAACTTCAGTTGAAAATGGATTGAAATTCCTCCGGTATAATTTGCTTATAAATTATGGGTTATCTTATACGGATATTCAATTTTATAAAGAAACAGGATTACAGACAGAGGAGCCGGATGGTATGAAAGGAAAGCCGTCAGAAAAAAATGAGGCGAAGGTTCTCCCATGTGTGCTGGAGATTGAAAAGGCCAGTTTGCAGCTGCTGGAGCAGGCGCAGGCCACACAGGCGGAGATGGCGGACTATTACCCAAAGATGCTGGAGGAGACCTGCCCGGAGGAGGTTCAGGGCAAGGCGGACTCTTTGAAGCGGGCCTCCGGCAACATCGCCAAAGCCTTTGCGCAGGTTTATGAGGTCAGCGACGAATTCAGCGCGCGCTGGAAGGATATTCAGTATCAGAAGAAGAGCGAAAAGCTGCGGATTCCGGCCCCGGCCAACACGGCCGTTGACCTGAGCGAAAGCAAGGGCGACCATTTCGCGAAGGGGCTGAACCTCTATAAGATTCTGCTGATCTGCTTCGTGGGCAGCTTTGCCGGCGTGGTCGTGGAGCTGATATGGTGCCTTCTCAGAAACGGTTATTTTGAGAGCCGCTCCGGGCTTGTGTACGGTCCGTTTAACCTGCTGTACGGCGCCGGTGCCGTTGCCCTGACGCTGTGCCTGTACCAGTACCGCAACCGGGGCGCCTGGCTCTCTTTTGCCGGTGGCATGATCGTGGGAAGTGTGATAGAATATCTGTGTTCCTGGGGACAGGAACTGGTATTCGGCTCCCGGTCCTGGGATTACAGCCACATGCCCTTCAATCTCAACGGGCGGATATGCCTGCTGTATTCGATTTTCTGGGGATTCCTGGGTATCTTTTGGATCAAAGCCATTTACCCAATCATGTCGGAGTGGATTCTGAAGCTGCCAAACCGTGTGGGAAAAATCGCGACCTGGGTGTTGGTGGCGTTTTTTGTGTTCAATTCCTTTATGACGGTGGCATCCGTTGCCCGATGGACCCAGAGGATGGACGGCGTGGAGCCATCCGGCGCTTTCGCGGAATTTCTTGACGAACGGTTTCCCGATGAGCGCATGGAAAGGGTATTTGCCAATATGAAATTTATGGAGGAAAATCACGAATCCGGAGGTTTTGCATATGCTCAAAATTTTGATCGCGGAGGATGACCGCGAGCTGCGCCAGCTTTTCTCCCATGTGCTGATCAAAAACGGATACACGGTAAAAGGCGTTTCCAACGGCCAGGAAGCGCTGGATGCCATGGACAGCGACTATTTTGACCTGATTATTTCCGATATCATGATGCCGGTGATGGATGGCTATGCCTTTGTGCGGCTTCTGAGAGAGGCGGGAAACAACACGCCGGTGCTGATGATCACGGCGAAGGACGCCTTCGACGATATGCGGACAGGCTTCCTTTCCGGTACCGACGATTATATGGTAAAGCCTGTGAATGTCAATGAGATGGTGCTTCGGGTAGGCGCCCTTCTGCGCCGGGCACAGATGATCAACGACCGCAGGCAGGTGATCGGAAACACCACGCTGGAATGTGATTCCCTGACGGTCACCACGGCCGAGGATTCTTTTGTACTTCCCCAGAAGGAATTTATGCTGCTCTATAAAATGGCATCCTATCCCGGAAAAATTTTTACGCGGCAGCAGCTGATGGATGAAATCTGGGGCTATGATTCCAGCAGCGAGACCCATACGGTGGATGTGCACATCGGCAGGCTCCGGGACCGGTTTCGGGACAATCCGGACTTCAAAATCGTCACGATCCGTGGAATCGGTTATAAGGTGGTTAAGACATGAAAACCCGGGAATCGTTTGACCTGATTCGAAACCAGAAGATAAATGTGAGCCTCAGGGTGCGGCTGACCCTGGTGGTGACGGCGGAACTGGTGTTCTGCGTATTGATCGCCCTTGGGCTGACGACGCTGCTGGAAGAGCTTGTCCATTTTGATTCGACCATTTTGCTGCTGATCGAGCTTCTGGTTATCAGCCTGCTGGTGGGTGTCGTGGTGACGAGCCTGCTGTCCAAGCTGTTTTTTGATCCGATCAAGGAGCTGATCACCGCCATGGAGGCCGTTGCCGACGGGGATTTTTCCGTGCGGCTGGAGGGAAAGTCCAGTTCCAAGGAGATTCGGGAAATCCACTCCGGCTTCAACCTGATGGCCCATGAGCTTGCGGCTACGGAGATTCTGCAAACGGATTTTGTTTCCAATGTGTCCCATGAAATCAAAACCCCCATCAATGCCATTGAGGGCTATGCCACCTTGCTGCAGGGCTGTGAAAGCCTGGACGGGGATCAGAAGCGGTATGTGGAAAAGATTCTGTTCAATACCAGAAGGCTTTCTTCCCTGGTGGGAAATATTCTGCTGCTGTCCAAGATTGAAAACCAGTCCATACAGACGAACCAGACGAAGTTCTGCTTAGACGAGCAGATCCGCCAGTCCATTGTGGCGCTGGAATCCGCCTGGGAGGAAAAAAACATCGAGTTGGATGTGGATCTGGACCGGGTGGAATATCTGGGGAATGAAGCGCTTTTGCATCATGTATGGGACAATCTGATCGGCAATGCCATCAAATTCAACTCCCAGTGCGGCCTTGTGCGCATCCGCCTGCGGCGCGACGGCACGGAAATCCTGTTCACCGTGGAGGACAGCGGCCCCGGCATTTCGGAGGAAGCCAGGAAGCATATTTTTGATAAATTTTATCAGGCCGACAGCTCCCACAAGGAAGAGGGCAACGGTCTGGGGCTGGCCCTGGTAAAGCGGATTTTGGTGCTGGTCGGCGGAGAGATCAGCGCGGAGAACTTAAACGGCGGCGGCTGCCGGTTCACCGTAAAACTGCGTGGATAAGGGCCGGCCGGAAATAGAATTCACAAAGAGGATCAGATCATGAATTGTTTTGGAAGGAGAAGAAGCCTATGACCATGATGGTATTTGTCGTGCTTGGATACCTGTCCGGAAGCGTTTTGTATGCAAAAGTATTCGCGAAACTTTTTGGAAAAGAAGAAATGTTTGCGTTGAGCAAGGACCACAATCCCGGCGCATCCAATGCGTTCGTGTTCGGCGGCTTCTGGTGCGGCCTGCTGACACTGATTTTTGATGTTTTGAAGGGATTTTTGCCGGTTTTTCTGTATCTGGCCTGCTGCAGATACCAAAATGAACCGGCGTCCGGGCTGGCCTTTGTCATTGCGGCGCCGGTCATTGGGCACATTTTCCCCCTGTTTTATGAGGGCAGGGGAGGAAAGGGCATTGCGACGACCTTCGGCTGTCTGCTGGGCCTTCTGCCAATCTGGCAGCCGGTGGCGGTTTTGGCCATGTTCTTTATTTTCTTCTCGGTGATTCTGCGGATTTCCCCCCACTTTCACAGGACCCTGGTGGCTTACTTCAGCTCGGTGCTGTGTATGGCGTGTCTGATCGACAGCTCCGCAATCCGGCTGGGCTTTGTGATCATTACGGCGGCGGTCTGCATCCGCATGTTCACCAGCCAGGAGGAAAAGGAAAAAATGGAGGTAAAGCTTTTTTGGATGCATTGATTTTATCCTGCGGCACCGGCGGGGGACATGATTCCGCGGCCAGGGCGGTTCTGGAAGAAATGGAAAAGCAGGGACATCACGCGGTGATGCTGAATCCCTACATGCTGAAAAGCAGGCGGCTGGCGGACAGTATCAACAATACCTACATAACGGCCGCCCGGGACGCGCCGAAGGCCTTTGGGGCGGTGTACAAGCTGGGAGACCTGTACCGCCAGCTGCCATTCCGCTCGCCGGTCTATTTCGCGAATCATGGCATGAGCGGGATTTTGCAGGGATATCTTGCGGAAAACCATTTTGACGTCGTGATTATGACGCATCTGTTCGCCGCGGAGATTCTGACCAATATGAAGCGGCAGGGCATGGAGATTCCCGGGACGGTTTTTGTCGCCACCGACTATGTGTGTATTCCCTTTACGGAAGAGACGGAATGCGACGCCTATGTGATCCCGGCGGAGGATTTGGCCGGGGATTTCGTGAGCAGGGGGATTCCCGCAGAGAAGCTGTACCCCTTTGGGATTCCCACAGCCAGCGCCTTTGCCGGCCAGGAGGACCGGGACGCAGTCAGGCGGCGGCTGGGTCTGGATGCGGAGAAAAAATACATCCTGATCACCGGCGGCAGCATGGGAGGCGGAAAAATAGAGAAGGCCATTGCAAAGCTTCGCGCCCATTTCGCAAGCCGGGAGGAGACGGTGCTGATTATCGTCTGCGGCAGTAACAAGGTGCTGTTTGACAAGCTAAGTCCCCAGGCGGATGACCGGACCGTCGTTATCGGTTATACCAGGGACATGGCATCCTATATCAAGGCCAGCGATTTGTTTATCACCAAGCCCGGGGGGCTTTCCTCCACGGAGGCGGCGGTGTGCGGTGTCCCCGTATTTCATACGTCGCCGATTCCCGGCTGTGAAAGCCATAACGCCCGGTATTTCAGCCAGCGCGGCATGAGCATTTCCGGGGAAGTGGACGAGGAAATCCTCGCCGCCGTGGATGAGGTGCTGGACAATGACCGGATCAGGGCGGAAATGGTGGCAAGCCAGAGAAAATATTGCAGCCCCCACGCCGCAGCCGATATATGCGCGCTTGCGCAGCAGATGGCCGCGCGGAGGGAAAAACCATAACAAAGAATACAGGCAGACTTCCCGGGAAGTCTGCCTGTATTTCAAATTCCGCCCCGAAACAGGAAACAGCCGCCGGCACGGCTTACTGTGTCGGCGGCTGCCAACCTCTGCGGTACCATTTCACAGGGGTTGAGGGGGATATGTTATGATTAGGAGGTATTTATGATATTTCCTGAAAAACCCGCCTGAAAGGCTTGGGGTCTTTCCTGAAAATCCGGTGAAAGAAAGATGCGCTGTCAGGGAATTTGAATCAGGCCAAAGCGGCACCCAGGGAACGGCAGCCGGCCTCCGCCTCATCGTCGGGGGCTTCCATGCAGATTACGCTCTCGGCAACCAGATTGGCACCGTCATTGCGGCAGGTGTCCTCCCAGGTGCGCATCCATTCGCCGTCACCCCAGCCATAGGAGCCGAACAGGGCGATCTTCTTGCCGGACAGCTTGCTTTCGCAATCGGTGAACATCGGCTCAAATTCACTTTCCTCCAAAACCTCCGAGCCCATGGCGGGACAGCCGAAGGCGATGGCGTCAAAATCATCCACCATGGAGGCGGTGAATTCCGGGGCGGTGTACAGGGAAACGGTGGCGCCGGCGCCTTTTGCGCCCTCTGCTACGGCGTTGGCCATGGCCTCGGTGTTGCCGGTGCCGCTCCAATAAACAACTGCGATTTTGCTCATGTAGTTTTCCTACCTTTCAAAATAAAAATCATATATCAACCGGCTACGGTGAGCCGTTCAATATCTTTTCCTTTTGCCCACTGGTCACAGTAGACCCTGGTGCATTTTTTGTACTGGGCGAATTTCTTCCGGGCGGCGGCCTCGTCGCCGTAAACCTTCCAGCAGCCGCTGCATTTGCAGTTACAGGCCTTGTTTTCGATGAAGCCGCAGACATCCTCCGGCGGGTAGCCCAGAAACAGGCCGATCTCGTGGGGGAAGTCCTCCTGCCGGCGCAGTTTTCTTACCAGATGGACGACACATTTTTCACAGCTGGACGTATTATAACCATGCTGCTGCAATAGCGCCGCAGCGGCGGCGTGGGACAGGTCCCTGCGCAGCTTTTTGGGACGGTATATGTAAATCAGCGCCGTTTTCTCCGAAAACCGGAGCAGAAGTACCCGGAGGCCCTTCGGAACCAGCCGCTTGTTCATTTGACGGACGGAATTCAGCAATTCCTCTCTGGATTCGAAGGGGCAGCTGAACATGCTGGCGGTTTTGAGGCCGGCCAAGGTGGGGGCGCAGTTGCGGACAAGAAAATCGTCGGACATGGGGTTACCTCCTTGAGCGGATGATTTTGCGGAGATGTTTTTTCAGCAGAGAAAGCCCGGCAAGGAAAAGGAGCAGGATTACCATGACGCCTGCCATTTGAAGGATTTCTGTAAACGTCAATCTGCTCATCTCCTTTGATGTTGGATAGTTAGCGCACGCTAACTATAGAGGTGAAAAGCTAGTTAGCGTGCGCTAACCATAAATATAATATGCGCTTCCGTTCCATTTGTCAAGTACTTTTTTTCAGATTTTGGAAAATGTTTATCGGCCTTCGTCCGGCACGGCCGGATAGGGACCTTGAATGCCGCTGCACCGGTGAACGGGAGGGCAGGCTTTTTGACCGCGGGAATTGACTTTCCCATATGCCGGTGCTATAATTTTGATAAATACAAAGATGTGCAATTTTTTTAGGCGGGAGTTAGCCAATGCTTACTTTGAAAAGGGGGATACGATGAAATTCTATTCGTTCGGGCAGGAGACTGCGCCGGTAATTTTTCTGCTGCCGGGTACCTGCTGCCATTGGCAGGCCAATTTCGGCGGTGTGATTCCGCTTCTGGAGCGGACATTTCATGTAGTCTGCGTCTCCTATGACGGCTTTGACGAGGGAGAACAGACCATCTTCCCGGACATGCTGGCGCAGACGGAAAAAATCGAGGACTACATTCAGGCCCGGTTCCAGGGCCGGATTTGCGCCGCCTACGGCTGCTCCTTGGGCGGCTCCTTTGTGGGGCTGCTGGTACAGCGGAAACGGGTCCATATCAGCCACGGGATCTTGGGAAGTTCCGATCTGGACCAGAGCAGCGGCGCGGCCGCGTGGCTCCAGGCCTGGCTGGTGTCCCAGGTCCTCTACGGCATGTTCCAAAAGGGGAAGCTGCCGGGATTTATGGAAAAACGTCTGGAAAAGAAGCCGGCGGAGGAGCGCGGCTACTATGAGAAAATGCTCACCATGTTCGGCATGGGGAATACACGGATGTCCTTTGTGTCGAAGAAGAGCATCCGCAACCAGTTTTATTCCGACCTGGTGACTGCGCTGGAGGACGGCATATCCGTCCCCGGTACGGTGGTGCATTGCTTCTATGCCGAGAAAATGGGGGAGCAGTATTTGCAGCGGTACTGTAAACATTTCAAAGACCCGGTGATCCACCGCCATCCCATGAACCATGAAGAGCTGCTGATCTGCCATCCGGAGGCCTGGGCCAGGGAGGTCTGCCGGTGCTGCGGACTGCAGGCGGAATAGGAGGAAGAAAACGATGAAGGTATTGGTATATGGCGCAGGCGTGATTGGCTGCTTTCTGGCCCATGCGCTTATGGACGCGGGGCAGGACGTAACCCTGCTCGCCAGAGGAGAATGGAAGAAAACGCTGGAACAAAATGGGCTGGTGATTCGCCACCGGCTGCAAAAGAAAACCACCGTGGATCATCCGGCGGTCACAGACAGTGTAAAAGAAGGGGAATCCTTTGACGCCGTGTTTGCCGTGATGCAGCATCAGCAAATGTGCGGAATTCTGCCGGACCTGGCCCGGATCGATACCCCCTTTGTGATCCTGGTGGGAAACAATTTGTCCGCTCCCGACATGGAGAAGTATCTGCTTGAGAACACGAAGGGGCCGAAAACGGTTCTGTTCGGTTTCCAGGGCACCGGCGGCCGCAGGGAAAACGGCCGGGTGGACTGTGTGCGGTTTAGAGACGGCTCCATGAGCCTGGGCGGACTGCACGCACAGGTGCCGGAAGAGAGCAGGGCAAAGCTGCAGGCCCTTTTTGCGGGAACGGATTACCGGCTGACCTGGGTGCCGGATATGGACGCCTGGTACCGCTGCCATTTGACTCTGGTGCTTCCCGCGGCCTACCTGTGCTATACCACCGGCTGCAATCTGCGAAAAGCCACCTCCAGGCAGCGCAGGCTGCTGATGGATGCGGCGAATGAGGCCTTCGGACTGCTCAAAGCGCTGGGCTATTCCGTGTATCCGCCGGGAGAAGACGAATATTATCAGCCTGGGCCAAAGCGGATGCTGATGGCGGCAATGGTGTTTGTCATGGCAAAGACCGTTATCGGCGACTTGGCCGCCTCGGACCATTGCCGCCATGCGGTTACGGAGATGGAAGGCCTGGACGAACTGTGGCGGGCCATGCGCCGGAACAGGCCGGACCTTCCGATGCCCGCCTGGGAGGCCCTGCGCTCCGAGATGCCGCCCTGGAACAGACTCCATGAAATGTATGAAAAAACGGTCCCCAGGGCGGAAAAGCGGCCCGGTTAGGAGGATGTGTCCATGAAAAATTCTGCGTGTGAAAAGCTTATGTGGCTTGTGCTGGGGACGCCCAGCCTTGCCTACCTCAGGCAGCAGGGAACGCCTGTGGATCCGAAAAAGGCAAAGGGGATATTCCGCCAAATGGTCGCCGAAACGCCGGAGATCGGTAGCCTGAGGGAAAATCCCCTGCGGATGTGCCTGGCCGCCGGCATGGTCTGGCTTTCCGTCTATAAGGCGGCGGAGGGGACGGTGGAGGACGCCTGCTTCGGGGAAATGGTAAAGGAAAGTATGGAGTCTCCCCTGGTGGTGGCGGCGTACAAAGGAAAAGCCAAAAGGGCGTTTACGCGGGAAAGCCAGCAGAAACGGGCGGACGTGGCGGCAAGGACCAATCCGCTGGCCGCGGACAACCCCTATCAGTGGAATGCGGAGGTCATTTTCGGCCGGGATCCGGAGGAATACACGATTAACTACCACCAATGCGGCCTATGCGCCCTGGGCCGGCGGGAGGGGCTGTCCCGGCTGGTTCCGTATATGTGCGTCCTGGATATCCTGTCGGTAGAATGGATGGGAGGCGTGCTCCGCCGGACAATGACCCTGGCTGCGGGAGGGGAGTACTGTGATTTTTACATCTGCAAAAAAGGCTCCCGGTGGGATACATAGGGACCGAAGGGGGCGAATATACTGTCTTGCGCCTGAAAAAATCCGGCTTATCCTTGCGGAACGGTTGCCAGGGAATTTGAAACGGTGGCGCCGCAGGCCCTCGGGCGGGGGAAACGGAAGGCCCTGATTGCCGGATTTTCAGAAAAAAGTTGGAAAAGGACTTGACAAATGGAAGAGATAAGGATATGATATGGAAGTGGTTAGCAAGAGCTAATCAAATTTCCAGACCGTCGGTTAGTTGGCCCTAATCGATAGAGAAAATCTGAAACAGGTGAAGCATATGAATTTGACGAACGCACAGGAAGGCAAGGAATACATCATTCGGCGGATCGAAACAGATGACGAAGAGGTTGACGCGTTCCTGTTCTCTCTGGGCTGCTACAGCGGCGAACCCATCACGGTGGTTTCCCACCTGAAAAACAGCTGTGTAGTCTCCATTAAGGACGGAAGGTACAACATCGACAATCAGCTGGCGGCGTCCATTCTGATCTGAAAGAATGGCAGAGCCAAAGACAATCCGCCGATTGTCTTTTACTGGCCGGTTAGCGAAAGATAACCGTTTGTTCGCAAGAAATATGACAACCTGCAAGGATATCGAATGAAAGAGGAGGAAATCAAAAATGAGAATTGCTTTTGCGGGCAATCCTAACAGTGGTAAGACCACCATGTACAACGCCTTGACCGGTCGAAATGAGCGCGTTGGCAACTGGGCCGGTGTTACCGTGGACAAGAAAGAGGCTCTGATTAAGAAGGCCTATGCCGGTGACGCAGAGCTGATTGCGGTTGACCTGCCCGGCGCCTACTCCATGTCTCCCTTCACTTCCGAAGAGAGCATCACCAGCTCCTATGTCAAGAACGAGCATCCCGATGCCATCATCAACATTGTGGACGCCACCAACCTGAGCCGCAGCCTGTTCTTTACGACCCAGCTGCTGGAGTTGGGGATCCCTGTAGTCGTTGCTTTGAACAAGGCCGACATCAACCAGAAGAAGGAAACGAAAATCAATGTGAAGGCCCTGTCCGACAAGCTGGGCTGCCCCGTTGTGGAAACGGTTTCCACCAACGCCACCGGCCTTGCCGAGGTCGTTAAGGCTGCCGCTTCCCTGAAGGGCAAGGGCCAGAAGGCTCCCTATGTGCAGGGCAACGTCGACCTGACCGACAAGACAGCCGTTGAAGAGGCTGACCGCAAGCGCTTTGATTTTGTCAACAAGGTCGTGACCTCCGTAGAAACCCGTAAGATCCTGACCAAGGATAAGAACTCCCAGGATAAGATCGACGCTGTCATGACCAATCCTGTGGCCGGTATTCTGATCTTTGTCGTTGTTATGTTCCTGGTGTTCCAGATTTCCCAGGCCTGGGTCGGTCCCTGGCTGGCGGACACGCTGGTTGGCTGGATCGAAGGCTTCCAGGAATGGGCCGGCGAAATGCTGGAAGATGCCAACCCTTTGCTGTCTGCTTTGCTGGTTGACGGCATTATCGGCGGCGTCGGCGCTGTCGTTGGCTTCCTGCCCCTGGTCATGGTCATGTACTTCCTGATCGCCCTGCTGGAGGACTGCGGCTATATGGCACGTGTCTCCGTGGTTCTGGACCCCATCTTCAAGAAGGTTGGCCTGTCCGGTAAATCCGTCATCCCCTTCGTCATCGGCACCGGCTGCGCCATCCCCGGCATCATGGCGTGCCGTACCATCCGCAATGAGCGTGAGCGCCGCGCTACCGCCATGTTGACGCCCTTCATGCCCTGCGGCGCAAAGCTGCCCGTTATCGCCCTGTTCGCCGGTGTCTTCTTCGGTGATGCTTCCTGGGTTGGCACGCTGATGTACTTTGTGGGCATCCTGCTGATCATTCTGGGCGCCCTGCTGGTCAATAAGATTGCCGGCTATAAGAGCAGAAAGTCCTTCTTCATCATGGAGCTGCCTGAGTATAAGGTTCCTTCCCTGAAGCGTGCGGCTATTTCCATGTGTGCCCGCGGCTGGGCCTACATCGTCAAGGCCGGTACCATCATCCTGCTGTGCAACACCGTTGTGCAGATCATGCAGTCCTTCACTTGGAGCTTCCAGGTCGTGGAGGAGGGCATGGAAAACACCTCCATCCTGGCGTCCATCGCGTCTCCCTTCGCGGTTCTGCTGATCCCTCTTGGCTTCGGCGTATGGCAGATGGCTGCTGCCTCCATCACTGGCTTTATCGCCAAGGAGAATGTGGTCGGTACTCTGGCCGTCTGCTACGGTGTTACCAACTTCATTGACACCGAGGAACTGGAACTGGTTGCCGGCGGTGATCAGGTTGCTGGTATCTTCGCCCTGACCAAGGCCGCCGCTCTGGCCTGCCTGATGTTCAACCTGTATACGCCTCCCTGCTTCGCGGCTCTGGGCGCTATGAACTCCGAAATGAAAGACAGAAAGTGGCTGTGGGGCGGCATCTGCCTGCAGCTGGCTACCGGCTACACCGTTGCTTACTTCGTCTATCAGATCGGTACCCTGGTTACAGAGGGCACCCTTGGCTCCGGCTTCCTGCCCGGCCTGATTGCGGTCGCATGCTTCGCTGCCATCGTGGTGTATCTCATTAAGAAGACCAACAAGAATCTGGCTGCTGAGTACGCACTCAGCGCGAAATAAGATTCTTGGGGAGCAGTTCCATGGAAAATATCATTGTTCTTGTGATTTTGATTGTGATCGTTGGCTTCGCTGCCCGGTATGTACATAGGTCCAAAAAGACTGGCGGCAAGTGCATCGGCTGTCCCGATGGCTGCTCCTGTCCTTACAAAAACAGCGGCAAAGGCTGCGGTAGCTGCAGCGATGCCAAAACAAAGGAATGCTGATTCCGGAAACAATTATTTCTCTCTATATTTTCTTTTAGTATGGCAAAAGCGGTTCTCCTGATGGAGAGCCGCTTTTGCGTTAGTTGAATTGTTTGGAAAAAACGGGAAAACGCACCAGTTGTCATCCTGAGCGAGCGGAGCGAGTCGAAGGATCTTGGCACTTAAGTTACGTACCAAGAAAAAGCAAATGCGAAGATCCTTCGACTCCGCCGCCTTTGGCGGCGACCCTCAGGATGACAGCCGTTTAGAATGCTTTCACTGTTTCAACTATTGATTCACATTATTACATTTTATGTTTTGTGCTTACCGGTCTTGTTGAACTAAGTCGATAAGGATTTATGTTTTTTCCAATCCGAATGCATCCGGAATACGGTAGAGCCAAGCAGAATGCCCACCGCCATAATTCCGGCGATAGCGGCGGTGTGCATGCCGGTGCTTGCGAACAGTTCCATTTCCCCTTTGACGGCGTAGTTCATGGTGTAATATACGCCTGCACCGGGGATCAGAGGGAAGATAGAGACAACCAGATAGGAAATGGCAGGGTATTTGCGGATGCGGGCCATAATTTCAGAGTAAACGGAGGAGAACAGCGCGGACCAGAAATAGGCCGGAATATCGCTGTTTCCAAATTTTAGAGCAATGTAATAGACAATCCAGGACAAAACGCCGCCCAGGGCGCAGAGAATGCCGCCAGGGCCGTGGATGTTGAACAGAATGGCGAAGCCCGCGCAGCCGGCCAGGGCAAACAGACACTGGAAGAAAAGGGAATAACCGATGACGCCATTGCTGGTGGGGATGCCCCAAAGCCTGGCGGAAAGGCTCCAGGCGGTGGCGGTGCCCAGGGCAATGGCCGCAGCCACCAGAAAGACCTGGACGATCCGGTTGACGCCGGAATTGGTGTCCCCATAGATGATATCCCGCATGGCGTTGGTGAACAGCAGCCCGGGAACCAGAATCATCAATGCGCCGATGGAAACGGTGTCCGGGTTTTGCGCAATACCGGCCGCGCCCATGGCATAGGCCAGCAGGGCCATCAGAAAGGAGGAGGCGATGGTCCGGAAGAACTGGTTGGCCTTCCGGTCGTCCAGCAGTTTGTTGACCATACCCACCAGCATACCGCAGATACCGGCGCACAGTCCGTCCATCAGGCTGCCGCCAAAGAGCATCCCAAAGCCCGCCGCGCCCAGGAAATCGCCCAGATACAGGGCGGCTCTGGAATAGGTTTTCCGTTGGGAGCGCACCGTATCGAGCCATTGCAGCCCTTCTCCGGGGCCGGGCTTTCGCCGGCAAAGGGCACGGCTCAGGCCGCTGAACTGCTCTACCGCGTCCAGATCGTTGCCGTGGTGGCCAATGCGGCGCATCCGGGTGATGGGATGGCCCTCCTCGGTGATGATGCTGACGGTCAGGCAGTTGGGAATGGCAAACACCTCCGCTTCCACGCCATAGGCAGCCAGAACCCGGCTGATGCTCTCTTCCACCCGGAAGGTTTCCGCACCGCTCATGGCAAGCTCGTAGCCCAAGTCGGTGGCAAGGTCGAGTAAAGTATTGTAATCCATGGGAATCCCCCGTAAAAGAAACTGAGAACAGTATACCACATTGGAAGAAAAAAACAAGACAAATATGCCCGCCGGGATACCGGGTAAAAAGGTTAGCGGCGCCGCAGGAAATGTTTTTAGCGGTTGCCTATTGATTTTATTCCGGTTTTAGGCGATAATAAAATCAGAAAGCACAAAATGCTGCCCGGCAGGACACCGGACGAAAATGCCTGTGCCTGACGGAAATGAAACAATCAGGAGGACAAACAATGGAAACTGTAATCAAAGTGGAGGGCATGATGTGTACCCACTGCAAGGCCCGGGTGGAGAAGGTCTGCAAGGCCGTTCCCGGCACGGTGGACGCTGTGGTTGATCTGGCGGCCAAGACCGTGACCGTCACCGGAACCGCCGATGTGGAGGCACTGAAAAAGGCCATTACCGACGCGGACTACAAGGTCGTGGGGTGAAATCTATGCGCAGTGATTTCTGGTTTGATTCCCATGGCGCGGGCAGGATCCACGGCTGCCGCTGGATGCCGGAAGGAGAGCCAAAGGCGGTTTTGCAGATCGTCCACGGGATCGGAGAATATGTGGAGCGCTATGACCAGTTTGCAAGTTACCTGACGGAACGGGGCTTTATGGTGGTGGCGGAGGATCATATGGGCCATGGCCAGTCCATCAACGGTGAGGGAATCCAGGGCTATTTCCATGGCGGCTGGTTTACCGCGGTGGACGACACCTACCAGCTGCTTGCCGATACCCGGAAGACGTATCCCAATTTGCCCTATATCCTGTTCGGCCACTCCATGGGTTCCTTTATGACGAGGACCCTTCTTTGCAGGTATCCTGACAGCGGCATTTCCGGGGTGGTCATCTGCGGCACCGGCTGGCAGCCTGCCTTTGCGCTGCCCGCCATCATCAAGGTCGTGGAAGCCGTATGCAAGCGCAATGGGGAGACAAAGCCCAATGAAAAGCTTCAGAATCTGGTTTTCGGCAGCTACAACAGCAAGGTCGAGCATCCCCGGACACCCTATGACTGGCTGACCCGGGACGCGAAGACCGTGGATGCCTATATCGCCGACCCCATGTGCGGCTTTACGGTCAGCGCCGGACTGCTGCGGGAGCTGATGAAGGGCATTTTGTTCATCGAGCAGCCTGTGAATCTGGCGGCCATGCGGAAGGACCTGCCCGTCTTTTTCATCGCCGGCGGCGACGATCCCGTGGGCAATTACGGCAAGGGTGTCCGCCAGTCTGCCGATGCTTTCCGCAAGGCCGGCATGACGGATGTATCCGTGCGGATCTATCCTCTGGGCCGGCATGAAATCCTCAATGAGATCAACCGGGAGGAGATCTATGAGGATGTGGTGCAGTGGATTGAAAAAGTATTGAAATAATTTGCGGATTTTCTAAGAAAGTCCGTTTTATTGGACTGATGCACTGCTATACTGTAGTCACAAACCAAGAAGAAAGGTTGATGACTATGTATCAGATGCGTTATGTTGGCGGACATGTTCAGGTGTATGATTTGAGCGGCAAATTCCTGTTCTCGGCGGACACCGAACGGGAGGCCAGAGAGGAATTGGAGGAGTATGCGGAATCTGCGGCTTGATATTTGCTATGACGGCACCCGCTACCGGGGCTGGCAGCGCCTGCCCGGCAGGGACGATACCATCCAGGGCAAGCTGGAAACCACCCTGTCCCGGATTCTGGGAGAGCCGGTGGAGATCAGCGGCAGCGGCCGGACGGACGCAGGGGTCCATGCCAGGGGGCAGGTGGCCAGCTTCCATTGTGAAAGCGCCATGCCCTGCGAAGAGATTCTGGCGGCTTTGCGCAGGTATCTGCCGGAGGACATCGGCATATACTCCTGCAGGGACGTGTCCCCCCGGTTCCACGCCCGGCTGAATGCCAAAGAGAAAACCTATCTCTACCGCATTTGGAACAGCGACGCGCCCTGCGTCTTTGACCGCCGCTATGTGGCGGTGATGCCGGAGGCGCTGAACCTGGACGCCATGGAGAAAGCGGCGCAGCAGCTGCTGGGACAGCATGATTTTTCCGCCTTCTGCGGCAATGCCAAAATGAAAAAATCCACAGTCCGGTTTCTCCGGGCCATCGAGATCAAGCGGCAGGGCCGGGAAATCCACATCCGTGTCACCGGCAACGGCTTCCTGCACAGCATGGTGCGCATTTTGGTTGGCACTCTGGTGGAGGTGGGCAGGGGGCAGCGCAGCGTAAGCGGCATCCCGGCCCTTTTCGGAGGGAAACGGGCGGAGGCTGGGTTTCTGGCATCGGCCCAGGGGCTGTGCCTTGAGGAGGTAGTGTATTGAACATTCAGATTTTCGGCAAGGCAAAGTGCTTTGACACAAAGAAGGCCGAGCGCTATTTCAAAGAGCGCCGGATCAAATTCCAGTCCATTGACCTGAAAAAATACGGCATGTCTCCAAAGGAGTTTGACAGCGTTCTCCGGGCGGTGGGAGGCATCGACTATCTCATCGACTGGGACAGTAAGGCGCCGGATGTCACCTTGATGAAGTACATGGAGGATAAACGCGCCAAGGAGGACAAGGTCTTTGACGACCCCACCCTCATGAAGACGCCCGTGGTGCGCAACGGAAAGCAGGCGACGGTGGGCTACTGCCCCGACATTTGGGCGGCCTGGGAATAACCGATTTCTACAAAAGCAGTTCCTGAAAAGCAGGAGCTGCTTTTTCTGTCATTTTCTTGAAATCTGTGTAAGTTATCTCTTGCGGTTTTCGCAAAAAAATGGTATAGTAGGAGGGCTTTATGACGAAATTCCTTTCGGGCTTCAATGCCATCGTCTGGGGTGCGCCGGCGCTGGTGATGATTTTGGGTGTTGGGCTGTATTTGAGCCTGCGCCTGGGCTTCGTGCAGCTGACATGGCTGCCCAGGGCGGTGGGAACGTTTCTTGACAAGCTCCGCTCCGGGAAAAGCACGAATGGCGGCGTGACGCCTTTCCAGGCCCTGTGTACCGCCCTGGCGGCCACCGTCGGCACCGGCAATCTTGTGGGTGTGGCGGGAGCCATCTGTTTGGGCGGTCCCGGATCCATTTTTTGGATGTGGATCTGCGGCGTGCTCGGCATGGTCACGAAGTTTGCCGAGGCGACCCTGGCAGTGCGCTACCGGGTCAAATCCGCAGACGGCTACACCGGCGGGCCGATGTATGTGATCACCCAAGGGTTGGGAAAACGCTATTCCTGGCTGGCCACGGCCTACTGCCTGTTCGGCGTTGTTGCCGCCTTCGGCGTGGGGAACGCCACGCAGATCAACGCGGTGGTGACGGGAATCAACGGCGTTTTGACCCGCTTTGGCAGGGAGGAAAGCTGGAGGGGAAATTTTGCCATCGGCATCATCCTGGCGGTGCTTGTGGGGGCGATGCTCCTGGGCGGCGCGAAGCGCATCGGCGCCGCGGCGGAGCGGCTGGTGCCCTTTGTGTCCGCAGCGTATATTCTGATGTGCGCCGGCGTTTTGGTACTGCGGTTTCGGGAGATTCCCGGGGCCTTTTCTGCCATTATACAGGGCGCATTTTCTCCCAGGGCCGTCACCGGAGGGATGCTTGGCTCCGCCTTTCAGGCGCTGCGGGTGGGCTGCAGCCGGGGCGTGTTTACCAATGAGGCGGGGATGGGCACCGCGTCTATTGCCCATGCGTCTGCGGAGGTTTCCCACCCGGCGGAGCAGGGACTGATGGGGATTATGGAGGTTTTCCTGGATACCATCCTGATCTGCACCCTGACGGCGCTGGTGATTCTGGTCAGCGGCATCCCCATCCCCTACGGCGTGGACGCGGGGGCGGAGCTGACGACCCAGGCGTTTACCGCCATTTACGGCGAAACGGCCGCCCTTATGATTGCCCTGGCGCTGGTCTGCTTCGCCATTGCCACCGTGTTGGGCTGGGGGCTGTATGGCGCCCGGTGCGCGGAATTCCTCTTTGGAGAAAAGGCGTGGAGCCGCTTTGCGCTGGCCCAGACTGCCACCGTTATCCTTGGCTCCGTACTGGATACGGGGACGGTGTGGCAGCTTTCCGAGGCCGTCAACGGCCTTATGGTCATCCCCAATTTGATTGCCCTGGCGGCTCTGACCCCGGAGGTCGTCCGCCTTACGAATGAATATCGAAAATCTGGCGGCCGGGCCGCCAGTGGAGGTAATTATGCAGATTTCCATCAATGCGAACCGGTGCGAACCCTCGCCCATGCGAAAATTCCATCCCTTTGCGGTAAAAGCCAAAAAAGAGGGGAAGAAAATTTACCATCTGAATATCGGCCAGCCCGATCTGCCCACGCCGGAGGCATACTATCAGGCCATCCGCGCCTTTGACGAGCGGACGCTGGAGTATGCCGAATCCCCCGGCAAGCCCATTCTGATCGACGCCGTTCGGAATTACTACCGGGAGCTGGGGGTGGACCTGGAGGAAAACGATGTGCTCATCACCACCGGCGGCAGTGAAGCGTTGCTTCTGACCTTCCTGAGCATTCTGGATCCCTATACCGAGGTCATCATTCCCGAGCCTTACTATCCCAACTACACCACCTTCGTCCACGCTGCCGGCGGCGTCATCCGGGCCTTGCCCACCAATCCCTGGGAGGGCTACCGCTATGCCAAGCGGGAGCGGATCGAGAGCCTGATCACCAAGAATACCCGGGCAATCATGATCACCAATCCCGGCAACCCCACCGGCGTGGTGCTGGATCAGGAGGAGATGCGGATGATCGCCGACATCGCCAAGGAGCACAACCTGTTTCTGATTTGCGATGAGGTGTACCGGGAGTTCTGCTACGACGAAAAATTCGGGGTACCCACCATGGCCCGGTTCCGGGACATTGACGAGAACCTGGTTATCATTGATTCCGTGTCCAAGCGGTTTTCCGCCTGCGGCGCCCGTGTGGGCTGTGTGGTCACCCGGAACAAAGAGCTGCAGCAGGCCCTGCTGAAGTTCTGCCAGTCCCGTCTGGCGGTGGCAACCATCGACCAGGTGGGGGCGGCGGCGCTGTACACCGTGGACCACGATTTCTTCCGCCGGAGCAAGGCGGAATACCAGCTCCGCCGGGACACGGTGATCCGAAAGCTGCGGCAAATCCCCGGGGTCGTGGTGGAGGAGCCGATGGGCGCCTTCTATGTCATGGCGAGCCTTCCCGTGGACGATGCCGACAAGTTCCAGCTCTGGCTGCTGGAAAAGTTTTCCGACCGTGGGGACACCGTTATGTTTGCCCCCGGCGCGCCCTTCTACGAGACGCCCGGCAAGGGGATCAACGAGGTTCGTATTGCCTATGTTCTAAAGCAGCAGGACCTGGAGCGGGCCATGGACGTGCTGGCAAAGGGCATTGCCCATTATCAGCGCACGGTCATGAAAATTACGCCCCCTGCGGAAAAATAAAGGAAACCGGGACGCGGAGCTGCGTCCCGGTTTTTGCATGCAGGGATTTTTTTGCCGCAAGCCCCCTTCGACACCTTCCTTTCCCCGGGCTGTGTATACTGATAAGGCAGTATTACGAAGGGGGAGTTGCGGATGCTCAGACGAATGTGGATGTTGCTTTTTGCGGCGATGCTGCTGCCGTACCTGGGAATGCAGGCAGCGGCGGCGGAGGAGACAGGCTCGATCCGGGTCACGCTGCAGAGCGGAGGAGAAGCGGCGGCCGGCGGCACGGTGACGCTCCACCGGGTCGGCCAGCGGTTTTCCGAGGGATACCGGATGGTGGAGGCCTTCGGCGGGGGAATCGTGCGGGAGGAGGATGCCATGTCCCCATACCTGGCCCAATGGCTGATGGAACTGGAGGGGGACGCAGGGATCCCCGGGAGCCTGGATGCTGATGGCAGCGTGGAATTTTCCCGGCTGGAGGAGGGGCTGTACCTTCTGGTGCAGACGGAAACGGATGAAGAATTTCTGACGATCCATCCATTCCTGGTAACACTGCCCTATGAGGGCCAGTGGAACATCCAGGCCTATCCCAAGACTCAGAAGGTCGTTACGGAGCCGCCTCCAACGGGACAGCATCCGGCGCCGATCCTGGGAGCCATGGGCATGGTTGTCGCCGGAGTGGGACTGGTCCTGTGCGCCGACGGAAGGCGCAGAAAATAACCATAAAGGGAAGCCTTACGGAAACCGCCGTGTTTGCGTAGGGCTTCTTTTTATGTAGCGGAGCAAGATGGGGCCTTTCCTCTTGATTTCCTGGGAAGAAGGGATATAATAGGAGCATACATCAGTTTGACCAATGGGGCCTGCCCGAAGAATCGAGAAAATAAATGAAAAGAGGGTGCCTATGGACCTGCGAAACCTGAATATTTTTATCGAAGTGGCGGAGCTGGGGAGCTTTACCCGGGCAGGGGAGAAGCTGGGCTATTCCCAGCCCACGGTGTCCTTCCAA
This sequence comes from Eubacteriales bacterium, assembly GCA_030533415.1. Classification (GTDB taxonomy): domain Bacteria; phylum Bacillota; class Clostridia; order Oscillospirales; family Oscillospiraceae; genus Faecousia. The sequence goes on along the minus strand of JAUNJE010000012.1, from coordinate 13,803 downwards.
ATCAAGCAATTGGAAAAAGAGCTGGGGGTGCAGCTGTTCGACCGCATCGGCCATACTGTTACCCTGACCGACGAGGGGCGGGATGCCCTGACTTATGCCCATGACATCTGCCGTATGTCCCGGGAAATGGTCCTGGGCAGCGCGGAGCGCCGGGAGCCGAACGGTGTCCTGCGGCTGGCAATGGCGGATTCTCTGTGTGAGCCGCTGATCGCCGGGCATTTTGAACAGTTCCGCAGCGCCTATCCCAAGGTATCCCTGCACATTTCCACCGGCGACACCGGAGAGCAGCTGCAGCTTCTGGACCACAATGAGGTGGATATGGTTTGCAGCATGGACGACCACATTTTTGATACGGGCTATGTGATTGCCAATGAAGAGGAGATCGGCGTCCACTTTGTGGCATCTGCGGCCAACACCTTAGCGGGCCGGGAGACGGTGAGCCTGGAAGAGCTTTTGACCCAGCCCTTCCTGCTGACGGAAAAGGGCATGAGCTACCGCCGTATGCTGGATGGAAAGCTGGCCCGGGATTCTCTGGAGATTCGACCCGTGCTGGAAACCGGCCGTGCCGACCTGATCTGCCTGCTGGTGCAGCAAAATATGGGGCTTACCTTCCTGCCGGACTATGTGACGGAGGAAGGGGTCAAAGCCGGGCGTCTGGTGCGGCTGCATGTCAAGGATTTTCAGATGTCGGTCTGGAAGCAGATTCTATACCGCCGGGACAAGTGGGTATCCCTGCCCATGCGGGCTATGATTGACCATCTGTCGGGGATCAAGCTCAAGGGAAACGGATGCGGCTAAAGGTGGAGGAAATGCTTATGCAGCGGATTTCTTTCCGGAAGCGCCTGGTTTCCGGATTTCTGGCGGCGGTCTGCCTAATAATGCTGACAGGCTGCAGCCACTCAGGCGGGGAAACAGATGCGCAAGAAGCTTCTACAAATCAAACCGAAATGCAAGCAGAGGAGCCGACAATCATGATAGATGAAGAAACCCTCCCCGCCGGGGGTGAGACACAGCAGGTGGAAACCGGCCGGGAGCCGCCGGAGGATACGCTGGTCCGGGTGGTGGACTATATCCCGGGAATCCGCCAGGAGCTGCCCTATGCCACGGAGAACAACTTTACGGGACAGCGGATCTATGACTTTACGGACGCGTACCTGCGCTACGGCACCGTGAAGAAACTGGCAAAGGTTTGCGAAGAATTGGCGCAGCAGGGCCTGGGGCTGAAAATCTGGGACGGTTTCCGCCCGGTGGCGGCCCAGTTCCGGCTGTGGGAGGTTTGTCCCGATCCCGACTATGTGGCCAACCCCAATACCCATTTCAGCTCCCACAGCCGGGGCAATACGGTGGATGTGACGCTGGTGGATGAAAACGGAAAGGAACTGGAAATGCCCACAGGCTTTGACGATTTTTCGGGCCTTGCCGACCGGGACTATTCCGACTGTACCGAAACCGCTGCCGCCAATGCGCGGATGCTCCAGGACCTGATGGAAAAGTATGGTTTTTCCGGATATTTTGCGGAGTGGTGGCACTATGCCGATACCCAATCCTATCCGGTGGAGGAATCCTTCGAGCCGAAGAGCATGTCCCGGTGGTATGCCGATTGCCAGGAATTCATCAGCCTGCGCACCGAACCGGACACCGCCGCGGAGGTGATCACCCGAATTCCCGCGAAGGAGGAATTTTGGATGCTGGCAACGGATGGGGATTTTGCCCTGATCAGCTATCAGGGGAAGCAGGGCTATGTGCTCAGAAGCTATATTCAGCCTGTGGAGGAAAGCACCGAAACCCTTTGGGCCGCAAATTGTGAGGCGTACATCAGCCTGCGGAAGGCTCCCGGCAGCAAAGAGGTTCTCGCCAGGATCCCCGCCGGCGGAACCTTCCGGCTGCTGCAGTGGGATGGGCTTTATGCCAAAGTTTCTTATGAAGGACAGCCCGGCTATGTCCTGTCCAGCTATATGATGCCGCAGGACAGGGACTATTTTTCCCGGAGATTGACCACCGTGGTTCCCACCGCGGTATATTCCTATGAGCAGATGGCTGTGGATATGGAGACGCTGAAAGCAGCCCATGCCGATATTGTTTCCCTGGGAAGCATCGGTGTCAGTGAGCAGGGAAGGAATATCCCCGTTCTGCGGGTGGGGGACCCGGATGCCGGGCATCATATCCTTTTGCAGGGAGCCATTCATGGCCGGGAGCACATGACGGCGTGGCTGCTTATGGCCATGGCAGAGGACTGGCTGAATTCCGGTGGGGAGGATTTGGAAGGCGTGTGCTGCCATATCATCCCCATGAGCAACCCGGACGGTGTGGCGGTCTCCCAAAACGGAATGCTGGAAGATGACCAGATTCCCATTTACCGCAGTGACCGGGAACTGGGGTATACCACACTGGAAGAGCCACGGTACGCGCAGCGGTGGAAGGCCAACGGCCTGGGCACCGATCTGAACCGGAATTTCCCTTCGGGATGGGAGCAGGTGAGCGGCCCGGAGGGACCATCCGCCCAGCGCTACCGGGGGGAGGCGCCTTTTTCCGCAGCGGAGGCCCGGGCCTTGCGGGATTATACGCTGCAATACGCCTTCTCTGCCACGATCAGCTATCACGCGACCGGCAGTGTGATCTATTATGAATACGGCACAAAGCAGCCTGTAAAGGAAGCCTCCAGGGGCCTGGCTCTGGCGGTCAAAGACGTGACAGGCTACGGCCTGGAGGGCAGCAGCGGTGTGGACGGCGCTGGCTATAAGGACTGGGCCATGGATGCGCTGGAAATCCCCTCCCTGACCATTGAAATTGGCTGTCAGGATGCCCCGTTGACAGCGCGGGAGCTGTACAGCGTGTTCGCGCGGAACTGCGGCGTTCTGCCCGCCGTTGCCCGGTGGCTTCAATTGTAATACGTAATACGCAAACCATAGTTCAAAATATATTCAGGGCTGTCCCGGTTCGATGGGACAGCCCTTTTCATACATTCATTTGATTTCCTGTTCCAGTTTATCAAACTCCGGGGAGGAGAAGAACTCCCCAAGAGAGATATCCAATCCATCGCAGAATTTTTTAATGGTAACAATAGAGACATCCCGCCGCCGGGGGTCCATCATGCTGTATGCCGTGGAGGAAGTAACGCCGGCGGAATATGCCAGAGCATTCAGATTCATATTTCGTTCTTTCAAAAGATTTTGAAACCGCAAAGCTACTGCGTCTTTGACAGACATATCATCACCTCAAAGACATTTTAGAAAAAATACGCAGATGCGTTTACGCACTTGCGTAATTTACGGAAATATGTTATGCTGTGTATAGAGAAATATTCTCTACAAAATACAGAAACGGAGGATCGATATGAAAATCAAAATCACGGCATTTCTTTGCGCGGCGGTATGCCTGACAGCCATGCTGGCGGGCTGCGGGACCACCGCCCCGGAGACGACGGCACCCCCCGAGACCGTCGCGGCGACGGAAACCCCGACCTTCTTCGAAGAGCAGGGGCTTACCATGTGGGAGGGCTTTGAAATGGAGCAGGACCCGGAGGTTCGGGAACTCCGGGGAACCCAGCAGCTGCCGAAAGCCTATGAGCTGGTATTCTATGAAAAAAACGTTGACGCGGTCACAATGGAGCAAGTTCCCAAGAGGGAGATTCTGGGAGCGTCAACGGAAGTCCATGTCTGCAAGTATTACCCAGAGGAATTTGAGACCAAAGGCATTTCCCATGTGGCGGACCAGTTCTATTACGCGGAACTGGCGGAACGGGAGGGCCTGACGAAAGAGGAATGGCTGACGGAACACGCGAATGATGTGCTGGTCTCCTGCTGGGCTCTGTGCAAAATCCCCACCGCAGAGGCACAGGATGTGTTCTATGAGGATTTTTCGGAGGAAGATTATGGCTGGGGTGTACTATCCAATGTGCTAACTGTTATAGACCAATATTCTGGGGAAATTTTTAGTCCTCAGAATCGGCGGTTGGGGGAAGTTGGCCGTTTTGTGATTGATAACGGGAGCAGGGAAGTCACATTTTCCACAATGTGTAACTATACCGGAAATGGAATGAACGCAAAGAATAGTGAACACCAGAATTTTTTTACACTGAATGAAATGTACCTGCTTGTTCCGAAGGACTATGATGGGTTGACGGTAGTATTCAATGCGAGAGAAGATCATTATTCAGAGGAAAAATTGGAAAAAACGCTTAATGAATTTATAAGTGGAGAAGAGAAAGACAAAACGGAAGATGCCGCATGGGAACGAACCACCTATGAAGAATACTACAAGGACAGTTATATAAAGCCATACTTCCTGGACCTTAACATGGAAACCGTGGAGGCCGCCCAGCAGGATACCAGACGCCCGGCGGAATACACCTTTCTGGATATGCTGGACCAGAAACTCTGGGAGTCTTTTGTAATACAGGATTTGGACCCATTTTACTTTCATGGAGAAATACATAGCGCAAAGGAGGGCGCGGAGGTCCTTTACTTTAATTCAGAAAACATGTCTGCGGACAGCTATGTGGGCAAAGCCATAGCGGGCGTTGATATGGATGTGTATGTTTGTGATATTGTGCGGGAGGAAACAATAGATGATTCCTTTTACCAGGCGGCCCGCTCCAAAGATCCCAGCCTGACAAGGGAAGCATGGGAAGAAGCCCACAAAAATGACAGGCTTTTGTGTTGCGGTGCGGATATGACGTTTTTGGTCTCACAGGCAAATGCGGAATTTTTCGCGAACCATGGAGGAGAACATTGGTATACGGCTTATTGGCAATGGCCCCTCATAGTCGATTCGTACACAGGCAAAATGTATTGTCCGCAAACGAGCATCGGGGATGTGGTCGAAACCTTTGACCTGGGAAATGGAACCGGGACCTTCTCCGCGCTATACAGGCAAGTTTACAGTGAATGGGTATATACCTCCGTGGGAAATGAATATAGGGATCTTATAAAAGGCTATAGCATATTTGTTTTGGTCCCGGAGGACTACGATGGCCTGACCTTCGCACTGGAAATTTACAAGGAGAACCGGACGGATGATGCCATCCGCAAACTGTACAGCAGCAAAGAAACAACCGCTACCACCCAAAAGGAAGATTCCTCTGCATGGCGGCAGGGAAATTTCTACTTTGAAAGTGACTACCTAAAACGTTTCTATTTTGACCTTCAAAAGTAATACGCGAGAAAATCACCCCTGATGCAGGTATTATCCTGCATCAGGGGTGATTTTGCTATTGCCTGTTTTTATTGGGGCCGTTCATTCCGCACCAGAGAGGGATTTTTCTTTCGTTTCGCGGGGCAGCAGTCGGTAAGCAGCTTTACAGCAGCGCCATGCCGGAATGGGAAGGTTACTCCAGAGTGTTCAGGATTATCCATCCTCTTGCAAAGCCCTGTGCAAAAGACTGACGGAAAGAATAAAATATGCCGGGAAACAGCTAAAAGTAACCTGTTTCCCGGCATATTTTTGCGGTTAAGGCGGGAGAAAATGGGCTTTGCGGCCCGTGTTGCGTCAATCCAGCTCCGCCATATCGAGAATTTCCCCGTCCTCCGTCAGCGGCTCCAGAATACCGTCATGAATGCAGTAGCACTCCCCAAACAGCAATAGCTGCCCGTCGTCCTGATAGAAGTAGCTGCCATCGGGAATGGCAAAAAAGGTATGTCCAAAGCTGTCGGCGTAAGTAATGTCCTCGAAAAGCCGTTGACCGTCCAGAATGTTGTCCTTGACCTTCTGGTAGTGGGGCAGGACATTCACGCCGGTAAGTCCCAGGCCGGGAGCGAAACGGGGGAAATCGGGATCGGATTCTCCTTCTTCCTCAGGCTGGACATAGACCACATCGGCGCTGTTCATGGAGCCGGCGCTGATGCCCATGACGGTGCCGGGGTAGCCCTCCAGCAATTCCCGCAGGCCGATTTCCTGGAAGAAAGCGTTTTGGGTGGGCACATGGCCGCCGGCCAATACGATAAAGTCGCTGTTTGCGACCAGTTCCTCCGCGTTTTCGGCACTGAGGGCGTCCAATACGGCGAAGCTGCTGAAATAGATCCCCGCGTCGGCACAGGCACTGAAAACGTCCGCGCCGAACTGGCAGTTTAAGTCCCGGCGGTCAGGGCTGGAGCAGACGAACAGAAAGCGGCAGAAGGGGGGCAGCGCCTCCCGGAGCCGGTCCACAAAGCCGTTGGCATTGCTCAGGACCGCACGGTCAGCCCCCTCCACGAAGGGACTGCTGGTGATAAAAACAGTCATAAGTTGATTTCTCCTTTTGTATAAGAATTGTCAAATTTTTGTTCCTGGAAAGTATTCCTCCACAAAGTCCACCTTGTCCACCTGGAAGGATTTTCCGTTCAGGTATTCCAGCGCCCCGGCGCCGGTGGTGAAGGCGAAGGTCAGCTTGTAGGAGTACAGGGCCTGATAATTCCGGTCAAAGCGTTTGTCCAGCTTTCCATACTTGCCGTCGCCCAGCAGGGGATGTCCCGCATGGGCAAACTGGGCGCGAATCTGATGTGTCCGCCCCGTGATCAGTTCGCATTCTACAAGGCTCAGGCCCTTGGCGGAAGCGATGGTCCGGTAATTCGTCTGGCAGGTTTTGGCGCCGGGCTGGGGGGTATCGGTGACAAAGACCCGGTTTTTCTTGGCGTCCTTGAAAAGATAGCCCTTTAAGCTGCCCTCCCGGGGCTTTGGCGTTCCTTCCACGATGGCCAGATACCGCTTATCCAGTTCCCGGTCCTTGATTTTTTGGTTCATGACCCGCAGAGCCTCGGCGGTTTTGGCGGCGATGACAATGCCGCCGGTGTTCCGGTCGATGCGGTTGCACAGGGCGGGGGTAAAGGCATTTTCCTCCCGGGGGCGCCACTCTTTTTTCTGATACAGGTAGGATTGAATGTGGTCAATCAGGGTGCGGCCGTACTCGGCACCGTCATGGGGGTGGACAGCCAGGCCGGGGCGCTTGTCCACCAGCAGGATGTGGGCGTCCTCGTAAACAATGTTCAGCTTTGGAACGGCCACCGTCAGGTAGGCATTGTCCTCCCGGGGCTTGTCAAAAAATTCATCGTTGATGTACAGCTGCAAAACGTCCCCCGCATTCAGGCGGGTGTCCCGCTCTGAGCGTTTTCCGTTCAATTTGATGCGCTTAATGCGGATATATTTTTGAGCCAGGGAGGCGGGCAGCAGGGGAACCGCTTTGGCAAGAAAGCGGTCCAGACGCTGCCCCGCGTCATTCGGACCAATGATAAATTCTTTCATCAGATTTTCCCCAGGTTTTCGTCGAAGTGGCGGTTGATCTGCTCGGTAAACTCCATGGCGGCGTTGTAGCCCATCTTTTTCTGGCGGTTGTTCATGGCGGCAACCTCCAAAATCACGGCCAGATTCCGGCCGGGGGTGATGGGGATGGTGTACATGGGTACCTTGACCCCCAGAATCTCGGTGCACTGGTCCTCCAGCCCTAAGCGGTCATAGGCCTCCTGGGTGTTCCAGGGGACGATATTCACCACCAGGTTGATCTCGTTTTCCAGCTTAACGGCGCCCATGCCGTAAAGCTTCGCCACATTGATGATGCCGATGCCCCGAAGCTCAATGTAATTGCGGATCAGTTCGGGAGCGGTGCCAACCAGAGAACTGGTGGAAACCCGCCGGATCTCCACGGCGTCATCGGCGATCAGACGGTGGCCACGTTTCAGCAGCTCCACGGCGGACTCACTTTTGCCGATGCCGCTGTCGCCCACCAGCAGAATGCCTTCTCCGTAGACCTCCACCAGAACGCCGTGGCGGGTGATTCTCGGAGCCAGGGCGTCTTTTAGGTACGTAATGATGGTGGAGACGATGGCGCTGGTGGCCTCCTTGGTGCGCAGAATGGTGATGTTGTGCTTTTTCGCCATTTCCAGCATTTCTTTATGGGGCGGGATATCCCGGGCAATCAGCAGGGCAGGGAACTTATAGGCAAACAGCCGGTCAAAAATGGCCGAGCGGTCCGCAGGCGCCAACTTTGACACATAGCTCATTTCCACATTTCCCATGACCTGCAGACGCATCGGCTCATAGTGGTCAAAATAGCCTGCCAGCTGCAGCCCCGGCCGGGCCACGTCCTCCACGGTGATGCGGATGGAAGCAAAGTCCGTTGCGGCGTAGGCAACCTCCAAGTGAAATTCCTTCACCAGGGTCGTCAGGGGTACGCTGTATGTATCGATCATGGTTCCCACCTCAAAAAGCCTAGTAGTTTCCTGTTATTATATCCAGAGTGGGAAAGAATATCAATACATTTTCAAAAAATCAAAAAATTTTGAAAAAAATGCTTGCATTTTCCCGGAAAGTTTGGTATCATATCTAAGCGCCTGTGATAGGCGTAGTTTGTTGAGAAATCATCCGGATGGGAGGTGCAATAAATGGCTAAGTGTGATTTTTGTGGCAAGGGCGTAACCTTCGGTATCAAGGTCTCCCACTCCCACAGACGTTCCAATCGTGCATGGAAGCCCAACGTCAAGCGCGTTAAGGCTGTCGTGAATGGAACTCCCTGCCATGTGTACGCTTGTACCAGATGCCTCCGCTCCAATAAGGTCGAGCGCGCTATCTGATTTCCCTGGCTGATAAACACGCTGCTGTAGCTTTCAGCAGCGTTTTTATTTTGCCCGCTTGACGGGGTGGAACCTCCTGTGCTATGATAAAAATATCTTATTGAGGAGTGTTTCACATGCGGTACCGTCCGATTTAATGATATATGCCGGTGTTGCCAACGGGGAGCGTACATTCCTGCGTTGGTGATTTGTTGCGCTTATATTATGAAAAGGACGGAAAAACATGATAAAACGAAATATATATGTCCTGTATGCCATCGGCTTTTTACAGGGCATGGTGTTCTATGCGCCGGTTGCCACCCTTTACCGGCAGGCGGCGGGGATCGGTATCTTTCAGATCACCCTGATCGAAAGCATTTCCCTGGCGCTGATGATCGGCTTGGAGATTCCCTGGGGCTGGATGGCAGACCGGATCGGCTACCGCAAAACAATGCTCATCTGCTGTGGGCTTTATTTTGTATCCAAACTGGTATTTTGGAAGGCCCGGAGCTTTGGCGGCTTCCTGCTGGAGCGGATTTTGCTGAGTGTGGTCTGTGCCGGACTTTCCGGTGTGGACAGCAGTATCCTGTACCTTTCCTGCGGGGAAGAGGATTCCCACCGGGTGTTCAGCATTTACCAGAATGTGTCCGAGGCGGGACTGATCCTGGCGGCGGGAGCCTACGCCCTGTGGATCGGGGAGGACTACCGGCTGGCGGGGCTGCTGACGGTGTTTTCCTATGGCGCGGCGGCGCTGCTGGCGTTGGGGCTGAAGGAAGTAAAGAAACCGGAGCGAAAGGAAGGATCCGGCCTTCGTGAGGCCGTTTCCATTCTCAAAGGCCAGCTGGGCAACCGGAAAATATTGCTGCTGGTGATCTCCGCAGCCCTGGTGGGGCAGACCCATCAGGCGGTTACGGTGTTTCTCAACCAGCTGCAATATACCAGGGCCGGGATGTCCGGGCAGATGATTTCGGCGGCATACATTGCGGTGAGCATTACGGGCCTTGTGGGCGGCTTCTCCGCGCGGCTGTGCGCAAGGGCAGGGGCCGGGACAATGGGAAAGCGGCTGCTTCTGCTGAGCCTTGGCTGCTGCCTGCTGCTGGCATTGTCACGTTATCCCCTGGTTTCCGTGCTGGCGGTGGTGGGCCTGCGGGGCTGCTACAGCCTTTTACAGCCGCTGTACATGAATTTGGAAAACCGGCTGGTCACCACCAGGGACAGGGCCACCGCATTGAGCATGAACGCGGCAGCGGAAGACGGAATCGGGATATTTTTGAATCTGCTTTTTGGATATGCCGCGGATTGCGACGTTTCCTGGGCGATGCTGCTTGGCGGGGGAATGTGCCTTGTGAGCCTGCTGTGCTACCGGGAAAGCCGATGCTTTGCCGAACCATAAAAACCTTTGCTGCGTGATCTTGCGCCGGGCATTCCGGGGCTTGAAAATATGGTCTGGATTTACACGAAAGGTGGTGCACGATGAAAAACAATACTTGGATAAAGAACGGATTGAAAAAAGCATTTCCCAAAGGCAAAAGATGGCTTGGCTTTTTTCAGGGCTTGATACTGGCCGCCCTGCTTTGGATGCCCCTGCCGGAGGATGTTCTGGTTCCGGTTTGGGCGGTGGTTGCCGCTGTTTTTCTTTTGTGCGGCGCGGTTTTGTGGTGCCATTATTTTGGCGGCGGAATCATTCAGCTTGAAAATATGGGCTGGAGGGCCTTGGGACTGTGCGCTGCGGGAGTCATTTTTCCGCGAATTCCCCTGGGGGATTCGATGCGGGCCGCCGTAAATCCGGCCGGGTTTCTGGTGGCGGGAGCAATTCTCCTTTTGCTGCATATGGCGGTGACCCTGCATCGGGTTTCCTCGGAGGAAGCGGGACTGTAGCAGATACGAAGTTTGCAAAGATAAGCAAAAAGCGGAATGCAGCTGCGTGCATTCCGCTTTTTTGCCGTATTTATATGGCGGCTTTTTGATGAAAGCATTTCATCAGAAAATGGGATTACAGCCAGCCCGCGTCCTCGTGTTCGGCTTTGCGCTGCCGGTTCAGCAGGCTTTGGACGGCTTCTTTCACATCTGCGCCTTCATAGAGCACCTTGTAAGCGGCCTCGGTGATGGGCATGTCGATGCCCTGGGCCTTGCCCAGCTCGTAAGCGGACTTGGCCGCGTAGTAGCCCTCCACAACGGCGCCGACTTCCTTCATGGCCGTTTGGGGATCCTTCCCCTGGCCGATGAGGATGCCTGCCCGGCGGTTCCGGGAGTGCATGGAGGTGCAGGTGACGATCAGATCTCCCACGCCTGCAAGACCTGTGAAGGTCTCCTTCTTCGCGCCCAGAGCGACCCCGAGACGGGCGGTTTCCGTCAGGCCCCGGGTCATCAGCATGGCCTTGGTGTTGTCGCCAAAGCCCAGGCCGTCGGTGATGCCAGCGCACAGGGCGATGACATTCTTCAAGGCGGCGCCCAGCTCCGCGCCCGCGGGATCGGGGCTGGTGTAAATCCTCAGGTTTTCCGCCATGAAGGCGTCCTGAACAAACTCGGCCAGAGCCTGGTTTTCGCTGGCGGCCAGCAGTCCCGTGGGGACGTTGACGGCCACCTCCTCGGCGTGGCTGGGGCCGGTGAGAACCACCACATCTTTTCCGGTCTCCTGGGCCACCACCTGGCTCATGCGCAGATGGGTGCCCGCTTCCAGGCCCTTGGTAACGGAGACCACCACGGCGCCGGCATCGATATGGGGCGCCGCGCCCCGGCAGACGCTGCGCAGGGGGAAGGATGGGCTTGCCATGACCACCAGCTTACAGCCCTCCACACAGGCATAATCGCCGCTGATCTTCAATTCCTCCGGCAGGACCGCGCCGGGGAGCCGGGGATTGCGGCGGGTGGCCTCCATTTCGGGGATCAATTCCTTTTCATAGGTCCACATGGTCACGTCGTGACCGTTTTTACAAAGGCGGATGGCCAGGGCCGTGCCCCATGCGCCGCTGCCTACAACTGCTGCTTTCATTGCTTTTTTCCTTTCCCAAAGAGATTGGTTTTTCGTTCTTCACCCTTGATAAGCCGGCCGATGTTGCCCCGGTGCATGAAAAGCGTCAGCAGGCTCATGAACAGGCCGCCGAGCATTACGGGGTAATTGTCATAATGAAAGACCACAAAGCCGATGCCGAAGGCAATGGCGGCCAGCACGGAGCCGAGGGAAACATATTGGGTCAGAAAGTACCCTGCGGCAAAGACCACGCCGATCAGTGCGCCGATGCGCCAGTTGACCATCCAGGCGATAAACCAGCCGCTTAAGATGCCCTTGCCGCCCTTAAAGCCCTGCAGGGCAGGGAAGTCATGGCCCAGCATGACGCAGACGCCGCCAAGCACCTTGCCCTCCAGTCCCCAGCCGTAAGGCTCGAATACCAGTCCTGCCACCAGGCAGGCAAGAACCGCCTTGCCCACATCAATGGCGATGACCATCAGGGAACGTCCCGCGCCGTAATTGCGGATGAAATTGGTCAATCCGGCGTTTCCGCTGCCATGGGTCCGCACATCATCGTGGAGCATGGCCGAGACACAGATGGCGCCGTTGTGATTGCCCAGAAAATAGCATACCAGGGCGGTGATAAGAATACGGTATAGCATCAATTGTCCTCCTTATCGCCCTTCTGCCGGATGGTGATGCGGATGGGCGTGCCCTGCAGGCCGAAAACCTCCCGGATCTGGTTTTCCAGATACCGCTGGTAGGAGAAGTGGAACAGTCTGGCGTCGTTGCAGAAGATGACAAAATGGGGCGGCTTGGTACCGGCCTGGGTCATATAGTAGATCTTCAGGCGGCGTCCCTTGTCCGTCGGAGGCTGGACCCGGGCAGTGGCGTCGGCCAGGACGCTGTTCAGCGCGCCGGTGGTGACCCGGCTGGTGTTCTGGGCGTAGACCTCCTGGATCACCTGATAGAGCTTGTCTACCCGCTGGCCCGTCAGCGCGGACAGGAACAGCACGGGGGCGTACAGCATGTAGCTCAAGCCGTTGCGGACCTGGGCTTCCATATCCCGCATGGTGTTGGTTTCCTTGTTTTCCACGGCGTCCCACTTGTTGACCACGATAATGGCGGCTTTTCCGGCTTCGTGGACAAGCCCCGCGATTTTGGTATCCTGCTCGGTGACGCCGTCGTTGGCATCAATGAGGATCAGGCATACATCCGCCCGGTCAATGGCACTGATGGAGCGCATGTTGGAATATTTTTCAATGGTGTCGTCCACCTTGCTTTTGCGGCGCATACCGGCGGTGTCGATGAAGCAGTACTTTCCGGTCTCGTTTTCGAAGTAAGAGTCGATGGCGTCCCGGGTGGTGCCGGCCACATCGGAGACGATGACCCGCTCCTCGCCAAGGATACGGTTCAGAAGGCTGGATTTGCCCACATTGGGCTTGCCGACGATGGCAACGTTGATGATGCCGCTTTCTTCTTCGGCTTCGGTATCCTCCGGGATATTCTCCAGCACCCAGTCCAGCAGGTCTCCAGTGCCGTGGCCGTGGACGGCGGAGGTCTCAAACAGGTCGCCGATGCCCAGGGAGTAAAATTCGAACACGTCCGGATTGACAAGCCCGGTGGAATCGCATTTGTTGACCGCCAGGGCGACGGGCTTGCCGGACCTGCGCAGCATGGTGGCCACGTCCCCGTCGGCGGCGGTGACGCCGCTGCGGACATCCGCCACCATGATGATGGCGTCTGCCAGTTCGATGCCGATCTCCGCCTGGCGGCGCATGAATTTCAGCATATCGCTGTCGGTGCCCGGCTCGATACCGCCGGTATCCACCAGGGAGAAGGTCCTGCCGCACCATTCGCAGTCCCCGTAGATCCGGTCACGGGTGACGCCGGGGGTGTCCTCCACAATGGAGGTGCGGCGCCCGGTGAGTTTATTGAACAACATGGATTTACCCACGTTCGGCCGTCCAACGATGGCAACCAGGGGTTTCGCCATGAGTACACTTCCTTTCACGCATAAAGGTAGATTTTTCTTATTATGGCATATTTCAGCCGTAAAAGCAATGGGAAAAGTCATGCTTCATATAAATTTTACAGGAGCCGGAAGGACAGAAGGAAGCGTTTGCTTTATGTCCCCGCGTCCTTCCAATGTTTCCCGTGGCATGGAAAAAGAGGAAAGCTAACAGCTTTCCTCTGCATTTCCGCTTTTGCCTTACTCCGCCTCAACAGCCAGAACCTGGCGGCCGTTGTAGGTACCGCAAGCCTTACAAGCTCTGTGAGGCATTACGGGCTCACCGCACTTGGGGCAAACCGCAACGCTGGGAGCGGACAGCT
>JAUNJE010000049.1 GCA_030533415.1 Eubacteriales bacterium | reverse complement strand
TTGAAAAATCCAGAAGAATACTTTCCATAAAGAAACCCGCTGGCAAATGCCAGCGGGTTTCCTATACCTGTGTAAACTCGTAATTTTCAAATTTTAGCTTATCGCCCACATCCACGCCGAAGGGCAGCAGGGCGATGGCGACCTCAGAGACAACGCCGGTGTCCTGATAACGGACATAGGCATAGTCGCCACGGATATCAATAACGGTGCAGAGCATGAAATTACCTCATTTCCGGGATGAAATTCGCCCCTGGTTTCCCAGGGGCGAATATTGATTTTTGGGAGCGTACAGGGGATCAATCCTTGTACATCTCGACCAGCTTGTTCAGATGCTCCCAGCGCTCCTTGGCGGCAGCCTCGTTTCTTGCGAACAGCTCGGTTGCACGCTCGGGGAACTCGCGGGTCAGGCGGCTGTAACGGGCCTCGTTCATCAGGAACTCCTGATAGCCGTCCTTCGGAGCCTTGCTGTCCAGCTGGAACTTGCCGGTGGCCTTGGAGGGATCGAAGCGGAACAGGTTCCAGTAGCCGCACTCAACAGCCTTCTTCATCTCAGCCTGGCAGTTCATCATGCCGCCCTTGATGGAGTGCATCTCACAGGGAGCGTAGCCGATGATCAGGGAAGGACCGTTGTAGGCCTCGGCCTCGGTGATGGCCTTGATGGTCTGAGCGGGGTTGGCGCCCATGGCGATCTGAGCAACATAGACATAGCCGTAGCTCATGGCGATCTCGGACAGGGACTTCTTCTTGGTTTCCTTACCGGAGGCCGCGAACTGGGCAACCTGGCCGATGTTGGAAGCCTTGGAGGCCTGTCCGCCGGTGTTGGAGTAAACCTCGGTATCGAAGACGAAGATGTTGACATCCTTGTTGGAAGCCAGCACATGGTCAACGCCGCCGAAGCCGATGTCGTATGCCCAGCCGTCGCCGCCGAAGATCCAGATGGACTTCTTGGACAGGTATTCCTTCTTGGACAGGATGTCCTTGACGGTGTCGCAGCAAACGTTGGCTTCCAGGTTGGCGATCAGGGCCTTGGTGGCAGCCTTGTTGGCCTCGCCGTCGTTGTAGGTGTCCAGCCAGGCCTGGCAGGCAGCCTTGCGCTCTTCGCACTCGGTGTTGGCCATGACAGCCTTGACCTTATTGGCCAGGGATTCCCGGATGACGGACTGAGCGGTGTACATGCCCAGGCCATGCTCGGCGTTGTCCTCGAACAGGGAGTTGGACCAGGCGGGGCCACGGCCTTCGGCGTTCACGGTGTAGGGAGAGGTAGCAGCGGGGCCGCCCCAGATGGAAGAACAGCCGGTGGCGTTGGAGATGTACATCCGGTCGCCGAACAGCTGGGTCACCAGGCGGGCGTAGCTGGTCTCGGCACAGCCGGCGCAGGAGCCGGAGAACTCCAGCAGAGGCTTCTTAAACTGAGAGCCCTTGACGGTGTTATCCTGCATATCCTTCTTCTCGGAGACCTTGGAAACCATGTAGTTGAAGACATCCTGCTGAGCCAGCTCGGATTCCTGGGGAACCATGGAGATAGCCTTGGTGGGGCACACGCCGACACAGACGCCGCAGCCCATGCAGTCCAGAGGAGACACGGCCATGGTGTACTTGTAGACGCCCTTGCCCTTGCCGGCCTTCACATCCACCAGACGTGCAGCGGCGGGAGCGGCAGCGGCCTCTTCAGCGGTCAGAGCATAGGGACGGATGGTGGCATGGGGGCAGACATAGGCACAGTTGTTGCACTGGATGCACTTGGTCTCGTCCCAATGGGGAACGGTAACGGCAACGCCGCGCTTCTCGTAGGCGGAAGCACCCAAGGGGAACTGGCCGTCGGGCAGATCGGCGAAGGCGGAGACGGGCAGGCTGTAGCCGTCCATCTTGCCGATGGGGTTCAGGATGTTCTTGACGACCTTGACAGTAGCGGCAGGGCCTTCCAGAACCGGATCAGCGGTGTTGTTCTCAGCGGTAGCCCAGGAAGCGGGAACATCGATCTTGACATAGGCGGTAGCGCCGGCGTCGATGGCGTTCCAGTTCTTCTCAACAACGTCGCGGCCCTTCTTCAGGTAGGAGTGCTCAGCGGCATCCTTCATGTACTTGACAGCATCCTCAGCGGGCATGACCTTCGCCAGGGAGAAGAAGGCGGACTGCAGAATGGTGTTGGTACGCTTGCCCATGCCGACCTTGATGGCCAGGTCAATGGCGTTGATGGTGTACAGCTGGATGTTGTTGTTGGCGATGTAGCGCTTGGAAGCGGCATCCAGGTGGTGCTCCAGCTCCTCCAGGTTCCACTGGCAGTTGATCAGGAACACACCGCCGGGCTTGACGTCCTGAACGATCTTGAAGCCCTTGGTGATGTAAGAGGGGTTGTGGCAGGCCACGAAGTCAGCCTTGTTGATATAGTAGGGGGACTTGATGGCATTGTCGCCAAAGCGCAGGTGGGACACGGTGACGCCGCCGGTCTTCTTGGAGTCGTACTGGAAGTAAGCCTGTACGTACTTGTCGGTGTGGTCGCCGATGATCTTGATGGAGTTCTTGTTGGCGCCGACGGTGCCGTCGCCGCCCAGGCCCCAGAATTTGCACTCGATGGTGCCTTCTGCGGCGGTGTTGGGGGAGACCTTCTCATCCAGAGACAGGTGGGTCACATCGTCAACGATGCCGATGGTGAACTCGTGCTTGGGCGCTTCCTTCGCCAGCTCTTCGTAGACGGCAAAGACGGAAGCGGGATGGGTGTCCTTGGAGCCCAAGCCGTAACGGCCGCCGATAACGGTCACATCGCTGCGGCCGGCCTTGGCCAGAGCCATGACCACATCCTGGTACAGAGGCTCACCCTGGGAGCCAGGCTCCTTGGTGCGGTCCAGAACGGCGATCTTCTTGGCGGTGGTGGGGATGGCAGCCAGCAGCTTGTCGGGGCAGAAGGGACGGAACAGGCGAACCTTGACCAGACCGACCTTCTCGCCGTGGGCGTTCAGGTAGTCGATGACTTCCTCGGCCACATCGTTGATGGAGCCCATGGCCACGATGACACGGTCGGCATCGGGAGCGCCGTAGTAGTTGAACAGCTGGTAATTGGTGCCCAGCTTCTCATTGACCTTGTCCATGTACTTCTCGACCACTGCGGGCAGGGCGTCGTAGTACTTGTTGCAGGCCTCACGGTGCTGGAAGAAGATGTCGTCGTTCTCGTGGGAGCCGCGCATGGCGGGACGCTCGGGGTTCAGGGAGTGCTTGCGGAACTCGGCCACAGCCTCCATGTTGGTCATTTCCTTCAGGTCCTCGTAGTCCCAGATGGCGATCTTCTGGATCTCATGGGAGGTACGGAAACCGTCGAAGAAGTTGATGAAGGGAACGCGGCCCTCGATGGCGGCCAGATGTGCGACAGCGCCCAGGTCCATAACTTCCTGAACATTGGTCTCACACAGCATGGCGAAACCGGTCTGACGGCAGGCGTAGACGTCGGAGTGGTCACCGAAGATGTTCAGAGACTGGGCGGCAACGGTACGGGCGGAGACATGGAAAACGCAGGGCAGCAGCTCGCCGGCGATCTTGTACATGTTGGGGATCATCAGCAGCAGGCCCTGGGATGCGGTGTAGGTGGTGGTCAGGGCGCCGGCGGCCAGAGAGCCGTGAACGGTACCTGCGGCACCAGCTTCGGACTGCATCTCAACAACCTTGACGGTATCGCCAAAGATGTTCTTCCGGCCGGCAGCGGACCACTGGTCCACATTGTCAGCCATGGGGCTGGAAGGGGTGATGGGATAAATGCCAGCGACCTCAGTAAAGGCATAGCTGACGTGGGCGGCAGCAGTATTGCCGTCCATGGTTTTGAATTTTCTTGCCAAAACGAAATACCTCCTAAAGTATTCAATTTTTGTCGCATATATCATAGCACTTTCTGACGGGTTTGTAAAGTCATCAAACGACCCAGTTGTGAAATTTTCATGCTTTTCAACAAGAATATTCCTGGAAAACTGTACAGCTTGTGCTAATCGGGTTTTATTTTGGAATATGGAAAGGGCGGCAGGAAAGATCAGGGCATGAAAAGGCCTGGTTTTGGCCGGAAAAGCAAAAACGCCCATTGCAGTGCAGAGTCTGCAATGGGCATCATACTGGTTTTTATTAAAAAGGCTGAAAACCTTTTTATCGCACCGCAGGTGCGCTAAGAACGGTATGGGACGACTTTTGTGGCGAATCGCCACAAACCGGAAGCGCCGTTAAGCGGTTCCTTCTTCATAAAACCCAGCGGTGTCTGCTTCATTGAAATGAATCTCTAATTTATGAAGAATCAGTATCAGAAAATCAGCTGCTTGGTAAGCCGCAGATTTCCAGCAGGGCGGCGGGGTCGAAATCCTCCTGGAGAGAACCGGCAAAGTAGCGGTAGCCTTTGTTAAAGCCTTCCTGAATGACACACCAGCCGGCGTCTTTGCTGAGGAAAAAATGGAGGCCGGTAAATTCATTTTGTTCGGGAAGGTAGACCATTGTATAAACCAGATCATAGCGATCCGACAAATAATCCGTTATCTGTCCGTTGAGGATGTTCTGCTTATTGGTCAGTTTTTTGGGGAGTGTAATGCCGGGAAGCTGGAGCGTTTCGAATTTCAGCTGGTCTTTTTCCAGCAGGTAATTCAGCTTCCAGCCGGAAATGACGATGTCCCCCTCCTGGATGACGGCGCCCTCCGGCGTGACCTGCGCGCCGTGCATCGTCAGCGTATACCGGGTGGGCCAGGGCAGCTTGCAGGCCAGTATGGCGGCAATGCAAAGGACCACCAGTCCGGTGATCAGAACCTTCTTTTTCATGGTTTTCCCTTCTCTTCATCGTTATATTGGGCAGCGGAGAATGCCCCAACGTCCTTTTTACAACTTTATGATATTTGAACACAGGGGAAAAGTCAAGAAAAAGTACGCTTGAGAAGCGGAAATAAAGATTGTCTTTTTCGATGGAATCATGTATGATAGAGAAAATACCGCATTTGCGAAATCGAAGAGGAGATGAGGCCATGATCTGCAGCGTCCGCACCCTGGGCGTTACCGGGATCCGGGGCAGCGCCATCACGGCGGAGTGCTATATTTCCAGCGGTTTGCCGGGCTTTGACATTGTGGGACTGCCCGACGCGGCGGTGAAGGAGGCCCGGGACCGGGTCCGGGCGGCAGCCAAAAGCAGCGGATTGAGCTTTCCCGTCAGCCGCATCACCGTGAATCTGGCCCCCGCCAGTCTGAAAAAGACGGGCACCCATTATGACCTTCCCATTCTGCTGAGCATTTTGGCGGCGGCGGGCAGCGTCCGCCGGCCCAAATCCTCCAGCGCGTTTCTGGGGGAGGTCAGCCTGGATGGGCAGATTCGCCCGGTTTCCGGTGTGCTTCCCATGGCTCTGGCGGCAAAGCGGGAGGGGATTCAGACCCTTTTTGTCCCGGCGGAGAACGCGGCGGAGGCGACCCTGGCCCGGGGCCCGGCCATTATTGGCGTGCGCAGTGTCCGGGAGCTGGCCGCCGGGCTGAATGGGGAAGCCCAGTTGCAGGAGGAGCCGCTATGGGTCCCGGAGAGGGAGAATTCCCCCGGACTGGATTTCAAAGATGTGCTGGGACAGGAAAATGTGAAGCGGGCTTTGGAGGTGGCCGCCGCGGGCAGCCATAATGTGCTGCTGATCGGCCCTCCCGGCTCCGGCAAAAGCATGCTCAGCAAGCGCCTGCCCTCGATTTTGCCGGATATGACCTGGGAAGAATCCCTGGAGGTCAGTCAGGTTTATTCCGTCATGGGACTGCTGACAGCAAAGCACCCTCTGGTAACCCGCCGCCCCTTCCGCTCACCCCACCACACCGTGTCCAACGCGGGTCTTGCCGGCGGGGGCAGCAATCCAAGGCCCGGGGAGATTTCCATGGCCCACAAGGGAGTGCTGTTTCTGGACGAGATGCCGGAATTCCGCAAGGACACGCTGGACATGATGCGCCAGCCGCTGGAGGACGGACAGGTGACCATTTCCCGCATCTCCGGGGCCGTGACCTACCCGGCGGAATTTATGCTGGTGTGCGCCATGAACCCCTGCAAATGCGGCTGGTATGGCGATCCCTCCGGGCGGTGCCGCTGCTCCGACCGGGAGGTGGAAAGCTACCGCAGCCGGATCTCCGGCCCTATGCTGGACAGAATCGACATTGTGGTGGAGGTACCGTCGGTGCATTTTGAGGACCTGCGCACCCGGGCGGAGGCGGAGCCTTCCGCTGCTGTCAAGCAGCGGGTCAACGCCGCCAGGGCGGTCCAGAACCGGCGCTTTGGCAGCGGCGGCATGTGCAATGCCAGAATGGGTCCGGAGGAAATGCGAAGCTTTTGCGCTCTGAGCGAAGAAAGCGCCAAACTGATGAAGAACGCCTTTGAAGCCATGGGCCTGACGGCCCGAAGCTACGACCGCATCTTAAAGGTTGCCAGAACCGTGGCCGATCTGGATGGCAGTGAGGACATCCAACCCCAGCATATCGCGGAGGCCATTCAGTACCGGGCCGTGAATTTGGGAAACCGGTAATTCGGTGCGGAAAATGGAGCGTAAAATGCGGATTGAAATCAGAATAATGACAAAGGAATTCGGTGGTACAGTCTTGCTCCTAACTGTCGAAAGAAAAGGGGAATAGATAAAAATGAAGGTTTATTTGATACGTCACGCAGAGAGTGTGGGAAACATAAAAGGGAGTCTTACATCAACAACAGATTTTGAGCTGACGGAAAAGGGAAAACTGCAAGCGAAAAGGGTAGGAAATCTTCTATATGAGGAATTAAAGGGAAAACAGGTGGCGGCTTATTGCAGTCCGTTGCTTAGAGCAAAGCAGACTTTAGAGGAAATATTGTGCTGTATCGGAGAGAATAATATAAAAATTACCCAAACAGACGATCTGAAAGAAATGGATTTAGGGATACTTGAGGGAATGCCGTATGATGAACAGTTAAAAAAGTACCCTGATATAGATTGGGGAAAGCGCTTATCGGTTTTTCATGCACCGGAAGGAGAATGCTATCAGGACGTCAAAAATAGAGTTCAGCGGTTTTGGAATAATTGTTTCAGCCAATTTTATGAAGGAGAAAATATACTCATTGTTTCCCATGGAATTACATTAAGAGTGTTGACAAATTTACTTTTGAATCGTCCTGACGAAGATGTGAACTTCTTGAACTGGATGGAAAACACAGCACGAACAGTACTGGCCTATGATGAAGAAAAATGTACATTTTTTATTGAACGGCTTAACGATTATGCGCATCTTCAGGAATTGAAAACAAGCAATTATCAGGAATGGGGACTTTTTGCAGAGCAGGATGCTTATATTTATAAATGCAACTCAGGCTGTGTGGCATTGGGAGAGTGAAGCGCGGCGTGCGGATTGAAATCAGACTGGTAACGGCGGAGGACGGTCTTACCGCCATCAGCAATATTTATGAGCGGAGCTGGAAATACGCTTACCGGGGTATCGTCCCGGACGCTTATTTGGATGGGATTCCGGCCGGGCAATGGGTTCCCAGATTGAGCCAGCAGGGAAGAAGCTCCTTAGTGGCGCTGTATGACGGGCGGATTGCCGGCACGGCATCCTTTGCGCCCGCCAGAATGGAATCCATGGAAGGATACGGGGAGGTCATTTCCCTTTATGTGCTGCCGGAGGCCATGGACAAGGGCGTTGGATATGAACTGCTCAAATCTGCGGTTGCCCGGCTGCGAGAGCAGGGCTTTTCAGCGGTTTACCTTTGGGTGCTGGAGGACAATACCCGGGCCAGGCGGTTCTATGAAAGATTCGGCTTTGAAAGCAGCGGCGCCGTTCGGTCAGACAATATCGGCGGTAAGGTGCTGCGGGAAGTGCAATATGTTTTGCGGGAGGATGTGCCATGACAAACATACAAATGGCCGCCCTTGCGGTTATGGCGGTGTTTTACGCCGCGTATTTTACGAAAATGCTTTTGCAGCGGCGCAGGGGCATTCAGACGGATCAGATCAGCAGGGGCGGAAAACCAAAACAGGTGCTCCGGGTGGAGCGCTGGATGAAGGCTGCCACCTTTGCCATTGTCCCCGTGGAGTTGGCCAGCATTTTGTGGAATCTTCGGCTGTGGGAAATGCCCAGGCTGGCATGGCTGGGGGTTATTCTGGGGACTGCTGGGGTGCTGGTGTTTATTCTGGCAATGGCGACCATGCGTGACAGCTGGCGGGCCGGGATCCCGGCGGAGGACAAAACGGCCCTTGTCACCACCGGAATCTACCGGTTCAGCCGGAATCCCGCCTTTTTGGGCTTTGACCTGATATATCTGGGGCTTTTGCTCGCGTTTTTCCATCCTGTGCATCTGATATTCGCGCTGTTCGCCGTGGGAATGCTGCATTTGCAGATTCTGCAGGAGGAAGCCTTCCTGGAAAAGACCTTTGGCGGGGAATACCTGGACTATAAAAAGAAAACAGGCCGCTATTTTTGGCTTTGAAATGATTACAGAAGAGGTACACTATGAAAGAAATTTTTCTGCTGAAGCTGGGCGAAATCGTCCTGAAGGGCGCCAACAAGCGCCAGTTTGAGGCCCGTCTGCGCCAGAATGTCCGCCGGCGTATGAAGCGCTACGGCAATTTTGACGTATACATCATGCAGTCCACAGTCTATGTGGAGCCGATGGACGGTCAGGCGGATGTGGATGGGGCATGGGAGGCCTGCCATTTTATTTTCGGCGTGGTCAGCCTGTGCCGCTGCCGCCCCTGTGAAAAAAATGTGGATGCCATTTTTGCCGCCATCGAAAATTATCTGGGAGAGGACTTAGACTGCGTGTCTTCCTTTAAGGTGGAGTCGAAGCGCTCCGATAAGCGGTTCCCGCTGACCTCCATCCAGCTGTCCCAGGAGATCGGCGGCCGTTTGGCGGAAGCCCATCCCGACTGTAAGGTGGATGTGCATCATCCCGCTTACACGGTTTTCGTGGAGGTCCGGGATCTGGCGGCCTATGTCCACGGTCCTGCCGAACCCGGTGCGGGCGGTCTGCCCACCGGCGTGGGCGGCCGGGCCATGGTGCTGCTGTCCGGCGGCATCGATTCCCCCGTGGCGGCCTATATGATCGCCAAGCGTGGCGTGGAGGTGGAAGCGGTACACTTCTTCTCCTATCCCTACACCTCCCAACTGGCCAAGGATAAGGTGGTGGAGCTGGCAAGGCTGGTCACCCGGTATTCCGGCAAGATGACCGTCAATATTGTCTCCTTCACCGAAATTCAGGAGGCCATCCGGGACAACTGTCCCGAGGAATTCTTCACGCTGGTCATGCGCCGCTTTATGATGGAAATTTCCCAGCGCATTGCCAAGCACGATGGCTGCGGCGCCTTGATTACCGGCGAAAACCTGGGCCAGGTGGCATCCCAGACCATGGAGGCCATGGCGGTTACCGGGGCCGTGGTGGACATCCCCATTTTTATGCCCCTTGTGGGGATGGACAAAGAGGAGATCGTCACCATTGCCCGGAAGATCGGCACCCTGGAAACCTCCATCCTGCCCTATGAGGACTGCTGCACCGTCTTTACTCCCAGGCATCCCAAGACCAAGCCCACCCTGGGGCAGGTGCTGAACGCGGAAAAGAATCTGGACAGGGAGGCCCTGATCCAGCGGGCCATGGGCAGCATCGAGAAGGTCAAGGTGAACGATCATGACGAATCTTTGCTGTGATGTATTGAAGGCTCTGGAAGGGAAGTCCCTGGTCACGGCGGAGAGCCTGACGGGGGGGGGCATCGGCGCGGCGCTGACCGCTATTCCCGGCAGCAGCGGGGTATACAAGGGCGGCGTCATCAGCTATACCGACTGGGTCAAGCAGACTGTTTTGGGGGTACCCGGAGAAATGCTGGCCCGGGACGGCGCGGTATCGGCCCCGGTGGCGGAGGCCATGGCCGCCGGTGTCCGGGCGCTGCTGAAGGCGGATGCGGCGGTTTCCGTCACCGGCCTGGCCGGGCCCGGCGGGGATGAATACGGGAATCCGGTGGGGACGGTTTTCATCGGTTATCAGGATGCCCGGCATACCGTGGTGAAGCATTGCGTTTTCCAGGGCGGCCGGGAGGACATCCGCAGGCAAACCATTGAAACGGCGCTTGCTTTGATCCTGCAATACAATGCGCCTTAAGGCGAAAGAAGGATAGCCCGTTCCCAGCGGACTATCCTTCTTTATGTTTATTATACGAAAAAACCGGCTGTTTTTCAAGACTTGAAGTTGCGCTGATTTGCTGTATAATGGGCTTTATTGAGGAGGGAGAAGAAATGGCATACTACCATTGTTCACCCAGGGCGGGGCTTACGGTTCTGGAACCCCGAAAGCCGGAATGCTTTGAAAAAACAAGAGGCGTCTATATGACCACATCTTTGCCAATGGCGCTGATGTACGGCGTGCGTAATTTTGAGTACAGCTATGGCTATACTAGGGATGGACAGATTTATTATGAGGAATACTTTCCCGACGCATTGCGGTATCTCTACAGGGGAAAAAGTGCCAGCCTGTACCTGTGTGCGCCCGGCAGTGTTCGGGCGACAAAAATCCCGAATGAAGTGGTGGCGGATGCCAGGGTTACAGTCATTGGCGAAACGGCCATCCCGGACGTATATGAAGCGCTTCTGGAGCAGGAAAAAACGGGGGCGCTGGTGATTCGCCGGTATGACGGATTGTCCGATGAAATGCGGGAATGGATCCGAAAAACGGAAGCGGACATTATCCGGGAAAAGGGCCTGCTCCGGGCGGACGGGCCAATGGCCCAATATTTCAGATGCCATTATCCGGAAAGCTGGGCATTGGCGGAAGAAAAGGATAAATAATACGGATATTCCATTAAAAAGTTTCATTCGTCAGAATGGAACTTTTTAATAGGAAGATCATAATGAGATGCGCTTTCGTGATTTTCTATCTCAAAAATCACGAAAACGGCAATGCCGTAGGTGCCTTCTTTATAAAAATGAAACATTTTTATAAAGAAACAGTATAAGGACGAAAAACGCCCTGGAGCACAGGCTCCAGGGCGTTTTAGCGTTTCCTCAAGAAACCGTATCAGGTGGGGTCGTAATTCACGATGATGTCGTGGGCACGCAGCGCGGAAACATCGCTGATTTCACTGTTGCCAAAGACATTGACCTGCACCAGGCAGTAGTTATCGGCCAGGGCATCCACGCTGGAAAGCAGATTGTAGTCCATATAAATATAGGCCAGGGAATCCATGTTCTTCAGACTGTCGATGCTGGTCAGGGCATTGTAGGAGCCGTCGATGGTTTGCAGGGGACAGCCATCGGGCCATTCAGGAAGTTCGGCAACCTTGTTGGAGGAGAAATCGAAAATCTCCAGCTTTGTCAGGGTACTCAGACTGGTGATGTCCGTAATTTCGTTGCTGGCAATGCTCAGGTCCGTCAGCTCCGTGCAGCCGGCCAAAACGGAGACATCCGTCAGGCTGTTGTAATCCACAGATAGGTAGCTGAGCAGGGGCAGGCCGGTAACACCGGTCAGGCTTGTCAGCTGGTTATTGTCCGCAGCCAACCAGCTGAGTTTGACGCAGGAGGCAAGAGGGGCCAAAGAGGTCAGGGCATTGTAGGAAACATCCAGCTTTTCCAGACCGCCCAGAGAGGTCAGGCCCGACAGGTCCGTTACGGCGTTGTGCTGCAAATACAATTCTGTCAGCATGGTCATAGGGGCCAGCACTTCCAGATTCCGGACGGTATTGTTGCTCAGGTCGAGGTAGGTCAGACAGGGCGCGTCAGCCAGGCCGGCGATGGTACTCAGGGAACATTCCGCCAGGGTCAGGTGGTTCAGGGAGGGCAGGGAAGCCACAATGGCAAGCTCATCCGCAGGAAAGCGGCTGCCGGTCAGATCCAGCGTCTCCAGCTTTGCCAGCGTGGAGAGGTGGCTCAGGGAATCCAGTGCCTGGCCGCGGATGGTCAGGGTTTTCAGGTAGGGCATCAGCTCCAGGTCGCTGTAGTTGGAAACGCCGCTGGGGGAAGTGAATTCCGTAATCTCCCACAGCTCGTTGGTGTACACGGCCCGCTCGGCATTGGCGCCGATCAGCTCCCGGATGGCCGATTCCATGGCGGCATCGGAAAAGCTGACCTGCTCAATAATGCCGGTAATGGTGTAGCCCAGTACGGTCAAAGGACTGACAAGCCCGCTGTCATTTACGGAAATGGCATAAATGGTGGTTTCGCCGGCGGGCAAAGTGATGGAGCCGTCATAGACCGGGCCACTCGTGGAGGGAAAATCGCCGTCCATGGTGTAGAAAATGATGCTGCCGGTGGAAGTCAGATGGATGTCCATATACTGGCTGTAGTAGCCGGCGCTGTAGTCTGCCGCAGGGGCGCTGGGCCGCTGGGAATCCAGCTGCGCCTTGATGGAGGCATCCGTGATGTTGTCCAGCATATTTACGGCATCCAGCAGCTTGTTCTGTTCCACATAGATCCGGCACAGCGCCGTATACAGTTCGGCGGAGGGGCGGCTGTTGATGGCATTGGTGAGGGTATACTCCGCTTTGGTATAGTTGCCGCTGGATTTGTACTGGTTGGCCAGCTCAATGGCTACATCTTCATCGCGGCCGGAGAAGCGGTAGGCCATATCATAGCACCAGGCGGAGATGCGGGAATTGCCGTGAAGGTCCTGGAACCGGGCCTGTCCCAGCAGGGTATCCCGGGTAAACTCCCGGTCATAAACGAACAGGTACCAGACGATGCTGACGAGGATAAAAATGGCCAGCAGTAGCGGTACCAGAATTCTGGCTGCTTTTTTCATAAGAAAAATACTCCATTTCGAGAGAATCTCATTGAATTATACAACATACCCAACTTAAAGTCAAGTCTGCCGGAAAACGTTACAATTTCCTAACATTTTAGCGGTTTATGTAAACTCGATTATAAGGAAATTACCGCTGCGGGGAAAACCCGCAGCGGCAAATTTTATTCGTTATCCAATTTCTCCCGGCGTTTCCTGTAGAACCATGTACATGCGGATAATGCTGCAAAGGCAAGAAGAAAGGTAAAAGCAGCAGAAATTAGGCCGATTATGATCAGGTAGCCGGAATTTTCGATGCTTCCGGCGCAGCGCACGGCGTAAAAAACGCCCATCACCAGGCCGGCGGCCAGACTGCCAAGAAAATTTGTTTTCCCGTTGGCGTTCAGACGGCGTGCCCAAATGCCCTGCTTTAAGCATCCCCATACCATATAAAGGCAGATCACCAGCAATACCAGTATTTCCCCAAGGATTTCCCGGAAAGAGCCTCCCAAAACGCCCTGTATGAGGATTGCCGCGATCAAACCGGCATAGGCCAGCCAATAACCGTTGTGTTCGATTTTCAGCAGCTTCTGTTCCTGCATTTCATCAAGGTTGCTTTTTTTCATTGTTATCCTCCTCCCAAAATAGTTCGTCCAATGTTTTTCCCAGTGCCCGGCAGATGGCGCGGCACAGCTTAATGGTGGGGTTGTATTCTCCCTGCTCAATGGCGTTGATGGTTTGGCGGGAGACCCCTACCGCAGCTGCCAGATCCTTCTGTGTCATGTCCTTCTGCGCCCGGGCCGATTTGATCGCCAGGTTTCGAGACATTTTATCACCTCGTGAAAACTGTAACATATCAACGATAAAAAGTCAAGTATAATTTACTTTATGTCAAATAAAAAAGAAGGGCAGACTGAGGGATTGTGCAGTAGGGGGTGAATTTGCCGGAACTAATGCGAAACCGTAAGATGTTACTGCACAATCCCTCCGTCACGGCTTCGCCGCGCCACCTCAGCGCAGGGCACTCCCTTCGGTCGCCTTTGCACAAGGGAGGCTTTGGT
Organism: Eubacteriales bacterium; assembly: GCA_030533415.1. Classification (GTDB taxonomy): domain Bacteria; phylum Bacillota; class Clostridia; order Oscillospirales; family Oscillospiraceae; genus Faecousia. The sequence goes on along the minus strand of JAUNJE010000049.1, from coordinate 5,020 downwards.
GCGCTGCAAATCGGTCTTGCCCAGAAAAATCGATAAGAAAATATATTTTAATACTTGACATATTGTGTGTTACACACTATAATGCAAATACACAATATTGAGGGGAGGAATTCTATGAACGTTGAGGAAACCGTATCCGGTCTGATGCAGGAGCTGCGGCGGGGTACGCTGATCCTGCTGGTGCTCAGCCAACTGAAAGAGCCGACATACGGCTACAGTCTGGTAAAGAAGCTGAACGCCAGCCAGATTCCCATGGATGCCAATACCCTATACCCCCTAATGCGGCGGCTGGAGGGACAGGGACTTTTGAAAAGCCAATGGGACACCGCGGAATCCAAGCCCAGGAAATATTACCAGATCACCCCGGAGGGCTTGATGGTGCTGGAAAAAACGAAGGAATACTGGAAATCATTTTCCGCGCGGGTGGACGCGCTTTTGGAGGGAACGGTATGAATAACGATTTGATCGAACGCTATCTTTACGCCGCAACACGGCGGCTTCCCCGGAAGCAGCGGGAGGACGTGGCCCGGGAGCTGCGGGGTCTGGTCGACGATATGCTCTGTGAACGGTGCGGGGACCGGACACCGGAGGAAAAGGATATCCGGATTGTCCTGACAGAACTGGGCAGCCCCCAGGAGCTATACGCGAAATACGATGAGGATGCGCAAAAGTGTCTGATCGGCCAGCCCTATTATGGCACATATGTTTTCGTGCTGAAAATCGTTTTGGCATGCGCGGCCATTGGCCTGACGGTGTCCGCCGGGATTTTACAGCTTTTGGAGCCACAGGCCTGGTATGGGGCCGTTGCCCAGTGGCTTGCCATGCTTTGGCAGGGCCTGCTTTCGGCCTTTGCCTTTGTGACGGTTTTGTTTTCCATATTCTACCGGAAGGGAATCAAAATCAGCGAGCCGTTTAATTTTGACGACCTGCCCCCGGTACCCCAGAAAAAGCAGGAGATATCCAAATGGGAATGTATTGCGGGCATCGCTTTGTCGGTACTGTTCACCGTGGTGTTTCTTGCCGTGCCGCAAATCTTTTGCGTCTTAATCACCGAGGATGGCGGTTTGCTTCCGATTATTGACATCCACGCCGCCCGGGGGACCTGGTATATCATCCTATTGTTTGCCGCCTGCGGCATCGGCCGGGAGGTGGTGAAGCTGATGGAGGGACGGTATAATCAAAAGGTGCTGGCAGTCACGCTGGCTGTTGATGGGATCTCCGCCCTGCTGGCAATTTGGTGGCTGCTGGGCTTTGACCTGATCAACCCCGATTTTCTTGCTTCCATGCCGGTGGTTTTTACTGGTTCCCGGGAGTTCGCCCTTTGGATTTTCACCAATTTCCAGCGCCTTTTCCTGGGCGTTATGCTTCTGGCCCTGGGAATCAATGCGGTGGAAACGTCGGTAAGGACTTTGCGTAAGCCCTAACGGCGCACCGCCTGTGAAAAAGCCGGCTTCTTTCAAATTGCGTTATGGAGCGGCCCGGATTATAATAACGGTAAGGGTTACGCGTAAGCCAATTTTGAAAAGGAGCAAACAAACATGTATACGATCAATGATCTGGCGGTAATGACCGGGCTGACAGCCCGCACGATCCGCAACTATATGAAATTGGGCCTGCTGGATGGGGAGAAGGTCAACGGTGTGTGGCGGTTTACCGGGGAGCAGTTCTCCGCGTTTGTTGCCGATCCCAATGTAAAGCCCAGCCTGCAGGCGAAAAAACGGGGGATCGTCTTTGATTTTCTGGCCAATGACAGGAAAAACGGCAATGCTGCCTGCGTGGTGCTGGACTTGAAAACGGACGGCGCCGGGGCAGACGAGGTATCCCGGTTCTTTTGTGACGCGGTAAACCGGGGGGCCGAGGGCGTGCAGTTCGCGTTTTGGTACGAAAACGGGAATACCCGCGTGATCCTGTCCGGCCCGGAGGACTGTGTCCAGGGGATCATGGCGCAGTATTATTGTCCATAAAAGGGAAAAGGCCGCCGCGGAAAATCCGCGGCAGCCAATTTCGTTATTTCTTTGCCTGTTTCATGGACAGGCTGATGCGGTGGCGCTTTTCGTCCACACTCAGCACGACGACCTTCACCACATCTCCCACTTTAACGGCCTCACTGGGATGCCGCAGGCGGCGGTTAGCCACCTCGGAGATGTGCACCAGACCGTCCTGATGAACGCCGATGTCCACGAATACGCCGAAGTCGATGACGTTTCGCACCGTGCCGGTCAGCTCCATGCCGGGCTGCAGGTCCTTCATTTCCAGCACATCCTTGCGCAGGATGGGGGCGGGCAGTTCGTCCCGGGGATCACGGCCTGGCTTGGACAGCTCCTTGGCGATGTCCACCAGGGTCGGTTCTCCCACGGCGCATTCCGCCGCGGCCTTGCTTAAGCCATAGGCTTCCAGCTTGGCCGTCAGGTCGGACAGGCTGTCTCCCTTTTTGCAGCCCAAAAGGCTCAGCAGCGCCTTGGCGGCGGCGTAGGATTCCGGATGTACGCCGGTGTTGTCCAGCACTTCCTTGCTTTCGGGGATCCGCAGGAAGCCCGCGCATTGCTCGAAGGCCTTGGGCCCGAGCTTCGGCACCTTTTTCAGCTGTGCACGGCTGGTGAAGGGACCGTTTTCCTCCCGGTAGGCCACGATGTTTTTGGCGGTGGTGGCGTTCAGGCCGGAAACCTGCTGCAGCAGGCTCCGGGAAGCGGTGTTGGCGTCCACGCCCACCGCGTTGACGCAGTCCTCCACCACGGCGCCCAGGGCGGCGTCCAGCTCCTTCTGGGGGCAGTCGTGCTGGTACTGCCCCACGCCGATGGCCTTGGGATCGATCTTCACCAGCTCCGCCAGGGGGTCCTGCAGCCGCCGGGCAATGGACACGGCGGAGCGCAGATTGACGTCGTATTCCGGGAATTCCTCCGCCGCCAGAGGGGAGGCGGAGTAGACGGAAGCGCCCGCCTCGTTGACGATCATATAGCTGGCCCCGGGGAAGGAGCGCAGCAGCTCCACGGTCATGGCCTCCGTTTCCCGGGAGGCGGTGCCGTTGCCGATGGCGATGTGCCGCACCCCGTGATTGCGCATCAGGCCGGACAGGATGGCGATGGCCTCCTGCTTTTTCCGCTCGCTGAAGGTGGGATAGACCACGGCGGTATCCAGCACCTTGCCGGTGGCGTCTACCACCGCCACCTTGCAGCCGTTGCGGTAGCCGGGGTCAAGGCCCATGGTGACAAAGCCCTTGACAGGGGGCTGCATCAGCAGGGGCTTTAAGTTCAGGGCGAAGTTATGGATGGCGCCGGAGTAGGCCCGGTCGGACAGGTCACTGCGCACTTCCCGCTGAATGGAGGGGAAAATCAGCCGCTCATAGGCATCCTCCGCCGCCGTCCGGACGAAGGCGGAGACCTGCATGGTGGGCTTCAGGGCGGCCCGGCACACCAGGGCGGCGCCCTCATTGCCAGAAAGCGTCACATTGGGTTTCAAAATCCCTTCCTTTTCGCCCCGGTTTATGGCCAGGATCTGGTGGTCAAGCACCCTGGAAATGGGCTGGGAGAAATCGTAGTAAAGCCGGTAGACGCTGTCGGTTTCGGCGTCCTCCGCCTTGCAGGTCAGGATACCCCGGCGCATGACCAGCTCCCGGAGGGCCTTACGGATGCCGGGGTCATCGGACAGGTTTTCCGCGATGATGTCGCTGGCACCCTGGAGGGCTTCTTCAATAGAATTGACACCCTTTTCCGGGTCAATATAGCTTTTCGCCAAAAGGGCGGGGTCCTGCCCATCCTGGGCAAAAATGGCCTCGGCCAAAGGCTCCAACCCCTTTTCCCGGGCGATGGAACCCCGGGTGCGCCGCTTCTGCTTGTAGGGACGGTACAGGTCCTCCACTTCGGTCATGGTGGCGGCACCGTCAATGGCGTCGGACAGCTCCTGGGTCAGCTTACCCTGGTTTTCGATGGATTTTTTGACCTCATCCCGCCGCTGCTGCAAATTGCGCAGATAGGTCAGGCGGGTTTCCAGATTCCGAAGGGTGGTGTCGTCCATGGCACCGTGCATTTCCTTGCGGTACCGGGCGATGAAAGGAATGGTGTTGCCCTCATCCATCAGGGTCACCACGTTTTCGACATATTCAAGCTTCTGGCCCAGTTCCTGGGCAAGAATTTCGGTAATGGATTGCATTGGTACTCTCCTTAAAAAAGTCTCGGCGGTTATCTTACCACATTTTTCCCGAAAAGGGAAGGGCTTTTTCTTTGGCAGGCCGAGCCACGTGGACAGCTACCGCTTTTTTGGGATTATATAGGACTGCATTCCCTTTTGACAGCCGTTTTTTTCATAGAATGCTTCCACCCCGGGCTGCGCGCCAAAATAAAGCATGGTAGGGCTGCTTTCTCTGGCAAGCCGAAGCAGCTCGCTGCCGATCCCGCGGTTTTGGTATTCCGGAAGGACCAGAAGCTCCGTAATGGTACCGAAAAAATACCCGTCTGTAAGAATGCGCAGGCAGCCCACAAGCAGGTTCCCGTCGTAAACGGTGATATTGCGTGTCCTGGATAGCGCGCTTTGCGTTTTCTCCGGGTCATAATTTCCGGGCCAGATTTTGTTGACAAAGGGAACAAACACGGATGCGCTGAGTTCCCGGTCATTTACGTTATACTCCCAGCCGTTTTCCACCCGACGGTCGATGGCGGTATTGATATCCTGATAATTCATGATGCTCACCTCATTTTCTGTCTTGGCTAAAGTCTATCATGTGCCGTCAGAAAATACAAGTTTTTTCTTGACAATGGATTCTCAAGGCGCTATAATAGCGAAGTACCGTCCAAACGGGCTTGTAGCGCAGTTGGGAGAGCAAGCGGGCAAGTTCTAGCACCCAGAACCGGGGTGATGTGGCGATGGTGGCAGCCACACGGTTCGCATATATGCTACCGAAACGGGCCCGTAGCGCAGCTGGGAGCGCATTACATTCGCATTGTAGGGGTCGGGAGTTCGAATCTCCTCGGGTCCACCAACAAACAGACTTGCTAGTTTGGCAGGTCTGTTTGTTCTTTTTCTATAG
>JAUNJE010000076.1 GCA_030533415.1 Eubacteriales bacterium | reverse complement strand
GCACAGATCAAGGCGAAAACGGCACCGTTAAGAAAAACTTAACCGTATTTTCAAAAAATAACCTGATATTACCCTTTACCCCGGCGGCAAAAAGTGGTAAACTATACCTTAACATGCAAAATCGGAGGGGCATTATGACACTGCCGCAGGGGAAGAAATTCAAATGGAATTATCTGGCGCTGGCCTTTGCGCTGCCATGCGTGGGGATGCTGTTCGTCATGCTCATCAGCCAGTATGAGCCCTTCGGCCACTATTCTATGCTGTATTCGGATATGTACCACCAGTACTATCCCTTCTTCGTGGCCTACCGGCAGGCGCTTCGCAGCGGAAGCGGGCTGCTCTATACCTGGAGCGTGGGCATGGGCATGGATTACCTGGGGCTGATCTCCTATTATCTGGCCTCGCCGCTGAACCTTCTGAGCGTGCTGGTCCCGGAGGGGATGCTGCTGGAATTCTTCTCCCTGCTGGTACCGGTGAAGCTGGGGCTGGCGGGACTGTGCTTTGCCTATTTCCTGAAAAAGCTTTTCGGAAAGGACGACCTGTCCATCTCCGTTTTTGGGGCCTTCTACGGCCTTTGCGCCTGGGCGCTGGGATTTCAGTGGAACGTCATGTGGCTGGATACCTTCGCGCTGCTTCCGCTGGTGGTGCTGGGGACGGTCAGCCTGCTGCGGGATAAGAAATTCCTGCTGTATACCCTGGCGCTGTTCCAGTCCATTTTCTCCAATTATTATATCGGACTGTTTACCTGTATTTTTGTCTTCCTTCTGTTTTTCGTCTATGAGACCTGCCGCTGGGGCGGCTGGAAGAAATTTTTTGCCGACCTCTGCCGCATCGCGCTGTTTTCCGCCCTTGCCATCGGCATGACAGCCATTTTGGAGCTGCCCGCCTTTGCGGCGCTGCAAACCACCCAGTCAAGCGTCAATAAGTTCCCCACGACCTTCAGCCTGAATATCGCGGACAAAAATACGATCCTGGGCCTGTTTGACGCCATGCGCCAGGTGGCGGGCAACATGGGCGGCTGCATTGAGCCGAATTTCAAGGAGGGCCTGCCCAATGTCTACTGCGGGATCATCAGCGTATTTTTGATGTTCCTGTACCTGATGGCGAAGGATGTAAAGCTGCGGGATAAGGTCTGCGCGGTGGGATTGCTGCTGTTTTTCAATGTCAGCTTCATCATCCGCCAGCTGGACTATATCTGGCACGGCTTCCACTTTACCAATATGATCCCTTACCGGTTCAGCTTCCTGTACAGCTTTGTGGTGCTGTACATGGCCTACCGGGCCTGGCTGATGCGCAGAAAATTCAGCATAAGGCAAATTGTGGCCGCCGGCCTTCTGGCCGTGGCGATTTTGGCCTGCTCGAATGACCTGACCTCCACGGTTGCCCTGGAGCTGGGGACTTTCACGCTGGATATTCCGCTGTATCTGATTTATAACCTGACCTTCCTGGCACTGTATTTGCTGGCCATGCTCTATGGCAATCTCGAGACGCCCATCCCGGAGGATGCCACCGAGCGGCAGATTTCCCGGGCCAGGGCGGAGCGGGGCCGCCAGCGGAGCCGGGCGAGGGCAATGGTGCTGACCATTATGGGCGCGGAGCTGATCGCCAATTTGGTCTGCTTCGGCCTGTACTTCACGGGGACCGGCGTGTCCAATTACCCCAAGGGCACCACCTACACGGCCTCGGTGATCCGCTATATGCACGAGCGGGAGCGCAAGAACCTGTTCTTCCGGGCGGAGACCACCCACTCTCAGACCCTGAACGATGGCGCCCTCAACGGCTACAACGGCGTTTCCACCTTCACCAGTTCCGCCAATGTAAAGGTGACGGAATTCATGAAGGCCCTGGGCTACGGCGCCAAAAACACCTATAACCGCTATCTCTTTGAGGAAAGCTCCCCCGTAGCGAACCTGTTCCTGGGGCTGAAATATATGATCGAGCGGGATGGAAAGGACAAAAACAGCACTTTCTTCCAGGATGTGAACCATTTTGGGGATACCGTCCTGCTGGAAAACCAGGCCTATCTGCCCCTGGGATTTCTGGCGGAGGATGCTTTGGCTGACCTGGATTTTGAGGTTTCGGGCAATGCTTTCCTGTTCCAGAACGAACTGTTTACCGCTGCTACGGGGGTGGACAGTGAGGTCTGGCACCGGCTCTCCGGTGAGAACCTGGTCATTACCGGCAATGGCGTCACGGTGACGGAGAGTACCGGCAGCGGTTACTGCCAATACAGCGACAGCGGCTCCAATGCCAATGTGACTTACAGCTATACCGCCGACCGGGATGGATTTGCGTGTATCCATCTGAACCTGCCCAAGCGGAACGATTTCTACGTCAGTGTCAACGGCATTGAGCTTTATAAGGAATCCATCAGCCTGCCCCAGATGCTGGCGGTGGCCGATGTGAAAACCGGGGATGTTATTGATATCCGTATCCTCTGTGACGCCGGGGAGGAGAGCACCATGACCGTCAGCGCGGCCATCCTCAATCACGACCGCTTCTGGCAGGGATATGACATTCTGAATGCCGCTACGCTGGAACTGACGAAGTTTGAAAGCACCTTCGTAGAGGGCAAGATCACCTGCGACCGGGACGGGCTGCTGTATACCTCCATTCCGCAGAACGGGAATTGGTATGCTTCTGTTGACGGCCAGCCGGTGCAGGTTAAGCTGGTAGGGGACTGCATGGTGGCGGTGGAATTGACGGAAGGGGAGCATACCGTTTCCTTCACCTACCGCAACGAAGCCTTCTCCCTGGGCTGGAAAATCAGCTTGGGCTGTGGCGTGGTATTCTTGGCGCTGGTTCAGATCGTGTATAAGCCCAATTGGAAAAAATATCTTCCCAAGCAGTCCCGGCAGGGGAAATATCAGAAATAGTCAAAAGGAGGAGCGGCCGCTCCTCCTTTCTTTTTCTTATAGTGCTTCGGTAATGGTGCCGCCGCCAATCACACACTCCCCCTGGTACAGCACCACGGCCTGTCCGGGGGTGACAGCCCGCTGGGGGGCGTCGAATACCACCCGGGCAAATCCGTC
>JAUNJE010000048.1 GCA_030533415.1 Eubacteriales bacterium | reverse complement strand
ATCCTACATCGAAGGCAAGGACTTGGGACTCGTATATCCGGCGCTCACCGGCAATGACAAGAAAAGCATCGCAAAGGAAATTGTCCGCATTCAGGATCGGGCCGCACAGCTGAAGTTAGAGGATCTCCCAGCGGAATGGTCTTGGTCCTCCTTTGTTCGGTACATACTGGATCGGGCAGCGGAGCGAATCGAAAAGAACGGCTATTTTGATAGAGAAAAGGCAGATCGTCTCAAAAAAGAAGCGTTGCAGTTGGACGGATACTTTTCTGCCATACGGCCCACAGCTTATTTGGATGACATCAGCAGTAAAAATTTGATCATCCATAATGGGCGTGTTTCCGGGATCATCGATGTTGACTGGATAGGGGTCGGCGACAAACTGACTTATGTGGCACTAACCAACATGGCACTACTGAATCTGGAATATGATACCGATTATGTGACATACATCCTGGAAGAAATGGCGCTGACGCCCTTGCAGAAAAAGGCGTTCTCGTTTTATAGCCTTCTGTATTGTGTGGACTTCATGGGGGAACGGGGGATGACGTTTATGGGCAAAACCGTAGAGGTCAACCAACAGATTATAGACCGGTTGAATGGCATCTATGATCAATTATGGGCAGAATGGTACAACTATACGGATGTTTAGGACGTGCCTAAACAGGAAAAGAAAGGAATACATGATGGATACGATTCAGGCAATCACCAGCCGCATCAGTGTGCGGCAATTTTCCAATCAGGAAATTTCAAGCGAAAATCTGCAAACGATTCTGCAGGCCGGTATGAGCGGCCCCAGCTGCGTCAATGCCAGGGACTGGTCCTTCATCGTAGTGCGCGATCCCGACAAGCTGAACAAAATGGCCGACGCAAATGGCCGTCCGGCGGAACCCCTGCGCAGGGCAAAGCTTGGAATTTTGGTTTGCGGGGACCTAGAACGTGCCTTCAAGGGCGCGCCAGAGTATTGGGTGGTGGATGGCTCCATTGCCGCGCAGAATATGATCCTTGCCGCCCACGCCCTGGGCATCGGCAGTGTGTGGCTGGGAACCTGGCCCCAAATGGACCGGGTTCAGGCACAGGCGAAGCTGTTTGGGCTGCCGGAAACTCAGATTCCCCATTCGGTCATTGCTTTCGGCTATCCGGCGGAACCTTCCGCCAAGGAAAAGCTGCTTTTTGAAGAAAACCGGGTACATTACGAAACCTGGTAACGGCATACAGTGGATACCGCCGCCTATGGTGCGTTACATTATAAAAAAAGCGGAAGCCGCGAATCGCGGCTTCCGTTTTTCTTTTAGAAGATTTCCCCGGCGGCACGGATAATTTTCCGGATATCCCCATCGCTGTGGGCAGCGTTCAGGAACAGCGCCTCGAATTGGCTGGGGGCCGCATAGATGCCCCGTGCCAAAAGGCCGTTATACCATTGCTTGAACCGCTCCAAGTCGGAGGAGCGGGCCTGGTCATAGCCTGTGACAGGCTGTTCGGTGAAAAACACCGTCAGAAGAGAGCCGGCCCGGTTGATCTGCACCGGAACCCCGGACAGCGCTTCCTGCAGCCCCGCCTGGAGCATTGCGCCTTTTTGCTCCAGCTCCGAATAAATTTCCGGGGCACTTTTCAGGATCCGCAGCTGGGCCAATCCCGCCGCCATGGCCACCGGATTGCCGGACAAGGTGCCCGCCTGGTAAACAGGGCCAAGGGGCGCAACCAGCTCCATCAGCTTTCGGCTGCCGCCATAGGCGCCTACCGGCATGCCGCCGCCGATGATTTTGCCGTAAGTGACCAGATCAGCCCGGACACCGTAATATTCCTGGGCGCCGCCGGGGGCCAGACGGAAGCCGGTAATGACCTCGTCAAAAATCAGCAGGCAGCCATACTCGTCGCAAAGCCCGCGCAGCCCCTGCAAAAAGCCGGGCTGGGGCGGTACCACGCCCATATTGGCCGCCACCGGCTCCACGATCACCGCCGCGACCTGGCCAGGATTGGCCCGGAGCAGGCTTTCCACACTGGGAAGGTCATTGTAGGAAGCGGTCAGAGTATCCCCGGCGGTCTGTGCGGGCACACCGGCAGAATCCGGCGCGCCGCCGGTCAGGGCGCCGGAACCGGCTTTGACCAGCATAGAATCGGAATGGCCGTGATAACAGCCGGCAAATTTGATGATCTTGCTGCGGCCCGTGGCGCCGCGGGCCAGACGCAGGGCGGACATGACCGCCTCCGTACCGGAATTGACCATGCGGACCATTTCCACGCCGGTCATTTCGCAGACCAGCCGGGCCATCTCCACCTCCGCGGCTGTGGGAGCGCCGAAGCTCAGGCCCATTTTTACAGCATCCATCACGGCCTGCTCCACTTCCTCCCGGCAGTGGCCTAGGATCAGCGGTCCCCAGGAGCCAATCAGATCAATATACTCCTTTCCGTCCACGTCCCAGACGTGACCGCCCTGGCCCCGGCTGAGGAACCGGGGATAGGTCCCCACAGCGCGGCAGGCCCGCACCGGGGAATTGACGCCGCCCGGCAGTACCTCCTGGGCAGCGGTGAACAGTTGCTGCGAGCGCGTCATTATCCCAAATCTCCTTTTTTCATGGCCTGGGCCAGCTCCTTGGCAAAATAGGTGATCAAAATATCCGCGCCGGCCCGGTAGACGGACAGGGCGCTTTCGCACATGACCCGGTATTCGTCGGTCAGTCCGGCCTTTCCCGCCGCTTTGATCATGGCGTACTCACCGCTGACGGAGTAGGCCGCCATGGGCAGGTCAAAGGCATCCGCGCACTCCCGGATAATATCCAGATAGCTCAGCGCCGGCTTGACCATGAGGATATCCGCCCCCTCCTGCACGTCCAAAGCACATTCTTTCAGGGCTTCCTTCCGGTTGTGGGGATCCATTTGATAGCCCCGGCGGTCCCCAAAGGCAGGAGCCGACCCGGCGGCGTCCCGGAAGGGACCGTAGAAGGCGGAGGCGTATTTGGCGGAATAGGACATGATGGGAACCGTCTCAAAGCCGTTTTCGTCCAGCACGGCCCGGATGGCGGCCACCCGGCCATCCATCATATCCGAGGGGGCCACCATATCCGCTCCGGCCTGGACATGGGACAGGGCGGTTTTGGCCAGAACCTCCAGGGTTTTGTCGTTGTCCACGGCATGGCCGCAGAGGATTCCGCAATGGCCATGGTCCGTGTATTCACACATACAGACATCCGTAATCACATAGCATTCCGGATAAGCGGCTTTGATGGCCCGGATCCCCTGCTGCACCACGCCGTCAGAGGCCCAGGCGGAGGAGCCGCAGGCATCCTTTTGAGCAGGAATGCCGAAGAGCAGAACCCTACGCACTCCGGCTTCCATACAGGCCCCGATTTCCTCACAGACCCGGTCAGGCGAATAGCGCCACTGGCCCTCCAAAGAGGGGATCGGCTCCCGGATATTCTGACCCTCTACCAAAAACAGGGGATAAACCAGGCTGTCCGGGGACACCCGGGTCTCCCGCACCATACGGCGCAGGCTGTCGCAGGTGCGCAGCCTGCGCGGACGCATGACAAGATCCATTGTATTTACACTCCTTTGATACATTCAATCAGGGAATCCATGGTGGCTTCTCTGGCAGTGACTGTTGCAATTCCGTATTTTCTTGCCTCCTGCGCGGTCTGGGGACCGATGCAGCAGCCCAGCACCCGGGACAGGTCGGCACCGGGAAGGCTTTCCACAAAGCCCCGAACCGTGGAGGCGCTGGTGAAGGTCACCAGTACGTTTTGTTTCAGCAACTCCAAAACCGGAGCGGGATCGGGTGCTTCATAAACCGTATCATAGCACGAAATGTCCTCAAAGGGAATCCCATTTTTCGAAAAAAGCGCCGGAAGGGCGTCGCTGCCCCGGCTGGCCCGGCACAGCAGCACCGGCCCCTCCACTTCCGACATAGCCTGGGCCAGGTGCTGGGAATCATAGGTTTCCGGCACCAGATCCGCCCGCAGGCCAAAGCGCTCCAAAGCCGATGCTGTTTTCGGGCCGATGGCCGCCAGCTTTACGCCTGCCAGCGCCCGGGCATCCCGTCCGGCGGAATGCAGGCGGTCAAAGAAAACCGGAGGGCCCGCCGGGCTTGTGAATACCAGCCAGCGGTAGCTGCCCAGGTGTTCGATGGCCCAGTCCAGCTCCGGGCAATTGTCTCTCGCCACGGTGCGGATGCAGGGATAGCCGGTCACGCTGGCACCCAACTGCCGCAGCCGGCCGCAGAGGGTTCCGCTGCGGTCCGCCGGGCGGGTGACAATGATCTGCCTGCCCTTTAGGGGCAGACGGTCAAACCAGTCGAACCGCTGGGACAGCCCGCAGACTTTCCCCACCACGATGACCGCCGGGCTTTTGATTTGGGCCTGTTTGGCCTCCTGCGGCAGTTGCTCCAAGGTGGAGACCACCTTCCGCTGCTGGGGAAGGGTCCCCCGCTCCACCACCGCCGCCGGCATCCCGGGAGACATCCCGGCGTCCAGCAGGCCCTGGCAGATCTGCGGCAGGGCGGTGACGCCCATCAGGAATACCAAGGTGCCCCCGGCGCGGCACAGCGCCTCATAGTTGATTTGCAGCCGGGCCCCGGCCCGGGCGTGGCCCGTTATGATGTGCACGGAGGAACAAAAGTCCCGGTGCGTCACTGGGATACCGGCATAGGCCGGCACCGACAGGGCTGAGGTGACCCCGGGCACCACCTGATAGGGAATGCCGTTTTCCTCCAGCAGCTCCAATTCCTCTCCGCCCCGGCCAAACAGGAACGGATCGCCGCCCTTCAGACGCACCACCCGTTTCCCCTCCCGGGCCTTGTCCAGAAGGATTTTGTTGATCTGCTCCTGGGGGACCAGATGATGGCTGGATTCCTTGCCTACGTCGATTTTCTCCGCGCCGGGCGGAATCAGGGCCAGAATATCGGAACTTACCAGGCGGTCATAGACCACCACCTGGGCCTGCTCCAATGCCCAAAGCCCCTTTTGGGTCAGCAGGCCGGAATCTCCGGGACCTGCGCCCACCAAAATAACATTGCCAATCATCGGCTTTTCACATTCCTTCCTTCAGCTTATCCGCCAACGTCCGGCCCAGAGCCTCGGCGCTGGCCGCCGGACCGGTCAGGCTTCCTTTGCGCACTACCGTCTCGTCGGGACTGACATACAGCCCTGTCAGGGTCAGTTCGCCGCCATCCATCACGGCATAGGCCGCCACGGGGGAGCTGCATCCGCCGTCCAGCGCCCGGACAAATGCCCGCTCCGCCAGGGCGCAGCAGGCGGCGTTGGGATCATGGACCGCAGCCAGGCAGGCAGTGTCCATGCCCTTGCGGGTCTGCACAGCCAAAATCCCCTGCCCGGCGGCGGGCAGCATTTCTTCAGGGGAGAAATAGCGGCTGATCCGTCCTTCCAGTCCCAAACGCTTCAGCCCCGCCGCGGCCAGCACCAGGGCGGAGAACTCTCCGGCCTGGAGTTTTGCTAGTCTTGTCTGCACATTGCCCCGTACCGGGCGAATCTCCACCCCCGGGAACAGGGCCTTCAATTGCAGCTGCCGCCGCCGGGAGGAGCAGCCGATGGGTCTGGACATATCCAGCTCCGCCGTCCCCTCCGGGAGCACCAGCACGTCCCGCGGGTCCGCCCGGCAGGAGAACGCCGCCAGGGGCAGTTCCTCCGGCACCTCCATGGGCATGTCCTTCAGGGAATGGACGGTGAAGTCCACTTTTTCTTCCCGGAGCGCCTGGTCCAGCTCCCGGACGAACAGTCCCTTGCCGCCAATCTGATCCAGGGTTTTATTCAAAATTTTGTCACCGGTGGTTTTCATGGTCACAAGCTCCAAATCCGCCTCCGGTACGGCGGCGGCAATGGCGTCCATCACCATTCTGCTTTGTATCACGGCAAGCTTGCTTTCCCGGCTGCCGATTCTGATCTTCATTCCAGTTCCTCCAATACCCTGCGAATCTCCCGGGCCGCCTGGGCGGTTTTATGGTGGGCCTTTCCTGTGGATACCACCCCCGCTACCAGATCCTCCCCCGTACAGATGGCGGGAAAATAAAAGGTACATTCCGCTTCACAGTCCGCCACGGATACGGGGATACCCAGTTGACAGGCATCCTCCCATACCTGATGGTTGACCTGGCGGTCCGCCGTTGCGGCAATGGCAAGGAAGGCCCCCTCCAAATCCCCGGAACGGTAGGCCCTTTGTATCCAGGTGATTCCCTCGGCTTTGGTTTTCAGCGCCGGGGAAATGACCACGATCCGGCATCCAAACAACCGGAGGGTTCCGATCCTTCGCGACGCGATGGTGCCTCCGCCCACCAGCACCACCGTTTTCCCCGTCAGATCCAGGAAAAGGGGAAACCGGAGCGCCCTGGCCGGTGCGGCCTGCCGCTGCTGCCAGTGGAAAAACCTTTCCAGTTCCTCCCGGGCAATGGAGCGCATGCCTTCCAACTCCTCCCGGCGGCCGGGGCCGCCGGTGCCCAGGGCATCCGTGTCATAGCAGCGCAGAAGCCCGGTGCAGTCCGGGTCGATATCTCTGGGGACCGCCAAATCAATGGCAACCTTTGGCGGATTGGCTACCGTTTTCAGCTGTTCACAGGTCAGCGTGTAGTGGGGGCTAGCCGTGGCGGACACCAGGGCATCCATCCCTTCCAGCGCGGCCACCCGGTTTTCATAGGCCACCGTGGCGCAGCCCGGAGGAATCACCGTTTCCCCGTGACGGTACGACCGCAGGGTCACCCAGACCCGGGCGCCGGATTGCTGCAGCAACCCGGCCGCCAGGCGGCCCATCTGCCCGTTGCCTATGACAAGGATCCGTTTGTCTTTCAGGGACCCCAGCTCCTGTTCCAGAACGTCCCGGCACCGTGTCCCCATGGACGGGACGCCCCTGGTGACGGGGACCTCTGTCCTGGCCCGCTTCCCGGCGGTCACCGCTCCGCGAAACAGGGCGGAAAGGACCGCATCGGCGGTTTTCGCTTCCTGGGCCAGCCCCATGGCGGTGCGCACCTGGGTGACGATCTGGTCCTCTCCCAAAATCTGGGAATGGAGCCCGCAGGCGACCTCCATCAGATGCTCCGCCGCGTCCCGTCCGCAGCGGGTGGTAAAATAAGGCTCCAGCTCCCCTTCCGGGACGTTGGCGGCCCGGCACAGCAGCCGCCAGGGCGTCTCCGCGCTGCCGCTGAGATACAGCTCCGTCCGGTTACAGGTGGACAGCAGCACACACCCTTCCACTCCGGGCTGCCAGCGGAGCCGGTCCAGCACCTCCCGCACCTGCTGCCCGGAAAAGGCCAGCCGTTCCCGCAGGCCGATGGAAGCCCGGTGGCAGTCCAGGCCGGACATCGTCAGGCTCATGAATTGCCTCCTTTGGAAATGACCAGAGAAAAATATCCGGAAGGCTCCTTCAGGTCCTCAAAACGGGGGTAAACCCGTTCGTTCGCCATGCCGCAGTTTTCCACCATGGACGCGCCCTCCAGCAGATTCCGGTCGGAAAGCGCCTGCTTCAATTCCAGGATGGAACGGCCGGCCTTCATAAACACCTTATTGGCCGGGACGTCCAGCAGCGCCTGGGAATCGTGGGAGGCGGGAATCACAAGCAGCGGCTCCTGTCCCTGGCAGAGGGATTGGTTGAGCCGGGCCGCTGCCGCGCAGAAGGAGGGAACGCCGGGAACCACCTCCACCGCGTAGCCCCGCCGCAGCACTTTTTCGTGAATATACATATAGGTAGAATACACCGTGGGGTCGCCCAGCGTCAGGAAGGCCACCTGCTTTCCCTGGTCCAACAGGGCGCAAATCCGCTCCGCCGCCTGCTCATAGGCGGCATCCACCACCGCCCGGTCCCGCACCATAGGCGTTTTGGCAAACAGCAGCTCCTTGCCGCTTACATATTCCTTCGCAATCGTCAGCGCGGTTTTGTCCGAGCTGCAGGTATCCGGCACCATGACCACATCGGCTTCCCTCAGGATACGAACCGCTTTTAGTGTCAGCAGCTCCGGGTCGCCGGGACCCACGCCCACACCAAACAGCTTGCCCGCCGGGGTCAGCGCCTCCACGGCCTGACGGCAATGCTCCACAAACAGCTCCCGAACCTTTGGACACTGGCCCAGCCCCTGCAGTACGCTGCGCACCGGATACCCGGCCGCTTTCAGCTGGACCTCCCAGGAATCCTCACTGCCCGCCATATCGTTGCGGGCATGGTCGCCTGCCACCAGCATAAAAGGCGACAGCATCAGCTTTTGAATTTCCGGGCGCTTCGCCAGCCGGCGCTGGACGCTGTCCAGCTCGGGATAGCCCTCCACCGTGGCCACATATACCCGGTCGCACCGCTCCTGCAAAACATGCTCCATCTGGGCATAGGCGGAGTTCGCGAAATGGGCCGTGCCATGGCCCATCAGCACCAACGCTTCATTTTCGTCCAGCTTCGGCATCCACGCTAGCAGCGCGTCCGCCACGGCCTCATAATCCGACTCAGCGTGAAGCAATGGCATTCCCACGGACAGCCGCATCCGCAGGCGGTAAGGCTCCAGCTGGGCGAGCATCTTCTCGTACTCTTCGCCGTGCATCACATGGGTGGACTGCACCGCCACATGCGTAAAGCCCTCGGCCTCCAGGCGGTCCATTGCCTGGGCCACATTGTCGATCTGCAGGCCGTCACGCTTCAGAAGCTTCCGGATGATCATACCGCTGGTGAAAGCCCGGCGGACCTCCCAGCCGGGATAGGCCGCGGCCAAAGCCTGTTCCGTTGCGGCAATGGTCTGCTCCAGGGTGTCCGGGTAGGTGGTGCCGAAGGAAACGGCCAAAATTGCTTTTTTCATGGATTCACTCTCTTTCGTTTTGGGATGCGGTATACAGCAGGGCATTGCAGATGGCGGCGGCCAGGTTGCTGCCGCCTTTCCGGCCCCGGGCAACGATCCAGGGGCAGTCCATTTCCATAATCAGTTCCTTTGCCTCCACCACATTGACAAAGCCCACGGGCACCCCGATGATCAGGGCCGGCGCCGGCAGGACGCCCTCCTGCCACAGCTCATACAGCCGCACCAATGCCGTGGGGGCGTTTCCGATGGCATAAATCAGGGATTTTCCCATGGCGGCGGCATGCTCCATGCTCACCGCGGCCCTGGTAATGCCCCGGGCCTTTGCCTGGGCCGCCACCTCGGGAGCCGCAATAAAGTTATACACCTGCCCGCCGAATTTGGCCAGGACCCGCTTGTTGATGCCGGACATGGCCATGGTGGTATCGGTGACGATATCCGTGCCCCGGCCCAGGGCCTCCACCCCCCGTTCCACAGCCTTTGGCGAAAAGCAAAGATTTTCCGCATAATCAAAATCCGCCGTGGTATGAATGGCCCGCAGGATTACCGCCTCATTTTCCGGGGGCAGCGGGTGCTTCAGCTCCGAGCGGATGATCTGCATGCTCATGGCCTCGATTTGCGCAGGCTCCACGCGTTTCAGCTCCATATCGATTCATCCTTCCTGTTTATTCTCTTTTTATCCAGGCAGGAAACCGGCGCCTGAACAAAAAATAAGCAGCCCTACGGCTGCCCAACAAAAGGGCATTGCTGCCCAATTATCCATGGACTGATCACCGCAGTCTTGGTCCAAAATCGGCATGAGCAGGTATCCTGGCTTCAGATCACCGCTTAGCGCGCCTTCTCAGGAGGACTCTCCCAATGACATCTGCGCTTCGCTCCCTGTTACAGTGACGGGTTCGCTTCGGACTTGCACCGACTTCCCTTTATCCCGCGAAAGGACTCATGCCGTGTTTACATTTCTAAAGTATAGTGTATCGTGTTTTTTCCGGGTTGTCAATCACTTTTCCACAGGATACATTCACGTAAATGCTGCCACAGAAAACAAGGGAAGGCATCTCCGGTTCGGACGGAACCGGAGATGCCTTGCGATGCTGTTTATACTGTAAGAAACGGCATCATACTGATATTCAATGTGAATCAAGAGTTGAAACAGGGAAAGTATTCTGAACGGCTGTCATCCTGAGGGTCGCCGCCAAAGGCGGCGGAGTCGAAGGATCTTCGCATTTGCTTTTTCTTGGTACGTAACTTAAGTGCCAAGATCCTTCGACTCGCTCCGCCCGCTCAGGATGACAACTGGTGTGTTTTCCCGTTTTTTCCAAACAATTTAACTCTTGATTCGCATATTCAATTAAAAAGTTTCATTCGTCAGAATGGAACATTTTAATAGGAAGATCAGTATCTGCCGCCGTAGCCCCTGGGGGAGCCACTCTGGCTGCTCTGCTGGGTCTCATTTGCCAGCGCGGACTGAATTTGTTCCTCAATCACAACGGTGATGTCCAAAATTTCCCCCTGGCGGTATACCGTCACCGTCAGCTCGTCGCCTACCTTCATCGCACTGACCACATTGACCAGGTCTTCCCGGCAAGTGATGTCGGTACCGTTCGCTCCCGTGACGATGTCACCGGTCTGCAATCCCGCCTTTTCCGCAGGGCCGCCTTCCGCCACGGAGTAGATGGCCGCGCCCTGGGGCAGACCGTACATCTGGGATTCCGTGCTGACATCGGCCACGGTAACGCCCATGTAGGGCTTGGAGATATAGCCTTTTTCAATAATGCTCTCTACGACGCTTCGGATAGAGTTGATGGGGATGGCAAAGCCGATGTTGTCGATGGATGCTCCGGAAGAGGAGGAACTGGAATACTTGGCATTGGTAACGCCTATGACCTCACCGTACAAATTGAACAGGGCGCCGCCGGAATTGCCGGAGTTGATGGCGCAGTCGGTCTGAAGCAGGTTCATGGTGACATTGCTGGAAAGGGTCACCTGCCGGTCCTTAGCACTGACCAGGCCGGCGGTCAGGGAAAAGGTCAGCTCACCCAGAGGATTGCCGATGGCAACCACACTGTCACCAACGTTCAGGTTGTCGGAATCTCCCAGAATAACGGGCGTCAGGCCGTCCGCGTCGATTTTCAAAACAGCAATGTCATTGCTTTCGTCGTAACCGATCAAAGCGGCGTCATAGGTGGTCCCATCATACATGGACACGGTGATGCTGTTGGAATTTTCAATGACATGATAATTGGTCAGGATATAGCCGTCAGCCGTGATGATAAAACCGGAGCCGGAGGCCGCGGAAGTGGTCTGAAAGCCAAAATAGTTGGTGGTAACCGAGGTGGTAATGCCTACGGTGGAATGCACGTTGGCGGCATAGACCTCAGCTGCGGTCATTTGCTTTCCGGTGTCGACCTGGACGGTTTGGATCACACTGCTCTCCCGCAGGCCTTCCACCATGGTAGACACATTCTTCCCGGCAGCGGCAGACTGGCTGCTGCCCAGGTAATGTCCGGCCAGCAGAGTGCCGCCGGTTCCCAGGACACCGCCCAGAAGGGCACAGCACAGGGCAATGGCCGCTATCCCCTTGCCCCCGGACTTCTTCGGTGCTTTTGGAGGTGCTTCCCGGTAGGAAGGATAGGTCTGCGGCTGTACATAGCCGGAAGACTGGGGCTGCTCATTTTCCGGCATTGGCTGTTGAAAATCGAATTCATATTCGTTCATGGTAAAACCTCCTGTATGATACTTGAATGGTGTGCGGCCCGTTATGGAACCGCACGGAAGAAATATTGGGAACACCGTGCGCCATTGGACCGCCTCCCTGCTGTTTGATCCGAGTATCCCTCTCCGGGAAGGCGGCCAGCGGACCGCACCGTGTGAGGCGTTTTTCTTGACCTCACGAACACAATACCATTTTTTGCTGAATGAAGGCTGAAAAAAGCCGCCTGCTTCTGTAAAAGAAATGTGAACAAAGGACCTGCCTTCCCAATGTTTACAATTCGTTCACGGCTGCGGTATTTTCGTGATTTCATTCGGAAAAGGGACGGGCAATGGCGAATACAGTTGCTTAGGAGGTGATGCGTATGATCGCCGCAGCCTGGCTGATTTTAAGCTCGCTGCTGTATTCGCTGCAATTGAACACCGGTTCCTTCCCAAAGCCCCTGAGTGAAGAAGAGGAGCGCCGTTATCTGGCTCTCGCCAAGCAGGGGGACCTGGAAGCCCGGAATATTCTCATTGAACGCAACCTGCGCCTGGTCGCGCACATTATGAAAAAATACTACGCCCAAACTGCCGACCAGGAGGATCTGATTTCCATCGGCACCATCGGACTCATCAAGGGGATCACCACCTTTGACCCCGCCAAGGGTGCGCGGCTGGCCACCTATGCCGCCCGGTGCGTGGAAAATGAAATCCTGATGCATTTCCGCGCCCAGCGCAAAAGTGCTCAGGATGTATCTCTGTTCGATTACATAGAGACCGGTGCCGATGGCGCGCCGCTGGCGCTGATGGATGTGGTCTGCGAGGACTGCGACTTGTTGGAGCAGGTTTCCTCCCGGGAGATGGTGCTGCAGCTGCGCCGGGCCATGGATACCTGCCTGACGGAACAGGAGCGGCAGGTGATCCTGCTGCGCTACGGCCTGGACGGCCAGCCGCCAAAACGCCAGCGGGAGGTGGCGGAACTCACAGGAATCAGCCGCAGTTATGTATCCCGCCCCGGCTATTGTAAGTGATGAGATGTTAAAAATTCGCTTCAAAACATACCGGATCCGGCTGTTTGAAACGGAATTTTATATAAATTTGTTTGTCTTCACTGAGTTCAATACGCTCAATGAGACTGACCAGAAATTCCCGGCTGGCACAGCTGCTTTCGATGAAGCGCTGTACCAGAGCCTCTGTCTCCTTCTCCGCTTTTGCGGGGGATTTTTTTTGCCTGTGGAGATCCTTCACCCGGGATTCCAGCGCAGCCCGGTCTGCCTTGACCTTTCGGTAGATGCGCTGGAAGTCATCTTCATTCAGAATCCCGGCCAGCTTATCCATATACATCTTGTCAAGGTTGACAGTCATGGTTTCCATCCTGCATTGCAGAGATTGAATTTCCTCTTTGGTATTATCTGCTTCTTTGGCCTCCGCAGCAATTTCTTTCGCGATGGGCAGCAGTTCATTTGGATCGAGATAAGCAGAGCATACTTTCCGGACTTTGGCAATGACAGCGTCTGTGACCGTCTTCTCCTTAATGGAGTGACAGGAGCAGACCCCGGCTTTGGAAAACCTCTGATAGGTGCGGCAGACAAAAAACAACCGGTCCTCACCGGCGGCGTTTTTTCGGTTGAGCACTGCCAAAGGATACCCACATTCATGGCAGAAGATCAACCCTTTCAGAAGGAAATCATAGGTCCGGCTTCGGGTATGCCTGCGGCTCTCTATCAGCATCCGTACTTTGCGGAAGGTTTCCAAGTCTACCAGAGGCTCGTGTGTCCCCTCTACAACAACCCAGTTTGCCCGGTCCTGTTTCAGGCATTTCTTTGACTTGTAGCTGATTTTCACTTGCCGTCCTTGAACCATATTCCCAATATAGGTCTCGTTTTGCAGCATTTCGGAGATACGTTCACTGCTCCACAACCCGGTGTAAGGTCCCGGTTTGCCAACAGGCAGCCCGGCGTACGTGGCGGGGGTGGGGATGCCTTCCTCGTTAAGGGCAGCGGCAATCTTGCGGCAGCTCATACCGTCCATTGCCATGGCGTAGATCCGCCGCACAATGGGAGCAACCTCTTCGTCGGGGACGATTTTGTTCTTCTCCGTGGGATGCATCTTATAGCCGTACATGGGTTTACCTCCGATGAATTGGCCTTTGCGCTGCTTATCCCGCTTAACGCTCTTGATTTTCTTGGAGATGTCCTTAGCGTACATGTCGTTCATTATGGCCCGGAAGGGTGTGATATCGTTGGAAGTGGATTCCACACCGGTGTCGATGCCATCCAGCAAGGAGATGTACCGTACCCGCTTTTCGGGGAAGTAGCGCTCCATGTAATGACCGACCATGATGTAGTCACGGCCAAGCCGGGAAAGATCTTTTGTAATGACCATATTTACCTTTTTTGTCTCTATATCGGCAATCATCCGTTGAAAATCCGGCCGGTCAAAGTTTGTGCCGGACCAGCCATCATCGATATATATATCATAAACCGACAGTCGGTGCTGCTTTACAAATTCCTCCAGCAGTGATTTTTGGTTGGTCACACTCTGAGAAGGGCCGTCGTTCTCATCCTCCTTAGATAATCTGATATATAGCGCTACATGGTAAACCATGGGATCATTGATTTCTAGGAACATACCTACCTCCCGGAAACGGTCGCGGCACTACTGCGCTGTGTGGTGTTGGGGAACTGGTGTTAAAACGCCGAGTTCCTTTTGCACAAAAAAACGCAAGGATTCCCGGATTGCCACGGAAATGTCTATTCCGTTGTCAGAATATGCACAATGAATGGTTACAGTCTTAGTTTCCATAGGATTCCTCCTTTATGATTAAGCTTATGCTGGAAACTGGACTGTTTTTCCTATAGTTAGCAAAAGGAATCGGTTGGAAAAAACTTGACATATTCTTCAAAAAGTTATACTATAAAATAAGATATCGAAAAATGGGGTTGCCAGACCGATTTTGCCATAATATCGGCTGTGCACCGATTGGCGGCAGGCTTGGGCCTGCGCATATATAGGGAGAAACGAATATGACCGACCGGGAACTGAGAAAATTGAGCAGGGCGGAACTGTTGGAGATCCTTCTGATGCAGGGCAAAACCGTGGAGGAGCTGGAAGAACGTCTGGCGCAGTTGGAGCAGCGGTTGGAAGAACAGAACATCCAGCTTCAAAATGCCGGCTCTATTGCAGAGGCATCCCTGCAGCTCAGCGGTGTATTTGAGGCGGCCCAGCGTTCTGCGGATGTATACCTTGCCAATATTCAGCGGTTGGAAACCGAGAGCCGGCAGCGCCGGGAGGAAGCGGACCGGCTTTATGCCCAGGTCCAGATGAAATGCCGGGAGTTGTTGGACAGGACCCGTGCCTCCTGTGAGGCCATTCGCCGCAGGGCGGAAACTGGGATGTAGAACAGCGCTCACCGGATTTCGCTGTGTCCCGAACTGGAACAAAAGACAACAAAAGGAGCGGCTATGAAACGCAGGTTACCGACGGATTTGCCGAAGGTTTCTCAGATTGAAAAAGAACTGTCCCGGGAGCGGTACAAGCGGCAATACCGCCGCACCCTGCGCGGCACGGTATATATGCTGATCACCGTGGCGGCAGCGGCGATCCTGATCGCCACACTATGGCTGCCGGTGCTGCGGATCTACGGCGATTCCATGACACCGACACTTACCGGTGGGGATATCGTGGTGTCTGTGAAAACCGATCATTTTACGCCTGGTGATATTGTCTGTTTTTACTATAACAATAAAATTCTTGTAAAACGTGTGATTGCCATGCCGGGGGACTGGGTGGATATTGGGCAGGACGGTACCGTTTCCATCAACGGGGAACCCCTGGACGAGCCGTATCTGACGGAAAAGGCCCTGGGCAATTGTGATATTGAACTGCCATATCAGGTGCCGGAATCCAGAGTTTTTGTGATCGGTGACCACAGAAGCGTCAGTGTGGATTCCCGGAATGCGGCCGTCGGCTGTATTGCCCAGGAGCAGATCGTGGGCAAGCTGGTTTTCCGGGTGTGGCCCATGTCCGGTTTCGGCCCCATGTAGGATGCGGTAAAATCCCGAAACAAGAACCGAAGATCGGCGGCGCGGGCCCGCGCCAGGTTTCCCTTCGGGAAACCTGATGAATGCTGTTAAAATATACCCTTCCGGGAAGGAGGGCGCATATGGAGCGCCAGATAAAACAGAGAGCGGATGCTCTGCTAAACGCGAAGAAAAAGAGAAAGTTGTGGAAAAACGCGGCTGTCACCTTGGCAGCGGCAGTGGTATTCTGCACGGTTTATGCTCTGATTTTGCCGGCGATCACGCTGTCTTCCGAGCCGGTTTGCGAATTGGCGGAGCACACTCACGGCGATGACTGCTATACGGAAAAGACGGTTCGCACCCAGTCTTGCGCGCCTGACCATCCCCACACGGAGGACTGCTTTGACGAAGAGGGAAACCAGCTCTGCCTGTACGCGGATTTTTGGGTGCATACGCATTCTGATCTTTGCTATGATGACACGGGCGAGCTGATCTGTACACTGGAGGAGCGCGAGGCCCATGACCATACGGATGCCTGCTACACAACCCAGTTGACCTGCGGCCAGGAAGAGAGCGAAGGACACACCCACACAGAAGACTGCTATCAACTGGTCTGTGGGGAGACAGAAGAGGGGCATAGCCATTCCGAAAACTGCTATGAGAAGATTTGCGGCCAGGAGGAAAGCGGGGGCCATTCCCATACCGATGCCTGCTATGAGACCAGTCTCACTTGCGGGAAGGAAGAGATCATTCTCCATACCCATTCCGACGAGTGCTATGCCCACCCGGAGGGACAGGAACCTTACCTGACCTGCGGCCAGATAGAAGTTCAGAGCCATGAGCATACGGATTCCTGCTTTGAAACGGTTAGCATCAGCGAACTGACCTGTACCACAACCGAGCATACCCACAGCCCGGAATGTTACGCTTCTGAAGAGCAGGAGACTACGGAGCAGACCACTGCCCCCACAGTCAGCGAAACAGAGCAGGAGCCGCTGTGCGGCAAAGAGGAGCATATCCACACGGACGAATGCTACGGCCCGGATCCGGATGGCGGCGAGGCGCTTTTGACCTGCGCAGTGGAAGCGCATACCCATACGGAGGAATGCTATCTCCAGCCGGGAAGGGAATACCGGTATGAAGATGAAACGCTTCTTGTTACGGTGGTGCTGCCAGCGGACAGCCAGGTGCCTGAGACGGCCAAGCTTCTGGTCACGCCAATTACCCAGGAAGAGGACCGCTATTCCCAATTGGAGCAGCAGGCCCAGGATGCTATTGCGGGAACGCTGACGCAGATCGTCCTGTATGATTTGAGCTTCTATACCGGCGAGGCGTATCTTCCTGTGGAGGATTCCGCCGTCGTGACCATCACCTTCCTGCAAGGACAGCTTTCCGAGCCTGCGGAGCAGGTGACGGTGCTGCACTATGCCCAGGAGGAGGCCGCGCCCGTAGCCCTGCGCGAGGTGGAAGTCCAGCGGGATGAAAACGAGGAGCTGTCCGGCTTGACCTTTCAGACGGAGGGCTTTTCCACCTATGCGGTGGTGCTGTCCAATGACCCTGTGGCCTATGCGGCCGATGAAGCTGCATTGACGCTCTACCCCGGGCAGGTGCGTAAAGTTGGCGCCTGCAGTTTGAACATCGAAATTGAAGGTGAAGATGTTGTCAGCGCCGTTTCAACGGCCATTCGCCCGGCAAAACTGGGTTTGGGAACAAGTTCGGCATTTGTGGAGGATATGGTTGATATCAGCAATGCGTTGTATACTTTTACAAAAGTTGAAAACGAAAACAATACATATAAAATTGCATCAAATGAGATATATCTAAGTCCGGCTGAAAGTAATGATGCGAAATGCCCCGGTAACTCGACCGAGACAAATACTGTGATTGAGCCTTCAACGATTGGGGGGGAATTTTATTTACATAACAATAGCAGTACATATCTTTACTTTTATCGAGATGGGAACGCATTTTTTGATCGATATGAAAATCTAAATGGAGCAAAGAGTGAGACATTGGCAGCATGTACCTTCCTGCTTTATACCCCGGTAACAGATGGCACAGAATCTTCAAATGAGATTCCTGGCTATAAACAGGTAACAAGTTTGGATGCTATCACTGATAATGGCCAATACCTGATTGTTGCTGAGGCAGGGAGCGCATATTATGTTCTCTATCCCAGCACCAGCACTACTGACAAGTATTCCCACGTTGCCAAGGTAGCGCCCTATGAACTGACCATTACGGCGAAAGAGGCCGGCACAGCGACAGTAACAGCCGGGACAACAACACTGAATGTAACCGTAACCGATGAAATCACTGTATACGCAGGGAAAACGGTACAGATAGAGCTGCCCGCTGGAGCGAGGGTAACGGGAAATGAAAATGCTGGGGTTGCGGCTGTTGAAATTGATGAAAATGGCATGGCAACGGTTACGGGCGTGGCAGACGGAACAACAAAAGTCACGATAACGATAGGTGATGATACTTATACCTGGAACATCACGACCAAAGGCACACTGGTACCCGGCGTTACCCCCGCTGGTACGGTGATCAATCTGTTTGACTATTGGGTAACGGGTGAGAATGAGGGGCAGGTTGGGTATTCAAATCAAGGAATCAACACTGATCATGTTTTGAAGTTTTCTTCGAATGGCGAAAGTGATGCAATCACTGGACATGTAAACAAATGGACAGGTGCAGATGGCGGCGTTTTACAGGGCATTGTAAATAGCGCCTTAATGAAGGGTTACCCTGTTACGGCGGTGAATGATTCGCTGGGTATTGGCCGGGAGGAGTCTTTGGCTTATCTGTTCGACCCTTCCACAGAATGTGCTTACAGGAAGGCATACAGCAACGTAAGTAATTTACTGCAAGTTGATGCGTCAGGTTATTACTACTATGACAGCACGAAAAATTATGCGGAATTTAATCCGGATTCTGACAGCTTCTTGCTTTATGATGATTGGGCAGTTACATTTCAGCCAAATGGAGGCACTGCAAATAATGGCCAGTTCTTCCCCTTTGATGACTATAG
This sequence comes from Eubacteriales bacterium, assembly GCA_030533415.1. Lineage (GTDB taxonomy): Bacteria > Bacillota > Clostridia > Oscillospirales > Oscillospiraceae > Faecousia. The sequence continues at coordinate 767 of JAUNJE010000048.1, read as the reverse complement.
CAGCGTCACAAAGGAAACTAATGCCTCAACCAAACTGAACCATTTCTTCGGTATGACATTGACCACTCGCTTTGTGCAGAAACAAAAAGGGCTTACGGATGCCGGAGAGAACATGACCTTTACGTTTTCTGGCGACGATGATGTGTGGATATTCGTGGACAATGTGCTGATAGCCGACTTAGGCGGTATCCATGATAAGGCTGGGGTAAAGATTGATTTTGCAATAGGAACCGTGTCAATTGACAGGGTATACAATGAGACGAATCAAAGTGTTGAAAAATCTTTCGCCGATTTCTTTAACAGCGCGGACTTAGAGAACGGAATTTTCAAAGACAACACCTACCATACGCTGCGGTTTTTCTATCTGGAACGCGGCGGCAATGCTTCCAATCTTTCGCTGAAGTATAACCTCTCATCCTACCCCGCCACGGCCATTACCAAAGTCAACCAGTATGGTGAGCCTTTGGCCGGTGTCGAATTTACTGTGAGGTCAGAGAATGGAAATGCATATTCATACACAACGGACAGCAACGGCCAGATTGTATTTGTAGACGATGAGGGCATGCCCCTGTCCCCGGATGAAATTAAAAGTAAGTTTGGAGATTGCTTTACCTTAGAAGAAACCGGGGTGCCCGCCGGCTACCGCAAGGTGGGAGAACCGGCAAAGCTTCATTTTGAAAAGGGAGTACTGGTATGTGACAACACCTATACTACCGGCGTCTGGGCCGATCCAAACCTCCTTGTAACCGCTCCGCGTACACTTAATC